>DATAVR010000143.1:0-70007 GCA_036267635.1 Polyangia bacterium | reverse complement strand
CGGGAGCCACCCCCGACAGACCGCGATGTGGAGCGCGACCGGGGCCCCGAGCGCCGTCCCCAGGCCGGCCGCCAGGGCGCGCGCGGCCGGATCGAGGCGCGCCGCCGGTGATCGCGCGGCCAGCACCACCCCAGCGCCGATGGCCAGCCAGGCGGCGACGACGGCCAAGGCACCGGTGCGCCCCAGCTCCTCGCCGACCACGGCGAAGGCGTAGTCGCTGGCGGGCGACGACAGCCGGTGCCGCGCGCTGCCGTGGCCGAGCCCCACGCCGTGCGAGGCGCCGGCGGCGTTGGCGTGGGCGAGCGCCAGGACCTCGAACCCCTTGCCGCGGCGGTCGCTCTGCGGCGCCAAGAAGCCGCGGATCCGGTTGTCGACGTACCCGAAGCGCGTCGCGCCGACGGCGAGCGCGATGAGCAGCAGGCCCGCCGCCGGCAGGAGGCGCCGGCCGGCGACGCCGCCGCCCGCCAGCGCGGCGAACGCCACCGCGAGCGCGATCGCCGCCGCCGAGAAGTCGGGCTCGACGACCAGGGCCAGCACCGCCAAGAGCGCGCCGGCCGTCGCAAAGGCGCGCGCGCGCGGTTCGCGCGCCGCCGCGACCAGCAGCGCCACGGCGCCGACCAGGAACGGCGCCGGGCCGCCGGAGAGTGCCCCGAGGTGGACCCAGCGGCGCGCCCCCGCCGCGCGGACGCCGATGCCGGGAGCGAACACCGCCAGCGTGAGGACCAGGGCCGCCAGAAAAACGACCGGCGCGGCGGCGAACCAGCGGCGCGTCCCGAGGCGGGCCGCCAGCCCGCCCAGCACCGCGCCGACCGCCAGTCCGACCAGTTGCCGGGCCGCGAAGTGGGCCGGCGCGCCGACCCCGGCGGCGCCAGGGCGCGCGGGCGCGCCGGCGACCAGCAGGAGGCCGAGCGCGCCCAGCCCGACGGCCGGAACGAGGAGCAAGCAGAGGGTGAGCGTGCGGCGGCCCATCGGGATCAGAACTGAAACACCACGCCGAGATCGGCGTCGAACAGATCGCCGAGGGCCGAGTAGGTCATGGCGCCGGCGGTCGCGCTCGCTTCGGTGGTGAGCGTCGGTCGGGTGAAGAGCAGAGTGTAGGCGGCGCGCACGGTGACGCCGATGTCGCGGGTGATGGCGACGTCGAGGCCCACCGTGCCGCGCCCGAGCGGTTGCGCGACGTCGAGGGATCCGGTCGGGACGGAGAGGTAGGCGATGGTGAATCCGCCGCCGAGCTGGACGTACGGACGCAGCCGGCGCCACCGCCAGCCGACGGTCTGCGTGAGCGCGAAGCTGGTCTGGGAGACGCTGGTCGCGGCGAGCGCGCCGTCCTCGAACTGGTCGTAGAGGAAGGTCAACCCGAGGTCGAGGTCGAAGCCGGCGAAGGCGAGATAGCGGCGCGCGAAGTCGCCGCCCAGCGAGGGACCGTCGAGTGGGGCGACGCGCTTGCCCTCGGGACCGAGCCGGCGGCTCACCCCGGCGAACACGGTGGCCTGTTTGTCGAACGGCGGCGGCGGCGTGGGCGGTGGCGCGACGACCAGCGGGGCCGCCGACTGCGACGGCGCCGCCCCCGCCGGCGCCGGCTCGGCTTGCGCCCACCAGGTAGCCAGAACGGCAGCCGCGAGCATCGCCCGTGAGATTACACGATGGTGACGAGATCCTGTCCCGCTTCGACCGCGGTCCCCTCCGCGCAGCGGACCGTCGTCACACGCCCGGCGCGCGGCGCGCGGAGCTCGTTCTCCATCTTCATCGCCTCGAGGACGACGATCGTCTGACCGGCCTTCACGGCGTCGTCGGCCTTGACCAGGATCTTGACCACCCGCCCGGGGATCGGCGAGCGCACGATGACCGGCGCCGCGTCGTGGCCGGCGCGCGCCGGCACGGCGATCTTCGCCCGCCGCGCGTCGGTCACCTCGGCGGCGAGGACCAGCGGATCGGCGCCCGGCCGCCGAATTTCGACCGTCATCTTGACGCTGCCGCCGGAGCCAGCGGGGTCGACCGAGGCGATTGTCTGCTCGCCGTCGCGGCGCAAGACCCAGACGCCGCGCTCAGCCTCGACGACCTCGACGTCGACCTCCACCCCGTCGACGCGCGGCTTCGCCGCGGCCTCGCCCAGCTCGACGATCCGCTCTTTCCCTGCGTCGATCTTGACGGCGAACCGTCCGGGCAGGGGTCAGCCCTCCATGAAGGACTTCAGGCGTTTGCTGCGCGACGGGTGGCGCAGCTTGCGGAGCGCCTTGGCCTCGATCTGGCGGATGCGCTCGCGCGTCACCTCGAAGTCCTGCCCCACCTCTTCCAGCGTGTGGTCGGACTTCTCGCCGATGCCGAAGCGCATGCGCAGCACCTTCTCCTCGCGCGGCGTGAGCGTGGCCAGCACCTTGCGGGTCTGCTCGGCCAGGTTCATGGAGATGACCGCGTCGGCCGGCGAGATGACGCTCTTGTCCTCGATGAAGTCGCCGAGGTGCGAGTCCTCTTCCTCGCCGATCGGCGTCTCCAGCGAGATCGGCTCCTTGGCGATCTTGAGGACCTTGCGGACCTTGTCTAACGGCAGCTCCATCTTTTCGGCGATCTCTTCGGGCGTCGGCTCGCGCCCCAGCTCCTGCACCAGGTAGCGGCTGGTGCGGATGAGCTTGTTGATCGTCTCGATCATGTGGACCGGGATGCGGATGGTCCGGGCCTGATCGGCGATGGCGCGGGTGATCGCCTGCCGGATCCACCAGGTGGCGTAGGTCGAGAACTTGTAGCCGCGCTTGTACTCGAACTTGTCGACCGCCTTCATGAGGCCGATGTTCCCCTCCTGAATCAGGTCGAGGAACTGCAGCCCGCGGTTGGTGTACTTCTTGGCGATGGAGACCACCAGGCGCAGGTTGGCCTCCACCAGCTCGGCCTTGGCCTTCTCGGCCATCCGCTCGCCGTCCTGGATCTCGTTGACCGTGTCGCGCAGGACGTGCTCGGTCAGCTTGGCCTCTTCCTCGACGCGCTTGACCTTCTTGCGCGCGTTGGTGATGACCAGCGACATCTCCTCGATCTCGTCGGGGCGGATGCCGAGCTTCTTGGCGATGGCCCTCTGCCGCAGGGGAGACGACCGGATCTCGCGCAGCGTCCGCTGCAGCTCCTTGATCGACAGCCCCGACTTGTGCTCGCAGCCGATGATCTCGCGGTTGGCCTGATCGATCCGCTCGACCAGCTCCTTCAACTTCAGCACGATCTTGTCGATCTGCTTCTTGTTGAAGCGCATCTCCTGAAGCGCATCGAGGATCTCCTGCTTGAGATCCGTGATCTGCTTCTTGTACTTCTTGCGCGTCGGCTCCGAGACCGCCTTGGCGTCCAGCTTCTCGACGACCTTCTCCTGCTCCTTCCAGAGCCGGCGAATCTTGTCGATCACCTTGCAGACGCGCTCGATGTGCCACTGCTCGTCGAACTCGGCGTCCTCTTCGTCGGCGTCCTTGACCACCTCCTTGACGCGAATCTTCTGCTTCCGCAGCTTGTCGCCGAGGTTGAGGATCTCCTCGATGGCGACCGACGAGTTGAGCACGACCTGCAGCACGCGCCGCTCGCCGTCCTCGATCCGCTTGGCGATCTCCACCTCGCCCTCGCGGGTGAGCAGCGACACCGACCCCATCTTGCGCAGGTACATGCGCACCGGGTCGTTGGTCTTCGAGTAGCCGTCGGCGTCTTCCTCTTCCTCGGCCTCTTCCTTCTTGGCGGCGGCCGCGGCGGCTTCCTCCTCCTCGTCCTCGTCGCTCTCGGCCTCGGCGGCCTCGCCCTTCTGGATCTTGACCTTCGACGACGAGTCGACGATCTCGATCCCCTCGCCCGAGAAGGCCGACAGCCAGTCGTCCATCTGGTCGGACGACACGATGTTTTCCGGCATGTGCTCGTTGACCTCGTCGTAGGTCAAAAAGCCCTTGGCCTTCCCCATCGTGATGAGCTCGCGCTTCTTCTTCTCGCTCTCCTTGCTGGCGGAGGACGATTTCTTGGGGGCGGCGGAGGTGCCGTTTTTCGCCGGCTTGGGGGCCCGCGGGGTACGCGGTACCTCCTCCTCGTCCACGTCGTCGTTGTCGGATTCGTTGTCGAAGGTGTCGTGTTCCATATCTCTCAGGGCCTCTGCAGGGCTGCTTGCAGCCCTTTCTTGGTTTTACTAAGCTCGATGCTGCGAATCGACAGCGCGCGCAGGGTCGCTTCGTCACCGCGCCCGTGCGCCTCTCGTTGCAGGCGTGTGTTCATCTCGGTCTCGGCTTCTACCCGCAAAAGCTCGAGCCGTGTCGAAAGCTTGCGCAGGAGGCCAGCCGGGTCGGGAACCTTGGTCAGGCTTTCGTCCATGAAGGCCGCCGCCAGCACGGGCCGGTGATCGGCGGGCGCGGCGTCCAGCCAGGTCGGCACGTCCAGCTTCCCGGTCTCGGCGACCATCGCCGCGGTGGCGCGGTGCAGCTGGCGCAGCGTCGGGTGAATCAGCAGCTCACCGGCGCGGCCGGCCTCGGCCTGCCGCATCAGCTCTGGATAGCGCGCCAGAAGGACGGTGACGTGCAGCTCCTCCAGCGGCAGTCGCACCGTCGCCGGCTTGGCGTTGGGAGCGGCCGGACCGGCGTCCGTCGCCAGGCTCGGTGCCGGATTCAGCGCCGGGTGGCTGGTGCGGTTGGCGCGCGTCGCGGCCTCCTGCAGCGCGCGCTTCACCTGGAGGTTCGTCAGCCCCAGCACGCCGGCCAGCTGCCCGGCGTAGAGCTCACGCTTGGTCTGGTTCCGAACCCGGACCAGGAGCTCGGCGACTCGTTCCAGCGTCGCCAGCTTCCCTTCGATGCTGCTCTCCTCGACGCTGTCCTGGATGAACTGATCGAGCATCGGGCGCGCGCCGTCGACCATGCGGCGGAAGGCGGCGGCGCCGTCTTCGCTGCGGCGCACGAAGTCGTCGGGATCGAATCCGGCCGGCAGACGCGCCACGCGGCCGTCGACCTCGGCGTCCACGAACAGCGGCACCGACTTCTGCGCCGCCCGCTGCCCGGCGCTGTCGCCGTCGAACACGACCGTGATCGGCTTGCCGAACCGTCGAAGCTCCCCGATCTGCTCCGCGGTGAGGGCGGTTCCCATGGGGGCGACCGCCTCTTCGATCCCCGCCTGGTGAAGCGCGAGGACGTCGAAGTTCCCCTCGACGATGATGATCGTGTCGCTCTTGCGGATCGCCTCGAGCGCCGCGTGGAGACCATAGAGCTGCTTCTTTTTATGGAAGAGGCGTGACTCCGGCGAGTTGACGTACTTGCGATCCTTGGCGTCCGGATCGAGGAGACGGCTGCCGAAGCCGACGACGCGCTTCTGGCGGTCGAACACCGGCAACATGATCCGATCGCGGAAGAAGTCGTAACGGCCCCTCTCGTTCACCGCGCAGAGGCCGAGGTGCTCGAGGTCAGAGGCCGGGATCTTCTTCGCCGTCAGATGCGACGACAGGCCATCCCAGCGTCCCGGCGCGTAGCCGACACGAAAACGCTCGCGAACTTCCGGACCAATGCCCCGGCCCTCGACGTAGGCCCGCGCGGCGGCACCCGCCGGCGAGGCGTACTGGTCTTCGAAAAAGGAGGTCGCCAGATCGAGCGCCCGGTACATCCGCTCTTCTTCGGATTCCCGTTCCTTGCGCGCCTTGAGCTCGGCCGGCGTGAGCGGCTTGACCTCCAGATCGACGCCCGCCGCCGCCGCCAAATCGGTCAACACGTCCATGAAAGGACGCTGCTCGATCTTGACGAGGAAGCTTATGGCATCACCTTTTTCGTCGCAGCCGAAGCAGTGGAAGAATTGCCTCGGCTCGTGGACCGTGAACGAGGGTGTTTTCTCGCTGTGAAAAGGGCAAAGCCCTTTCCAGCTCCCCGTTCCCGCCCTCTTGAGCTCCACATGGCGCTTGACGACATCGACGATGTTGGTGCGGTCACGAACGTCGTCGATCTTCTCCCTGGGTACTAAAGGCACAAGAATATCCGCCGCACCGGAAGGCGGGCATTTTTTAGCGTAAGGTGCCCGTAAGTCAAGCCGGCGCGCGATTTTTCTGCGAGCCGGCCTGGGCGCTGTTTTGGTGGCGCTTTGACGGCCGCGCCGGGAGAAACGACGCGGTCAGTCGAAGGGAGCGGACGGACGGGTCGATCAGGCGCCGGCGGCGCCCGAGATGCCGGCGGCGCCCGAGCCGCCGGCGGCGCCCGAGATGCCGGCGGCGCCGCTGGTGCCCGCCGCGCCGTTGGTCCCACCGGTGCTGGTCACTGCCCCGCAGCTGACCATGTACATGTGCGTGTGGGGGCCGAGCCCAGCCGGTTGCGACGTGACCGTGACCTGGCCGCCGCCCTTCAGCGTCGCCAGGTTCGCGACCGTGAGCGTCACCATGTGCATGTGCGCCGAGACCGTGCCGCCGTCCATGTCGGGCGTCGCTGGGCCGGTGGTGATCGTCTGATCGGTCGCGGCGTCCAGGAGCGAGGCCTGAATCATCACTGTGTGGAAGTGACCGGTGGCGTCGGCGACCTGTGTCTCCGGCAGCGGGTTGGCGCAGGTGGCGCCAATGCCGGTGGCTCCAGCGGAGCCGTTGGTTCCACCGGTGCCGTTGTTGTTCGAGCTCGAGCTGCAGGCTGCCACCGTGGCGGCGCCGCCGAGCAGGGTGAACGTCAGGGTGACGAACTCCTTACGGGTCATCGATTTCGTATCCATTTGCGAACCTCCCGGCCAAAAAGGAAAACACCACTCTCGATTGACGTGACCGTGTGCATTTCAGGGCAGCGGAGCAAGGTGCCGGGCCTGCTTTCCTTCGTCGCGCCGAGCGCAAATTTTTTCCGAGATCTTCCAAGTGGCAGCCCATTCCTGGATCCCGACCCGGCCCCGGCTTGGCGCGCCCGCGCCTGGGCGGCACAATGGCGCGATGGACGCCCGGCCGTCCCGAAGACTGCTGGCACGCCTCCTGGTGGGGACTATCGTTCCGACGGTGGGTGCGCTGTTGGTGTTCGGTTTCATCGCTCACCAGCTGGCGCGGCGCGCGCTCGAGGGGGAGCTGTCGCGGCGGCTGGAGACGGCCGCGGCGGGGGCGGCGGCGACGATCCTCCCCGAGCAGCTGCGCGCGATCGGACCGGGCGACGAGGCGTCGCTCACGTATGCAAACGTCCGGCGGCGGCTGGAGTCCGCGCGCGCGCGGCTCGGCGTGCGGCGCGTCCTCGCGGTGACGCCGGAGCTGGGCGCGCGCGGCGACACGGCGGGCGCGCTGGCGCTCGGCGCGCGGGCCTACGATCTCGAGGCCGATCGCGCCGAGATCGCGCGCGCCGTGGCCGGGGCGCCGGCCGCTTCGCCGCTCTTCGTCGGGCACGATGGCGTCCCCTACCAGCGCGCCTACGCCGCCGTCGGCGAGCCCGGCGAGGTCGCCGGCCTGGTCGCCGTGGAAGGGAACGCCGACTACCCGGCGGTGCTGGCCGCCTTCCGCCGGTCGATGATCCTGGCCGGGATCGCCGCCGCCATCGGCGTGCTGGCGTTGACCCTCTGGCTGGCGCGCCGGATCTCCGGTCCGGTCACGCGCCTCGCGCAGGCGGCGGCGCGTTTGGGGCGCGGCGATCTCGACGCCCCGGTTCCGATCGAGACGCGCGACGAGATCGGCGTTCTGGCGCAGACCTTCGAGGAGACCCGCGCCGCGCTCAAGGCGCGCGACGAAAGGATGCAGATGATGCTGGCCGGCATCGCGCACGAGGTGCGCAATCCGCTCGGGGGCCTCGAGCTCTACGCCGGCCTCTTGCGCGACGCGCTCGGCGGGCAACCGGAGCGTCTGGAAGAGGTTCAGCGCATCGAGCGCGAGGTCGGTCACCTCAAGATCGTGGTGAACGAGTTCCTGGAGTTCGCCCGCCGTCCGCCCCCGAACCTCGAATCGGTCGAGCTGGCGCCGCTTTGCGACGAGGTGCGCGAGCTGACCCGGGCGTCGAGCGGCGCGGCGATCGCCGTCGACGTTCCGGCGCGACTCAGCGTCCGCGCCGACGCCGGGCAGCTTCGGCGGGTGCTCTTGAACCTGGCCCGCAACGCCGCCACCGCGGCCCGGAACGGGCGCATCCAGTTGGCGGCGCGGCGGGTGCAAGGGGACGTGCGCATCGAGGTGCGCGACGACGGGCCCGGCGTGCCGACCGAGCTGCGCGAGCAGATCTTCACGCCGTTCTTCACCACCCGTGAGAAGGGGACCGGGCTCGGGCTGGCCTTCGTGCGTGAGATCGTGCGCGACCACGGCGGCGAGGTGGTGGTGCGGGACGCGCCCGGCGGCGGCAGCGTGTTCAGCTTCGAGCTTCCGGCGGTGCCGTCATGAGCAAGCCGGGCAGGCCGGACACAATCGTCTTCACCGATCCGAAGTTTCTCGATCACGATCCCGGCCCCGGTCACGTCGAGTCGCCCGCACGGCTCGACGCCATCATGGGCGAGCTCGGGCGGGCGCCGATCGACGGCGTCCGCATCGAGACCCCGCGCGCCGCCACCGATGCGGAGATCGAAGCGGTCCACCTCCCCGACTATCGCGCGCGGCTGGCGCGGCTGGCGGGCGAGTACGCGGAGCTCGATCCCGACACCGCGGTCTCGCCCGGCAGCTGGGAGGCGGCGACGCTGGCGGCGGGCGCGGCGGTCGGCGCGGTGGAGGCGGTGATGCAGGGGCGCGCGGCCAACGCCTTCGCGATGGTGCGGCCGCCCGGTCACCACGCGCGTCCGGCGGGGGCGATGGGCTTCTGCCTCATCAACAACGCGGCCGTCGCGGCGGAGGCCGCCCGGCGCGCGGGGGCGGCGCGCGTGCTCATCGTCGACTGGGACGTCCACCACGGCAACGGGACGCAGGAGATCTTCGTCGCGCGCGACGACGTCCTCTACGCGTCGGTGCACCAGTACCCGTTTTACCCGGGCACCGGCGCGGCCGAGGAGATCGGCGTCGGCGCCGGGCGGGGCGCGACGGTCAACTGCCCGCTGCCCGCCGGCCAGGACGACGCCGACTACGGCGCCGTCTTCCACGACCTGTTGCTGCCGGTCGGCCGCGCCTTCGCGCCCGATCTGATCGTCGTTTCGGCCGGGTTCGACGCGCACGCGCGCGATCCACTGGCCGAGATGGTCGTCAGCGAGCGCGGGTTCGCGGCGATGGCCTCGGCGCTGGCCGAGCTCGCGGACGGCGTCTGTGGCGGCAAGCTGGTGCTGCTGCTCGAAGGGGGCTACGACCTCGGCGCGCTGGCCGGGTCGGTGCGCGCGACGCTGGAGGTGCTGACCGGACGGCGCGAGGATTTTCCCCTCGGCGCCGGGACCGACGTCGCGCTGGCGGTCGCCTCGGCGCGAGAGGCGCTGCGGGGCGTGGGGCGGATCGTCCCCAAAACATGACGACACCATGACCCGGCGCTGGCCGCCCTGGACCTTCGGATCGGGCGCCGCGGTCGGAGCTCTCGGGAGCCGGCTCTGCGCGCTCATCTCGCTCGCGGCGTGGCTGTCGCTCGGCAGTCAGGTGCGGGTCCTCATCGGCAGCCGCGGGCTGCTTCCGGTGGGGGAATTCATGGACGCCGTGCGCGCCGACGGGCGGGTCTCGCCGTTCGAGCTGCCGACGCTCCTCTGGCGGTTCCACTCGGACGGCGTGCTGGTCGGCGGCACCATCGTCGGCGCGGCGCTGGCGCTGGCGGCGCTCTTTGGTCTGTGGCCGCGGCTCTGCTTCGCGCTCTCGACGGCGCTCTACCTTTCGTACGCCACCGTGAGCCGCGACTTCCTCTCGTTCCAGTGGGACAACCTGCTGCTCGAGTGCGGCCTCCTGGCCGCCCTGTTGCCGACCACCAGACCGGCGCCGCTCGTTCACTTCCTGTTCCGGGTGGTGCTGTTCAAGCTCTACTTCGAGTCGGGCATCGCCAAGTGGCAGTCGGATCTCGGCGACTGGCAGGACGGCAGCGCGATGACCTACTACTACCAGACGGCGCCGCTGCCGACCTGGCTGGCGTTCACCGCGTACCATCTGCCGGTTTGGTGGCACCACCTCGAGAGCCGGGCCACGCTGCTGCTCGAGCTCGGGGTGCCGTTCCTGATCTTCGGGCCACGGCGGGCGCGCCTCTTCGCCGCGTTCGTCTTTTCGTTCTTCCAGATCTGCAACGCCGCTACCGCCAACTACGGCTTTTTCTGCTACCTCGCCGCGGCACTGAGCGTCTTTCTGCTCGACGACGTCGACGTCGCTCGCGCCGGGGCGCAGGCGGCGCGGCTGGTGCCCTCGGCGGTCCGCCGCGGCGTCACGCGGCTGCTGGCTTTCCGGGTGCGCCGCGTTTCTGCACAGGCCGAGGAAAATCCACCGCCGACGCCGGTGACCAAGGCGCGCTGGATTGGCCGCGCGGGCGCGGCGCTGTTCCTGCTCGTGTCGCTCACCGACGCGCTCTACGCGTTCACCGAGCCGGGGCGCGCGCTGGGGGTCGTCGCCCCCCTCTTCGAGCTCAATCGGCGATTTCGGTTGGTGAACAGCTACCACCTCTTCGCCTCGATCACGCGCGAGCGCATCGAGCCGGAGCTGCAGACGCTGGCCGCCGGGACCGACGCGGCCCGCGCCGACGACGAGAGCGCTCCCTGGACGCCGCAGTATTTTTGGCACAAGCCGGGCGATCCGCGGCGCGCGCCCGACTTCGTGGCGCCGCACCAGCCGCGGGTCGACTTCCAGCTCTGGTTCTACGGGCTCGCTTTTCGCCGCCGCGAACCAGCTTACGTCTCCACGCTGGTGGAGAGAATGTGCGAGGATCCCGCGGCCGTGCAGCCGCTGTTTCGCCAACCGCTCCCGCCGCACCCCGCGGCCGTGCGCCTCGTCTATTGGCGGTACGAATTCGCCAGCCGCGCCGAGCGGCGCGAGACCGGCGTCTGGTGGCAGCGCGCCCGGGTGGCGATGAGCCGCGCCGTTCCCTGCCCCGGCGGAAACCGATGACCGCCGCCGTGCCGGCCGCCGCCGACGGCAAAGGGATCCGCAACGCCTCGCTCGGCACGCTGTTCCTCACCGTCTTTCTCGACCTGCTCGGCTTCGGGCTGGTGATTCCGTTTCTCCCGGGGATCGCGCGGCGTCTGGGTGCCGGCGACTTCCTGGCCACGCTGCCGGGGGCGGTCTTCTCGGTCATGCAGTTCCTGTTCATCCCGATCTGGGGGCGGCTCTCCGATCGGGTCGGGCGGCGTCCGGTGCTGCTCTGGAGCATCGCCGCCTCGGCGATCGGGATGGCGACGCTCGGCTTCGCGCCGACCTTGATCTGGCTCTTCGTCGCGCGCATCTGGAGCGGCATCGCCACCGCGAACATCGCCGTCGCGCAGGCCTACATCGCCGACGTGACCACGCCCGAGCGGCGCGCGCGGGGGATGGCGATCGTGGGGATCTCCTTCGGCCTCGGCTTCATCTTCGGCCCCTTCATTGGCGGTGAGCTGTCGCGGTTCCATCCCTTCGGGCGCGAAGGGATGCTGCCGCCGCTGGTGGCGGCCGGCCTCTCCATCATCAACCTCCTGCTGGCGTTTCGCACCCTGCCGGAGTCGCTGCCGCCGGAGAAGCGCGGTCGATCGTTGCGTCGCGCCTCGCCGATCGATCTCGGCGCCTTTCGCGCCGCGATCTCCGTTCCCGGCATCGGCGCCGCGGTGGCCATCAACTTCATGCTCTACCTCTGGTTCTCCGGCATGGAGCAGACCTTCCGCCTCTTCACCGCCGACGGGTTCGGGATGTCGGACGCCGGGACCGGGCGGGTGTTCGGCCTGGTGGGGATCGTGAGCGCGCTGGTCCAAGGCGGCCTGGTGGCCCGGCTCGTCCCCCGGTTCGGCGAGGGGCGGTTGATCCAGGGCGGCCTCGGCATCCAGGCGCTGGCGTTCGCGCTCCTCGGTTTCTCTCCGCTCTTCGGGGCCTCGGGAAAGGCCGGCCTGCTGGTCGCCTCCGCGCTCATCGCGCTCGGCAGCGGGCTCTGCTCGCCGACGCTGCCGGCGTTCGCTTCCCGCCGCGCGAGCGCCACGACCCAGGGGATGACGCTGGGGACGCTGCAGTCCGCCTCCGCGCTGGCGCGCGCGCTCGGGCCGATCGTGGGCGGCGCGCTCTACGCGGCGATCGATCCGCGCGCGCCCTACCTCGTCGGCGCGGTCGGCCTCGGCGTCGCCATGGTGCTGGCGATGGCCCGGCTGCGTTAGTCACGAGCGGGCGGCGCCAAGAGCGAGCCGATCCCCGCTCCGGGAGCTGCACTCGACCGATCAGCTCTTGTCTTTGCGCGGCTCGGGCTTGGGCGTCTTTTCGGAGCCGTGAAGGCAGACGCGGTTGCGGCCGCTCCGCTTCGCCTCGTAGAGCGCCTTGTCGGCCGCGGCCAGGAAGGAGGCGTGGTCGCTGACGCCGCTCTCGGGGACGGCGGCGATGCCGAGGCTGATGGTGACCGGGATGTCCTTGCCGCCGAAGGTGAACTTGCGCGCCTCGACGGCGGCGCGCAGCCGCTCGGCGACGATCTTGGCCCCCGCCTGGTCCGACCCGCGGCAGAGGATGGTGAACTCCTCGCCGCCGAAGCGGGCCAGCACGTCCTCGGTGCGCAAGAGCTCCGCCATCATCTGCGAGAGCTCGGCCAGCACGAAGTCGCCCGCCGGGTGGCCGTGGGTGTCGTTGATCTTCTTGAAGTGATCGATGTCCAGGAAGATGAGCGCCAGCGGTCCCTTGTGGCGCGCGGCGAAGGCGAACTCCTTCTCCAGATAGTCGGTGAAGTACTTCTTGTTGAAGACCTTGGTGAGGCCGTCGCGCAGCGCCGACTCGTACATCTGGCGCTGGAACACCTCGTCCAGATAGTCGTGGTAGGTGAACTTCAGGATCGTCGTAGAGCCGACCATGATCTTGTCGCCGTCGGCCAGCTCCTTGCGGTCGATCTTGATCCCGTTGCAGAAGGTGCCGTTGGTCGAGCCGAGGTCGACCACGATGATCTTCTCCCCCTCGCGCAGGAACTGACAGTGCTCGCGCGAGACCCCTTCGTCGTTCAGCCGGACGCCGACCGTCGGTCCGCGGCCGACCACGGTCTTGTCCTCCTGCAGCTTGAACATCTCGCCGGCGCTGACCCCGGCCAGCACCACCAGGTAGGCGAGATTGCGCTTCTGCTCGCGGTCGGACTCCGGCGGGACCGCTGGCTTGGTCTCCGTCGTGTCCTTGAACGTCGAGGGGGCGGGCCCTCCGGTTTTCTTGGCCGGCATTCGGAGCAGGTTATTTTAAGCGAAGCGGCCGATTTCTCATAGCTGCTCCCGGCGACCGCGGGCATCGACGCGCCAGCGCAGGATCCCCTTTCCGGTGGGATCTCCGTTCGAGGCGGCGCCGACGCGGATGCGCAGCGCTTCGGTCTTGCGCAGCGGGGGGTGGCGCGCCTTGCCGATGAGGGCAGCCGCCAGCGCCGAGAGGATCGGCTCGTGCGCCACGAGCGCGATCGAGGGCGCCATGTCGAGCTGCCGCGCGGTCGCCTTCAAAAAGGCCAGCAGGCGCGGCGGCGCCCCCTCGGGGATCAGCAGGTCGGTCACCGCGATCCGGTCGCGGTAGGCCACCTCCGCGGCGACGATTTCGGCCGTCTGGACGGCGCGCACGAGCGGGCTCGTGACGATGAGAGAAAACTCCACGCCACGACGGGCGAGGGCGCGTCCCAGCCGGCGTGCGTCCTCGCGGCCCCGCCCGGTGAGCGCCCGCGCCTCGTCGCGGGGCGCGTCGTCCCCGGCCTCTGCGTGTCGGATCAGCGTCACCCGCATGACGCCGCCAGCCGGGCCTCAGCCCTCGTGTGTCGGGGGAGCGCCCTCGTGCCCACCGGCGTCGCCGGGGCCCGACGGCGCCTCCTCGGAGGCGGGCGACGGGACGGCCATCGCGTCCGGACCGGGAGCGCTGTCGTTGGAGCCCGCGGGCGCGCCGCTGGCGGCGGCCGTCGGCCGAGAGGCGGCGGGCGCCGGGGCGGGCTCGGCGGCGGGCGCCGCCACGACCGGCGCCGGGCCGGGGTCGATGCCGTGCTTCTTGAGCGCGGCGAGGTAGTGGTCGCGCTCGGCGATCGCCGTGAGCAGCCGCTGCCTCATGATGTCGTTGTTCTGTTTGAGCCGGGTGATCTCCGAGAGATCGCGCTGGCGGGTGGAATCGACGCGCGACGCGCGCGCGAACGCCTTGAGGAACTCGGCCTGTCCGAGCTCCGCCATGCCGCTCGCCCGGTACTTGCCGGTGTCGACCTTCTCCAGGTAGCCCTCGGCCGCGAGGCCGAGCAGCGCCTTCGAGACCTGCGGCTCGCCCGACCCGATCGACAGCGCGACGTCGACGGGGGTGAACGCTTCGTTCGACGCCGCCATCCGCTTGAGCTCGTCGAACAGCTCCTGGCGATCGACCTTGGCGCCAGCGTCGCTGCCGCCGAAAGCGCTTTTGCTGCTCGTGTGGCTCCGCTTCAGGCTCATCCCCGTCTCCTGTCCAGAAGTCGGCTGCCTTATACCACCGATCGGCCGCTAGAACCCGACCTGCACCGCCGCCTGCATCCGGTGGACGGCGGGCGCCGTCTGCCCGTCGCTGGTGAGGTGGCTGTATTCCAGCTGCGCCTTGACCCGGTGTCCGCGCAGGTAGCTCGACACCACGCCGCTCTGTTCGTTCTGGGAAGTGCCCGCCAGCAGGCGCTGCTCGACGGTCGCGCCGTAGAGCGGCAGATCGGTGTGTCCCACGCGCGCGGCGACTTGCAGCCGATGCGGCAGCAGGAAGTAGCTCCCCTGGACGTAGCCGCCCCAGTACTCGCGCGAGGGACCCGCGGCTCCGGGATCCTCCAGGCGGCCAAACCACTCGGCCTGGAGCGCGGCACCTCGCCAGAGCGCGCGCAGCTCGAGGCCGCCCTGCCAGACGGCGACGTTGTCGATGCGCCCGTCGCCATCGAGGTCGGTCACCGCCGTGGGGTCGCCGGTGCGGGCGACGACGTCGGTCGGGACCAGGCTGTAGTACCCGGCTGCGCCGAGGGAGAGCAGCGGGCGGACGTGACCGTCGATGTCCCCCTCCGACACCGGCAGCGGTCCGAACGGGGTGGCGACGACGCGCAGGGCGTACGCCAGATCGATGTTGTCGTTGGGGACGTTGGCGCCCGAGCCGTTGAGCAGCGCGGCCTGCACGGTCAAGCGTCCGGGCAGGAGGCGCCCCACGAGCATCAGCCCCAGATCGCGCTCCAGCGAGAAGGCTGCCATCGGCGCCGAGATGTCGACGAACTCCAGCTCCGCCTTCCAATACTGCCGCTGCAGACCATAGGGGACCTTGAACTGCCCCGCCTCGACCGAGAGCATGCGGAGTGGATGCCAGGCGACGTAGGCGTCCTTGAGCGAGGGCGACTCTGCTGCGTCGAGCTGCAACCGATACTGGAAGAAAGGCCCTCCGACGTGCCCCTCCAGGATCATCTCCGCGCGCCCCAGCGAGAACCCCGAGAGGTCGGGCGGCGCCGGGTCCATCGCCCCCGGGCTGGCGACTGCGCCGGTGTAGATCGCCTGCACGCGCACCATCGGGTGCAGATAGAAGCCGTTGTCGGGCGAGCGGATGTCGAAGCCGCCGTCGCGGAACCGGACCACCGACGTCTCGGGCGGGTTCTGGTCGCGCGTCGCGGCCGCCTGGCGATCGATCTCCTGCTGGCGCGCGTCGATCTGATCGAGGCGGTGACGGAGGTCGTCGTAACCGGCGCGCTGGCGCTCGAGCGTGTCGATCTGGTGCCGCAGCTCGAGCACCTGCGCCTCGGCCTCCTGGGCCTCGCGCAGGGCGGCCGCCGCCTGCGTCTGGTCGGGCGCGGCCGGCGCGGGTGGCGTGGCGGCGGCCGGGGCGTCGCCGGTGGCCGGCGCATCCGCGGCGCGCGCCACCGACGTGCAAAAGCAGCAGAGGAGCAGCAGGCCGGTCGCCGCGGTCCGCCGCCCCATGCTCAACGCCGCTTGCGACGTTTGTTGGCGGGGCGGTTGCCGCCGGCGGGGGCGCCGGCGCTCGGGCCGCCCGCGGTCGCCAGTGTCGGCGTGAGCCAGAGCCGCAGGCTGTCCGGATCGCGCCGGTAACGGCGCACGAGGGAGACGAGGAGCCCGAGCCCCAAGATGACCGAGATCCCGCCGATGTACTGCGACGTCGAGAACGAGAGGTTCGTGAACGGCAAAGGGTAGATTCCGCGGTCCTGATCGTCGCGGAACATCTCGATGAGGGGGCGCAGGATCCCATAACCGATGACCCATCCCAGGAACACCTGCCCGGAGAACCTTCGATGGCGCCGGATGAGAATCAGCAAACCGAAGAGGAGGAGGCCGGCCAGCGACTCGTAGATCTGCGTCGGATGCACCGGCAGTGACTGCGTCGCCGACCTCGCCAACCCGCCGATCTCGAGGTGATGCTGCCAGGCCGGGCTGCCGTACGGCGCAAGAGGATTCCGTCCGGGGAAGCGAACGGCCCAGGGAAGATTTGTCACCTTGCCGTAGTCGCACCCGAAGAGGAAGCAGCCGATGCGGGTGATGCCCGTTCCCAGAACGACAGAAGGGGCCGAGACGTCGGCCCACTTGAGCAGCGGGATCTTCCGCTTGTGGCAGCCATACCAGCTGGCGAGGAATCCGCCGATCATCCCGCCGTAAGCGACCAGGCCGCCCTGCCAGACCTTGAACAGATCCAAGAATGAGACGTTGGGTTGAGTGGGGTCGGTGAGGACGTTGATGAACCAGAGGACGCGCGAGCCGATGATGGCCCAGACCGCGGTCCACATGTAGATCGTGCCGGCCTCCTGCTGATCGATCTGATCCTCGGTGGCGAACTTCATGGCCAGGAACCAGCCGACCACCAGCGAAGTCCCCAGCATCACCCCGTACGAATAAATCGGCACTGGCTTCCAGGGATGTCCGAAGCTCCAATCGCCGAGCTTTCCGTAGATGGCGACCGCGCCGACGAGCAGATAGAGCGGCGTCGACGAGAAGGGGGCCGATTTGGCGGCGCGCCGCTGGAGCAGCTCCCGCACGAACACCACCAGCGCCCCCGCGAGGGCCACGAAGAAAAGGAACTTGGCCGGGATGCTGACGAGGATGGGGCGCATGGGGGGCGAACCGAAGTCTGGCCTCTAGATATTCCGCGCGCACGCCCCCGTCAATCGACGGGGTAGCTCAGCGGCGCCCGCGGGGGCGGCGCGGGTGACCGGAAAACCAGTTGAGGATGAGCAGGAGGCCGCACACCCCGGCGGCGATGGCGGCGCCCAGCATGGCGTGCCGCTGGCCGCGGCCGTCGAACACGGTGGCCAGCACGGCCGCCGTCGCCGCCAGCATCCCCCAGAGGATCTGCTGCCCGACGTGGTAGATGAGGCGGGCGTTCTCGTCGAGGTTGCGGAAGCCGAACTCGATCTCGCCGCGCGCCGTCCGGTCCATGAACCGCTGCAGCTCGCCCGGCAGCGACAGCGCCGAGAGCGCCATCTCGCGCGACGCCTCGAGCACGATCTCCGACCACTGCTTCTTTTCGCCGAGCAGGAACCGCTCGAGGTACGGCTCGATGATCGCGGCCGGGCTCATCTCCGGATCGAGCGTGGTGCAGACGCCGAGCAGCAGGAGCAGCGTCCGCTCCAGCAGGATCCACTCCTTGGGGATGTGGAAGGCGTCGCGCAGGTCGGAGAGGCTGACGTTGAGGTCACGCAGATCGAGCAGGCTCCCCAGGCTCTTCTCCGGCTCGAACTTCAGATCCTTCAGCGAGAAGCCGTCGGCCGAGACCTGGACCCGCATCTTGTCGTGGAAGTACTGCACCACCCGATCGAACACCTCGGGGTCGGCGCGCAGCGAGATGAACCCCATCTCCTTCATCGCGTTGACGATGCGGACCGTGTCGCGCGTGATCGCCCCCTGGATGAAGGAGACCATCCCGCGCCGCATCGCCTCGCTGACGGTGGCGGTGGCGCCGAAGTCGAGAAACACGATGGTGGGGAGCCCGCCGGGGGTGGCGGGCGTCTGCACCAGCAGGTTCCCCGGGTGCGGATCGGCGTGGTAGAGGCCGTCGATGAAGATCTGCTGGCAGTAAGCCTCGACGCAGAGGCGCGCGGCGGCACGGCGGTCGACCTTGAGGCTCTCGAGGCGCTCGAGATCGGCGACCTTGGACCCCTCCATCCACTCGGTGGTGAGCACGCGGGAGGTGGAGAACTTCTCCATCACCCGCGGAAATCGGACCTGCGTCGAGGGCGGCTGGCGGGCGGCGAAGTTCGCCGAGATCTTCTGGATGGCGGCCGCCTCGAGCCGGTAGTCGAGCTCGGCCAGCACCATCTCGCGGATCTCGCGGTAGATGGTGTCGAAGCCGTAGTCGGGCATGAACCAGCGGAGCACGCCGAAGATCCGCTGCAGCGCCCGCAGGTCGATGCGGACGATCTCCTCGATGTCGGGATACTGGACCTTGACGGCGACCGCCTCGCCCGACGGCAGCCGCGCGCGGTGGACCTGGCCGATCGACGCCGAGGCGACCGGCTCGGGCGAGAACTCCGCGAACACCTCGGTCGGCGCCCGCCCGCCGAACTCCTCGCGCAGGCGCGCCTCGATGTCGCGGGTCGGGCGGGGCGGCACCTGATCCTGCAGCCGCTGCAGCTCTTCCCGAAAGGCGTCGGGGAGCACGTTGGCCATGATGCTGATGAGCTGTCCGACCTTGATGAAGAGGCCGCGCAGCTTGATGATGGCGGCTTCGATCCGGCGCGCGTTCTTGCGGTGTTTCTCCAGCGTCAGCCGTTCGATGGCGGCGGGGCGGCGAAACCGGCGGGAGATCGCCAGGCCGAAATACGACAGCGCCACCTGGGTGGTCACGAAATAGGCGGTGAAGAGACGCGCGCGGCCCGACACCGGCGCATCATACTCTCCCCATGTCGCCAGATTGGCCGCGACGTCGCGTCACCCCGGCGAACATCTTTCGCGGTAACCTTGCTCCGATGAGCGAGGACGCCGGGAAGAAGAGCGAGGGCGCGGCCGAGGAAGCGGCCACGCCGGAGCCACTGGGCGATGAGGATCCCACCGGACGGAGTGAGGACCGCACCGGCATCACCGACTTCGTCCGGCGCGCGGTCTCGGCCGGTGTCGGGGCCGCCAGCCGTTCGAAGGACGACATCGTGCGCGTCGCCGCCGGCGAGATGCGGAACTGGCTCGAGCACCTCAATCTCCACGAGGAGCTGGCCAAGGCGCTCGCCAAGCTGGTGATCGAGGTCAAGACCGAGATCCGCTTTCGTCCAACCGAGGACGGCAAGCTGGTCCCCGAGACTACCAATGACGTGAAGGTGAAGACACCGCCGAAGTAACTCGGAACCTCGAAGGGTTCCGAACCTCCCGCGATGAGCTCCGGCCGGCAAAGCCGGCCTGCTGCTCGACGCGATGAACCTTTTCGGCCTTCGTTGAGACGGGCGCATGGCGCCCGGCATCTTGAATGGGCAAGATTCCGAGCAAACAGGAGGCGCCTATGTCGAAGTTCGTGGTTGCTGGAGTGAGTGGGCACGTCGGTTCGGTCGTCGCGCGAGATCTGCTCGCTGGCGGCGACGCCGTCACGGTGATCGTGCGCGACGCGAAGAAGGGGACCGAGTGGTCGTCGCGCGGCGCGAAGGTCGCCGTCGGCTCGCTCGACGACGCGGACTTCGTGGCGTCGACGGTGAAGGACGCCGACGGGTTCTTCACCTTGATCCCGCCGCACTACGCGACCGGTGACATGTACAGCGCTCAGCGCAAAAGCGCCGACGCGCTGGCCGCCGGCATCAAGCAGGGCGGCGTGCCGCTGGTGGTGATGCTCTCCTCGGTCGGCGCCGATCGCGCCGACAAGAACGGCCCCATCAAGGGCCTGCACTACGCCGAGAACAAGTTCCGCGAGACCGGCACCAAGCTGGTCGCGATCCGCGCCGGCTCCTTTCAGGAAAACGTCGCTGGCGCGGTGGCGGCGGCCAAGCAGGCGGGGATCTTCCCCAACTTCCTGCCGACGGCCGACATCCCGGCGCCCCAGGTGGCCACCCAGGACGTGGGCCACGCCGCCGCCCAGGTGCTGAGGTCGCCGCCGGCGCGCAGCGAGGTCGTCGACCTGATCGGGCCGGCGTACTCGTCGCGCCAGCTCGCCGAAAAACTGGGGAAGCTCTTGGGCAAGACGCTGCCGGTCGTCGACATTCCCGCCGCCGGCCACGTCGCCGCGCTGAAGCAGGCGGGTGTTCCCGCCGACGTCGCCGAGGCCTTCGCCGAGATGTACGCCGGCTTCTCCGCCGGCCTCATCACGCCCAAGGGGGACCGCGCCATCCAGGTCACCACGCCGATCGACGAGGTCCTTCCGGCGTTGGTCGGCTGAGCTTAGGGAACGCGCCGCCCGCGAGGTCAGGCGAAGGGAACGATCCGCGAAGCGCGGATCCGTCGGTCGCGCGTCAGCAGCGGCACCTTGTGGACGACGCTGGTCGCAGCGATGAGCTCGTCGGCCGGATCGGCGCGGAAATCGAGGCGGGTGCTCTGGAGCCCGACGGCCAACGTGAGCGGCCAGACGTGCAGCGACGACAACAGCCGCGCCACGGCGCCGTCCTCGAGATCGAGATCGATGCGACCGAGCTGGCCCAGCTTGGCCAACTCCCACCAGACGATGGTGGAGACGCTCCAGGGATTGGCGGCCAGGATCCGGCGTTCTTTTTCCGTCACCGTGCCGGCCAGGGCGAAGATCAGGACGTGGGTGTCGAGGTTAATCACCGGCGTCCCAGCGCAGCCCGGTCGAGGTGACGTCGCCTTTGACCTTGATGCGCCCCCGCAATGCGCCGATCAGATCGGCCGAGGCACGGGCCATCGGAAGCACGCGCGCGACCGCCCTGCCGTGCTTGGTGACGACCAGCCCCTCTGAATCGAGGTGATCGAGCAGCGAGAGGCACTGCTCCTTGAACTTCGCCGCCGCAATGGTCTTCATGGTCATAAGATATGACCAGTCAATATATATGTCCACATAGTGGGGGAAGTGATCGCACGATGGCGGTGTCGGCCGTTTCGTCTGTCGTTCGCCTTCTGTTTGTTCGCCTTCGTCGGTTGCGGCGAACAAGCCCCGCCGCTGGTCCGTGAAGGGACGCGTCCGAGCCGCTACTTGGCGGCCGCCAGCTTGGGCTTGCGGTCGATCTCGGCGAAGCAGACGGTGCGGTTGCGGCCGCCGTGCTTGGCGGCGTAGAGCGACTGGTCGGCGCGGGCGATGATCTCCGCTTTCTCGCGCGCGTCGTCGGGAGAGCTGGCCACGCCGATCGACAGCGTGGCCTGGAAGGCCCCCTGCGCCGAGGCGAAGCTCTGCGCGGCGACTTCCTGGCGGATCCGTTCGGCCAGCTGGAAGGCGCCCGCGCGGTCGGTCCCCTCGAGGACGATGGCGAACTCCTCACCGCCGTAGCGGGCGACGATGTCGATCTTGCGGGCGCTCGCCTTGAGGATGGCCGCCACCCGCCGCAGCACCTCGTCGCCGGTCGGGTGGCCGTAGGTGTCGTTGACCTTCTTGAAGTGGTCGATGTCGGTGAGCAGCAGGGAGACGGCGAAGCTGCGCCGCTCGGCGCGTCCCAGCATGGCCGCGAACCGCTCCTGGAACGTCCGGTGGTTGACGAGGCCGGTGAGCCCGTCGGTGGTCGCCTGCTCCTCGACCATCTCGTACATCCGGGCGTTGGCCATGGAGATGGCGACCTGGTTGGCGATCACCCCCAGCATCTCGCGCTTGTCGGTGGGGAAGGCGCCGGGGCGCTGCGCGGCGACGGTGAAGGTGCCGATCACCTCGTCCTTCACCAGGAGCGGCAGCACCAGCAACGACTCGTAGTCCTTGATCCGCATCGGGTGCGAGAAGACCGGCACGTCGCGCTCGCGCCACTCGCCGCCGGCCGGCAACGCCAGCTTGTTCTTGGCCGCCATCGAGGCGATCGACGACGAATCCTTGTGCGTCGTGCCGAGCAGGTGCTCGGCCGCCTCGCCGACCACGCAGCGGATGGTGTGGCTGCCGCGGCGGGTGTCATAGGTGGCGACCGCCGCGAAGTCGAAGTCGCAGACGCCGCGCGCACCCGCGATGGCCGCGGCGTAGACCTCGTCGAGGGTCAGCGCCCGGTTCAACTCCGCCGACGCCCGGTAGAACCGCTCGTGCTCGTGCTTGGAGCGCTCGACGGCCTGGAAGACGCGCTCCGATTGCACGACGCGCACCACCTGCTCGGCGGCGCTGGTCATGAGCGCCACGGCCGCCTCGTCGAACTTGCGGTCGGTGGCGCGATCGCCGACCAGGATTCCGCGCGCCGCGTGCCCCTCGACGACCGGCACGCCGACGAAGGCCCCGACGGTGGCCGGGCCGCCGTAGTAGGGTAGCAGCGACAGCCGCGGCGACTCCAGCACGAACGGGTGCCGCTCCTTGAGGATGGCGCCGAGAACGCCGCCGCCGGCGGCGATCGCCCCCTCCGCGACGTGGGGCGAGTCGGTGGCCAGCTCCTTGACCTTGAGCCGCTCGCCCGTCTCGTCGAGCCAGAGCAGCGCGCAGGTCTGCAGCTCCAGCGCCGAGCGCAACAGCGCCAGGTTGTAATAGAGCTGCTGGTGGATCGTCTGGATCGATCCCTGCGACAGTTTCTCCTGCTCCTCGGCGCGGGTGCGCACGCGGCTCTCGGACGAGAGAGCAGTGGAGATGAGGCGGAAGTCCCGCGCCTCTTCCTTCATCGCCGCCACCTCGCCCTCGAGGCGCCGCCGCCGCTCGCGCCGCTGCCGCGCCACCTCGGCGTGGAGAAACACCACGTTCAGCAGGGCGAACACCGCGATGAAGACCACGTGCCCCGGAAAAGCAGTGGCCGCTTCCGGGGTGGCGGTCGGTCCGAACGAGAGCACCGCTTCGAAGCCGACCGCCGCCGCCGCCAGCGGCAGGCCGACCCACAGCCGGTGGAAGGTGACCAGGAAGCTGACCACCGCGTAGACGAGCGGATAGACGGCCGAGGTGACGCCGCCCGAGAACGCCAGCAGGAGATAGACTGTCGTCAGGAGCAAGAGGCCGAGCTCCGCGTCGGAGATCGCCTCCCGGCGAGGGGTGCGGCGGCGCTCGGAGGTGCGGACGCGCGCGGAGATCTTGAACACCAGCAGCGCCGTCAGCACTGCCGCCGCGGCGACACGCCGCAGATCGGCGCCCGGCAGGTGCAGGTCGGGGAACCAGCCGCGCCAGAACAGGAGCAGGAACGCGCCACAGACGGCGAACGCCAGCACGGCGCGCACGAGCCGACCCGCCTGATAGCCGACCCGCTCGGAGAAGCGCGCCCTCATTCTGCCGGCTTCCCCAGATCGACGACGATCTCGCCGGGCCGCACCCAGCCGAGGTCCGCGCGCGCCACCCGCTCGATGGCCGCCGGATCGCCGCGCAGCGCCTCCGCTTCGCGCGACAGCCGCTCGTTCTCGGCGGCGAGCTCGCCATTGCGCGCGCGCAGCGTCGCCAGGTCACGCCCGAGGGTGACCGTCTTGGCCAGCCCGGACCGCGCGTAAAGGTGATACGGCAGGTAGGCCAGCACAGACGCCACGACCGCGGAGGCGACCAGCCGCCCAGCCCAAGTCTTGGTCTCCCGGCGCATACGAGCTTCCCGCCGGACCAGTATCAGACCCCCCGGTGGGCCCGTCCATTTTCACGCCGCCCCCCCCAGGGAGGCGGCGGACCCCTCAGGTCGGTCGTCTCGTCAGTAGGTCTTGCCGACGCCGCCCAGCGTCTCGTTGCCCCCGAGGGTCGAGGAGAGCGGCTCGTCTTTGGGGGCGCGGTGGAGCTTGTCGCGGATGTCCTCGCGCAGCTCATGCCCCGGCTTAGGTGCGAGCAACAGCGCGATCCCCGCGCCGACCAGCAACCCGACGCCGAACGTCCCCAGCGTGCCGGCCAGGTAGCCGGCCGTCGAGTGTTTCGTCTCGAGCCCCATGAGCCCGAGCAGATCGTCCTTGTCGAGATTGCGCAGATCCTTGAAGTTCATCGTTCGTCCTCCTGGGAATTAACGCTCGCCGCTCGGCTTCGCGGCCCTTCCGCCACGCCGACCCTTGCCTTCGCCCTCGCCGCCGAGCGCGTCGGCGAGCACAGAAATTTCGTCCTTCAGCATCGGGAGGACCGCCAGCCGGACGCCGATGCGCAGCCCGAGCGCGACGATCCGCGAGGTGAGCGGCGTGAAGATCCCGCCCCCCAGCACGTACCCGATCCCCAGCGCGGCGGCGACCGACCCGTAGGGGTGCCGGTTCACACGCTCCTCGATGGCGGCGGCGCGCTTCAGCTCGGAGACGGCGCCGCGCGTGCGATCCCAGGCCTTGTGGGCCGAGTCGTTCACCCAATGCTCGGTGCTGTGGCCGTTGCTGGGGTGCTGTTCTGGAGTTTCCATGACCACCATCCGCCTCATGCCCGGCGCGCGATCTTGCCGACCAGGAACCCGATCGCGATCGCGCCGATCAGACATCGACCCGGGTTCTCTTTGATGTAGCCGGTGACGCTGCTGTTGAGCGAGGTGAGGCGCCGCTTGGCGTCGTCCAGCTGCGGGCGCACCCGGGCGCCGACCTCTCGAACGGTCGATTCGATCTGTTCCGCCATTTCCATGGTTGTCCTCCGCGTTCAGTTTTGTGGCGATCGTCAGCGCCGCCGATATCCCAGCCAGAAGCCGAGCGCGATCGCGGCACCGAAAAACGCCGTCGGCTGGCGCCGAATCCAGCTTCGCCAGTCGGTCTTGCGCACCATCTCGTCGCGAAGAGCCAGCATCGAGGACGCCACGCGCTCGCGTGCCCGCTCGACGTCGGACTCGGCGCGGGCCAAAGCGTCGTCAGCACCATTCGCGGCCCGGACACCCGCGCCGCCCTCGGCGAGCTCGCGCCCGCTCACGAGGCCCGTCCCTGCAGCGGCCGCGCCAGCGCGCTGATGCTGCCTTTGGCCTCGACCACCGTGTCGTGCATCAGGCGCGTGCGCCGCATCTTCCCCACCGACCAGGCGACGGCGATCCCGCCCACCACCAGATGCAGCGCCGCTACGGCGCCGAACGCCACCGGCGCCCCCAAGATTCGGGCCAGGCCGAGCGCCGCGGCGATCAAGGCGAAGACGTAGCCGATCGCCAGCACCAAGCCTGCCACCGCCAAGACGGCGACGCTGCGCCCGTAGGTCTTGGCGTCGGCCACCATCTCGATCCGCGCGAGCTTGATGTGATCGGCGATCAGAATGCGAAGGCCGTCGACCGTCTCTCGGAGGAGGCTCACGATCCCTTCCCGCTCCTCGTTCCCCACCTGCTGCGATGCCACGGGTCGAAGCTAAGCATGGCCATCTCGGCCGCAAGACCGCGGGGTTACCGCGAAGAACGCTTGGGCGCGGTCGCGGCGCCGCCGTCGAGCGGGGCGGGGCAGACCTCGCGGAGCTTGCAGCCGCGACAGGCGTCGCCGCGCCATATCCGGTCGAGCATCTCCTGCGCACGGTCGAGGAGGCCGTCGTCCGAGCCGGCGAACCCGAGCTCGAAGTTCCGCCGTCCGGCCCCCTTGGCGCCGAGGCCCGCGCCGGTCCAGTTGGCGCTGCCGACGTAGACGAAAGCGCCGTCGACGATCACGGTCTTGAAGTGCACGCGTGGACAGGCGCGCAGCACGAGCGTGCGCCCGAGCCGCGGGCTGCGCGCCAGCGCCTCCCGAAACGCGCGCGACGGCGGGCCGGCGTGCAGAATCCGCAGCTCGACCCCCCGCCCGGCCAGGTCGTCGAACACGTCGAGGATGGAGCGGTAGGCGCCGCGGCCGGCACGCGCGCCGGTGCGCATCGTGCGACGGCGTCCGGGGACGGCCCGATGATCTTCGACCATCAGCTCCTTGAGGTTGGCGGTGGCGATCCAGACGCTGCGCTTCGCCTCCATCGTCGCGCGCACGACCCGCTCGTAGTGTCCGCGTCCACCGACCAGCTCGAGCGTGAAGGCGCGCGCCGGCTCGACGAAGTCCACCCGCGCTACGTTCCGTCGTTGCTGGGGGCGAGCGCCAGCGCCAGCGACGTCTGCGGCAGCGCATGCGCGCGCTCGCCGGTTCGTTCGATGGTTCGCTCGAGTGGCTTGGCGGAGGCCGCGCGGACGTCGATCTCGTCGATCTCGACCAGCTCCTTCTTGCCGCGCGCGTCGAGCTCTTCGAGACGGCGCGCCGAAACGGTCACCCGACCGTTGAACGAGACGAGCGCCTGGTTGAAGTGCTTGACCGATTGGTTGAGCGAGCTGCCGAGGCTGGCGAAGTACTCCAGCACGGTGGCGATCCGGTGGTGGAGCGCGCGCCCCTCGTCGCTGATCCGCTGCGCGTTTTCGGCCAGGCGCTCCTCGCGCCATCCGCAGCTCGTGGTGAGCAAGAGGCCGAGCAACGTCGTCGGGGTCGCCAGCAACACCTTCTGCGCCACCCCCTCTTCGATGAGCCCCGGCATCTGCTCCAGCGCGACGCTGTAAAAGGAGTCACCCGGCAGGAACATCACCACGAACTCCGTGGAGCCGACGAACCCCTCCCAGTAGCTCTTCGCCGCCAGCTTGCGGATGTGGGCCTGCACCTGCGCCGCGTGCTGCCGCAGCTTGGCGCTCCGCGCCTCGTCGTCCTTGGTCTCGAGCGCCTCGAGATAGGCGCCGAGCGGTGCCTTGGCGTCGACCACGATGTTGCGTCCGCCCGGGAGCCTCACCACCATGTCGGGGCGCAGGCGTCCCTCCTCGCCCTCGACGGTGACCTGCTCCTCGAAGTCGCAGTGCTCCAGCATCCCGGCCAGCTCGACCACCCGGCGCAGCTGAATCTCCCCCCAGCGCCCGCGCACGGCCGGCGCCTTCAACGCGGTCACCAGGCTCCCGGTCGCGTCGCGCAGCTTCTCTTGCGTCGCGGCGATGGTCTGCATCTGCTCGCGGATGGCGCCGTAGGCCGTTCCGCGTTCCAGCTCCATCGCCCGCACCTGCGCGTCCATCTTCTCCAGCGACGCTCGGACCGGTCCGACCATCCCTTCGATCGCCTTTTGCTGCGCGACCTGGCGTGTCTCGAGCTCGGCCGAGGTCTCCTTCCGCACGGCGCCGAACCGTTCGGTCGCCAGCGTCAGGAAGTCGGCCTGGCTGGCGCGAAGCGCCTCCGCGGCCAGCGATTGAAACGTGTCGCCGAGCTGCGCCTTCGCCGCCTCGAGCAGCGCGCGCTGCTCGTCCAGGCTGCGCGCCAACGCCTCGGCGCGCGCCGACTCCACCGCGTGCTGGCTCTCGACCTGTCGCAACGCCGCCTCGAGCCCATTGGCCCGACCCTCTGCCTGGCGTGCCTGGTCGCCGAGCGCCTCCGCGCGCGCCGCCGCCGCGCTCGCCCGCGTCTCCGCTTCGCGCAGCGACCGTTCGGCTCTCGTCTGTGCCCGCGCGCTCGCCAGCATCCAGGCCAACCCTGCCAGCGCGCCGCCGCCGATGATCGTGACGATCGCCACCGCCGTCAGCGACAGGTCCATGGCCCCGATACTATCCACCCGTTCAGGTCAGGGCAAGAAATCGCGTGGGCTCGAATCGGCCCGTTACGGGCGGTGATGACCCATGTAGTAGCCGATCTTGAGCGTTCCCGGCCCGCGGGTCTCGAACCTCCCTCCGCCGCGGACGAATGACGTCGCGCAGTCGGCCAGAGCTTCGTCTCCGCCCGTGTCGGCCTCGACGTCGCGGACCTTCCCCTTCGCGTCGACGGAGACCGAGAGAGTGAGAAAGCCGGACGACGCTCGGAGACACCGGGTGGCGGCGACCAGCATTCGTGCGTCGACCGGTCCCGAAGGAGAGAGCACCCCCGTTCGTTCGTGCGGGCCGTCGTGAACCGGCGCGTCCCAGCCGCAGGTGGTGGCGCCAACGTCCAGGAATGGGTGCACGCGAATCACGGGGATCGGCGGCGGCGCCGCCCCGATCTCGCCCACCGGCCGCGAGGTGGCGAAGGCGGCGAGCGACGGCCCAAAGAAGGCGGCGGCACCCAACAGGGGCAGCGCCATTCGACCCCACAGGTTCCATCTCGACGGCGTGAGCGGCATGAGGAGTGGACATCGCCCGGGCGGGGAGGTTCCCGGCCGTTCGCGCGCTGCGTTCAACATATCTTGAAAAAAGGCGACGCCCCCTTGCCGGGCCCGGCATTCGCGCTCTATACCGAGGGGCTGGCATGGCGGACGGCGGTATCAGTCAGCGCAAGGCCGAGCATCTGACCATCGCGGCGTCGGGCGCCGCGGATTTCCACCGTCCGACGCTGTTCGAGGAGGTGCGGCTCCTGCACTGCGCGCTGCCCGAGCGGGCGACGGCCGACGTCGATCTCGGGACGACGCTGCTCGGACGGGCCATTCGCGCGCCGTTGATGGTGACCGGGATGACCGGCGGAACGCCGGAGGCCGGCGAGATCAACCGCGCGCTGGCCGCCGCCGCCGCCGCGCTGGGGATCCCGTTTGGCCTCGGCAGCCAGCGCGCGATGCTGGTGCACCCCGAGCTGGCGTCGACCTACCAGGTTCGTCAGGCGGCGCCGGACGTGTACCTGTTCGCCAACTTCGGGGCCGTGCAGCTGGCGGCGCTGCCGACGGCGGCGGTGCGCGAGGTGGTGGCGCGCGTGGAGGCCGACGCGCTTTGCATTCATTTGAATCCAGCGCAGGAGATGGCGCAGCCGGGCGGCGATCGCGACTTCCGCGGCGCGCTCGACGCCATCGCGCGCGTCGTCGCGGAGCTGGGGCGGCCGGTGATGGTGAAGGAGACCGGCTGCGGGATCTCGCCGGCGGTGGCCCGTCGGCTCGTCTCCGCCGGCGTGCGCGCCATCGACGTCTCGGGCGGCGGCGGGACCTCGTGGACCGCCGTGGAGTCGCACCGGGCGGTCGGCGCGGAGAAGGCGCGCGGCGAGGAGCTGTGGGACTGGGGGATCCCCACCGCGGCCGCGGTGGCCTGGCTGGCGGAAGAGGGGCTGCCGGCGGCGGGCGTCGATCTCGTCGCCTCGGGGGGAATTCGTTCTGGTCTCGACCTGGCGCGGGCGCTGGCGCTCGGCGCGCGCGTCGGCGGCCTGGCGCAGCCGGCGCTGCGCGCGGTGCAGGCTGGGGGACGTGCCGGCGGCGAAGCCTATCTGAAGCAGGTGATCGACGGGCTGCGGGCGGCGGCTCTGTTGACCGGCGTGGCGCGGGCGAGCGATCTGGCGACAGCGCCCCGGGTGATCACCGGTGAGCTCGGCGCCTGGCTGGCGCAGAGGCCGCGATGAGCGCCGGCGATGGCGTCCTCGGCCGCGGCTTCGGCCACGGCAAGGTGATCCTCGTCGGTGAGCACGCGGTCGTGCACGGGCACGCGGCGCTGGCGGCGGCGATCTCGACCGGGATCTCCGCCGAGGCGCGCGCCGGCGCGGCAGGCGGCGCGCATCTGCGTGTGCCGGCCTGGAACCTGGAAGCGGCGGCCGGCGACGGCACGCCGGTGGGGCGGGCGCTGGAGGCGATCGTGCGGCGGGTGGCGGCGCCGGGCCTCGACTTCGAGGCCGACGCCCGGATCCCCTCGCGCGCCGGGCTGGGGAGCTCGGCGGCGCTGGCGACGGCCATCGCGCGCGCGGCGGCCGCGGCGATCGGCCGCGCCGATGCGACCGACCTCGTCGACGCGGCGGTCACCGAGGCGGAAGAGGTCTTTCACGGCAACCCGTCGGGGATCGACGCGGCGGCGGCGAAAAGCGGCCTGACCGGAAGATTCTCGCGTGCGGCCGGCTGGCATCTCGTGCCGGTGCTGCAGAAGATCACCATCTGCGTCGGTCTCTCCGGTCGTCCACGCGACACCGCAGCCCAGGTCGCCGCCGTCGGCCGGCTGCGCGAGCGGTTGCCGGCCGCCGGCGAGGTGCTGGCGCTGCTCGGGCGGCTGGCCGACGACGCGGCCGCCGCGCTCGCCAAGGGGGACGTCGACGGCCTCGGGCGGATCATGGACGCCGCGCATGGGCTGCTGGCGGCGCTGCGGCTCTCCTCGCCCGAGCTGGAGACGCTGGTGCACGGCGCGCGGGCGGCCGGCGCGGTCGGCGCCAAGCTCACCGGCGCCGGCGGCGGCGGCGCGGTGATCGCGCTCGCGCCGGGGCACGCGCGCGACGTGCTCGCCCGCTGGCGCGCCGCCGGCTTCGACGGATTTCTCGCCGACATCGCCGCCGCGCCGGCGCCCGGAGCCGGCGCATGACCTCGGCTACCGCAATCGCGGGCACCAACATCGCGCTCGTGAAGTACTGGGGGAAGCGCGACGAGGCGCTCAACCTGCCGGCCACCGGCAGCTTGTCGCTGACGCTCGATCGGCTCGGCACCCGCACGCGCGTCGCTTTCGACGGCGGCGACGGGACGCGCGATCGGGTCACGCTCGACGGCGCGCCGGCCGTCGAGAAGGTCGCCGCACGGGCGTCGGCGTTTCTCGATCGGGTGCGGGCCCGCGCCGGGATCGCCACGCGGGCGACGGTCGTCACCGACAACAGCGTCCCGACCGCGGCGGGGCTGGCGTCGTCGGCGTCGGGGTTCGCGGCGCTGGCGGTGGCGGCGGCGCGGGCGGCGAATCTCGATCTGTCGCCGGCGGAGCTGTCGGTGCTGGCTCGGCTCGGCTCGGGCTCGGCGGCGCGCTCGATCTTCGGCGGCTTCGTCGAGATGGCGCCCGGCGCGCGCGCCGACGGCAACGACGCGGCGGCGCACCCGCTGCCGGCGGGCGCCGGGTGGGACGTGCGCCTGGTCGTGGCCGTCACCGCGGCCGGCGAGAAGGCGCTCGGCTCGACGGCGGCGATGCGGCGCACGGCGGGGACGTCGCCCTACTACGAGGGCTGGATCCGGGGCGTCGACGGCGATCTGGCCGCCGCGCGCGCGGCGATCGCCGCGCGTGACCTGGCGGGGCTGGGCACGGTCGCCGAGCGGAGCGCGCTGCGCATGCACGCCAGCGCCATGGCCGCCGATCCGCCCATCCTCTACTGGAATCCGGCCACGGTCGGGGCGATGACGCGCGTGTGGGCGCTGCGCGCCGCGGGGACGTCCGCCTTTTTCACCATCGACGCCGGGCCCCACGTCAAGGTGCTGTGCGGGGTGCGCGACGCCGAGGCGATCGCGGCGGCGCTCGCCGAGGTGCCGGGCGTGTTGCGGACACTGATCGCCGCGCCGGGGCCGGGCGCCCAGGTGGTGGAGGCGTGACCGTCTCGGCGGCGGGCAAGCTCTTCTTCGCCGGCGAGTACGGCGTGCTCCACGGCGGCACCGCGGTGGTGGCCGCCGTCGATCGCCGCGTCGTCGCGCGCTTCGTGCCGGGCGGGGCGCCGTCGTCGCCGGTGGTCGCCGAAGCGATCGCCGCCGTGCGCGCCCACTGTCAGGCGACCGGCGCCTCGCTCCCCGACGGCGCGCCCGAGGTCGACAGCGCGTCGCTCTCGGAAGAGGGGCGCAAGCTGGGGCTGGGCTCGAGCGCGGCGGTGGCGGCGGCGGCGGTGGGCGCGCTGCTGGAGGCCGCCGGCTTCGACGTCGAGGCGGAGCGGTGGTTGATCTTCATGCTGGCCGACCGCGCGCACCGGGCCGCGCAGGGGGGGCGCGGCTCGGGCGCCGACGTCGCGGCGGCGGTCCTGGGCGGCGTCCTCGCCTACACCCGCCCGGAGGTCGGCCCGCCGACCATGCGCGCCCTGGTCTCGCCCGCGACCGTCACGCCGGTCGTCCTGTCGACCGGAACGCCCAGCGCGACCGTCGGTCACGTCGCCGCCGTCGAGCGGCTGGCGGCGCGCGATCCCGGGGCGCACGCGCGTCGCCTGCGCGACGTTCGCTGCGCGGCCGACGCTTTCCTGCGTGGCTACGAGGCGGGCGACGCCGCGGCGCTGCTGCAGGCGGTTGACGACGCCCACCAGGCGCTCGCCGCGCTGGGACGCGACGCCGATCTCCCGATCGTCACCCCGGCGCTCGCGGCGGCGGCCGCGCTGGCCCGCGAGCTCGGGGGCGCCGCCAAGCCATCGGGGGCCGGGGGCGGGGATGTCGGCATCGCCTTCTTTTCCGATCCAGAATCGGCGCGGGTTTTCGGGATGCGCGTCACCTCCACCGGCCTGGCGATTCTTAGTATAAGTACCGGCGCGCGCGGCCTCGGGCGCGGAAACTAGAAAGGCGAAGTGTCGGAAATGTCGGAAATCTCGGACGACGGCGGACACGACGGCTCTCGCCTCCCCGGTTTCTACAGGCTCTCGGTCGACGAGCGGCGGGAGCTGCTCCGCCACCGAGCCGACCTCTCGGAGCAGGATCTGCAGACGCTCGAGGGCGGCGGGCTCGACACGGTGGCGGCCGACCGGATGGTCGAAAACGCGGTCGGCATCTACGCCCTGCCGCTGGGGTTGGGGCTGAACTTTCGAGTCAACGGGCACGACGTGCTGGTGCCGATGGCCGTGGAAGAGCCCTCGGTGATCGCCGCCGCGTCGAACGCCGCCAGGATGGTGCGGCAGGGGGGCGGGTTCGTCGCCGAGGCCGACGCGCCGGTGATGACCGCGCAGATCGAGATCGTCGAGGTCGCCGACACCGAGGCCTCGGTGGCGCGGCTGGAGGCGGCGACCGAGGAGCTGCTCGCGCTGGCGCACGCCACCTTGCCGCGGCTCTCCGAGCGGGGCGGCGGCGCGCGCGAGATCGAGGTGCGCGCGCACCCGAGCCGGGTGGTGGTCCACGTCCACGTCGACTGCCGCAACGCGATGGGCGCCAACATGGTGAACACCGTCGCCGAGGCGCTGGCGTCGCGGGTGGCCGAGCTGGCCGGCGGGCGCTCCGGGCTGCGCATCCTCACCAACCTCTGCGATCGGCGCTGCGTGCGGGTCCGGGCGCGGGTCCCGGCGGCCGCGCTCGGCACCGCCGCGGTCGAGGGCGCGACGGTGCGGGACGGGATCGTCGCCGCCTCGCGCTTCGCCGAGGACGATCCTTACCGCGCCGCCACCCACAACAAGGGGATCATGAACGGCGTCGACGCGGTGGTGATGGCGACCGGCAACGACTGGCGCGGCGTCGAGGCGGGCGCGCACGCCTTCGCGGCGGTGAGCGGACGCTACCGACCGCTCGCGATCTGGCGCGCCGAGGAGGGCGATCTCGTCGGCGAGCTGGAGATGCCGATGGCGCTCGGCACCGTCGGTGGCACGCTGCACGCCCACGCGGGCGCCCGGCTGGCGCTCAAGCTGCTGGGGACGACCGACGCCTCGACGCTGGGGATGATCGTCGCTAGCGCCGGGCTCGCCTCGAACCTGGCCGCGCTGCGCGCGCTGGCCACGGAGGGAATCCAGCGCGGTCACATGAACCTGCACCGCAGATCGACGAACCCGGTGGGACTGCCGACGCTCGAGTCGATGGGGCGCTCCGTCGGGGATCGATCATGATCCGTCAGATCCTGCGGGGCGGGCGCGAGGCCCGCGAGACCGACGCGGGTGGGACGCCGCCGCTCGCGCCGGTGACGAAGCCGCCGATCCGCTGGCTCGATCCGCCGCCCGGACCGTGGACCGTCGAGCGTTCGTACGCTTACTGCGAGGAGTTCGTCCGCGCCCACACCGAGAGCTATCCGGTGGCGTCGCGCTTCGTGCCCCCCGAGCTGCGCCCGCATTTGACCGCGCTCTACGCGTTCGCGCGGAGCGCCGACGACTTCGCCGACGAGCCCGAGTACGAAGGGCGCCGCGCCGAAGCGCTCGATCGCTGGGAGGAGGCGCTCGGCCGTTGTGCGCACGGCGAGGCCGATCACCCGGTGTTCATCGCGCTCGCCGACACCATCGAGAAACGCGACCTGCCGATCCCGCCGCTCGACGACATGCTGACCGCGTTCCGGATGGACATGGAGGTGCGCCGCTACGCCACCTTCCAGGCGCTGCGCGGCTACACCGTCCGCTCGGCCGATCCGGTGGGGCGCCTCTTGCTGGCCCTCTTCGGCTACCGCGATCCGGCGCTGGTCCGTTTCGCCGACGAAATGTCGACGGCGCTGCAGCTGACGAATTTCTGGCAGGACGTCGCCGCCGACGCCGCCCGCGACCACATCTACATCCCGGCCGAGGACCTGCACCACTTCAGCGTCAGCGAGGCCGATCTGAAGGCGCTCAAGATGACGCCGGCCTTGCGCGATCTCCTGCGCTTCCAGGTGACGCGGACGCGCGGGCTCTACGAGCGCGGCCGCCCGCTGCTGGAGAAGCTGGGCAAGGACCTGCGGATGGAGCTGACGCTCATCTGGCTGGTCGGCACCACGATCCTCGACAAGATCGAGACGGCTGGCTACGACGTCTTCGCGCACCGCCCGTCGATCCGCCGCCGCGACCAGGCGGTGATCATGGCGCGCGCCGCCAAGGAGTGGGCCAGCCACTTCGACCTGGGCGCGCTCAGGGCGCTCTGGCCCTAACTGCAGAAGCTGCGGATCGCCTCCAGCACGCGGGCGTCGGAGTCGGCCTGAGTTTCGCCGCGCGCCTTGCGCACGGCCGCCGAGACCGCCAGTGAATGGTCACCGCCTTCGACGATCAGCAGCGCGCTGGGGGCGGTCATGCGGGCGCGCAGGTCGGCCAGGAGATCGAGCGGGCATAGCGGATCGCGCGTCCCTTGCACGAACAGCACAGGGGTCTGGAGCGAGAGCAGCACCTGATCGCGGAGCGCGCCCGTCGATCCCGACTTGAGCGGGTAACCGAGGCAGACCAGGCCGGCGGTTTGCTCCTCGAGCGCGAGGTGACAGCCGATCCGGCCTCCCATCGACTTGCCGATCAGGAAGACGGGGCCGGCGGCGGTCGCGCGCAGCTCGGCCAGCGCGGCGCGATGCGCCTCGATCAGCGCCGGCAGGCGGTCGGGCGAGCGTCGGTGGGCGCGCATGTACGCATAGTCGAAGGTCTGGACCTGGCCGAGCGACGACAGCCGGTCTCGCCAGCCGCGCATCCAATCCGAGGACGAAGGCGCGCCGGCGCCGGGAGCGAACAGGAACGAAGGCGGTCTCGAGCCCGGGGGCACGCTTTTGCGATCATCCGGGGCCGGAGGGGAATGCGCAACAACTGAGCCGCGTTCCCCTGACGAGCGAGGCAAAAGTGGGGAAACGATCTAATCTTTCGCCCCGGTGGGGTTCCTTCCCTCGATGACGAACGCGCGTCGCGTGCTGGTGACGGCCCTCGCGCTGCTCCTGCTGGCCGGCGGCGGGCTCGGCCTGCGAAATTGGCGCGCGGCGCACAGGAAGCCGCCGGTCGAGTTCGACACCGCCTTCGTCGACCGCGGGCGGATCGTGGCGCGGGTGACCGCCACCGGGACGTTGTCGGCGCTGGTGACGGTCCAGGTCGGCACGCAGGTGTCGGGGACGGTGCAGAAGCTCTACGTCGACTGGAACTCGCCGGTGAAGAAAGGGCAGCTCATCGCCAAGATCGACCCGCAGCTGTTCGATGCGGCGCTGCAACAGGCGCAGGCGAACTACCAGGCGGCCGAGGGGAACCTGGTCAAGGCCGAGGCGCAGGAGCGCGACGCCGGCCGGCAGTTCGAGCGCTCGAAGAGCCTGCTCGAGCGGAAGCTGATCGCGCAGGCCGACTACGACACCTCGCAGGCCAATCAAGAGATGATGAAGGGGCAGACCGCCGCCGCGCGGGGTTCGCTGGCGCAGGCGAAGGCGGCTCTTTACCAGGCGAAGGTGAACCTGGACATGACCCGCATCGTGTCGCCCACCGACGGGACGGTCATCTCTCGCAGCGTCGACGTCGGGCAGACGGTGGCGGCGTCGCTCTCCGCGCCGACGTTGTTCGTGATCGCCCAGGACCTGCAACAGATGCAGGTCGATACCTCGGTCGCCGAGGCCGACGTCGGCAAGCTCGCCACCGGGATGCCGGCGACCTTCACGGTCGACGCCTTCACCGGAGAGCATTTTCGCGGCAAGGTTCGCCAGATCCGCAACGCGCCGACGACGCTGCAGAACGTGGTCACCTACGACGCGGTCGTCGACGTCGCCAACCCCGATTTGAAATTGCGTCCGGGCATGACCGCCAACATCACCTTCGTCGCGGCGGAGAAGGACGACGTCGTGCGGGTGCCGAACGCCGCCATGCGCTTCCGCCCCACGCCGGAGATCTTCACGGCGCTCGGGATGCCGGTTCCGGCCGTGGCGCGTGAGGCGGCCGATCGCAGCAAGGCCGGGGCGGGCGCGGGCGGCGGCGCGCGCAGCGGCGGGGGAACCGGCGCGCGCGCGGGTAGACCGGGCGGCGGCGGCAGTGGGCGCGCGCGCGGGGGCGGTCACGGCGACGCTCCCACCGATCGCCGTACGGTCTGGGTGCTGCGCGAGGGAAAACCGCAGATGGTCCCGGTGCGGATCGGCCTCTCCGACGGCAACCTGACCGAGCTCCTGGAAGGGGAGCTGCACGCCGGCGATCCAGTAATCGTCGACGCCTCCGCCACCGACGGCCAGCCGGAGGCCGCCGCGCCGACGGGTCCCGGAGGTATGCGGCGGCTGTTCTGAAGATGGCGCTCATCGAGCTCGATAAGGTCTCGAAGGTCTACCGGATGGGCGACGTCGAGGTGCACGCCATGCGGGAGGTCTCGCTGGCGGTCGAGGAGCGCGACTTCGTGGCGGTGATGGGCTCGTCGGGCTCGGGGAAGTCGACGCTCATGAACATCATCGGCTGTCTCGACCGGCCGTCGAGCGGCGCCTACCGGCTGGACGGCGCCGAGGTGTCGCGGCTCGATCGGCGGGAGCTGGCGCGCGTGCGGAACAAGACGCTGGGGTTCGTGTTTCAGAGCTTCAACCTGCTCTCGCGCACGAGCGCGCTCGAGAACGTCGAGCTGCCGCTGCTCTACGGCGGCGTCGCCGCGCGGGAGCGGCACCGGCGGGCGCTGGAGGCGCTCGGCCGGGTCGGCCTGGCGGAGCGGGTCCACCACCGCTCGAACGAGATGTCGGGCGGGCAACAGCAGCGCGTGGCGGTGGCGCGGGCGCTGGTGACCCGACCGCGCCTCATCCTGGCCGACGAGCCGACCGGCAACCTCGACTCGCGCACCACCGTCGAGATCATGGTGCTGTTTCAGGAGCTGGCCGCCGCCGGGATCACCGTCCTGCTCGTCACGCACGAGCCCGACGTGGCGGCCTACGCCTCGCGCGTGGTGGTGATGCGCGACGGGCGCATCCGCACCGACACCCGGCAGACCCCGCGACAGGCGGCCGCGGATCTGGCGGCCTCGGTCCGCGACGACGAGCCGCAGGAGGTCTCGGCGTGATTCCGCTGGAGACCTTTCGCGTCGCGCTGCGCGCGCTGATGCGCAACAAGATGCGCTCCTTCCTCACCGTCCTCGGGATCATCATCGGCGTCGGCGCGGTGATCGCCATGGTGGCCATCGGAGAGGGGGCCAAGGCCCAGGTCGAGGCGTCGTTCGCCTCGATGGGCTCGAACCTGCTCATCGTGATGCCCGGCAGCAGCCAATCGAGCGGGGCGCGGGGCGGGTTCGGTACGCTGCCGACGCTCACCTGGGACGATCTGCGCGCGATCCGGCGGGAGGCGCCGGCGGTCCGCTACGCCGCCGTCCAGCTGCGCTCGAGCGCGCAGCTCATGAGCGACGATCAGAACTGGGCGACGTCGGTTAACGGCACCTCGCCGGAGTACTTCGCCATCCGCAACTGGAAGGCCGAGCGCGGGCGGCTGCTGCTCGATTCGGACGTCGAGTCGTCGGCCAAGGTGGTGGTGCTGGGGGCGACGGTCGTCGACAAGCTCTACGGGGCCGTCGATCCGGTGGGGCAGACGGTGCGGATCAAGAACATCCCGTTCGAGGTGATCGGGGTGATGGAGAAGAAGGGACAGTCGCCGGTCGGCCAGGACTACGACGACGTGGCGTTCGTCCCGCAGACGACGTTCCAGACCAAGATTCAGGGCGGCCTCCAGAAGTTCATCTCGGGAACGATCTTCCTCGGCGCCATGTCGACCGACGCCACCACCCGCGCCGAGACGCAGGTGACCGACCTCTTGCGCGATCGTCACCACCTCGACAGCAGCGCCGACGACGACTTCTCGATCCGCAACCTGACCGAGATGGCCAACGCGCAGGCCGACGGCATGCGCACGCTGACCACGCTCCTCGCCAGCATCGCCGGCGTGTCGCTGCTGGTGGGCGGCATCGGGATCATGAACATCATGCTGGTGAGCGTGACCGAGCGGACGCGCGAGATCGGCGTGCGGATGGCGGTGGGCGCCACGCCGCTCAACATCCTGCTGCAGTTCCTGGTCGAGGCGCTCACGCTGGCCGTCGCCGGCGGCCTCATCGGCGTGGCGCTGGGGGTGTTCACCGCCGGGCGGTTGGCCGCGAAGTTCGGCTGGCCGACGTTGGTGCGTCCCGACATCGTGGTCATCTCCGTATGCTTCAGCGGCCTCGTCGGGGTGGTGTTCGGCCTCTACCCGGCGCGCAAGGCGTCGCAGCTCGATCCGATCGACGCCCTTCGCTACGAGTGAAGACCATGAAGCCATTCCTCTCCATCTTGGCGCTCTCGCTGACCTTCGTCGCGTCCGTCGCCGAGGCGGCGGAGGCCGCGCCAGCCCTCCCCGACGTGGTCGCCAGCGCCCCCGTGGTCACGTTGGCCGAGGCGCTGCGTGCCGCGCGCGCGCACCAGCCGGTGCTCGATCTGGCTCGTGGCAACTCGACCACCGCGCGCGGGCTGGCCGACCAGACACGGGGAGGGCTGCTGCCGCAGCTCAGCGCCATCGCGTCGTACACGCGTGCCACCTCCAACTTCGTCCCGCAGCCGGGCGGCACGGTTCCCAACGGGACGCAGGCGTCGACGTCGTTCGCCACCAACCCTCTGTGGAGGCTGGGGGTCAACGCCAGCCAACTGGTCTACGATTTTGGCGAGACCATCAATCGATGGAAGGCGTCCCGCGTGGCCGCCGACGCCGTCGACGAGAGTCTTCACGTCAGCGAGGCGCTGGTCGATTACAACGCCCGGGTCGCGTTTTTCACGGCGCGCGCCGCCAAGGATCTGGTGGGCGTCGCACGCGACACCTTGGCCAATCAGGAGAAACACCTCGCGCAGGTGCAGGGATTCGTCGAGGTGGGGACGCACCCCGAGATCGATCTCAGTCAGGCCCGGGCCGATCGCGCCACCGCGCAGCTCCAGGTCATCAACGCCGAGAACAGCTACTCCGTCGCCAGGGCGATGCTCAATCAGGCGATGGGAGTCGAGCGCTCGGTCGACTACGACCTCTCCAACGAAGAGTTCCCTGCCGTCGACGGCGAGGATGGCCAGGTCGAGGCGCTGATCGACGACGCCAAGGGGAAGCGCCCCGAGATGGCCAACCTGAGGCTCAACCTCAAGAGCCAGGAGCTGGGACTTCGTTCGGCGCACGACATGTATTGGCCCAATCTCGGCCTGTCGGGCAGCGCCAACGAGAGCGGCCCCCAGCTCGACCAAACGACCTGGAACTTCAGCGGCGTGGTCACGCTGAGCGTGCCGCTCCTGCAGGGCGGGGCCATCGACGCCCAGATCCACCAGGCCCAAGGAGAGGTGGTACAGGCCCAGGCGCAGCTCGAGACCGAGCGGCAGCAGGTCCGGCTCGACGTCGAGCAGGCGCGGCTGGGAATTCGCGCCGCCAAAGGCGCGATCGCCGCCGCCGAGGACGCGCTGGCCAACACGCGCGACCGCCTGCGGCTGGCCGAGGGGCGCTACACGACCGGCGTGGGGAGCATCATCGAGCTCGGCGACGCGCAGGTGGCGCTCACCACCACCGCGGCGCAGCGAGTCTCCGCGCAGTACCAGCTCTACACCGCCCGCGCGCAGCTCCTGAAGGCGCTCGGCAAAAACGACTGACGCCCGTCGGTCCGGCGCCGAGCGCCGGTGACGGGCGGGTCGTCTGTCGGTCCTAGCAGCTCGTCGATTTCAGCGGCTGCCGGGCGTGCCGTAGCCCGGTCGGGTCACCGAGCCGTCGGCGTTGCGGGCCGCGGACCCGTCGGGGTTGCGGAGCGCGCGCCCGCGCGTGTCTTCGATCTCCGCCTCCTCGTGCCGGAGGGTGGCCGAGGCCTCTTTCTCTATCGCCTGAACCACCGGGTGCACGACGATCTGCTCGCGTACCCGCGTCCGCTTGCTCACCTGGACGTCCTCTTCGTGCAGCGGCAGGTCGAGGGTCTGCTCCTCGAACGCGAGCTCCGAGGAGATCGAGGCCTCGTCGCCGGTCGCGCTGATCCGCTCGATCACCACGTCCTCGCGCGTGACCGGGACGCTGAAGTGCTTCTCTTCGGTCTTCACCGTCTTGTGGATCCGGACGTGCCCGGTTTCGCGTGAGACCTTCTCGATCCCGATCTCCTCTTCTCTGAGCGGGATCCGGACGTCGCCGCTCCTGGTCGTGGCCGTGGCGGCGGAGGCCGTCCGCGCCGCGGCGCCCGTGGCCGCCGAGGCGACCGAAGCGACCGCCGCGCGCAGCGTGCCGTTGCCGTTTCCCGCTCGCGCTGTCTCCGCGACGTTCCCGAACCGAGAGTCGGCGTCGGAGAGCGAGTAGGCGATCTGGTCACCGGAGAGGCCGGTGATGTGATCGTAACGGAGCTCGTAGTCCTTCGGGAAGAACACCCCCTTTTCGACCACGAAGGTGTCTGCGCCCGTGCGGATGACGTTTCCCAGCCGCTCACCCTTCGTGCTGGTGACGGCCATGCCTGTGCGTACCTCGCTTCGACTCCACCTCATCGGTCACCTCCTTTGTTTCAATGGGAATGAGGTGCAACCAGAGGGCCGTTTCCAAGCTCGCGCTCGGGTCGGCCCGACGGATGCAACAAGCCAAAGCTGAGAAAGCGAGGTTCCTCATGAATGGAGCGAACGGATCGATGTCGACATCGACGCCCGACATCCTCGGGCTGATGAGTCGCGAAATCACCCCCGAGGTCATCCACCGGGCGGCTCTGCAGCTCGGCGAGGACGACGACCATTTGCGTTCGGCGCTGTCGACCACCGTTCCTTCGGTGCTGACCGCGCTGTCCGACGTGGCCTCCTCGGAGACGGGCGCCACGCACCTCACGCGCATGATCCGCGGGATCGACGCCAACCGACCGGGGGTCGACAGCGTCGCCTCGATCCTCGGCTCGACGGTGGGGCGCGAGCAGGGGACGACGCTGTTCGACGGCGAGACGGGAGAGCGCGGAACGCGGATCGCCGACGCCGTGGCCCGCGCGAGCGGGATCAAGGCCGAATCGGCGCACAAGCTGCTGGGCGGCGCGACCGGCGCGGCTCTGCTGACGATCGGCCGCAGCGCCGCGCGGATCGAGCCGGAGGGGCTCCGCACGATGCTGGGCGAGCAGCGCGGCGAGTTCGTGCGCCGCCTCCCCGGGCCGGTCGCCTCACTGTTCTCCGAGGGGCCGGCGCGGGCAGCGGCGGTCGAGGGGGTCGTCGATCGCGCCCGCGCGGTCGGAGCGGTCGGGACGCCCGCCATTCGCCGGGTGGCGGGACCGGAGCGCCGCGGGTGGTTGGCTCCGCTGGTCCTGCTGGGGGCGCTCATGCTGATCGCGATTCCGCTCCTGCGCGCCATGCGGAGGCCGGTCGTGCGGATTCAGTCTCTGCAGAGCCTTCCGGCCGAGGCGGTCGCACGCGCGATCATTCCGCTCGCTCTGCCCAACGGGCAGACCCTGGCGGTCGAGCGCGGCTCTCCCGCCTATCAGCTGGCGAGCTTCATGGCAGGCACGGGGGCCACGCCCACCCGGTTCACCATGGTTCCGTTGAACTTCGAGTTCGGCTCGACCCAGCTGACGCCCGAGTCGATGCCGACGGTGGACCAGGTGTCGGCGATCCTGCGCGCTTATCCGAACGCGACCGTCCGGGTCGAGAGTTACACCGACAGCGTCGGTACCGCGGCGGCCAACCTCGACCTCGCGCGTGACCGTTCGGAGACGGTAAAGGGATTACTCGGCGGCAAGGGGATCGATCCCGATCGGGTGGCCACGGCGGGTCTGGGCCAGGAAAACCCGGTCGCCTCCAACCAAACCGAGAGCGGACGAGCCCAGAATCGGCGCACGGACATCGTGGTTACTGGAAGGTGATCCGGCGATCCCGATCCCGACTCAGGGGATCTGCGGTCGAGGGCGCGCGTCTTAGCGACGCGCGCCCACTGTTCAGCCTGAGGAGCCGTGCCCATCTTCGTCGGCCATGGACGACGGTCAGAAGGTTACGCGTCGCGACTTGTTGGTCTTGGCGCAAGGTGGGGTGACCTGCGTGGCCTTCGCGGGATGCGCCATCCTTCGGGGCGGCGCCAAGCACCCGGTGCTGACGCCGGGGGATCAGCAGGTCGCGGGGGATCAGCTGCGCATCTCGGCTGCAGCGCTGGCGGCCCTGCACCCCGGCGAGGTCTGGGAGGTGAAACCGGGCGGCGGTCATCCTGATCTTCTTCTGCTCGCCCCCTCGCCCGGCGGCGCCTGGCGCGCGATCGCGGCGCACTGCACGCACAAGGGGTGCGTCGTCGACTGGAACGCCACCGCCACCGAGTGGCAATGTCCCTGCCACGGCTCCCGCTTCGCTCCCGACGGACAGGTGGTCGCCGGTCCGGCCACGCGGCCGCTGGCGGCGCCGCCGGCGCACCTGGAAGGCGACGCGCTGGTCGTGGATCTCGCCGGGTTGCCCCCGTGAGAGATTGGCGGGCGCCGTGTCGTCCGCCGAAGCGTCCATCGTCGTCGCCACGCACAACCTCATGCACGGGCGCCATCTCGACGCCCTCGTTCCGCACTACCTCGCGCTGCGCGACCGCGAGGGGCTGCATCTGCTCTGTCTGCAGGAGGACCGGTTTGTCGACGGCCGCGCCGGCGAGCGCCCCAGCGCCCGAATCGCGGCGGCGCTCGGCGACGGCTACCGAGTGCTCGCCGACGACGGCTGCCCAGGGCTGGCGCTGATCGTCGACGGACGCCGCCTCTCGCCCGGCGCCGGCGGGATCATTCCGCTGCCGCGGCTGACGGCGCTCTCCTGGTTCGAGCGGCGCTACATCGTGGGGGGCAAGACCAAGCAGAAACATGCGCTCTGGGCCGCGCTGCGGGTGGGCGGCGACGGGCCGCCGTTCACCGCCGTCTCGTTCCACCTCGATACGGCCGGCGGAGAGCGCCAGCGCGCCTCCCAGGTCGCGGCGCTCTCTGCCGTGCTCGCCGAGCGGGGTCTCCACCAGCGGCTGGTGGCCTGCGGCGACACCAACGCGTTTTCTTGGCGGCGGGGCCGGGGCACGCTCGACGCGCTGCTGGCTCCGCTCGCGGCGTTCGGCGCCGGCGATCCGGAGACCCGCCCGACGCATCATTTCGCGCGGCAAGACGAGCCGATGATCCCGCACCGAATCGGCGTGGCGCTGGGCAAGGTCGGGATCGACATCCCACTGCGCTACGACGTCGTCTGCACCAATCTCCCCGCCGTGGCGCGCGACCAGATCGTCACGCCCGGCTCCGATCACGACTTGGTCTGGGCCCGCCTTCGTGCTACCTAAAGATGCGATGAGCACCGCCGAGACCGCCAAGGGACCGCCGCTCTTTGGGCTACCGGCTGCGGGCGTCGCCTTCGGCGCCCTCTGGGTGGCGGGCGCGTTCGCGGCACTCTTCTACTGCTTCGCCAGCAACTACCTGAGGCGGCCGAGCGTGCCGGCCGAGGAGCTGGCGATCGCGAACGCCGCCCTCTCCCCCGCCGGCGGCGAAACGCATCGCGAGGCCCCGGGGCCCGCGCCGCAGCCGTAGCAAGGCGCTCGGTCGAGGGCGACGGCGGCTGACGTTACTCCGGCAGCTTGACGCCGGCGGAACGGAAAATCTTGGTGGCCAGCCAGCGGGGGCTGACGTGGTACTGCCCTGCGGCGACCAGCTTGCGCAACGCCTCGACGCGCGCCGGCGAGCTCACCGGGGCGGCCTGGAGCGCGGTGCCGGGGGCGTGAACCGCCGGGCGACGGTGGGTGATGTGTCTGTTGGTGTCGCTCATACCCACACCATCGGACGATGTGGCCAACCGCTTGAGGGAAAAAAGAGCGTACGGCATCGACCCGAGTGACGGCCTCGAAAGGCCGTGGATCTCGGGCAGTTAGGCGGCCGCTTCGGCCGCCAGCTCCCCCAGCTGGTCGCGCAGGCGGCGGGTCGCCTCACCGTGAATCTGGCAGACCCGCGACTCGGTCACGCCGAGGACCGAGCCGATCTCCTTGAGGTTCAGGTTGTCGCAGTAGTAGAGCGACAGCACCTGCTGCATCTTCTCGGGGAGGCCGCCGATGCCCGAGACCAGGCGGTCGAGCATCTCGCGACGCGAGGCGATCTCGAACGGATCGTCGGCCGAGGCGTCGCCGGTCCGCTCGAGGAGATCGGGGCCCGCGTCGTCGATGCCGACCACCGACGAGCCGGAGAGCTTCTGCTGGCGGGCGTACAGCTCCTCGACACCGACGCCGAGACGCTTGGCGATCTCCTCGTGATCCGGGGTGCGCCCGAGCTGCGCCTCCAGGCGGCGGGTGGCGTCGCGCAGCTCGTTGGAGAGCCGGCGCATGTCGCGCGAGAGCGTGTCGCGCGAGCGGAGATCGTCCAGCATCGCGCCGCGGATCCGGAACTCGGCGAACGCCTCGAAGCGATCGACCCGGCTCGGATCGAACCGTTCGGCGGCCTCCATCAGGCCGATGACGCCCGACGAGATCAGGTCGTCGATCTCGACGTGCGCGGGGAGCCGGCGGGCCAGCCGCCGCGCCACCTTCTCGATGTAGGGAAAAAACTTCGCCGCATACTCGTTGCGGCGGGCCATGAGGTCCTTCTTGGCCGACTTCTTCGAGGAGGTCTTGGTCGCGACTTTGCGCTTGGTCGAGGTGGGCATGCCGACAGCTTGAGCACACCGCATGCCACGTTCATGGCGTGTCAGGATCCGCGCGCCGCGCGGACTTCGAGGCGGCGCCGGGCCTCGACCGTCAACCGATTGGCGGTCTCGTGGTTGTGGCGCCGTCAACCGGGTGACGGTCTCCAACATCCCGACGTGAACGGTGGCCGGCGTGGGTGAGCGAGCTGGGCACTCACCGACGGAGATGTACGTTTTTTCTTTCGTTAAGCGACGTAGCGGCGGCGAAGCTTCTCGACCAGCGTGGTGCGGTTCAACCCCAGGAGCTCGGCGGCGCGATTCCGGTTGCCGCCGGTCCGCTCCAGCGCCTCGGCGATGAAGTGCTCCTCGAGCTCGGTCAAGAGCACGCGCAGGTCGACGCCGTTCGCGGGCAGCCGGCGGGTGGCGCGCTCGAAATCGATCACCTGGATGCGCAGGTGCGACGGCAGGTCCTTCATGACCACCATTCGCGTGCCGGCGGTGACCACCAGCCTTTCGACCAGATACTCCAGCTCCCGTACGTTCCCGGGCCAGGCGTGCTGCGACAGCCGGCGCATCACGTCGAGGGCGAACCCGGGGACGCGCCGCCCTTCCCGCGCGTTCACCTGTCGGCGGAAGTGCTCGGCCAGCGCCGGGATGTCCTCGCGCCGTTCACGCAGCGGCGGCAGCTCGATGGCCGCGGTCGACAACAGCTCATAGAGCTCCCCGTCGAAGTGTCCAGCCGCGACCCGCTCGGAGAGGTCGTGGCGGGTGGCGGCGACGATTCGGGCGTCGAGCGGCACGGGCAGGCCGCCGGGCGAGCTCACCGTCCGCTCGCGCAGCGCCTGCAGCAACTTGAGCTGGACCGCCGGCGGCAGCTCGTCGATCTCCTCCAGAAAGATCGTCCCCCCTTGCGCGGCCGCCATCCAGCCGGCCCGCGGTCGTTCGCGGTCGCCGGAGGCGCCGTCCAGCCGCTCGGGGATGGCCGCCAGGTTGACGGTCACGAACGGTCCGTTGCGCCGACGGCTGGCCGCGTGCACCAGCCGGGCGATGGTCTCCTTGCCGGTTCCAGTCTCGCCGCGCAGGAGGATCGGGACGTCGCTGCCGGCGATCCGGTCGACGCGCTCCAGCGCCTCGCGGATGCCGGGGTGGTTGCCGACCACCGCCGCGCCGTCGGCGGCGCGGCGCCCGTCGCCGTCGTCGGTGAGGCGGCGCAGGAGCGCGGTCAGCCGCAGCGGGCAGAAAGGCTTGGCCACGATCTCGGCGGCTCCCGCCCGCAGCGCCTCGACGGCTCCGGCCCCGTGGGCCGTCAGGGCCACCGTCGCGACCGGCGGACGGCAGGCGCGTGCCTTCCAGACCACCGCCGTCCCTTCGGCCTCGGGAAGATCGAGGTCGACGAGGCAGAGGTCGATCCCCCCCTCGGCCAGCCGCGCCACGGCGTCCGCCGCGCCGGCGCAGGTCACCGTCTCGCCGTCGACGCTCCCCACCAACCGCGCGAGCTCCGCGCCGAGCGCGGGATCGTCGTCGACGATGAGGATTTGTTTCGGCATCTCCACCGTTCATCGGACGCGCCGAAATCTCTCTTGAGCGAATCGCATGTTGTGAGATTCACAACAGCGTTCACGAATCGCCGGAATTGCCGCCGAAGCCGCGGACGGGCGCGGACTTCGCCTGTTGCGACGCGCCCCGCGATGATTTTTCGCCGGCCGAGCTTCAGCCAGGTGTCAGATCAGGCGCGCGCGTCGGCCCGCGGGTACGAGCCGAGCACCTTGACCGTCTCGGAGGCCTGGCGGACGTCGGCGATGGCGGCGGCGACCGGCGCGTCGCGCTCGTGCCCGTCGATGTCGACGAAGAAGACGTACTCCCAGGCGCGACGGCGCGAGGGGCGGCTCTCGATCTTGGTCATGTTGAGCCCGCGCTCGGCGAACGCGCCCAGCACCCGGTAGAGGATCCCCGCCTCGTCGCGGGTCACCAGCAGCAGCGAGGTCTTGTCGCGGCCGGTCGGCTCGGCCTGGTCGCGCCCGAGCACTAGGAAGCGCGTCATGTTGTGCGCCAGGTCTTCGATCTTGCGGCGCAGGACCACCAGATCGTTGAGCTTGGCCGCCAGCTCGGAGCCGACGGCGGCGCCGCGGGCGTCGTCACGCGCCAGGCGCGCCGCCTCGGCGGTGGAGCGCGCTTCGACCAGCGTGGCGGCGGGGAGGTTGGTCCCCAGCCAGCGCCGAACCTGGGCGAGCGCCACCGGGATGGAGTAGACGCGCTCGATCTGCGCGAACGCCGCGTCGGGGCGGGCGAGCAGGCACATGTTCACCTCGAGGGCGATCTCGGCGCAGACCTTGAGATCGCTGTCGAGGAAGGTGTCGAGGGTGTGGGTGATCATCCCCTCCGTGGTGTTCTCGACGGGAACGACGCCGTAATCGGCGTTGCCGCGCTCGACCTCCTCGAACACGGCGGGGATGGTCCCCATCGGGACCGAGCGCGCCGAGAGGCCGAACTGCTTTTTGACCGCGATGTCCGAGAAGGTCCCCTCGGGGCCGAGGTAGGCGACGCGCACCCGCTTCTCCAGCGTCAGACAGGCGCTGAAGATCTCCTGAAACACCGAGCGGATCGACTCGCTGGGGAAAGGGCCGGGGTTGGAGGCGGTCAGGCGCTCGGCGATCTGCCGCTCGCGCGAGGGGACGTAGAAGGGGACCGAGATGGCGCTCTTGAGGTCGGCCACCCGGCGGACGTGCTCGGCGCGCTGGTTGAGGAGGCGCAGGATCTCGTCGTCGGCGGCGTCGATCTTGGTCCGCAGCTCGGCCAGCTCCTGTTTCAGCTTGTCGGGATCGACCGGGGGGTCCTTGGCCATTGCGCGGGAGCTTACTACACTCGATGCGTGAGGCTGGCGACGCTGCGCGACGGGACGCGTGATGGCGCGCTGCTGGTGGTCGCGCGCGACGGCCGCAGCGGCGCCCGCGCGGCGGAGGTGGTGCCGACGCTGCAGGCCGCGCTCGACGACTGGCCGCGGGCCGCGCCGGCGCTGGCGGCGCTGGCGGCGCGGCTCGACGCCGGCGCGATCACCGGTGAGCGGTTCGACGAGGCGCGCCTCGGTCCGCCCTTGCCGCGGGCTTACGAATGGATCGACGGCTCGGCCTTCCTGAACCACGTCCGGCTGGTGCGCAAGGCGCGCGGCGCGACCGCCCCGCCGACGCTGGAGGCCGATCCGCTCGTCTATCAGGGCGGCTCGGGCGTGCTGCTCGGTCCGCGCGACGACCTCCTGCTCACCGATCCCGAATGGGGCCTCGACTTCGAGAGCGAGGTGGCGGTGATCCTGGACGACGTGCCGCGCGGCACGACCGTCGCCGCGGCGGCCGCCCACGTTCGGCTCGTCGTGCTGGCCAACGACGTCACCTTGCGAAACCTCGTGCCTGGCGAGCTGGCCAAGGGGTTCGGGTTCTTCCAGTCGAAGCCGTCGACGGCCTTCTCGCCGTTCGCGCTGACGCCCGACGAGCTCGGCGGCGCCTGGCACGAAGGGCGGGTTCACCTGCCGCTCCGCACCACGCTCAAGCGCGCGGGCGCCGCCGCGCACCTCGTCGGCGATCCCCACGCCGGCGCGGAGATGCACTTTTCGTTCTTCGATCTCATCGCCCACGCCGCGCACACCCGGGCGCTCTGCGCGGGGACCATCCTCGGGAGCGGCACGGTCTCCAACGCCGACCCGTCCCGCGGCTTTTCCTGCCTCGCCGAGCTCCGCGCGCGCGAGACCCTCGCCACCGGCGCCCCGGTGTCGCCGTTCCTGGCCGCCGGCGACGCCGTCGCGATCGAGATGCGCGACGCCGCTGGGCGCGACCTCTTCGGCCGCATCGCCCAGCGCGTGGTGAGCGGTTGATCTTCTACGACTACTGGCGATCGAGCTCGGCCTGGCGCGTGCGGATCGCCCTCAATCTCAAGGGGATCTCCGTCGAGCGGCGCGCGGTCAACCTGGTGGCGGGCGAGGGCGGCGGGCAGCATGCCCCGGATTTTCGCGCGCTCAACCCGCTCGGCCAGGTGCCGGTCCTGGTGATCGACGAGGGGTCCGCTCGGCCGCGCACGCTCACCCAGTCGATGGCGATTCTCGAGTACCTCGAGGAGCGTTTCCCGGTGCCTCCGTTGCTGCCTGCCGAGCCGTGGCTGCGCGCGCGTGCCCGCCAGCTCGGCGAGATGGTGAACGCGGGGATCCAGCCGCTGCAGAACCTCGCGCTGCAACAGCGCCTGCGCGACGGTGGCTTCGCCGAGCCGAAGGAGCTCGCGCGACAGCACATCGCGCGCGGGCTGGGCGCGCTCGAAGCGATCGCCGGCGAGACGGCGGGTCGCTGCCTGGTCGGCGACGCCCCGACGCTCGCCGATCTCTATCTGCTCCCGCAGCTCTATGCGGGGCGCCGGTACGACGTCGACCTCGGCCCGTTCCCCACGTTGCTGCGGATCGAGGCAGCCTGCGCGGCGCTGCCGGCGTTCGCGGCCGCGCACCCCGACGTTCAGCCGGACGCCCCCGCCTCGAAGGCGTGACCGTCGCGGTGTCGGCGCCTCAGACATTCGAACAGAGCAGGCGCCGGCTGAGCCGCGCCTTCCCGCGGCCGGCATCGCGGGCGATGCTTAGGTTGCGGACCAGGAGGCGAGCATGAGGTGGATGAATATTGTGGCGTTGGGGTTGTTGACGCTCGGAGGCGCGGCGCGCGCGGACGAGGTGAAGCCGCCGGAGAACGTGAGGGTCGAGCCTTCGACGCCGGCGTCGACGGAGCTCGCCAGCCGATCCGCGACCGCCGCGATGAGCGGCAATCCGCAGTATTCGGTCAAGCTGGCGGACCAGGCGATCCGGGCCAATTCGAAAGATCCCTGGCCCTACTACGACAAGGGGATGGCGCTGGCGCAGATGGGCGAGATCGACGGAGCCCTGGCGGCTCTGGTCGCGGCTGAGCAGCACTTCTCCCCTGTCGATCGCTGGGGGCGGTCGATCGCTGTTTTCGGCCGGGCCCACACGCTGTCCGCCGCGGGGCGCTGCGACGAGGCCAAGAAGGCGTTCGGCGAATACATGACGCTGGTCCAGGGGGACGCCGACGCGACGGCACTCGCGCAGCGCTACAGCCAGGACTGCCGTCCGCTCGCGGCGCAGCCGGCTTCACCCGTCGCGTTGCCTCCGCCGATGCCGGCTTCGCCCGCGGCGAAGTAAGACATCGACCGCTGAGGTCGGGCGCTGGTGTCGGGCGCTAAGGGAATCGCCGGCGCGGAAACTCGGCCGGCGACATCTGCGCGGGCGACGGCGGCAGCGCCCCGACGTGCCAGGCGCTGGTCCCTTGCGGAAGGTGGGCCAGGTGATACCGCCAGGCCGCCCAGGTGCCGAGGCCCATGCCGCCGAGCAGGGCGGCTGCGGTTCCGAAGGCCCAGGGGATGAGCACCGCCGGCGCCAGGCTCCGCGAGGGCAGCCGGACCGTCGCCTCGAACAGCTCGAGCGCCTGCGCCGGCGCGCGGAAGGGGCCGGCGCCGAAGCTGAGATCCTGCAGGAGACCGTCGGCGGTGACAGTTTCGCCCGCACGAATGATCACCTCCTCGACGGTGACCGCGCCGCGAAAGCCGAACGCGCGCGCCACGGCCACCGCGCCGGGTGTCCCCGCGCGGTGCAGGATCGGCGTGGCCTCGATGCGCGCCGTCTCCGGATCGAGGCGGATGCGCGCCGGCGGGCGTCCCGCCTCGGCCGCGCCGCCCCAGGCCAGCTCGAACGGCTCGGGCGAGGCGAGATCGTGCACCAGCTCGGTGCGCGCCGTCAGGTGCTCGACCACCCGCAGACGCCAGTGAACGCAGGGGTGCCCCGAGGCCGGCGCGCGCAGCAGATCGCCCCCCGTCTCGGCGAGGGCCTCCAAGCTGACCGGCGAAGCTCCGTCTCTCATCGCGATGTCCCGCCTTCCGCGTCGCCGGGCGGCGCGCCGCCGGCGGAGTATTCTTCCAGCTTACGGTAGAGCGTCTTGCGGTCGAGCCCCAGCCGTTGCGCCGCGCGCGTCTTGTTTCCCCCCTCGGCCGCCAACACCCGCTTGATGTATTCGCGCTCGAGCTCGTCGAGCGTCAGCCCTCGCGCCACCGCGATGCCGAGGTCGTCCTCGCTGGTGGCGCGGCGCTCGCGAACGATCGCCGGCAGGTCCTCCGATTGGACCAGCACGCTCTCGGTCAGCGCGACGGCGCGCTCGACGACGTTTTCCAGCTCGCGCACGTTGCCGGGCCAGCCGTAGGCGAGCAGCGCCTTCCGCGCCGTCTCGTGAAATCCCCGGACCTCTTTCTTGGCCTTGGCGGCGTTGCGCGCCAGGAAGTGCTCGGCGAGGTCGAGGATGTCTTCCGGCCGATCGCGCAGCGCCGGCAGGTGAATGTGGACGCCGTTCAGCCGGTAGTAGAGATCCTCCCGGAAGGTCCCGTTGCCGAGCCGCGTTTCCAGCTCCTTGTTGGTGGCGGCGACCACCCGCACGTCGATCTTCTCGCTGCGCGCCGCGCCGAGCGGGCGAAGCTCCCCCTCCTGCAGCACGCGCAAAAGCTTGGCCTGCAGCGCCGGCGACAGCTCGGCGATCTCGTCGAGGAAGATCGTCCCGCCATCGGCCTCGACGAACATGCCGGCCCGATCGCCACGCGCGTCGGTGAAGGCGCCGCGCTTGTAGCCGAACAGCTCGCTCTCGAGGAGGGCATCGGGGATCGCCGCGCAGTTGATCGGCACGAAGGGCCGCTCGCGCCGCGGGCTGTTGTAGTGGATCGCCTTGGCCACCAGCTCCTTGCCTGTCCCGGAGGCGCCGGTGATGAGCACCGAGATCGACGAGCCCGAGAGGCGCCGGATGACCCCGAACATCTCCTGCATCGGCGCCGAGCGCCCGATGATGTTCCCCCAACGATAGCTCTTCTGGACCTCGTCGCGCAGCCGCGCCACCTCGGAGCGCAGCGCCCGCTCGGCCAGCGCCTTCTGCACCGAGAGGTTCAGCTGATCGACGTCGAACGGCTTGGTGATGTAGTCGAAGGCGCCCAGCTTGACCGCGCGGATGGCGGTGTCGATCGATCCGAACGCGGTGATGGTGATGACGTGCGGCGAGGGCGTGACCGCCTTGATCTCGCGCAGCATGTCGAGCCCGTCGAGGTCGGGCATCTTGACGTCCGACACGACCAGGTCGATGCCCCCCTGGCGCACCCGCTCGACGCCGGCGCGGCCGCCCGTCGCCACCTCGACGGTATAACCGTCCTCTTCGAGGACCTCTCGCAGAAACGCGCGCATGGCGCTGTCGTCCTCGACGATCAGGATCGTCGCCCGGCCCGCGCCACCCGTCGCGAGCGGCTGAGCTTTCTCAGGGGCGGCGTTGGTGGCGGGTTCAGCCATGCGATGCGCGATCGTCCCCCTCAATCCTTGCCGATCGATCTCATTTCGGCAAGGTCGGATCCGGCGAACACCTGGCCCGTTTCGACGCACGGGAGGTAGACCCGAAATTCGGCGCCGCCGCTGGTCGGGCTGTCGACCTCGATCCACCCGTCGTGGTCCTTGACGATGCCGTGGCTGACCGCCAGCCCGAGCCCGGTCCCCTGTCCCTCGTCCTTGGTGGTGAAGAACGGCTCGAAGATCTTTTCGCGGTCGGCCGCCGGGATCCCCGGGCCGCTGTCGGCGACGATCAGCGCCGCGTACTCGGCGGGCGGGGCGAGATCGAGCCCGCCCTTCCGCCGCACCATCCGCTCGGTGGCCACCCGCAACGTGCCCCCGTTCGGCATGGCGTGGATGGCGTTCATGATCAGGTTCAGGCAGACCTGCTGGATCTGATCGGGATCGCCGGGGACGTCGGGCGGCGCCGGCATGGTGCGCACGTCGACCGCGATCCCCTGGCGGCGGATCGTTTCGCGCAGGAACTCCAGCGCCTCGGCCACCACCGCGCCGAGGTGAACGCGGGTGACGGTCGGGCCGCGCGGGCGCGAGAAATCGAGCACCTGGCGGATGATCTTGGTGATGCGCGCCACCTCGTCGCCGATGATGCCGGCGTTCTTGACCACGTCGGCCGCGTCGGTGCCCCGGTCGGCGGGGATCCCCTCGGCCGCCGAGGGCGCCGCTGCCTCGGCCGCCTTTTGGACCACCTTTTCAGCTCGCTTGCCGAGGGCGCGCGCGCGGCCGCCGATCACGTTGAGGGGCGTCCCGAGCTCGTGGGCGATCTCGGCCGCCATCTGTCCGATGGTGGCCAGCTTCTCGGACTGGCGCAGCCGCGCCTCCAGCCCCAGGCGCGCGCCGGCCGCGCGCTCGGTCTCCCCGCGCGCCTCGCGCAGCGAGCCGGTCATCGCGTTGAACCGCCCGGCGATCGTCCCGATCTCGTCGTCGCGCTCGGCCAGGATCACGCGCGACAGATCTCCTTTTCCGACGGCGTCGATCCCCTCGAGGAGCCGGCGCAAGGGGCGCACGACGATCTGCTCGATCGCCAGCCGGACGCCGATCGCCACGCCGATCACCACCAGCAGGAACAGCGGGTAGATCCGGCGCGCGGTGGCTGCCACCTCGGCGTCGATGTAACCGGCGTCGCGCCGCATCCCCATGATCGCCGTCGGGTGGCGCGCCGGATGGCGCGGCGGCAGCTCCAGCGCGGCGGCGTCGAAGAGAGGCACCGCCATCGCGTACGAGCGCGGGCCCGACGACGAATCGAACAGACGGCCGACCGGCGCGTCTTGAATGTCGACGGCGCGCATGAGCAGCAGCCAGGCGTCGTCGTCGGTGCGCTGCTCGCTGCCGATCGACAGGACCTCCAGCGCGAACAGCTCATCGTGCTGCCGCGCCGCCCGGGCGCGCGCCAGCAAGGTCTCGGCCGCCGTTCCCCGGTCGAGCGGCTCGATGCCGGCGCGCAGCGCGGTGGCGATCTCGTGCGCTTCGCGATCGAGGTCGGCCTCCAGGTTCGTGCGCCGCACCTTGAGCGCGGCGTAGCCCGAGCCGGCGAGCACCGCCGCCACCAAGAGCGTCACCACCACGGTTACGCGCGTCCCCAGCGTCATCGAGCCGCCATTATAGCGCCGCGTGCTATATAGCCCGGGCAACCAACATGACGCCCGAGGACATCAGCGCGCGCATCCGGACGGCGCTCCCCGACGCCGAGGTGAGCGTCGTCGACACCACCGGCGGCGGCGACCACTTCTCGGCGACGGTCGTGTCGTCGGCCTTCGCCGACAAGGGCCCCGTCGATCGCCACCGCCTGGTCTACGCGGCGCTCGCCGAGGTCATCCACGGCCCGCGCGCGCCGATCCACGCCCTGGCGCTGACCACCGAAACCCCCGAAGAATACCGGCGCAAGTAAGGCGCCGAGAGGAGTCACCGTGACCGAGCCGCTCAAGCAACGCATCGCCGACACCATCGCCAAGGGGCGCGTGATGCTGTTCATGAAGGGGAACCCAGCCATGCCTCAGTGTGGCTTCTCCGCCGCCGTGGTCGGCGTGCTGAAGGAGATCGGCGCTCCGTTCGAATCGTTCAACATCCTGGCCGACGCGGAGCTCCGCGAGGGGCTGAAGGAATACTCGAGCTGGCCGACCTTCCCGCAGCTCTACGTCGACGGCAAGCTGGTCGGCGGTGCCGACATCGTGCGCGATCTGCACGCGCGCGGCGAGCTCAAGAAGCTCGTCGCCGGCTGACCCGACGATGATGTCCATCTAACTGATGCCGCTGCTGGGCGTCAGCCTCACGCTCGCCGGTGAGGAGCGCTTGGCCGCGCGCCCGCCCCAGCTCGCGCTCTCCGACGTTCAGTCACGCGACCTCGAGCCGGGGCGCCCGGTGCGCCTCCTCGACGCGCGCGGGGCGACGTGCGCCACCGGCGTGGCCGACCCCGAGAACGAGCTGGTGCGCGTCTGGTCCCACGGCGACGACAGCCGCGCCCCGGACGCCGCCTTCCTGCGGGGCAAGCTGGCCGCGGCGTTCGCGCACCGCCGCACGCTGGGCCTCTGTGACGGCGCGTCTTCCTATCGTCTGGTCAATGGGGAAGGGGACGGCCTCTCGGGGTTGACGGTCGACGTCTACGGTCCGTTTGCGGTGGTGAACGCGCTGTCGCGCGGGCTCTTGGGCCACGCGCGCCTCCTGGCCCAGTGCGCGCTCGAGATGTTTCCCGCCGCCGGCCTGCCGTTGCGCGGCGCGGTCCTGAAGGCGCGTCTCAAGGGGACCGGCAACAGCCCCGAGCGCGCCAAGGACGACGTCGTCGGCGAGACCCCGCCCGACAAGCTGATCGTCCACGAATCGGGCGTCCCCTACGAGGTCCATCTGCGCGGCGGCATCAACGTTGGTCTCTTCACCGACATGCGCGAGCACCGCGCGGCCCTCGGCCGCTTCGTCCGCGGCAAGCGCGTCCTCAACACCTTCGCGTACACGGGCGCCCTCTCCGTCGCCGCCGCGCGCGCCGGCGCCGCCCAGATCACCAGCGTCGACCTGGCCGCCGGCCCGCTTGCCTGGGCGCGCGCCAACTTCGCGCTCTCCGGGTTGGACCCGACCGCGCACCGCTGGGAGGTCTCCGACGTCTTCCGTTTCCTGGAGGCCGAGCTGGCGCGCCGCGCGAGCTACGACGTCGTCATCCTCGACCCACCGACGGTGTCGGGCGCCCGCGCGTCGCTCTGGGCCCAGAAGCGCGACTACCCCGACCTCATCGCCGCGGCCTGCGCGCTCTGCCCCGACGACGGCGGCCACCTCTGGATCTCGTCCAACACCCGCCGGGGCCCGAGCATCCTCAAACATGTCGACGGTGGGCTCGCGCTCGCCAAACGTGATGCGCAGATCCTCGAGCTCGGCGGCCTGCCGCCCGACTACCCGACGCCGGTCAACTGGCCCGCGGCGCGCTACCTCGAGGTTTGCCAGATCCGGGTGGGGACCAAGGACTGAGTTGCCGGTGTGACGCCGGAAGGCGCCCTAAGCCTTCGGGCCGAGCGCCTCGACGAGCGCGTTCACCAGCCGGCGCATGACGAATCCCTTTTCGGGGACGACGTCGATGCGCACGCCGCGCTTTTCGAGCGCCTCGACGACGATGGGGCCGATGGCCGCCACGCAGGCGCGCGAGAGCGCCGCCCGCAGCCGCGCCTCCGCGCCGGCGTCCACCGCGACCTGGAACAGACGATCGACCTGCGAGGCGCTGGTGATGGCCAGGGCGTCGACCTGCCCGCCGTCGAGCGCGTCGATGAGCGCGACGACCGCCGCCGCGTCCGCGGCCGAGGCGTAGATGTACGGCGCCACCGGCCGCACGGTCGCCCCCGCCCGCTCCAGCGCCTCGATCAAGGGATGGTTGGGCTCCTCGCCGTAGAGCTGCACGCCGACGCGATGCCCGTGCAGATCGAGCGCGGCCAGCGCGTCGATCACGCCGGCCGAGGTCGGCACCGTCGCCGCCAGGTCGGACGAAAGGCCGATCTCGTGCAGCGCCCGCGCCGGCTTCGGCCCGCGGGTCACCTTCCGGATGCGTCCCAGCGCCGCCACCACTGCCTCGCGCAGCTCGAGGCGCTCGGCCGTGGCGAGCAGGCGCCGCAGCCCCTCGCCGGTGAGAAAGACGACCTCGTCGAGCTCTCCCGCCACCAGCGCGCGCAGCCAGGTCTCCGAGGGCGCGGGGTCGGGCGCATCGCGGATGGTGACGAGCGGGCAGCGCAGCGCCGTGCCCCCCTCGTGCTCGACCAGCTCGGCCAGCCGGTCGAGCTCGCGCGATTCGGGCAGCGCGATGGTCCGTCCCTCCAGCGGCCGCATGATCTCGACCGATACTTTTAGGGTATGGTCCCGTCCCCAGCAAGGACGGAACAGCGACAAATGACGGCCAAACAGACCAAGCGCGCAGAGACCAAATCTGAAACCAAGTCTGAAACCAAGTCCGAGAGCAAAGCCGACGCCCCCGGTGCTTCCAGCAAGACCGCCGACCCCGAGGAGGCGCGCGCGCGCCTCGCCGCCACGGGTCGCAACGACGCCTGCCCCTGTGACTCGGGGAAGAAGTACAAGAAGTGTCACCTCGCCGCCGACGAGCAGGCCACGGCCCCTCCGGTGGCCGCGCCCGACGCGCAGGAGCTTCTGACCGAGGGCTGGCGCCTGTTCGAGCAGCGGCGCCCGGGCGCCGCCGAGAAGGAATTCCGTGCGGCGCTGGCCATCGACGGGACTCTTGCCGACGCGCACGTCGGTATCGGGATGGCGCGCTTGGCCGCCGGGAACGCCGACGGGGCGAAGGAGGAGCTGGGCGTCGTGCTCGCCGGTGGCGAGGCCCAGGCAGAAAAGATGCGCGCCGACGGCGTCAAGGACGCCTTCAGCAAGCCCGAGGCGCAGCCCTTCATCCGCGCGGCCCACGCGCTCGGCTGCCTCGCCTACGACGAGGAGCGCTACGAAGATTCGGTGAAGGATCTGGCGCGCGTGCATTCGATCGACGAAGGCAACGTGGGGACGGAGGCGCGCCTCATCGCCGCCAAGGCGCTCATGAAGCTGGAACGCCCGGCCGACGCGGCGGAGCTGCTGGAGCCGGCCACCAAGACAGAAGAGGGCAAGGGGCGCGCCGAGCTTGGGCTGGCGCTGGCGCGGTTCGCCGCCGGCGACGAGGCCAAAGCGCGCGCGGCGCTCGAGATCGCGCTCGACGCCAACCCTCACCACGGCAAGACGCTGCTCGGCCGCGTCCGCCGGCGGGTGGAGAACGTGGCGGGCGCGCGCCCCGGCTCACTCGAGGAGGCGCTGCTCTACACGCAGACCTACGGCGATGTCTGGACCGACGCGGCCAAGGCCTTCCTGGAGAAGGTCCTCGACGAGCGAGCGCAGACCAAGAGCAAGGACGAGACGGCCGCGCCCGAGGCAGATGAGGATGAGGCCGCCGCTCCGGCGTAGGGCGCCTGCCGGCCGCTACTTCTTGGCCGACTTCAGCTCGGCCAGCCAGTCCTCGATCTTCTTCGTCCGCTTGTCGAGCTCGGCGGTCTGCTCCTCGAGCGGCTTCTTGTCGCCCGCGAACGACAGCTCGAGCGCGTCGGGATAGTCGTTGGCGATCGCGTTCAACATGACGTCGTAGTCGGTGACCACGTTCGAATTTCCCCCCTTGGGGTCGATCGTCGCCATCTTCTTGCCGGTCGCCTCCAGCGCCTTCTGCTGCTTGACGCGGATCTTCTCCACGTCCTCCTTCGTCTTCGCGTGATCGTAGGCGGCGCGGTACTTCTGGATCGCCGCGAACACCTCCTTGTGCAGCGGCAGCTTCCCCTTGTCGTAGGTGAGCAGGCGCTTTTGCTCCTCGCCCGCCAGCTCGGTGGCCAGCTTCTTCTCCGCGGCCTGTCGCTTGGCGATCCGATCGGCCAGTGACAGCCCGTCGGGGTTGGCGACCATCTTCGGCTTGGCCGCGGCGTCGGGCGACGGCGAAGGTGGTGGAGGCGGCGCAGGCGCGGCAGGCGGCGCCGGCGGCGTCTCGTTCGAGCAGGCGATGCCGATTCCCATCGTCAGGACCAACGCCGAGACCAAGCTCGCTCCTCGCATCACGGACCTCCCGCGCCCGAACGGCGCCGAGCGCAGTATCGGCAAGCGCGCGCGCGGACGCAACCTCCGGACGTCCGGAGCGCTGTCCGAACGGACGTCCGACGCGCGTCGAACGGATGCCGGGGAGCCAGGGGCCGCGGAGCTGCGGATGGCCCCGGCCTTGCTGACTCCGTGAGCGTGACATCAAAGGAGAAATCATGAAGAGACCGAACGGCCTCATCGGTGTCGGGATCTCGATCCTGTTCGCCGCCACGATCTTGGGCGGCTGTGGCAGCGGACCGGCGGCCGGGACCGAGCGGGGGCTCTGCCTCGCGGGCGGCGGCTGCGGCAGCGGGCTCGTTTGTCTGTCGGACGTCTGCGTTCGTCCGGCCGCCGGCGACGCTGGCGTCTCCCCGAGCCCGCTGGTCGTCTCGACCGCGACGCGGACGCCCCGGACGACGGCCACCGGGGTCAACTACTGGCTCTGGATGCCCTCCTACGGAGACGACGTCACCGGCACGAACACGCTGACGGCGGCGCTCGAGCCGACGGTGATGCGCGTCGGCGGCTACAACAACGACGCCAATACGCAGGATCCGTTCGACGACGCTGCGTTCGACACCGCGGTCGCCTACGCGCGCGCCATCGGGGCCGAGCCGATCATTCAGGTGCCGCTGCTGGCGGACACCAGCGGCAAGCCGCCGACGGCCGCCACGGCCGCGGGGATGGTCGCCTACGCCAACGTCACCAAGGGGTATGGCCTCAAATACTTTTCGATCGGCAACGAGCCCGATCTCTACGCGTCCCAGGGGCTGGTCGCCGATCCGACGCTGCCGGCGATCCCCGGCTTCACGCCGGCCGACTACTGCGCCACCGCCACCGCGTACGTTGCCGCGATGAAGGCCGTCGACCCCAGCATCAAGATCGTCGGTCCCGACCTGTCGTGGAAATACATCGCCGGCGGTGGCGACAACGACTGGCTCACGCCGATCCTCACCAGCTGCGGTGATCTCTTCGACATCGTCTCGATCCACCGCTACCCGTTCGAGGCGGCGCAGGCGACGCTCGCGGCGGCGGCAGCCGACTCCGCCAGCTTCCGCAGCGTGATGACCTCGGTGCGCGGGATCCTTCAGGCGACCGGTCAGGGGGCGAAGCCGCTGGCGCTCACGGAGATGAACATCGCGTACGACGCGACGTTTTGCGTGCTCGAGGCGTCGCCGGGGACGGTCGGGTCGGCGCTCTGGCTGGCCGACAGCCTGGGGACCGCCAACGAGCTCGGGCTCTGGACCTCGGCCGTCTGGGACATCAGCGACGATGACGGCTACGGGCTGGGGCTGATCGGACCGGCCCCGGCGCACACGCCGCGGCCCGAGTACTACACCTACGCGCTCTTCGCCGAGCACTTCGGCCCGACCCTGGTTGCGGTCACCTCGGCGCCCCCCGGCGTGAACGCCTACGCCAGCCGCAATCAGGCCGACGATGCGACGGAGATCATCCTCGTGAACTGGAACCAATCGGCCACGCCGCTCGCGTTTTCCGTCGCCGGGCTGACCGCCGCGCCGTCGCCGGTCACCTTCGTGCTGCCACCGGTCTCGATCGCGGCCGTCGAGATCCCCGATCAAGGCACAGCCGGCGCCTGGGCCTACAGCGAGGCGCAACGGGAGACCGCCAGCGGCCCGCAAGCTCTCCCGCCCGGCCTGACCGGCCCGCCCGTCGTCGCCGACGGGGGAAGCCAAGGCAGTGGCGGGGCGGCGGGGAAAACGCCGGGAACTTCCTGCGCCACCGACGCGTCTGTCGTCTGCTCGCCGCTCATCCTGTCGAGCCCCGCGATCACGACCATGGGCGTATCGGGGACGACGGGCCTCTCCTTCGGTTCGGGCGCGAGCGAGTGGCAGTCGTATACCTACGCGGCGCCCGGACAGGTGGTGCCCACCGCGACGTTGACCCCCGACGGGGCCGGGATTCAAATTATTGGGGGCTTCGCGCCTCCGGTGTCAGGAAACTGGGAGGGGGCGGGGCTGTTCTTCAACGGCTCGAGCTGCGTCGACGCGTCGATGTACACGGGGGTCCAGTTCGACTTCGCCGGCGATCTCGGCGGCTGCGCCCTCGCCTTCGGCGCTTCGTTCAGCGGCGACACCAGCTCCACCGAGGCGCCGGGACAGGGCTCCTGCCCCGGCACCAGCTCGAACTGCTACGGGCCGCTCGCGCCGGTGGTCCCTGGCGCCACCACGACCACGACGATCAAGGTCCCGTTCTCGGCGCTGACCGCCGGCTCGCCCATCGCCAAGCTCGACCCGGCGTCGATCGTCGACGTGGAGTGGCAGCTGAGCGCGCCGACCGGCGCGGGCGGCGGCTCTTGCTCCGCCAATTTCACCGTCGAGAACGTCGCGTTTTACTAGATCGCGATCCTCGAAGGCATTGGGCGCTCATGTCCCGCTCGAGCGCGTCCGTGATTCGGACGCCACTAACCCGATTTTCCGTCGCGTGATACACGGGCCGCAGGAGGTCGCGTCCCATGAAGGTGTACTCGCTCAAGGTGTACCTGGTCAGCGGTAATTTCGAACGCAAGGCAGCCGCGGGGGAGACGTTCAACGTCAAGATCGAAGGCGGCAGCGTCACATTCGAAGACAGCGGGCGCCTGACGAAGTTCGTGGGAGCCCCGTATTCCGTCACCTACGAGAAGCCGGCAGAAATGACCGACATCGACTTCAAGTAGCGCTATTCGTCTGCAGCTGGGCGGGCAGGGCGCTGTACTCTCCTTCCGCGCGATGCCGGCCGTTATACGCAGAAGGAGCTCGAGGCCTGGCCGGCGCTGGGGTACCGGTGTGTGCGTCCTCGGGGGCTTGCTGCTGTTCGCGCTCGCCCCCCATTCGGCGCGGGCTGAGGATGCTCCCGCGACCTCACCCGAAAGCGGCGGTCCACCGGCGTTGAACCTGCCGCCGGCGTTGAATCCGCCGCCGCCGTTGAACCCGCCGTCGCCGCCGAGCCCATTGCCACCGCTCGCGCCGTCGCTCGCGGCGGCGACTGCGCCCCCTGCGAAGCCGCGCTACTTCTACTTCGGCCGCGACTACGGCAGCCAGGCGCTGTACGGACCGCTGTGGGTGTTCGTGAACCGCGGCTACGACGTCCTTCAGGATCACGTCGCTGGTCGCAACATCTTCACCTTCGACTATCGAACCAACACCGGCAACGTCTTCCGGAACATCCGCGATCCGTTCCCCGCCATCGCCGCCGACGGCTGGAAGACGTTTCTGACCGAAGAGATCTTCCCCCTCAGCTTCACGCAGAGCACGGCGCGCTGGACGCCCAACTACAGCCTCCACCTCATCGGAGGCGGCATGACCTACACCTCCCTGCGCGAGTGGTTCGAGGACTACGGCGTCCCGGCCCCGCGCGTCTTCTCGGCGGTGACGCTGATGGCCTCGGCGTTCGTCAACGAATCGCTGGAGAACAAGGGGTTCGTCGGGTTCAACACCGACTGCATCGCCGACATCTGGGTCTTCGACATCGGCGGCATCATCCTCTTCAGCTTCGACTGGCCGAATCGGTTCTTCAGCCACACGGTCGTCATCGCCGACTGGTCGCTGCAGCCGTCGTTCACGCTGCCGAACGGCGAGCTGCACAACGTGGGGAACTACTTCGCGGCCAAGTGGGCGCTGCCGTTCTATCGCCGCCTCTCGCTCTTCGCCTGGTACGGCGAGGCGACCACCGGCGGGCTCTCCTTCGCGCTCGACGACGAATATTCGATCTCGGCCTCGGCCGGCGGCGCCGCCATCCACCTCACCAATGCCGCCACCAAGAGCGTCGAAAACGTCGTCGACTTCGTCCCCACCGGGGCGATCTTCCTCGACCGGCACAACTCGCTGCTCGCCTCGCTGCAGATCACCAACGTCGACGACTACTTCATCCACTTCAACATCTACCCGCACGCCTTCACCGACCGCGGCCCGGCGGTCGGCGTGTGGGGCGTCGTCGACAAACGCGCGCGGGTCGCGGCCGGCTTCGCGATCGGCCGGCCGTTCGGAATCGGCGGAGGCTGGAGCAGCCTGTAGCTCCAGCGCTCAGACGCTGCCGAGGGCCGGGTCGCTCACGCTCTCGTTGCCGGTCTCCCAGTTTTACGGACGCGATATAGACTCCCGCTTTACGGACGCGAGATAGACTCCCGCGCGACCATGCCGCTCTCCGGTGACAGAGCCCGCGCGCTCGAGGAGCGCCTCTCGCGGCTCGGCGTGCGCGCCGAGGATCTGGAGGAGAGCTTCGTCCACTCGGGCGGCAAGGGCGGGCAGAACGTCAACAAGGTCGCGACCTGCGTGGTGCTGGTGCACCGGCCGACCGGCATCGCGGTCAAGTGCCAGCGCGAGCGGACGCAGGGGGCCAATCGGCTCATCGCCCGTCAGATGCTGGCCGACAAGATCGAAGAGCGAAAGCTGGGCGCCGCCAGCAAGCGGCAGCAGGAGGCCGAGAAGGTCCGCCGCCAGAAGCGGCGGCGGTCGCGGCGCGCGAAGGCGCGGATGCTGGACGACAAGCGGGCGCACTCGGACAAGAAGGCGGGGCGTGGCTCGGTCGGACGACACGACGACTGAGGGGGTGGGCGAGACGGTCGCGGAGGTCTACGACGCGCTGGCCCCGATCTACGACGCCATGGGCGGCGCGCAGCCGTTCGCCATGCTGGTCGCCGAACGGCTGGAGGAGCTCTTCGCTACCCGTTCGGTCTCCGACGCCGTCTCGTTCCTCGACCTCGGCTGTGGAACGGGAACGCTGCTGCTCGCTCTCCGCGCGCTTCACCCCAGCTGGCGGCTCTGCGGCGTCGACGTCAGCCCCGGAATGCTGGCGGTCGCCGGAGGCAAGCCTGGGCACGAAAGCGTCCTCTGGGCGCGCGCGCGGCTGCCGGCGCCGCTTCCGTTTACCGGGCGTTTCGACGTCGTCGGCGCATTTTACGACACGCTCAACCACCTCCCCGATTCCGATGCGCTGGCGGCGACCTTTCGGATCGTCGCCTCCGTGCTGCGTCCGGGGGGCCTGTTCGTCTTCGATCTGAACAACGCGTTCGGGTTCGAGACCTGGTGGCAGTATCGGGTCGCGTTCGACCTCGAGGGGCGCCACCTCGACGCGGAGCTCGACTACGACGCCCGGACGCACACAGGGCGCGCGACGATGGGCCTCGAGAGCGGCGGTTTCGAACGACGGTTCGTGCTCCAGGAACGCTGTTTCTCTGAATCCGAGGTCGCGGAGGCGCTGTCAGCTGCCGGGTTCTCGCTGGACATCGCCTCTCCCTGGAGCGCCGTCAATCCTGACAGCCCAAGCAAAACGTGGTTTGTCGCGACAAGTAGGCGCTGAATACCTGGAGTGACGTCAGAGCGTCGCGTCAATCAGATCAAATCGACACGAAAAAACTTATATCGTCTCCGAACGGCTGGACGGCAAGGTCAAGTCGACGTACCTTTGGACCTCGCATCTCTGAAAGCGAGGTTTCCCGTGTCTGCATCTCCCGCGAATCGAACCGCCTCTGACGCCGCCACCGCCACCGCCACCGCCGCTCTCGCTGCCCCACCGGTCTCGAAGCTCCAGACCGGCGCCGAGGCGCTCATTCGCTGCCTCGAGCGCGAAGGGGTCGAGTACGTCTTCGGCCTCTCGGGCGGCGCTGCGATGCCGATCTTCGACGCCCTCGTCGACTCCAAGATCAAGCTGATCCTGGTCCGCCACGAGCAGGGGGCCACCCACATGGCCGACGGCTACGCGCGCGCGACCGGCAAGCCGGGCGTGGTGCTGGTGACCTCCGGTCCCGGCGCCACCAACACGGTGACCGGCATGCTGACGGCGCTGATGGACTCGGTGCCGATGATCGTGCTCACCGGCCAGACCATCTCGCCGATGCTCGGCAAGGACGCCTTCCAGGAGGCCGACGTCACCGGCATCACCTACCCGGTGGTGAAGCACTCCTACCTGGTGAAGAACCCCAACGACATCCCGCGCATCACGCGCGAGGCGTTCTATCTCGCCGGCACGGGGCGCCCCGGGCCGGTGCTGATCGATCTGCCGAAGGACGTCACCAGCGCCCCTTGCAGCGCGACGTACACCGACGAGGTCGACCTGGCCGGTTACTCGGTGCCGGGACATCCGGACAAGGAGGCGCTGCACAAGGCTGCCGCGCTGATCGCCAAGAGCAAGAAGCCGGTGCTCTACGTCGGACACGGCGCGGTGATCGCCGGCGCGGGCCCGGCGATCATGCAGCTGGCAGAGAAGCTCAACGCGCCGATCGTGAACACGCTGCTCGGCAAGGGGGCCTGCCCCGAGGACCACCCGCTCCACCAGGGGATGCTGGGCATGCACGGCACCGCCTACGCCAACAAGGCGGTCATGAACTGCGACCTGATCATGGCGATCGGCGCCCGCTGGGACGACCGCATCACCGGCAAGCTGTCGGAGTTCTGCGTGGGGGCGACCAAGATCCACGTCGACATCGACGTGGCCGAGTTCAACAAGATCGTGCGCCCGGACGTCTCGCTGGCCGGCGACGCCAAGCTGACGATCGAAGATCTCTTGCCGCTCGTCGGCGAGCTCGACACCAAAGATTGGCTGAAGGAGATCGCCGAGTGGCGGAAGCAGTTCCCGCTCAAATACGCCAAGCGCGGCGGACTGCGCGCCCAGCACGTGCTCGATCGCCTGGACGCGCTCGGCGGGCGCGACTGCATCCTCACCACCGACGTGGGCCAGCACCAGATGTGGGCGGCGCAGTTCTGCCGGACCACCAAGAACCGCCACTGGCTGTCGTCGGGCGGCGCCGGCACCATGGGCTACGGCTTCCCGGCCGCCATCGGCGCCCAGTTCGCCAAGCCGAAGGAGAAGGTCTGGTGCATCGTCGGCGACGGCGGCTTCCAGATGACGATGTGCGAGCTGGCGACGGCCGCCCTGCACAAGCTGCCGGTGAAGATCCTCATCATCAACAACAGCTACCTGGGGATGGTGCGCCAGTGGCAGGAGCTGTTCTTCGACAACCGCCTGTCGGGCGTCGATCTCGAGGGGAACCCGGACTTCGTCAAGCTGGCGGGCGCCTACGGGATCAAGGGCTTCCACATCCGGCGCCCCGCCGAGGTCGACCGCGTGCTGAAGGCGGCGATGGCCTGGAACGAGGGGCCCTGCCTGATCGAGGCCGAGGTGATCAAGGAGGACAACGTCTTCCCGATGATCCCCGCCGGCGCCGGGCTGAAAGACATGCTCATCGAACGGCCGAAGATGAAGATGGCCAAGCCTGAAGGGAGCACCTAGAGATGTCCGTCGCCGCCCACATTTCGCCGCAGAGGCCGATTTTGCAGACCGCGCCGTTGCACACGCTTTCCATCCTCGTCCGCAACAAACCGGGCGTGCTGGTTCGGGTCGCGCTGGTCTTCTCGCGGCGCGGATACAACATCGAGAGCCTGGTGGTGAGCGCCGACGTCACCAACGGCGACTTCTCCCGCATGACCATCACCTGCAGCGGCGATCCCGAGACGCTGGAGCAGATCATCAAGCAGGTGACCAAGCTGATCGACGTGGTGACCGCGTTCGATCACACCGGCCAGTCGGTCTACGAGACCGAGGTCGCGCTGGTGAAGCTGCAGTGCAAGGTCGCCGAGCGGACCGAGCTCCTGCAGATCACCGAGCTCTACAGCGCCAAGGTGGTCGACTATGGCGTCGATTCGCTCATCGTCCGCATCGTGGGCGCCGCCGAGAAGCTGGACGTCTTCCTGAGCCTGCTGCGCAACTACCAGATCGTCGAGCTGGTTCGTTCCGGGAAGATCGCCATGACCCGGGGCCTGGCGACCACCTGACAGTCGGCTATTCGGCCGACGGGAGCAGCCGACGGCGGTGGCGGCGGTAGCCGGAGGTCCCCTCGGCGGCGCGCAAGCGTGGCGCGCGGGCGACGATATCTTCGGCCTCGCGGAGTAAGAACCGCACGCGTGACCCGGCCATCTGGCGAGTCAGCTCGTAGAGACGCCCGCGATCGCTGGCCTCCTCAGGGAACGTAACCAGGTCACCGAGCTCCACCCCCAGCCGCTCCGAGAGCAGGCTCAGGGTGTGGGCGGTCGGGCGGACCAGCCCCCGCTCGATGTTCGACAGATGACCCTTGGAGCCGAGCTCCGACTCGTACGCCAGCTGCTCCATGGTGAGGCCTACCTCTTCGCGCAGCCGCCGGATGCGCGCTCCGATCGCAAGCGAGAGAGCGTCCGGCTTGGTTCGGCGAGGCACGCCGGCAGGCTATGGCGCAGCCCGAGGGCCCGCGTTTGTCACGACAAACCACACTTGACCACAAGTTTCGAAACCGTGCCCGAGCCTCGCATGACCGTGGTTTGTCTTGACAAACAAATCGCCGCCGGGCTGAAATCTCCGACGGGAGATGAAGATGGGCGGCGCCGGGGATACGTTCGATCGTTGCCCCCACCTGGTGATCGTGGAGGGCGACGGCGCGGGACGCGCGTTTCCGTTGACCAAGGCGACGACCTCCATCGGCCGCGACCCTGCCGGCGACATCGTTCTTCCGCACGCTACGGTCTCCTGGCATCACGCGGCGATCACGGTCGAGGGGGAGCAGATCGTCCTGCAGGACCTGGGATCTCGAAACGGGACGTTCGTTGGCGTGGCTCGGATCGGTCGCCGCACGCTGGCGGCGGGCGACGTGATCGCCATCGGCGACCGTGCGGCGTTCAAGCTCGCGTTTCTGGGACCGGTCGATGACCACCCGACCCCTGCGGTCGTGGTCCCGCAGCGGCCATCCGATCCACCAGTCGCGAACGCGGCAGCGCTGGTCGACCGCCTGCGGAAGGAACGATCCGCCCACGAGCCGGACGTCTCGATGGTCCTAATGTTCGTCGGCCTGCCCGAGCTTCCGGCGGACGCGCCCTCCAGCGAGCACTTGATGCGTTCGATCGTGGGTGCCTGCCGGGAGGTGCTGGACGCCGGTGACCTCCTGGCGCGTGCCTCCGAGCGCGAGCTCATCGCGCTCGTCCGGTCGACGGTCGAGCGCGCCGTGCAGATCGGCGACCGAATTCGCGCGGGCGCGCCCCTGGCCCCGACGATCGTGCTGGTTCCGGTTCCCTTTCACGCTGCCCTCGGCGTGGAAGCGCTGCTCCTGGTGGCCGCCCGGCGGGCGGCCGAGGCACTGCGAAATGCTCCGGGCACGATCCGGACCGTCTTCCTTCACGAATCGCTCCACTGATGCCCTCGTTCGCGGGCCTTGACGTGGAAGAAACGGCGCGATACTTGCGATGAGGGTTGCGCGTTCGAGCTTCGATCATCGATTTTTACCGGGCGAGCCGGGTCCGCAGCAGGCGGCTCTTCACCGTCGCCGCGTTCTTGCTCGCGAGCTGCGGCCGGGCGCCCGAGGCGGGCAGGGGGTTGGACGCGACACCGGCCGCGGTCGCGGCACCGGCGGTCGTCGCCGCTCCGGCGCTGGCGGCACCCGTGGACCCGGCCGGTACCCGCACCGCGTTCGACTTCATCGCCAACCGGGTGCACGCCGTCTCGCACCGGGACGGCCGGCTGGTGGTCGACGCGGGCGCGCTCGACTTTCTCAAGTACGTCGACGGCGGCTGGAAGACCTCCTGGTTGCTGGGCGAGAAGGACGAGGGGAAGCCGGCGTCGCTGATCAACGGCGTCTCGGCGATGGCGTTCCTGCCGGTCGACGCCGACGGCGACGGAGCGGGGGGGACGGCCCCCGGCCCGAGCACGCTCTCCCTCACCATGCGGGCGCTCGCGCCGGCGCAGAAGGTCTCGATCTTCGTCAACGAGAAGCCGGCGGGGACGATCGACGTGGCGGCGACCAAGAAGCGCTACGACGTCGCGGTCCCCGCCGACCTGCTTCATGCGGGCGACAACCGCGTGCGGCTGACCTTCAAGAGCGCGGCGACCGTTCCACATGGCGACATGTTGACCGACATCCACCGCCCGCCCCCCCGCAGTGCCGCCGCCATCCAGCAGATCGCGCTCGGACCGGCGGCGCTGGGGCCGGTCCCCGCCGATCTGGCCGTCGTAGAAGCGCGCGAGGTGACCGTCGGTGGCGTGGCCAGGCGCGCCCTGGTCCCGGGGGGCCACGGGTCGCGGATCTCGTATTACGTCCAGCTCCCGGCCGGCGCGCACCTGGCGGTCGGGGTCGGCGGCGACGGAGGTGGGACGGGCGGAACGGCGCTGGTGCGGGTCGCCGTCGACGGGAAACCGGCGCGGACACTCTACGAGGGGCCCATCGCCGCGCGCTGGAACGATCTCATGCTCGACTTTGGCGAGGCTGCCGGGCACGCGGCACGGATCGACTTCGTCGCCCGGGGCGGCGCAGTCGCCTGGGCTGCCCCGCGCGTGGCGGTGAAGGCGCCGCCGCACGCGGCGCCGCCCTCGCCCCAGCCCCGCTTCGATCACATCTATGTCTGGATGGTCGACACCTTCCGCGCCGACAAGATGCACGGATACAACCCGAAGACGCGGGTGTTGACGCCAAACTACGACGCCTTCGCCGCCGACGCGACCCGCTTCGCCTGGGCGACGGTGCAGGGGACCTGGTCGCTGCCGTCGCACGCGTCGCTCTTGACCGGCGTCTACCCGACGGTGCACAAGGCGACCGCGCACGAGTCGAAGCTGTCGCCCACCGTCCCCTTCATCGCCGAGGAGCTCAAGCACGACGGCTACAAGACGGGGATGTTCTCCTCGAACGGCTACATCTCGTCGAAGTGGGGGTTCGATCGCGGCTGGGACATCGACCGCAACTTCATCCGCGAGTCGCTCCCCAACAGCGCCGACTATCTCTGGAAGACGGCCAAGGCCTGGATGACGCCGCTGCTCTCGAAGCGGCAGTTCGTCTACCTGGCGACGATCGAGCCGCACGTCGCCTACACGCCGAAGAAAGAGTTCCTGGTCAAGTACTGGAACAAGCCCTATGTCGGACCGATCAAACCGGTGCAGACCGGGGTTCAGCTCGGCCTCATCAAGGTCGGGAAGCTCAAGATCAACGACAACGACAAGGCCTATCTCGAGGCGCTTCACGACGCCGAGATCACCGGCAGCGACGCGCTCTTCGCCGGCTTCATCGCCGACCTCAAGAAGATGGGGCTCTACGATCGCTCGGTGGTCATCGTGGTGTCGGACCACGGCGATCAGTTTTACGAGCACGGCAGCGTCGGCCACGGCGACACCGTCTACCAGGAGCTGACGCACGTCCCGATGATCATCCGCGCGCCGGGCCTCTTGCCGAAGGGGGCGGTCGTCAACGCCGACGTCGAGATGATGGACATGGCGCCGACGCTGCTCGATCTGGCGGGCGCCAAGCCCGACCCCAGGATGCAAGGGACGACGCTGGTGCCGCTGGTGTTCGACGAGGTCGGCGTCTCGCCGCGCGCCGCGCTGACCGTCGACGGCCAGGTCGCGCGCGGGCTCAAGGTCGACCGCTACCGCCTGGTGCACCGGGGGCCGGGGCGGATGGAGCTCTATGACGAGTTCGCCGATCCGCGCGAGCAGAAGGACGTCGCCGCCGACCACCCCATAGCGCTGCGCGGAATGCGCGGTGTCCTCGGCCTCCTGCACGCCTACGAGACCACCTGGTCGAAGGCCAGCTGGGGCACCGCCGCCAACGTCGCCGAGCCGTTCTACGCCGCCGCCGGTCCCCCCGGCCACCTCGGCGCCGAGCCCAAGTCCGGCGGCCCCAAGTAACTCACTCCTCCCGCTGCGCGGCTCCGCTCCGCTCGCTGCGCGGCTCCGCTCGTCCCGCTGCGCGGCTCCGCCGTCCTGCTGCGCGGCTCCGCTCCGCTCGGCTTCTTCGGCGCGGGCGGCGGGGGCCGGGATATCTCTCCGCCGTCCGCGAGAAGGAATCCTCGGCCGCGAACGATCAGAGCGGCCTGCGGGCTCCCGGCGGAGAGAGTTGGGGACCTCCCTCCCGCCTCCGCGCTCTTGCAGTGAACCTCGGCTCCGCGTCGGGGCCGGTTGGCGTGGCACCCGGCCGCCTCCACGCTCGTGCGGCGAACTCGGCTCCGCTGTCGGGCGGGACGTCGCGTCGGGCGGGGCGTTACTTGGAGTGGGTCGCTTGG
>DATAVR010000142.1:0-50012 GCA_036267635.1 Polyangia bacterium | reverse complement strand
GATGAATTGTCCCGTGTGCATCGACCACGCGGTCGTATCGCCTGACGAGCAGATGTCGACTCTTTCCGATGGTGCGTAGTTCAGCCGTCACGGAGGGGAGGGCGCAGAGACCCGCGAGCCTTGTTACGAAGAGCTCATTCTCTGGAAAACCGCTGTAGTTCGGGTTTGCGAACTTCAAGATGTGGGTACTCGGCGAGTCTCCCTCCGGCAAAAGAAGCGTGGATCCGTCCACTTTCACCGGGAGTTTGTCCTGCGCGCCAGCCAGTGAGAGTCGGATGCCGTCAGTGCCGCTGGTCTCCGCGAAGGCTAGGCCCCGGCTCGCTCGGTTGGCGATCTCTTTCTCGTCGAGCGGCCGGTACGAGTGGGTCTTCGAAGTCGGCGGAAAACGGCTGATGACGAGGGCACCGGCGCACTCTCCGCCAAGGGCGTCGAGAAGAGCGAAGTCGTTCCCCGGCGAAACGCCGAGGTGTCTGGCCACGAGCTCCCGAACGCGGCCTTCGGGTAAAAGGTTCGAGAAGAACGCGTGCCCAGCGTCCGCCTCACCCCCGCTGCCTTCCAAGGGTAGGGAACGTGAAATTGCGAAGGCGCTCGCGTCGGACACCCATCGGTGTCCATATTCGAAGCTGAAGCGTCCGCCCGCGTCCACGGCGACGGTCCCCACCGGGCGCGCTTCGAAATACACGCCGAGTTTGTCCGGCTCATCCGCCATTTGCAGGTCCGCCGCCTCGTGGCGTGATCGACACTTCGAGCCCTAGCCGCCTCAGGACATGGAGTACTTTGCCGATCTCGGCCGACTCCTTGCCGTTCTCGACCTCCGATAGGAACCTCGGGCCAACCCCGGCTAGGGCGGCGAGCTGTTCCTGTCGCATGCCGATGGCGGCGCGTTTGGCGCGGATCGCCGCGCCGATGTCTTCGACGCTCCGAATCTTCCCGTACGGGAATGATTTCACCGAATCTTGGGGGCGCCTGGCCATATCTTCCCGAGAGGGAAGATTGCCACGCTAGACGTCTCTCGTCGAGCCAAACCTTCCCGAACGGGAGGATTGACCTGCAGACCGCCTGAGCTCCGCAGTTGGCGGCCTTCCGGCGACACCCCGGGGGGTCCGTGGGCTTGGTACGCCGCAGTCATGGTCCTCCCTAAGAACGGCTCGCCCCTGTGGGCGCAAGTCGCGGTCCACGGACCCGCCGGCTGATCTACCGGCCGACCGCGTCGGCGCAGAGGCGGTGAACCTCCGCCCGCCGGACGCGCACGCACCTACCGAGCCTAACGACGTTGACGTCGCCCAGGGCGATCAGCGCCGCGAGGTGGCGCCGCGATATCGCCAGGAGCGCGGCCGCCTCGACCACGCGGAGCAGGCGCGGCAGCTCACTCGAATTGGTCGCTGGGACCGCCAAGCGCCCTAATAGCGCCCCGGCCGTTTTGAATCTCCGTTCCCGTCGGTGCCGACCTCGCCGAATTCCTCAACAACTTCACTGGTGCCGGAGACGAGACTTGAACTCGTAAGCCTTTGCCAGCGGCGGATCTTGAGAGCGAAGGGTGCCCCCGGGTGGCACATGGGAGGGGACTGGGGAGGACAATTCGGACTGAGGAGTCGGAGCATTGTCCATGAAGGGAGGGTCCGCGTCGCTGTTCGACGGGCCGACAGAGGACACCCCGTGGTGCAGGATTTGATGCAGCTACAAGGGCGGCCCGTTCGCCTCCCCGTCTCCGCGTCTCGCACCCATCGGCCCCTCGCCGTAGTCCACCTGAGCCTCCTGCCTAGGCTCGGTGATGATCATAGGGTGCGGCTCCGGCATCCTCCGCGTCAACGTCTCGGCCCTCTCCGTGGTGGCCGGTTTTCAGGTGATCATTGGTGGCCGGATTTGGGTGATCACCGAGGGGCGACAAATCGGCGACCGGCGATGCAACATGCGACCTCAGGCCGGTTCGAATCGCCGAAATGTCCCCGGTCGTCGCCGACTTTGGTGATGGTCGCCGAATAGTCGCCATCGCTGGCGACTTTCCAGCGACATCCCGAGACGCTCGATTCCGCGCGGCGCCCTTCTTCGATGCGGGAAGACGCGTCCTATGCGGGAAAATGGGAGGACGAGGCCCACGGCCCACCCGCGCGCCAGTGGGTGGCGTCGAAGGCTGCGCGAGCCGCAGCCATCAGGGGCCGCTCGCCGAACGCGGCCACGGCAGCGACCGCCTCGGCCAAGCTGCCCGCGTCGCGCACGCCGGCCTTTCGAACAAAGCCCGACCACTGGGTCTTCTTCGTCGCGTCGTCGGCAAAAGTCGACGTGAGTGCGACCGGGACTGTGATCGGCAGGGGCGTCTTTCTACGCTCGAAGGTCGCTCGGATTGCACGGGTCAGGAGGTCCCCCTCGAAGTCGAAGTCCCGGGCCAGCACGGCGACGTCATAGACGTCCTTCATGCGGCTGTTCGCGAGGCCGAGTTGCACCATCGCATCGAGCTTCTCGGCGACGACGGTCTCGCGCGGGTACGCGCGGAGACGGGGGGCGGGAAAGTCGAGCAGCGCTGGGAACTCGACGACTGCTGCTTCCGGCGTGATCGCGTCGCCGAAGCCAACATCCACCTGGAGCCGAACCTGGGCGGCCGTTACCCGGGCGATGACGTCGACCCGCACGCCACCGTACTCCTGTTCCTCTCGGATGAGCCCAACAGTGAGGGAATCGAGGTCGAACCGCACGCCGTCGTCGGCTACGTCGAGTGTCAGCACCTCGGTGATGGCCGCGCGGACATTTCCTACACCAGGGTCACCGAACCCGAGCAGGTCGAGGTCGCGCGTCGCGCGATGCGGCTTGCCAGTCCAGACAGTGAAGAGCGCAGCGCCCTTCAGCACGAAGCGGGACGCGTGGTTCGACGACGCCAGCCGGAAGAGCAGCCTCTCGTTTGCGTAGCGCGTGAGCAGGAGCTGGAAGTCCTCGCCCCGTTCACGAGCAAGTCGCAGCAGGCGGGCGCGTACGGAGGTGCTGACGTCCTTGATCGGTCGCTTCGTCACGCCAGCGCCTCCAGGTACGGGCGCATGAACGCATAGATGCGATCGGCGCGTGCTGCAGCAACCAGCGCGTCGATGCTGCCTTTGCGCTTCTTCAGGTAGTCCTTGAGCGCCGCGAGCGCGACCTCGATGCCAACGTGGCGTCGGAATCGGAAGCAATCGGCCACCGTCTTCGCGGGCGTCGTGAGCTGCACTTTCACGCCGTCGATAACGCGGAACTCGATCCCGTGCGTGCGGGCGGCGCCGCTGGCCCGAACGACCTCGAGCTTCGGATACACAAGCTTCGGCATCCGCGCGTGCCGGTCGATGAGCACCCAGACCGCGTGCGGCGCCTCGGTCGTCAGGTCGTGAACCTGGAGGGCGCTCAGCAAGCAGACGATGGAATGCGGTACCCGCTTCGCGACTTCCGCGAGCGAGCTCAGTTCGGTGACCGGCGCGTCAGCCAGCCGATAGAGCCCGCGATCCACCTGCTCGAGAACTCCACCGTCACAGAGCCGCTTCAGATACGTGCGCGGGATGCCGGCTTCATCCAGATCGCGCGCGCGTACCGGCCCCTTACGGGCGAGCCCGAGCAGAGAGGCGGTCTTGGTCTTGGCAACGGGTGGCATGATACGAATAGGTGTCCGGAGATAATTTTGACAGACAATATGTATCATGCCGAGAGGCAGGCTTCAAGGTGAGCGCTCGCTCCGAATCAACGTCGAGAAGGCAACAGCAGTTTCCTCGAACGGGCGTAGCTCAGTCGGGGACGCCACGCGGAACGATGGATCCCCTGCGGCATGGAGTGCTCCAGCTCTTGCAGCAGCGAGACCACCACGCGGTCCAGCTCACCGACGTCACGCGGGTTCCCGCGGCGCTGAGCGAGAGCGTCGATCTCGTCCAACACCAGCACGGACGGCACCGACTCGGCGTATGCCGGGCGGTCACGACGTTCTGGGCCCGGCACCCCGTCAGCGCGCAGCGCTCGCGCCTGTTGAAAGGCAACAGTGTCCATAACGTACGCTGCCGTGATCGAGGAGGCCACGGTCGACGCGTACGGCGAATCGGAACAAGCCACTGGCTGGTTCACGATGTTCGAGGAGCACCTCGAGCTTCCCTTCGAAACGCAGGTCCTCGGCGCCATCGTCACCGTCACCCGCATTGACCTCCGCGGCGACGATCAGATCAACGCTATCTGCACCCGCGGCCGGGACCGCCAAGCGATCTCCCTCGTGGATCTACCGCTACCGTCACCGAGACCGGACGGCAGCGAGTGGATCGAAGCGTATCGTCACTGGCGCGGAAGGAGGTGAGCGCCCGCCCGAGCGAAGGGAGGAAGGCGATCGGCCGCTGCGGTCCCTCGCTGCCGCCCGCAGGCCGTCACCATGCAGCGCCGATTTGGTGCAAAATCGTTTCGCCACTACCCGGGTTCGGATCTGGCGAAATCAGAAATTACTCAACAACTTCGCTGCTGCCGGAGACGAGACTTGAACTCGTAAGCCCTTGCGAGCGGCGGATTTTGAGAGCGAAGGGTGTCCCCGGGTGGCGCGTGGGAGGGGACGGGCTGGGACAATTCCAGCACCTAGCCTCGGGGCGGTGTCCTCGGGCGGACGATCACCGTCGAGCGTCGATGGGACTGCAGGGGACATCCCGTGGTGCAGGATTTGGTGCAGCGTAGGGAGCGTCCGGGTTCAGGTCGGCGGTCGACAGGTGGCGCGTGGCATCCGCGATCGCCTCCAGCTGGGCATGCACGGTTCGCGAATCGTCCCGGACGAGCTGCTGGATGTCGTCGATGGGGGAAGCCCCGGAGTCTTCGAACGACCGATCCGGCCGAGCCCCCATCCGCGCCACGCTGAACACCCTCCCTATCCCGTCGGAATCTTGATCGGCGCCCAGATCGGCTGCTTCGTTCCGCCAAGCCGGACCATCGTGTCGACGACCGGCAGGGCCTGAATGGCCGCCTGCGGACTCTCCGTCGAGGCGCTCTCATCGGAGAGCTCCAACGCGACGGAGACACGTTGCTGTTCGTCCACGCGCATTGACGGCGGGTACGGGGCCACGTCTACGTAGGCGAGCTCCAGGACCCATTCATCGAAGTCCAGCTTGATACCGTGATCTTTCAAGTGGTCGACGCCCATGTCGTAGACCTTGTTGATGAGCGGGTACGCGCCACTGGCGTTCCCCCTTCCACGAAGGGCGTCGCCGTCCAGCGAAGGTCGGAGCTGCACGTTGACCTTCCGGCAGGCCCATACCTCGGGCGCGCCGGCACCGGTCGGGGTGTTCCACGCGCAGACGACCCGCACTTGCGGCGCACCCGCGTCCTTCAACCACTCGCGAGGCACAGGAACGCGCACGCGCGCAGCGTGGCCGGGGCTCTCAAGGGTTCCCTGCCAGAGAAACACTGCGGTATCCGCCGACGGGGCTCCCAGCCGTGCCGCGCTGGGGCGACCATGACCGAGAGTTCGCTTGGCCAGAGTCCGGGCCGCGGACGTGAGCTCCTCGAGCGGCGCCTCGTGGCACGCGACCAAATGCAGAAAGGCCTTGGCCGTCGACGCGAACGGCTGCACCCCCGGCGGGCAGTACTTCTGGAGGTCTCGAAGCAGCATGGCCGCCTCCCGCGCGACGATCGGAGCCGCATGCGACGTGCCTATCGCGTCCTCCCAGTCACCTGTCTTGTTCGAGGTCCAGACGCCGAGTCCTGGCTTCCATTGATACGTGTCGCTGCAGTCCCCCGCGCCGGCCGAAAAACTTGGAACGGGCGCATCGGCGATACCAGGGCCAACGCGCGTGAACGGGCTCGGCCAACCTGCCCGTCGCGCGACGCCGTCGGCGTTGGGCCGTGGGACGTAGCCGCCGACCACGACGGTGTTGAACCCGGCAGCCCATGCACCGAGGCCCCAATCGGTTTCGTCGGCGTGGCCCGGGTAGTCGACGTTGGGCACGACGCCACGCGGGGTGTTCCCCGCGGCGACGACAACCACCACGTCATGCTCGAATGCGAAGTTGTCGAGATCCTGCAGCTCGATCAACCTTTCTTGTCTGACGGTCTCGGAGAACCCGGCGAGGGGAAGCCAGGATCCGAGGCTCAAGTTGAAGACCCGAACATCTGAATAGGCACGAGCGACATCGCGGAGAGAATCGAAGATCGCCTTGCCATCAAGCTCCAGGGACTCACCATTTCGATCCGCGGGAACAACAACGTCGAGGAATCGGCACCCTCCCGCCGGAGGCGAGAAGCCGGGGCCGGCCACCAGGTCGCCGAACACGATGCGGGATGCGACGCGCGAGCCGTGGTCCCCGGGATCGGTTTGCTCCGCGTCGGGGTGGCGGTATTGGCCTCGTCGATAGGGCGACAGGAGGGGGTGCTCGCGGGGGACGCCCGCATCGACGACCGCGACAACGGGCAGCTCGCCCACGTCCGCCGGAGGCGGGGTGGCCGACCCTTTCGGCGCCGTTCGAGCGCCCGGTGTCGCAAACAGTGTCGCCATCAGGGGAGCGTGGATCGTCTGAATCGATTGGAACTCGGTCGCGAAATGCCTGATCCGGTCGGACCGCATCTGCGCACGAAGCCAACGGCGCCCCGACAGGTCATGGCCACCGCCCAGCGCCTGGCCACCCTTGTTCGCTCGGAGATCCTGCTGAATCGCCTCCATCAGCCTGTCGACGTCGGCTCTCGTCAACACCGGCTGGAACTCGACGATGACCTCGTGTGCCACCTTCGGGTCGAGCGTGTCGAGCCACCCTATATCGACGCGCGTCTCGATGGGTGCGAGCCGGAACTCCTTCAGGAACGCCCACTGTGCTTGGTCGCGCTTGCCGGCGGTAGCGAGCCGCGCCGCTGTGGCCTCGAGCTGATCCAGAGTCGCGGGCTTCGCGTGGACGAGCGCGTCGCCATCCGGGGTGACTCGCAAGAGCTGTAGATCGAGGCGCTCGAATACGCGCGCGTGCTTCCCGGCGAAGTCGATGGCGACGTGCTTCAGGCCGCCTTTCGCGGTCTTGGCATTGGAGTCCTGATCGATCTTCTCCTCGGGGCTGGAAAGGAGAAAGAACCTTGAGTCGCGAAGTGGATCGGCTGTGAGCAGGGCCGCAGCGCGCGCGGCACGTAGAGACGCGGACAACCGTCGCCCCTTCTCTGGCCACTTGATCTGGGAGAAAGTCGGGACACGGCCCCCGCCCTCCGGCTCCCCACGCGCGTGCTCGTGAGTCTCGTTCAGGAAGAACGTGCGGGGCGCCACGGGGCGGCGCTGAGCCATCTCACTCCATCTCCCGGCTGAGGATCTCGCGCCGGTGCATGTCAGTCACGACGCGTTCAGCATCGGCGTACGAGCGCGCACGGCGAAGACTGCCCGCAAGGTCCCGGCCAGGGCGGCCGCCCAGGGCAATCTGCCGCTTCCGGGCGAACGCGAGAATCTGGGCCGCCGAAGGAACGGGGAAATCCAAAACCAGATCGAAGCGCCGCCAGAGCGCGTCGTCGAGCGCTCGTGGCAGGTTCGAGCTCGCCACGACGATCCCCTGCGGCATGGAGTGCTCCAGCTCTTGCAGCAGCGAGACCACCACGCGGTCCAACTCGCCCACGTCACGCGGGTTCCCGCGGCGCTGAGCGAGAGCGTCGATCTCGTCCAACACCAGCACCGACGGCACCGCCTCGGCATATCGAAACAGTTCCCGCAGACGAGCGGCGGTCTGGCCCAGGTAGGAGCCAACGACCCCGTCAAACCTCACGACCATCACGGGGAGGGACATCGCTCCGCCGAGCGCGCGAGCAGTGATCGTCTTACCGCACCCGGGCGGCCCGTGAAACAGAAGCTTCGTCCTTCGGGTGACACCGGCAGCGTCGAGCTTGCCGCGGTGTCGCCATTCTTGAAGCACTTCAGCAAGTTGCGCTCGCAGGGGCGACGGCAGCACCACGTCATCGAGGCCGTCGACGGGGTCGACCGGGAGCAGGGCCCCTGCCAGGTGGGTGCCCACCGGAGTTGGGCTGAACGCCTCGGCCACCTCCGCGCCGTCGCGGGACGCCAGCGCTCCGCGGAGCTTCCTGGCCACCCGGGCATGACCCCTTCGAGCCTCCCGATCGGCGATCTCCTCTCCAAGGCGCACCGCGTCCTCCCACCGGCGCTGGCCAAGCGCGTGGAGCAGGCTGCTGAGGAGGTCGACCTCGGTCGGCACGGCAGGCATGGTCGTACAGATTCTATAGCGTGTCCTGAAAATCGGCGCTGGCTTCGACGAGCCGTGGCTCATCCTACCGACGACGGCGGCCGTGTGTTCATTCCGCGCGGCCAAATGCGCGCAGAGTGATCTCGATTCTCCGTCGAGAACCGACGTCCCAGGATCATATTGTTCATAGGTCGATTCATTCTGGCGGCCCCGGGTTGGGCCCAGCACCTCGTGACCGCCCGGCGCCCGGCGCCCCGTCAGCGCTCGCGCCTGTTGAACGCGGCAGTGTCCATAACGTACGCTGCCGCTCATGGCACAGGAAGGTGCGACCTCAGTGGCCGAGAGCCGGCGCCGCCGGCGCCAACTTGCCTTGCGGACGCAGCCGTCCCAGGCCAGGCAGCTTCAAGTTGCCCGCCGACGGCATCGCATGCCCGAGAGACTTGAGCGTCGGCGCGTGCGTCTGGCCGAGGCGGTGCCGCCGCTGCTCGCCACAGCGCCGCGCACCGCGCGTCGGCAGGAAGCGCCCGGGCGAAACACGCCGTGTCCGTGACAGCGGCGAGCAAGCCACGCCCCGGCGTGTGGGTGACCGATCTGGGCCACGCCATCGGCCCCGACGGTGATCTCGCAGGCACTCGGACGGGAACTGGTCATTTCGTCGCAGCGGTCGTGGAAGCGGCGACAGCGCGCCCGTCCGGGGGTTGGGGACAGACCGTCGTGCGCTGCACGCTGCGGCGACCGGCTCGATCGAAATGTGACGGTCTCGTTCAGGTGCGCCTCGATGGCGACAATGATGTGCTTTGGCACTGCGTCGCTTGCGGAAATCACGGTGCGGTTCAAGGGTGGCGACGGAGCCCGTTCGATCTGCGACGGGCACGGGACGCGCGGCCACGAGGTCAACGCGCGACGGTTGCCTTGTCCGTCGCTGAGTACGAGGCCATCAAAGACTCGCTGATGATCGGGGCCGATCATCCCGAGGTCCTGGCGGCGGCTACGCCGGGAGACGATGGAGTCGTGATACGCGCCGTGCCGGACGAGATCGAGAGCCTCTGCGACTCCGTCGCCGCCGAGGCCAACCACGCACCAACTCGTCAGGGACAGCGGATGCTCGACTCAGCCTTTGAGCGATTGCGGGGCGCTGTCGAGCCTGTTCGTCCTCCTCGCCAGGCGCACTCCTTTCGCGTGGCCACCGATTCAATCACGGCGGAAAGCGTGGCGAACAGCATCGCCGCCATGCTCGGCGTTTCCACGGACGCCCACAGCCGTTACCAGGGGATATTCGTGGAGACCGCCCGCGCTGTTCTCGATGCCCACGCGCTTGAACAGCGGATACGAAAGGCCGCAAAGACGATTGAGGGGAAGGCGCCGATTGTCCAAGCGCTCGAGCTCGGTGAGCTTCTTGATCGGGCGGCGACATTTGCTCGTTCCCAGCTGGGCGATGGCGTCCGCGTCCTCGTCACGTTCATCGAGAGCCTACGCGGCACCCCTCTGACCGAGGACCTCGCCCCCCTGATTTCCGAGACGGCAAAAGCGCTGCTCGCCGCCGCCAAAGCAGCCCGCGATTCGGCCGCGGTCCGGGACGCGATGCGCGCGCTCGTGAGCGCCCACATCAATGATGCGCGCTTCGGCCCCGTCGCGTCGGCGCTCGATGGCGCCCGCTTGGGCAAGCGCGCGACCAAGGCCGCGCTCGACGAGATCGCGCGGATCGGGGAACCCGTCGGTGACGATGCGCGCGCCCGAGCGGCCAACCTCACGAGAACCCTCACCGGGAGTCACTTGTCATGACGAAGGCCAAGAGCACCAAGATCGCCGCCGGCGGGGTGGCCGAGGAGATCGCCGCCATCACCGATCGCCTGTGCATAGAGCACCTCGACGCCGAGTACGGCGCCCTTTGTCGCAAGGCGATCGCCCGACTGGCTCGCAAGCGTCCGTCACCGCTCTTGCGAGGCGAGCCCCGCACGTGGGCGGCGGGGGTGATTTACGCGATCGGGATGGTCAACTTCCTGACTGATCCGACGCAGAAGCCGCACATGACGACGGACCGGCTGAGCGAGGTGTGCGGGGTTGGGAAGAGCACGCTCTCGGCCAAGTTCCGGATCATCCAGGATCTGCTGCGACTTGGTGGTCCGATGGATCCCGAGTATTGCAGGCGCGACCTGCTCGCGAACAATCCGCTCGCCTGGATGGTCAAGGTGAACGGGTTCATCGTGGACGCGCGGACGCTGCCGGCCGAGATGCAGGAAGAAGCGCGGCAGCGCGGCCTCATTCCGGATCTCACGCAACCGGCGTGAGTGCGACCGATCAGGACCCGGGCCATGAAGCCGAAAGCACCAACGAAGAAAGCCGGCCATCGAAAGCCACCCCGACTCAGCAAAGCCAGGCTCGACGAAATGATCGAGGAGGCCACGGTCGACGCGTACGGCGAATCGGAACAAGCCACCGGCTGGTTCACGATGTTCGAGGAGCACCTCGAGCTTCCCTTCGAAACGCAGGTCCTCGGCGCCATCGTCACCGTCACCCGCATTGACCTCCGCGGCGACGATCAGATCAACGCGATCTGCACCCGCGGCCGGGACCGCCAACCGATCTCCCTCGTGGATCTACCGCTACCGTCACCGAGACCGGACGGCAGCGAGTGGATCGAAGCGTATCGTCACTGGCGCGGAAGGAGGTGAGCGACTTGGCCAAGAAGCGCGCGACGGCGCGGACAGGTTCGACGAAGAAGACGGTGGCCGAGACACGACCAACGTTTGAAGATCTCGTCCGGCACGTCGGCCCGCTCCCCGTCACCGGGCTGGCGTCGGCCGAATCTCCTGCTGGCGTGCGCGCTCGCATCGGCGGCAAGCTCCGCCAGGGATGAAACGGTCGCAAGACGCGAGGACGGAGCCGAACACAGCGACTGGCGACGCCGGCAGGACATTGCGCTCCACGGAACATCCCCGCGGAGCTTCGCATAGGACCTGCGCAGGAGAGCAATGATCCTGTTAATCGTGGCCAGCCGCCACTGCGGTTCCAGTGCTCCACCATCCAGTGGCCTGCTCCTCTTGCGCGCCATCTGCGCTTTCAGCGCCCCAGAGTGCATCTCGACGGAGCTTCAGAATTGGCTCTCTTGGTGCAGATTTGGTGCCACAATCGTTTTTGCAACCACTGGGTCCGATCGGGCAAAACCAGAAATTACTCAACAACTTCGCTGGTGCCGGAGACGAGACTTGAACTCGTAAGCCCTTGCGAGCGGCGGATTTTGAGTCCGCTGCGTATACCATTTCGCCACTCCGGCAATATCTAGTTATTTCAAGGCTTTATATGCAATTCTTGATTCCTGGTTTTGACCATTGTAGCTTGAGTGTAGCTTATTTCGCAGGGGGCAAGTAGTCCGATGGCCAAGAAGCGGAGACGTCGGGGCAAGGGACTCGGCACAGTCTATCGGCGCGGTCAGCTCTGGTCGATAGCGTGGGTCGCCAAGGGGGCGAAGCAGTACGAGCATGGGTTTCCCGACGAAGATACCGCACGACGTGTCCTCGCGGTGAAGATCGGAGATCTCGCCGCCGGCCGCGGCGGTCTCCAGAGCCCCAAGCCATCGGGCCCGCTCGCGGGCCTCGTCGAAGAGTGGCTGAAGGTTCGCCGGACCACCCATCGGGCGGCCGACCAGGACGAGAACCGCTGGAACAACCATCTCGCCCCCTTCCTGAATCGCTACTCGCCGGACGACGTTGACGTCGCCATGCTGAAGAAGATCGTCGCGGTGAAGCTGGGAGAGGGTCTGTCGCCCGCGACCGTTCGTCTGCTCATGCGCCTCGTCTCGACGCTCTACTCAGACCTGATCGATGACGGCAAGGCGACGAAGAACCCGGCGCGGATGCTCCCCAAGAAGACGCGCGCGCTGATCAGGCCGACCTACGACCCCAAGAAGACGCCGTTCGTGGAGCGCAAGAGGGACATCGCGCGGATCTATCAGGCGCTCCCCGCGCCCTTCAACGTGGCCTTCGCCATCTCCGCCCTCGCCGGCCTTCGTCCCGGCGAGGTCCGGGCGCTCAAGTGGGCGAATGTCGATCTCGAACGTCGCCGCATGTACGTTCGCGAATCAGTGAACGGTCCGACGAAGGACAAGGACAGTCGCGAGGCGCCGATCGTGCCAGGGCTGCACGAGCTGCTGATCGCCTGGAGGAAGAAGAACCTCGCCCCCTTCAGTGACCTCGTCTGTCCGCCGTCATTCGGTGTGCTCGGCCGCGCGGCGCCGGGGCCGCGCCGCAAGTACCTCGGCGAGCACAGGATGACGAGCCTCATCAAGAAGGCGTGCAAGAAGCTGAAGCTCCCGGAAGTGACGTTCTACGAGGCGGGCCGACACACCTTCGCCAGCCAGTGGGTCCTGAACGGCGGCTCGATCGAGAAGCTGCGCGAGATCCTGGGCCACTCGACTGTGCTGGTGACCGAGCGGTATGCCCACCTCAAGCCGGAGTTGTTCCAGGAGGCCGATCTCCTGCGGGCAGACGTGTCGCTGGTCGCCTAAACCCTATTCAGGGAGGCTTACGGTTCGATCGGCCCGTCAACGGGGGAGAAGAGGCCGCGGGCATGCCTTCCTTGAGTAGTCGGCGTGTGCAGTCGCCGCGAAGGTGGCGACGCCCGAATCGCTGCGTGAAGCCCACTTGGCGTCTTACCTCGGGAGGAGCTCGACTCCGCTGGCGGAGCCGAGACAGGGAGCGCTGGCGCGGTTGGTACAAGGGTGGCTGTCGCTTACGGCGGAGCGGGGGCTGGCCGGTCCGACGTTCGCGCTGCGGCGGAACTGTTCCTGAGCAAGGAGTTCGGCTTCCCCTACTACTTCGGACTGAGCAAGCTCGCGAGCCTCGGCTCCTTTAACGTGGAGCAGTTCATTCGGCTCGCTGGCGACCTCTTCGAGGAATCTCTGGCGGCAGCCGTGATGAGGCGCAGTCCCCGACTCGCTCCCGAGCGGCAGCAGCGCATTCTCGAAGGCGCGTATGACACTCGCGTCAAGGACCTGCCGCGCCGCGCGAAGAATGGCCGGGACGTGCTGCGCTTCCTGGATGCCGTTGGTCATTTCTGTCGCGATGTCACGCACCAGCCCAACGCTCCGTACTCACCGGGCGTTACGGGCATCGCGATCCTCATGCAGGAGCGAGAGACGCTTCTCGACCAGGCACACCTAGCGAAGAGCCCGCCGACGGCCGCATTCGCGTCCATCCTTGGAACGGCGATCGCTCACAACCTTCTGCACGCGGAGGTCGATTGCAAGGTTAAGGGCAACCGCTACATGGTGCTCTACCTCAACCGTCTCCTCTGTCCGAAGTACAAACTGCCGCTGCAGTTCGGTGGCTTCCGCGAGAAGCCGCTCCGCGAGTTCATCACTTGGGCGGAAAAGGGCTACCGGCCCTCCAAGTCGGAGACGCTGCTATGAGTCCTGATTTGCTCCGCTGGCGAGACTACTTCCTTCGTGATGGCGAGGGGTTCGACGGGTTCTGGAAGGCCTTCTTGGCCGAGCGGAAGAGGAACCTGCTCTTCGTGCTTGGACATGGATTTGATGCGCGTATGTGCGACGGCATCGAACGGGTGCTCAGCCTAGGTGGAGAGGGCGCGCGCGATGTCGCCCTGCTTAGGTTCGATGAGGGCGCGGAGTCGCCGTCGCAGCTCTATCTGGCCCAGCGCAAGGCGAATGGTGAGCGCCTCGAGACACTGATTCAGGGACGCGGCAAGATCGGCCACAGGGACATCAAGATGTTCTCCGATGACAACCGCAGAGTCGGAGCGTGAGCCGACGCCATTGTCGGTCCCAGCGCGCTCTCGTAATCAGCTCGGCCTGCCTCGGCCGGAATCCCTACGAGGTACCCGCGAACATTTCCCGCACCGTCCCCATCGCCACGAACATTTTCCTCGGCCACCGGCTCTCGTCGACGGTCGCGAAATCGTACCTCCGATAGAACCCTTCCGCCGTCTCGTGCTTCGCGTCAACGACGACGCCGAAGCAGCCGACGTTCTCGGCGGCGGCGAGCACCCGTACAAAGGCGTCCATGAGCAGCGTTTCGCCGACCCGAAGGCCTGACCCACGGGTGCGCTCGTCCGCCGCCAGGCGGCCGATGAGCGCACCCGGGATCGGGTACTTGGGCAGCTTTTCGAGCGTCGCCTTCGCGATCAACGGCGCGCTGATCGCCGTCATGCTGAGTGTGTAATAGCCCAAGACGCGCGGCAGCTCTCGCGCCGCTCCATCCGAGCGCCTCAGGACGTAGGTTCGACCGATCCCGCGCTCGTCGTTCGAGCAGGCGTAGCGGGCGAAGAATTCGTCGAGCGCCGCATCACCGCACCGAAACCCGCTCGCTGCGTCCTCGATATCGACGCGGACAGTGCGGGCCTCGGGCACTGCGATCATTTCCCAGACTGCGGCGAGCTCGCCTTGAACCGGGACGCCGCCGCACGCGCCCGCGCCCCCGGCGCCGGCGGCTCGGCGATCAGCGCCCGAACGCGCTCGAGCGCCTCCACCGAGATCTGCAGCGGCTCCGACCGTGAGGTCCATTCGAGGGCCGACAGTGTCGGCGTCGTGATCAGGCAGTCGAGGCCGCTCTTCGCATCAGTGGATACAGCGACGAGGCGACGACCGCCGCGCACCGCCGAGACGGCCTGAATAAACATAGAGATGGCTTCGTCGACGACCTGGCTCTTCGACAGGCCAAGCTCGTCCGCTAGGCGGTCAACGGCCTGGGAGCGACTATCGGGGACGGTGGCTTCGAGACGCATGCTTTTCTCCCTCACTTTCCCCTCTAAGTCTGAGGGTAATTTGAGGGTATTGCCAGCGGGTAGTCCCAGAGCCGGAGCGTCACCTCTGCTTGGTGGCTTGTGCTTAGACCGCGCACAGCCCTGTATAATTACTAGTGATATCAGCGTCTTCTGCGCGGACGTCCCATCTCCGGCACTGGAAGGCGCGACAGCTCGAGAGGGAGAGAATTCGTCATGCGCTTGGGGCGGCCAAGACACGGATCAGGTCCCTACCCGTCCAGGAAGATTCTCAGGCGAGCCCAACACGGGCCGCCAGATTTGCCGCGGGTCCCGAACCAGACCGCGGGCGCCGAGGTGGCCCGCTGCCTCGGCGATCAGATGACGAACGGACTCGTCGCCGGTCGTGAGCTCGCGGGCGCCGAGACGCCAAGAAGCTTCCCAGCACCGAATGCCCGCCAGGGCGGCATGCAGGTTGCGCATGCAGGGCGCTTCGGGCGGCCGGGGCGAAAGTTGCGGCCGTCAGCGGCTACGACCACGCCCTCCACCTGACGTGACGCCGGACGGAAGATGGTACTGATTCGGCGCTCCCGAGCGCCTACCGCTGAAAGGTCAGCCCGCCCGCGCTCTCGAGCGGCACGAGGTCCCAAGAGCCATCCACGGCAAGGCCGCGCACGAAGTCCAGGCCCGCCAGGCGCCTGCGGGCACGGGCGCGATGGTCGCGGCGGATGTGCACGCACACGTTGACGGTCTCCGCGATGATCTCGCGGGGCGCGCGCTGCGCCACCTCCTCTATGAGCTGACAGAGGCGGTTGAGCGCCTGGCGGTTGTCGTTGGCGTGCAACGTCCCCAAGCCGCCCGGGTGGCCCGTGTTCCAGGCCTTGATGAGCTCGAGGGCGGCGCCGCCCTCCCTCACTTCGCCGACCACGATCCGATCGGGCCGGCTTCGGAGCGCGTCCATGATCGCCAGCCGGGTCGTGAACGGAGGTTGCACGTGGTACTGGACGCGGTTCGGACTCGCGCACTGGAGCTCCGGAATGTCTTCGACGATGAAGACTCGGTCGTCGGTTCGGGCGATCTCCGCGAGGAGCGCGTTCACGAACGTCGTCTTGCCCGACGCTGTCGCGCCGCTGACGAGGATGTTTTGCTTGGCCGCCACCGCCGCGCGGAGGATCTCGGCCTGCGCGTCCGTGAGGATCCCGGCATCGACGTACTCGTCCAGCGTGAACACGCGGGCGGGAGGCTTGCGGATGGTGAAGACGGGCGCTTTCGTGATCGGCGGGATTGCCGCCTTCACCCGCGCGCCCCATGGCCGCAGCTCTGCATCGAGCGAAGGGCTGTGAGCCGTGAGCTGGAGGTCCGCCTGCCCCGCGACTGCGCGGAGGATCGCCAGCGCCTTCGGCGCGTTCATCGTGACGGCGGTCTTGCCCAACGTTCCCGCTCGATCTATCCAGATGCACCCGTCGGCGTTCAACATGATCTCGTTCACCGCAGGATCTTCGAGAAACGGAAGGATCGGGAGGATCGCATCGCGCAGGAAGGCATGCTGCCGTACCTGATACTCGCCGTTGTCGAGGCTCATGGCCGCGAGCCCCCCTCCCCGACCGCGAGGCGCGCGGCCGCCGCGAGCTCCTCGGCGTCACCGACCTGATCCTTCGGAAGCACGTCGAGGATCCGCGCCCCGCCGGCGTAGCGGCGTGCCGCAGCGTCGAGCAGCTCGTCGAGGCGCCGCCGCGCGACCGTCGCGCCCAGCTTGCGCTGGGGCTCGGGCATCTCCGGCGTGTTGATGAAGTACGACTGCACGAACGCGATGATCGTCTCGGAAAGGAGATCGATGGTCTGGCGGACGACAGCGAGGGCGCGATCGTTGCGGTCGAGCCGTCGCATGATCAGCGTCGAGTCCTTCGCGTCGGCGAAGTAATCACGAAGCGCGGCATTGAAGACCGAGGTCTCGGTCGCCCGCCGGGCCGCGCAGTACGCCTTGAGCTGCCGCGTGAGATCGAGGTCGATCCACGGGTGCCGCTGAATCCGGTGCTGCTTCACGGCGCGCGCCCCGGCACTCTGTCGCTCTCCTCGACTTCGTCGACCTGCTCGAAGACCGAAGCGAACGCCCCATCCGTGAGGTCCACCTCGATCGCCGGCTCACCGCTTCCTACTGCCGGCTTCGGGGGTGACACGACGGCAGGCTGGCCGACGTCCGGCGGGGTGGGCGGCGAGGGGGGAGGCGCAACCTCCTCGATCGGGCGCAACGCCGCCCATTCGGACGCAGCCCCCGATCGACGCGGGAGCTGCGCCCGCTGCTCACGCGGGCCGTTCGGCGGCGGCAGGATCGCCCGGGCGCTGAAGCGAGGGTCCAGGTAATACATGAGCTTCTTGCCTCGATACGGGGCCATTCCGGAGACGAGCAGGATCGCCTCGTCGTATGGGAGGCGGAGGACCTCGTCGGCCGTGAGCAACGGCCTCGCGAACTCCTGCTCGGATTCGCTCACCGAGCGGCCCCCGAGCAGCTTGGGGGCCGAAAAGCTGCGCTGGCGCTTGGTCAGCGTGGCCTGTCCGACCAGATCGCTGATCCGCCGGGCCGTGATCTCGTCGTTCGCAGCGTAGGTCACGCGGATGTGAGAGTTGTCGAGGATCGAGTTCTTCTCGCCGTAGGTCTTCTGGAGCTGGTTCAGACTCTGCGCGACCATGAAGCACTTGAGGCCGTAGCCTGCGCAGAACGCGAGCTGGTTCTCGAAGAAGTCGAGCTTGCCAAGCGACGTGAACTCGTCGACGAGGAGCAGGAGACGGTGCCTGTAACCCCGATTCGGCGACAACGGAACCGCCCCCCGCATCGCGTCCGGCCCCTTGGAGGCGAGCGCCTCCTGGAGCGCCGCGAGGAACGGCGGCCTCCTGGGCGGGCTCGCCGGCGCGAACTCCATCCGCTCCGTCAGACGTTGCCCGACCTGGTTGAGGATGAGCCGAATGACGCGCCGAAGCCGGCTCAAGTCGCTCGGGGGCACGACCAGGTAGAGGCTCACCGGATGATCGAGGTTCATGAGATCGGCGATCCGGAAATCGCTGGCACTCGTGGCGCGCCCGACGAGCGGATCTCGGAAGAGGTCGAGGTAGCTCGTGGCCGTGGAGACGACACCCGAGAGCTCGTTGTCGGCCTTGTTCAGCATGCTGCGCGCGACCTGGGCGACGACGGGGTGCGGTCCGCTCGGCAGGTGGTTGGTCCGCAGCATTCGCTGCAGCGTTTGGACCTGCGACCGCTCCGGACTGGCGAGGAAGGCGCCGACGCCGGTGAGGCTCTTGTCCGACTCGGCATAGAGGACGTGGAGAATCGCACCGACCAGGAGCGCATGAGCTGTGGTCTGCCAGTGATCCCACTTCGTGCCCGCGCCGTCCGGGTCGACGAGGATGTCGGCGATCACCTGTGCATCGCGCACCTCGTTGTCACCGCGCCTGATCTCGAAGAGCGGGTTGAACCGCACGGAGTCCGGCGCGGTCGGCTCGAACCGCCAGCAGTACGAGAACTTCCTCCGGTAGCCAGCGGTGAGCGACCAGAGTTCCTTCTTGATGTCGTAGATGAGCGCCGACTGCCCCCAGGCGAAAAGCGTCGGCATGACGATGCCGATGCCCTTGCCCGAGCGGGTGGGCGCGAAGACGAAGACATGCTCGGGCCCCTCATGACGCACCAACTGGCCCGGACGGCGCATCTTCCACTTGAGCGCTCCCTTGTCGTCGAGCACGGAGGAGAACCGAGCCTCCGACGTCTGGCAAAGGACGATACCGTCCGAGCCGAGCATCCCTCCGCGCCGCAGCTCGGCGGTGGTGCCCCAGCGGGCCGAGCCGTGTGAGGTGCTCTCGCGGGAGCGGCGGTTGCCGACGGCCGCGAGTGCGACCAGCGACGCGACGATCACGAGCAGGGCGCCGTACGTGACGACGCTGGCGATCGCGAAGGCTCGCGGGGCGAATCGATGCAGCCGCTCGTCCCACTCGAGCCACGCCCACGGCGGATAGACCCGCACGCCCGCGACCGTGGTGAGCGGCGCACCGAGCTGCCGATGGAAGCCCAAGGTCGCTGCCACGTATTGCGTCGAGGCTGCGAGCGCGAGGCCGACGACCACCAGACCTAGCAGCGACAGTAAGACTCTCTTCCTCATGACTCGGAGGTAGCTCGGGCGTCAGGCGTCGGAGTTGCGGAGCCGGCCTTAGCGCTCGGGTCCCGGAGCGCGGCGACCGGGTCCGGCGCGCGATACGAAGAGGCGACCGTCGCGGTTCATCTGCCCCTGGACCGGCTGCCCCTCCAACCGTCGGAGCTGCTTGCTCGCCGGCAGGACCCACAGGCACTTCGAATTATCGTCTATGACGACCGCATACTGCCGACCCGACGAAAGCATCGGGCCAATCGTGAGCGTTCCGGCCAGCCCGCCCGGCGAAGTCCTGAAGTTGTAGCCGCGCTCGGCGGCAAGCCTGGCGCCGAGCGCCTTCGCCTCCACGCGCCCGAGCGCGGCGAGGCGGTCGCCCGGGACGGCGGTCTCGATGCCCATCGCCTTCATGGTCGCGTCCCGCCGCGCGAGACCCTCCGCGACCTGGCGGGCGAAAGACCCGGGCGCCTCCGACGCCCTCCCGGCCATCGTGTCGAGCCAGGTCGGACCGTGGTACCCGACTTGCTCCCGGACGGGTGGCCCCAGCCGTCGAAGAAGAACGCGCGGCCGGGCGGGAAAGCCGCCCTCAGATCGAGCCGGCGAGTCGACGGCCAGCCGGACGATATCTCCCTCCGCGACCTTCTCGACGGCAGCCACACTCATCGGCGCGTAGTAGACGCGGCCGTCGACGCCTTCGATTACGACGAACGGGCGGGCGGCCAACTCATCGTGCAGGCCCTTGGCGCGCACCACGCCCTCCACGGGCGGGCGGGTGGACGATTCGTCCACGACGACGAGACGGGAGGGATCCGCGCCCGGAACCGCCGCGTGAATCCGCTTGATGACGTCGCTCGCCTGCCCGAGACCCCGGAGGGTGTCCGCCCAGCCCTCGCTAAGCTGCCACCCGATTGGCGACGTCCGGACCGCGAGACCGAGCTGCTCCAGACGTCCGAGGCGAGCGGTGAGACGCACGCGTGACGCCCGGCCGTCGCGCGGCAGCCGGGCCTCGAGCACCACCCCGCCCCGCTGCTCGCAATTTTGGAGAAGGCGGTCGAGAGAGGTGAACCGCTCCTGGCGGACCTCACGCGCCAGCTGATTCTGGACGTCGACCTCAGTGCGCGGACCGAGCTCGTTGGTGAGGATGGCCTGCGCCCGGTTCCGCATCCCCTCCGCCAGGTAGCGTCCGTCGATGGTGACGTCCCGCCCCGCTTTGTCGATGCCACGCACGATCACGTGGACGTGCGGGTTGTCCGTGTTCCAGTGGTTGACGGCGCCCCACACCAGGACGCGACCGAGGTCGGCTTGAACCTGCGCCATAAGCCGCCGCGTGAACGCCGTCAGATCCGCATCGCCGACGTCCTCGGGCGACACGATGAACCGGAACTGGCGTTTCTCGTCCTCCATGGGGACGCTCAGCGCGCCGCGGACGTCGGACGCCTCCGCGGGACCGTAGATGCTCCCAGCCGCGCCATCCAGCTCTACGCCGTCGCGCTCGACGTACGACAGGTGCAGGACGGCCGCGCGCTTGCCGTACGCGTTCATCGGGACGAAGCGGGCCTTGATGACGCACCGGCGCGCGAAAGGCCCGGGGCGCGGAACGTCGCGAGCCGACGGCGTCCCTCGCGGCCGGGAGGACGCCGCGCCGGACGCGCCGCCGATGCGAGCGACGCGGGCGAGGAGCCCGCTGCGGAAGCGGGGAACTCGCTCCTGCGGCACCTCGCCCCCGCGGCCGCCAATGCGCGGGCGCAGAACTTCGCGTTCGCGACCGTCACCGTCGGACACGAAATCGCCTCCGATCCGCACAAATCGAGAAAAGACTCGCGAGCGCGCACAGTTCCGCCAGCGCGGTGATTTCCGTCTCGCGACGAGAAATCACGAAACACCCAGGCGCGACGCGCACATGGCGCCGCAGGTGATTGTCTTTTTATCTTGCCCTACAGCCGTCTCCATCAAAGACCCATGCACCACTCGGCCACTGATCGGCCGCGTTGCGGAGAACGTGGGAGCCGCAACTCGGCGATCGATCGCCCGAGTGACTGGCGATGACACTGACCGTGGCCGTCGTCGACGCGATCCGAGCTGACCTCGCCGCCGTGCCTCCCAAAGACGAGAGGGCGCGCGAGGTCACGCGGCTGGAAGCCATATCCCGCATGCGTGGCGAGGTCATGACGCTGCGCGAGCGCGGCTACACGTGGCAGGAGGTCGCCGAGATGGTGTCGAGCAAGGGCTGCCGCGTGACCGCGGCGACGCTCAGGACCGAGCTATCGAGGAAGGCCACTGTCTCGAAGCCCAAGGTGCGCGACCGACGGGCAAGTGGGAGCGGCGCTCAGGATCCGAACCGCGGCGCCAAGCCTGCCGGCGGGGAAAAGGCGACGCCTGCGGCGAAGGACAGCCCGGCGGCGGCGAGGCCCAACCCTGAACTGAAAAAGGAAGGCCCGACCCAAGCGAAGCCGGTCCCTGATGTGAAACCGGGCGGCTTCGTAGTGCGCGAAGACAGCGAGATTTGAAGGAGCTCTGCATGGCACCGAACATCTACTGGGTGGGTGGGGGCAAGGGCGGCGTGGGCAAATCCATGGTGAGCATGGCGCTGCTCGACTACCTGCTGGGCAAGGGCGCGCCCACGCTGTTCGTGGAGTCGGACACCAGCAACCCGGACGTCTACAAGGCGTATCGGGAGTCCCTCCCGTGTGAGCTGGCCGACCTCGACCGCGTCGACGGGTGGATTCAGCTCGTGAATACCTGCGACGGCAACCGTGACAAAGTCGTGGTCGTCAACACGCCCGCCCGCAGCAACGCCGGCGTGGCGAAGTTTGGGAGCACGTTGGGCTCTTCGCTCCCCGAGCTTGGGCGGGCGTTGGTGGGACTGTGGGCCATCAACCGGCACCGCGACAGCGTCGAACTGCTCAAGGACTTCATGGATGCGATGCCGGAGTGCCGCGTTCACGTCCTCCGAAACCTGTACTTCGGCGACGAGAGCAAGTTCGAGCTCTACGCGACATCGAAGGCCGTGCGGCCACGCGTGGAGAGCGCCGGCGGCAAGGCGGTGAGCTTTCCCGACCTGGCCGACCGTGTGGCCGACGACCTCTATAAGGAGCGGATGACGATCGCGGCGGCGGCCGAGACGCTGCCGCTCGGCAATCGCGCCGAGCTGCGCCGATGGAAGAACGCCGTGGCTCGAATGTGGGCGGACGTCATCGATGGATGACCAGCCTTCGCTTCCCGAGGACCGCTTCAACGCCTTGCTCGGTCGGGCGCTGAGCCGGGAAGATCGCGACCGTCTCGCGAAGGTGCGCAACGCCCTCGGTATTCGCGCGAACGACGCGGTTTGGGACGTGATGATCGCCCTGGACTACCACCGGCAGCTCTACTCCGCCGTCCCGAAGCAGCTCGCTGCCGAAAGAGCGAAGTTGGTGGCGGAGGTGGGCGCTCTGCTGGAGTCCGTGGGCGGGAGGCAGAATCGCGCGCCGAAGGTCGGCGCCCCTCGTGGCGGTGGGAAGTCGCCAGTGTGGCCCTCGTGTGGGCAGGCCGCGCTGCTCGCCGCGGCCGCGGTGGCCTTCGGCGCGATCTGCATCGCCGCGGGGTGGGCTATGGCTGGCCGGGGCCGGCAGCCGTGGGGCGCCGCCGGGCCTCTGGGGGCGGTGCTGGCGGCACCGGCCGGCTGGCTAATCTTTCTCCTGCTGCTCCCCGCGGCGGTGGCGTGGGCGCGGACGGGTTGGGCGGCAGCGCGGTGGAACGAGGACCTTCGGGTCCGGGCGGTGGGATGGCTGCTGCTGGCGACCTCGATCGGCTTGGTCGCGGCGGCGCTGGCCGTGCTGGCCGTGGCGCTTCCCCAATAGACGAGCCTGGCGGCTCGAGCGGCATCTGTGGACGAGCCGTGGGAGAGTCCGCATCGAAGACGTTCGAGCGCTCCGGTGGCGAATCCAGATCGGGATCGCGAGCCGGCAGCCGAGGTATCTCGAACTCGATCTTCGTGAAACCTTGGACGCCGATCTCGCGTTCGAAGCCCTGCAAGACGCACGACCGCACCGCTCCGAGCTGCCGTGGAGCGAGGCGTATGGAGTGCTTGCTTCGGCCGCTGTGGCGGGGGCGCGCCCCGCACTCGGACGCAAACGACGCCATCATCGCGGTCCCGATCGAGATGTTCGTGCAGGCGTCCGAGCAGATCTGTGGGCGTTCGGTTGAACCGGGCCGCCCAGGAGATCGGGATGGCCATCAGGCCCAGCGCCGGCCGGCCACCCTTCTCAGAAATCGATGCCGCGAGCTCCAGCACTTCCTCAGTCGACGTCAGATCGTCGTGGGTCGCCAAGGAGACGTAGTCGCCGAGGAAGAGCGGGTTAGCATCCGACACCTTGCGGATGAACGCCTCGACGAGACGGTCGTCGGGGTGGAGGCTGCAGGCGAGGATGACCGTCAGGAGGTCCATAGGGGGCTCGCAACGGTGAGGGCGGAGATTGGAACCGGGCCGAAGTAACGCGAGTCCAGACTCGAGGCGACCGGCGTCGCCACGAAGGCGGTGCCGGCGGGGACGGGACCGCAAAAGCCGAACGCGGGTAACGGCCGGCCGAGGGAGTCATGAGCGGCGATCGCAGAGATGGAGACGTCGTTGACGACGTATTGGCCTCGCGTCAGGCAGACGACGTCACCCTCCAGCGCGACGACGCGCTTGAGGAGGTGGAATCGCGCGGGCAGATAGCGATCCGCGATCAGCTGCCGAGCGTTCGATGGAATCGGGAAGTCGACGAGGACGCCTTTACTCACGGGGAGCCTGGGCCGCAACCAGTACACACCGAGGGGCAGGCTTGGTGTGTAGTTCCGGGTCAACCGCGAGGCCACGACCGCCGACGCGGTCACTATCGATGCGGCGATCATCGCTGCCCCAAGCAGCGCCTTAACCCGGAGCCTCGTGGGCCAGGAGCGACGAGAGCAGTTGGTCGCTGGAGCGGCGGCGGGCCAGCAGCGCGCCGCCGGCGCGGGTCCAGAACTCGTCAGTGAGCACGGAGGGGTCATGTCCGTAGCTCGTCAGCTTTCGGATGAAGTTGCGGATCCGCCTGCCCAGACCGCGACGGCTACCGGACATCAGCAACAGGACCGGCTGACTCACGCCCGGGATGGTGGTTAGATGACCGCCAGAGGCGGTGCGAAACACATAGACGCCCGCCATGCGCCGCCGAGCCACGAGATAGGCAGCCACGCGCCCGGCGGGCAGCAGCGCGATATCCCCAACGTCGCCGGCCACGATCGAGAACGGCCCGCCGCATAGCAGGCGGGCCGTTAGCTCACCATCGATCCGGAGCTGGACCGCGGTCACGCGAGACGGCGACGTAGCCGGGCCCGCAGCGGGCTTCATCTCGAGCGCCCGAGATTCGCGTGACCGAGCGACCTTATGAACTCGCGCTCGCACCGTTGCAGCCACTCGTTCCAGTCCTTGCCCGAGGGTGGACGATGGCGCTCGCATCGCGCGCCGCCAGCCAGCGACCCGATCTTCTCGGCGAGCTTCTCACCGGCATCGTCGTTGTCCGTGGCGAGCACCACGGGGAATCCCGGAGACAGCCGCGCGATCGCCGCGGACAGGTGTGCAGCCTGCCGCTCGCCGATGGAGCCGCTGGTACTGAGGTAGCGTGTGCGCTCCCCAGGCTGCACCTGGTGATAGCTGAAAGCGTCGATGACCGCCTCGGTGATCACGAGCCTCGCGTCGTCATCGCGCGCGTTGCTGGTCCACAGCGTCTTGGTCCCGCCGGCCGAGAAGGCCGCGAATCTCGCGTTCTTCCGCTCGAACCCGCAAATGTCCTCCCGACCGGGCCCGTCCCGGTGGGGAAAGAGTAGGTCGCCTCGAGCGTCCACCCGCCATGCCCCTGCGAAGCGGGGACAAGCGAGGGTCTCCGGCCGAATCCCGCGGGCGTTCAGGTAGGGATGGTTCGGAACGCTTCTTGCCCTGTCATATACCGCGCGGACGATCGCTCGGTCGCCCTTCGCCGACGCCGATAGTGACGCGAGCGACGAGGTTGAAGGACGCAGCTCGCCCGCCCAGGACCGCAGCTCTTCCCGAACGGCCGCGATCGACGGCGCCCCCCGTCGCAGAACGAAGTCGACGATCGTGCCGTTGTCGCGATCGTCTCTGACGCTGAAGTATGTCCAGTGGCCATCGCGATCGAGCCGAACGACGATCTTGTCGTCGGTCGTCGCGTAGCGCATCAGCAGGCTTGAGGTCGTGGAGCCGCGGGAACCGCCGGCTCGTGTCGGCTCCCGGCGGACAATCCGGTAGCCGACGCTCGCCGCGTACTCGCACAGGTTCAGCCGCTTGAAGCGGTCAAGCTCTTGGTCCACGAGCGTACCCTCGGGCACCGACGCGCGCGGTTGCGGCGCAGAAGGGTCGGCGAAGGCTGCGCGGCTCGCGCGCCTGGAGATAGACGTCGAGAAACAGCGACCTCGTCTTCCATCGAGCCCTCCTATGCAAAGGGCCCGAGTCTTGCGCGAAGGTGCGCCGGCGTCAGGACGGGCTACGGCGAGGCGGTACGTTCAGACATCGCCAAGCCTTGGCGCTATCTTTCGGCTAAGGACAGTCTCTTCGCGCAGAAAGACATACTGGGTTGGGGCCGTCGGCGACGGAGTCCGCCGCATGTAGGATCCGCAAGCGGCGTCTAATCGTCCGTCGGGAGCAGAAAACGGATCTTGTAGCCGGGGATCAGCACCGGAACGGCCCGTCCATCCTTCTCGCCCGGGCTGAAGCGGCAGCCTTTGACGGCGGCGACTGCGGCTTCCGTCAAGCCGTGACCGAGCCCGCTCACGACGTGGACGTCGCGCACGCGACCGATCTCGCTCACGATCACGTTCAGAATCACGATCCCCTCGATCGCGGCGCGTAGCGCCTCGGGCGTGTACTTTCCTTCGCACCGCCCCTGCGGCAGAGGCATGGTGGTCACCTCGTAAGCGGGAACCGGCGCTGCCGGACCTCCCTTCCGTCCGCCGTGGCCGTCGTCGTCGTCATCGCCCGCAACAGCCGCGCCTCCTGTGTGCCCGATCGCCATGGCTGGGCCGTTCCCTGCCTGCGAAGTAGACTCCATTGTGATTCCGAAGACTGGGCCCGCCGGACCGTTGTTGGTCAGGGCCGGACGTTCGGGCGGCGGCGCCTCTTGCCTCGGGACATCGGGGGCGACGTGCTGCGCCGTCGGCACGCGCGACCGCTGATGGATCACCTGCCGCGGCGCGGGAGCCTGAGGGGTCGACGCCGGCTCCGGTGGCGGGTCGAGTGTTGGGGGCGGCGACACCACCCGCAGCGAGATGATCCGTTTCGCCGTATCTATCCGCTTGGGCAGGTGGCCGAGGCCGTTGGCGAGCGCGAAGTGGCCCACGATCGATAGGCCCGCGCAGACGAAGAGCCGCGCGTCTCGAATCATGGGCTGCCGGGTGGCGTCATCGCTGTGGGATCGATCTGGATCGCGAACGACGCTACGCCAAGTGATTTCACCACGTCGAGCACCCAGACGACTCGACCGTGCGAGACCGATTTGTCCCCCGAAATGATGGCCTGGGTCTTAGGGTCCTTGGCCACGGAGACCTGCACGGCCTCGCGCAACGCGACGGCCGTCGTGGGCTTGCCGTTGAGATAGAGGCTCCCGTCTCGGGTCAGAGTGATGGCCAGCGTCGTCGGATTCAGCGACGTGCTCTGGCTGGCGCGCGGCAACTCCACTTCGATTGCCTGTTTGGCGATCAGGTTGGCGGTGAGCATGAAGATGATCAGCAAGACGAGCATGATGTCGACCAGCGGGGTCACGTTGATCTCGGCGATGATCCCGCGCTTGCCGGCGGAGGCCATCAGGCCTTCTCCGCCGCCACGCCGCCAGCGCGCCCGGGCGCGGCCTTGAGCAGCGCGAGGATCTCGTGCGCGAGCACTTCAGAAGCCGACGCCGCGCGCTCGACCTGCCGCGTGAAGATGTTGTAGGCGGCCACCGCGGGCAACGCCACCAGGAGCCCGACGCCGGTGGCGACCAGCGCCTCGGCGATGCCGGACATGACCGCCTGGGTCCCTTGCAGCGAGTTCCCTGCCAGATCGTGAAAGGCCCGGATGATACCGAGGACGGTGCCAAACAGGCCGATGAACGGCGCGTTGTTGCCCAGCGTCCCGAGGAACGCCAGCCGGCGCTCGTAGCGGGCCCGCTCCCGCTCGATCGCGCCCGCCTTTCGCTCTTCGACCGCCGCGACACCGTCATCGGCGTGACTCAGGCAGGCCCGCGCCACCGCGGCCTCCATCGAACGCGCGTCGGTCAATTTCGCCAGCGCAGCTGCCGCCCCACCCTTGCCAAGCGCAGCCACGGCGGCCGCCAACCGTTCTTTGGGCGGGCGCTCCTGCAGGTAGAACCAGATTCGATCGAGCATGATCGTCACTGCCGCCAGGCTCAGGCCCAAGAGGAGGTAGAGGATCCAGCTCGACCCCGCCCGCAGCATGAGGTCGAGCAGACGGCTCCCGATGTCGCTTCCGTTGTTCATGGCTTCTCCCTGGTCATAGTCTCGCTCTCAGGCCCACGGTCGGTAGGACGTACCGGATCACCGTCCCGGGCTCGATCTCCTCGGGGAGAAGAGCGACGTTGGTGATGTCCACGTAGAAATCGAGCAACCACTTTTTCCAGACCGCCCGCTTGTCGACGCGAAGGTCGATGCGCCAGTAGCCGTCGGTACGCGCGGCGTTGTAGCCGGGCATCGGGTTCGCGGGCGTCGCGGCCGTCGCGGCCGTAGTGGTCGTCGGACGGCCGCTCTCATACTGGCCGCGCAGACCGAGATCCCAGTTGCGCGCCAGCGGCATCCCCACCACCAGGTTGAGGAGCTGCAAGCGATCGAAGTCGTAGGGAACCCACTGCGACCCCTGCTCCCGCTCCGAGCGTGAGATCGTGTAGGAGATCCAGCCAAAGATCCCAGACTTCGACTGGCGGCGCAGCAGAAACTCGAGCCCGTAGGCGCGCCCCAACTCCGGGTGGGTCAGCCGATCAATGATCTGCTGCGCGTCCATCGTCTGGGTGGCGATCGAGGTCGGGAACAACGTCGTGTTGTACGGCGTCCCCACCGACGTGGCGTTGACCGCCAGGTCGAAGATCGTCGGGTCCATGTAATTGAAGTAGCCCTCAATGGAGAACTGGAAGCGGTTTTGCAGCGGAATCTCGGCGCCCAGGCTGGTCTGGTACGACTGCAAGATCCCGTACTTGAGCGGCAACATGTCGAGCCCCGGCAGCGGCAGAACGAACCGGGGCGGCTGGTGGTAGATGCCGGCGCTCCCCTTGAGCCAGACGGCGCTGTCGTCGCTCCCCGCTGCCACGTCCGGAAGATCACGATCGAAGAGGCGGTAGCGGACGGTGAGGCGCGGATCGGCCGACGAGGCGGTGGTCGTCCCATCGTTGTAGACGTCGCCACGGATCCCGGGGCGGATGAGATAGCGCGGCGTCGGCCGCCAGAGCGCCTCGAGATACGCCGATCCGACGTAAAACCTGTCGAGCGAGGAGGTGATCTCGGCCAGCGCGCCCGCCGCGGCGTTGGCCCCCATCCCCTGCACGATGTCGCGCAGCGAGCCCCAGAGACCGCCGTCGAGCGTCAGCTTCTCGCTCTGGATCCAGCGAGCCGTGAGCGATGGCTCGGCCGACCAGATCTCGAAGTCGGTCCCCATGCTGAACGTATGGTCGTAGCCGAGGACCATCCGCGCCGTCTCGTCGAACCTCCCGCTCGTCCGGTGGTCGCGGAGATCGAGGCGATCGAACCCCAGGATCAGCGTCGGGGTGAGCTGCGGGGCCGGGCTTCCCGGCGGGGAGGTCGCCGCCCGGGTGTCGAGCTCGTCGTTGGCCCCGTAGGCGAACACCGTCCAGCCGTTACGCGCATTGCCACCGTCGAGGCGGAGCTGGTAGTCCCAGTACGACAGCGAAATCTGGTTGGTCGCCAGGCCGAGCAGGAACCCCGGATAACCGTAGCGGGCCGCTGCCGTGAAGCTCACGCCCAGCTGGGGGATCGGCTCGCGAACGAAGGCCCCTGACTGCAGGAGGTTGAGGTCGAAGTCGAGCAGGTGCTCGTCTGGTCGGGCGCGCGCCGTCCGCCCGTCGATGATCCCGCCGGTGTACTGCCCGTAGGGGGCGGGGGCACCGCCGGGGTAAAATTGGATCTCGTCGATGAACTCGGGATGAACGACGCTGGTCCCGACCAGCAGGTGATAGAGCAGCGGGATCGTGGTGCCGTCGAGCAGAAATCCGGTGGAGGCCGGGCTGGCGCCGCGCACCACCGGGAACGGCAGCAACGAGACCACCGAGGCGACACCCGGCAACGTCTGGATCACCCGGAACGGATCGCCGAAGGTGCCGGGGATCTGCTGCAGCTCGCGACCGTGCAGCGTGATGCGCGACACCTCCTCGCGGTGCTGCTCGCCGACCACCACGATCTCGTAGGGGTCGTAGCGATCGCGCTCCACGAAGTAACTGACCGCCACCTCCTGGCCGGCTGCCAGCGTCTCCTCCTGCACGAACGGATTGTGGCTCGGCGCATAGACCGACACTCGCGCCGATCCCGGCGGCAGCGGGAGGCGGAACCGCCCGCGCCGATCGGCGTCGACCGAGTAGCGCCGCTCGCCGACCACCGCAGTGACGATCGCGTCGGTGACCGGCGCGCGCGTGCCGAGCTCGACCAGCTTTCCGCGTAGCACCGCCGTACGGGCCGGGCCCTCGTCGACCTGGCGCACGGGCGCCGGCGGTGGTGGCGGCAGGAAGGTGTGCGTGAAGGCGATCTCGACCGGCACCGGCGTCCCCCCGTAACGCGCGGGCGCGAACCGAAATGCGCGCGCCTCGGCGACCACGGCGTCGTCGAAGATCGGCTGCGGCGGAGTGCGAACCTCGACCTTTTGCACGATCCCCGCCGTGTCGACGAGCAGCTTCACCGTCACGACGATCGGGACCGTCTGCGGAGGCGCGCCCGGCGGATACGGGACGTTGGTGTCGGCGAGCGCACGCGGGGGCTCGAAGCTCGGTCCGGCGTCGCCCGCGCCCGCGTCGTGCGGCGGAGCGCCCGCGGCCGGAACGGCGTCGGCGTCGGCGTCCGTCGCTCCCGCAGCGTCGCCTGCGCCAGCGTCGGGGCGCGGCTCGGCGAGCGCCGCCGCAGAGAGGAAGATCAACGCCGCGGCAGCAAATGAAGCGACGCGGATCGCCAGTCTCAGCGCCACGTGAACCCCCACTGCAGGGTCCCGCCGGTGTGGGGCCACCACTGCCGGCGGACGATCGCCTGGCCAGTGTCGCTGTCGTTCAGTCCAGTGTCGTCGACACAGCCGGTCCACTGACCGACCGCCTCGAGCGCGACGCTGGTGGTCGAGCGTGGCCCGAGCACGACGGTCCATTCCGCGCGCGCCAACGCGGCGACGCCGACGCCACTGCAGCTCGGAAGCGGCGGGCTGGCGCTCGGAAAAGTGTACGAGCTGGAGAGCGAGCCCGGCAACGGCGTGACCTCGGGGCGGCTGGTGCTCCCCTCGACGATGCCGCCGAACCCCAACCCGACCGCCAGCGACAGATGCGACGTCGCGTGCCAGGTCGGATCGATCGTCCCCGCGAAGCGGAGGCCATCGAGGCCTCCGGTCGTCGACGCACGCGCGTACTGCAGCGACGCCAGCAGCGACCAGTCGGCGTCGAGCCGTATTCCGAGCCGCAGCAGAAATGCCAGCAGCCGGCCGCTCGGCGCGCCGTCCAGACCGACTAGATCGCCGTACCCGACGCCGAGGCCCATCCGAAATCCGGGACGGCGCCAGGCGTCTCGATCGGCCTCCGTCGCCAGCGAGAGCTTGGGCTCCCCTTCGTTGTCGTCGGGCGTGGCCGCCGTCGCCGTCGGCGCTGGCGCGGGAATGGTCGCCGCCGGCGTAGCCCCAGGCGCCATCGCCGGGCGAAGGTCGGAAGGCCCTGGCACGACAATCGGAGCGTCCGCGGGCGGCGCCGCGCGCGCCTGCCCGGCGAGCGCCAGCGCGATCACGAATGTGGTGCTGCGTATCGCCGGGGGCTTCAGTTTCAGCACGGCCACCAGGCAGGAGGATTCGCAGTGAAGTCCCAATCGGGGACCGCGCAGGAGACGTCCTCGCGGCAGCCGCGCAGCGTGTAGTGCGTGAGCCCCTGGCAGTGATCGGTCGGCAGACCCGAAACGACCAGCTGGATCAGGGTCGATTGATAGGTCGGGTCGAACGACGGAAGCGGCGCGCAAGCGTGGACGCGGCCATCGCCGTCGCGATAAGGCGCGTCGGTGGGTGGCTGGCGGTAGCGGACCGACCCATCCAGCGTCCGTTCGACGCAGGAGACCTCCGCGACCTCCGCCGGCACCTGCGCCGCGATCATCACCGGCGTCGCGCCGGGGTCGCGGTCGGCACCGCTGCACTGGGAGAGATCAACCTCGGGTGGCAGGGTGCCCGCTGCGGCCAGGGCGAAAGCCATGGACCCCGAGAAGCCGGAGGCGCCGAGCACGCGGAACCCGTCCATCGGCGCGGGGCAGCCGGGGCGCGGATAAAAGGCGGCCATCGGGTTGAACGTCCCGTCGAGAAACGAGACCCGCTGATCGGGCACGGTCATCGTCAGGAAGCTCGCACCGTAGATGACGTCGTTCGAATCGGGCATGTTCTGCTGGTCGGGGCCATCGTCGCCGCCGAATGCTGTCGGGTGCGACTCCGACAGGTTGAGTGTGCCGGTCCCGTCGCGGTCGTCGTAGAAGACGAGGCTCGCGTAAGCGATCCGCGAGCTCTGGTCACCGATCAGCACGTCGGTGGCCGGCGGATCGAAGAGCGGCAGCGGGGTGAGCGTCCCGATCGTCACCGGTACGCTGGCGGCCACCAGGTTCGGAACGAACCCGAACGGATCGCGGCAACCTGCAGCGATGACTGCGGCGGCGGGGCTGCCCGGCTCCTGCGGCAGGATGCAGAACGGCTCGGTGACCCATTGCACGCCCCAGACCAGCGCGACCTGGAGCGAGACGTCGGAGGTGACGCCCGGCGGCCGCAATGGCCCGAGATCCCCGGTGGCCTCGACCTGGAAACTAACGAGCGGTGGCACCTGTCCCCCGAGGCCCTGCAAGTTGTTGCAGCCGGCGGCCGCAAAGAGGCCGAATCCGACAAGAGTGACGCGCTTCACGGTTGCCACCCCGCGCCGATGAGACTGATCCAACCGCCGCGCAGGCCCGGATCGTCCAGCGCGGCGCTCGGGCCTCCGCTCACCGTGACCAGCCACGGTCCGAACAGGTGAACGGCCACGAAGGCCTCGAGCTCACCGGCCGCTAGCGTAGCGAAGGCGGACGTTTGCAATGTGCCGCCGTTGCGCAGCCGAGTCTCGTGGACGATGGTCGGCCCGATGCCCAACCGGAGGCCGACCCGCGCGCGACCGAGGCTATGCTGAAGCACGCCGCCGACCCGCAATCGCAAGTCTGACTGGCTCACGGTCCAAGGGATTGACGATTCGGTCGCCGTCGACCAGGAGGCGCGCGCCTCCGCCGCGATGAGGCGTCCCCAGGTGACGCCCAGGCCGAAGCCGGATGAGAGACCGGGGCCGAGCGCGGTGGGCAGCGCCAAGACGAGACCACCGTCAACCGTCAGGGGCCCCCCCGACTGAAAGCGCAGACCGTTAGCGGTCACCACCGGCCCGTCGGCGGCCCGAGCCACGGCGGGAACGACCCCGCTCAGCAAGATCGCGATGACGAGCCGCTGCATCACTCAATGAGTTACCGCGCGACCTCGAATCTTCGCCACGTCCGCAGAAATTCAGAGCGAACCCTCTGCATCATCGATTCGACGTAAATCCGATTGCCTGTTTCCTGCGGCACAAACCCATGACACCACGCTGTCCTCGCTCATGTCCGAGGACGTCGATAGGCAGCAGGCGCCTCAGAGGACCGCTTCTTCGGCCCGCGAATTGCCGATCGCGATCAGTTTGGGCGACGACCGGATGCTTCGAGCCCCGCCTGCGCACTCCGGCGGACGCGCTCGGCCGGATCGCCGAGGGCGCTTTCGAATCGCGCCTCGGCTGCCCGCACGTCTCCTGCACGAAGAAGCAGCCAACCCAGCATGACGGCCGCTTCTCCGGAACGGTCTGATTCAGAGTAGCGAGTCAGAAAGCGATTGAAGGCCTTCTGAGCATCGGTCCAGCGTTGGGTCCGATCGAGAGCCACCGCCTCCCAGAAGGAGGCGTCCTCCGACAGAGCGCTTTTCTCTGATTGCGACGCCGCGCTCCCGAAGGCCTCGGCCGCCGCGGCGAAGTCTCCAGTTCGCAGCGCGTTCCACCCGCGCGCGAAAGCTATCTCGACAGTCGCAGTAGGGTCGGCGCCGGATACCGTGGCTATCCGGCGAGTCGCTTGATGGGAGGCACGACGGCGATGCGCAGTAGCAGGCAACTCCATCTCGCGGGCCTCGGCCGGCCCTTGTTCCAGAGCCAGCGCCGATTCTGCTGCGATTCGCGGTTGACCACCTCGGTCCTGCTGGTGCTTGCCGGGAACAGTACGCTCGGTCTGGCTCTCTCCATGTATCGGCTTTGTCTTGATGCGCCAAGCCGCCGCTGCGAAACCGACCCCCGCGAATAGGCTGATGAGGATGAGCAGAATGCGCTTTCCTTTGTCGCGCGAGAGCCTCGAGCGAACTCGAGTCGTGCTCCTGACGCCCTTTACGACCGCCAGGAACGCCGTTCGCATCTCTTCGCGGCGGGCCTCCGGCAGCGCCGGCACCGGGAGCTGCTTGGCGATCAACAGCAGCTCCTGCTGGGTGCGTCGACGGCCCGCGGCCGCCGGCGAAGCGCTCAAAACCGTCCCTCGTCGACGAGCGTCTGGAGGGCCCGGCGGGCTTCGTGAACCCGCCGGTAGAGCGTCCCCGCCGGCACGTCGAGAACGAAGGCCGCGTCTCGCCCGGGGATGTCCTCGAGATCGCACATCACTATGGCCACGCGGAGGTCGTGTGGCAGCGCGGAGAGAGCCTCCCGCAGCCTCACCACGAGCTGCTGCTGCTCGATCGATTCGTCCGGACGTCCGACGGGAGTCACAGGTAACCTGGAGAGCCGATCGACCGCGGATCGCCGCCGAGACTCGTCCCGCAAGTGTCGGCGCGTCACATTGGCAGCGATCGCGAAGACCCACGTCCGGACCGATGCCGCCCCCTTGAAGGTGGCGGCAGAAGCGTGGACAGCGACAAATGTCGCCTGGACCAAATCCTCCAGCTCGTCGACACGACTTCCAGCGAGCCGGGACAAGAACCGCCAGAGGTGAGGAGAGAGGCGATCGTAGAGCGCCCCGAGCGCGGCGCTGTCTCCCAGGGCGCACGCGGCCAGGAGCGCTTCGTCCGACATCTCGCTCGGAAGCCCATCGACCCGACGAATCGGGATCAGATGTCCTCTCGCTGTACCTTTTGCGCTGTCGCTCATAGCCCACCGTATCGAAGTCCCAGCGAGGCCAGACCGTAGGCCAGCGGTTCGCCCGGAAGCATCACCCCCTCGACAACGAACGGTGCCTGGTGCGCGAACAGAGAGAGACTGACTCCCAGCCCTGTCTCGATGGACCAATGTTGAGACACCGGAAAGGATGCGGCCACGTGAACAGCGGCGCTCACGTCGCCGTGATCGAACTCGTTGTCATCTACCATCTCGGGATGAGTTCCGAATCCGCCCATATGAACCCAACCGACACCGATCTCCATGCCGGGCCTGAAATTGATACCACCGCGCGTGAAGGGGAGGTCAAGCGCCACAGCAACCTCGCCAGCGTCGCGCTTTCGGATGACGTTGGCCGATTCGTCGCTGGCGTCCAGGTCATGCCAGAAGCGGATCAGTGTGCCGAGACAGACCGGCCCGAGGACGACGCAACCCGACACGGTCAGCCCAGCCCAACCCGACTCGTCCGAGCCCACCGCATACTCAGAGGCGACGAGCAGCGTGACGCTATGACCGGCCGTGTGAACGTCGCGCGATTGAGCGATACTCGGGACAGCTGCATTTCCCAAGGGGGCGCTCTGCTCAGTGAAAATGCCGTCGTCCTTCGAGCCGGCCGTTCCTTGCGGGAGTAACGGCGCGAGGAGATCCGCTCCCGTTCTCGACTCGATGACGGCGCAGGCGGCCTGGACGTCCGTGACCGTCCGACGCGTCACCCGGCCGTAAGCGTCCGTCATGGTCAACGTCAGACTGGTCGCGTCCACGGTTACCACCACGTTCTCCGCGGCGCATCCCGGAGGCGGCGCCACATCAATTCCAGCCCGAACAAGCTCTACCGCTATGGCGGTCCGTGCCGGCTCGGCACCTCGCACCACGATTCCTACTGAACAATCTGCACTCGCCGCCGAACGGGCCCAGAAACAGGTGATCCCTGCTGTCAGCATGACCGCCACGACGGCCGGGCAAAAGCGAGCACTACATGCCATCTCCACCTTAGTCTCCGATGCGGCACGTTCCTTCGGCTCTTTCGAACAAAGACTGGCGGCAGGAAGACCCCGGACAGTTATGGTCGGGCATCCGGCTCAAGCGAACGATCGCCGCCGGCCCTTAAACGGCGAAGGATGCCCCGATGGGGTCAAGCTCGGCCCGAAGTCGCATCCATGCTTGAGCGGTTCTGCGTCGGCTGACATTTCTTTTTCTCCCTTTATTTCTTTTTCTCCCTTTCTTGTGAAGACCGGTCCCTCGCCGGTGCACAAATGAGAGAATGACAATTCGCCCCGGAGGCTCCGTGCATTATTCCCAGTCGCGAACCATGGGACTTCTTCTGGTCGCGTCACTACTCGGTTGTGCGTTTAGCCCCGGCAGCGGCGGACAAGCATCCGGCTCTGGTGGCTCGGTCACCAGCGGGAGCGGCGGCAGCTCGAACCGTGGGGGCAGCGTAGGAAGCGGCGGGATCGACCTGTCGGGCGGCGGCGGCAGCGGGGGCGGCGGCGGTGACGTCAGCCCCACCGGCACCGGTGGGATGAGCTGCGGCCAGACGAACGTCAGCGTCATGCCCGAGCCCCCCGACATTCTAATCGTGCAGGACAAGTCTCTTTCCATGAACGAGAACGCGGCGGGCACCGCCTGCAACACGCCGGGTTGCTCCAAGTGGTCGCAGGTGTCGGCGGCGATCGATAGCGTCGTCATGGCGACCCAGACGACGGTCAATTGGGGCCTAGTCTTCTTCGGCAGCAGCAACATGTGTGGGGTGAACACGACGCCCAACGTCCCCATCACCCCGAACACGAGCTACATGCCGATCTCGCAGGCGTATGCCAACAACATGCCGAGCAGCTACACCCCGACCGAGGCGGCAGTGAACGCCGCCGTCAGCTACATGCAGGGGGTGACCGACCCTAATCCGAAGTATCTGCTGCTGGCGACCGACGGCTTGCCGAACTGCAAGGCAAACGACAACAACGCGATGGACGACGACTCGCCCGGCACGGTGACCGCGGTGACGAACGCCAAGACCGCCGGGTTCCCGACCTTCATCGTCGGGATAGGGAACACCATGGGCACCTCCACGCTCAACATGCTGGCGGTGGCCGGTGGCGAGCCGCAGGTCGGGTCGGCGGACGGCAACTCCTTCTACGAGGTCAATAGTACGGCCGATCTGGAGGCGGCTCTCACCAAGATCGTCGGAATGGTCGCCTCGTGCACGATCCCGCTCACCGGCGTGAACGGAACCTTGGACAAGGTTGCCGTCTCGGCGAAGGACGCCAGCGGCAACACCATTCAGATCATGCAAGATCCAACCAACGGCTGGTCCTACACCGACAGCACGATGACCACCATTGTTCTCAAAGGAACGGCTTGCACCGACCTCCAGAACGGGTCGTACTCGGACTTCCAGTTCATCTACACCTGCGCGACCGGCACCATCTGTATCGATCGAAACTCCGACGGTACCTGCCCCTCGGGCTGACAATCAGCCGTTCGACGTCGCGAGCTCGATCTCACGATCTGGAAGACCCAATACAAGGAGCGGGTTCGCCGCCCAGCCCCAGACGGCGTCCCTAGACGACGTGGGCCGACGGCTCGGTTGCCGTCTGCGGAGTAGGCGCTCGCTACCGGGCGATGACCGGCTCGCGTGAGCCCCGGTCACGACGTCAACAGTGAGGCACGAGAAGGTCGCGATACCGACGAGGCCGGGGCGATTCGCCCCGGCCTCCTGTTTAGTGCTGCCAGTTAACCGGCGTGCATCCGACGCACGGTCAGCGTTCAGCCCGCGGTCCACGAAGGCCCGGAAGGACCTGCGTGCCCTCAATCTGGACGGCCGTCAGCGCGTTCGGGTCCGCGCGATGGCCGCCGTAGCCGGCTTCCCCGTCGCGGAGCTGGTGAGGGCGCGGGCGCTCGGCCGGCCGGTCGTGGCTTGCACCGACGCCACGACCATTCGCGAGCTGAAGCGCCTCGGCGGCCCTCTCAAAAAGGTCCACCTCGACAGCAACGGCGCCTACAGCGCCGAGACCGCCGCCGCCCTCGCCGACTTGCGCGTCGCCATCGCCCGCCTCGCGGCCGGCGACGGAGGCGCGCCCTGATCGTCAAGAAGGCGCCGCCATCCAAGCTGGCCGCGCCCAAGAGCCTCGCGGCGAACGTCCGCGACCTGGCCGACTACATCGCCGGTCCCGGCGCTGGAGACCCCGGCGAGAAGGTCGAGCACCGCGGAGCGCTCAACTTCCTTGCCGGGGACCACCACGGCCAGGTCCAAGAGATGACCGATCTCGCCGAGGTCGCCCGCCGCGACGCCAGGCCTGTCCAGCACTGGATCTTGAGCTGGCGGGAGGGCGAGCAGCCCTCGTCCGCGCAGGCAGACGAGGCGGTCAGGATGTTCCTCGACGAGATGGGCATGTCTGACCACCAGGCCATCTACGCCCTTCACAGCGACACCCACAACTGGCACCTCCACGTCGCCCTCAACCGGGTCCACCCCGAGACGGAGAAGCTCATCACCGCGAACAAGGGTTACGACCACCGGGTCGCCCACCTGGCCATCGCCAGGATCGAGCTGCGCCAGCGCTGGGAGCCGGAGGCGAACGCCCTTTACATGCCGGATGCGCGCGGCGAGCTAAAGCTCGTCGGGCGACCGGAGACCGAGCGTCAACCAGGTGCGCGCGCCCTAGCGTTCGAGGAACGGGTCGGCGCGCGAAGCGCCGAGCGCATCGCCATCGAAGAAGTGGCGCCCACCATCCGCCGCGCTGCGACCTGGCGCGAGCTGCACGAGGCTTTCAGCAAGGCCGGGATGCGGTTCGAGAAGAAGGGCTCCGGCGCGCTCCTCTGGATCGGCGACCAGCCCGTCAAGGCCAGCGTCGCCGGGCGCGACTGCTCCATGTCCGCACTCCGAAAGAGGCTAGGCGACTTCGAGTCTGCGCCCACCCTGCCGCCACCGCAGGAGAAAGCGACCGCGCCTCGACCACGCGACCCGGCCGCGCCCCTGCTGTCGTCCTACCTGGAGCAACGCCACAAGCATTACGAGCAGCGCGCCGCCCATGGCGACGCCGTGAGCCGCCAGCGCGACGAATGGCGCCAGCTCGCCGACCGGCATCAGAAGGAGCGCGCCGACATGTTCCGCGGCTCCTGGAAGGGAAAGGGTGACGCCCTCAATGCCTTGCGCAGCCTCACCGCCGCCCGCCAGGCGCAAGAGAAGGCAGCCCTCCGCGACCGTCAAAAGCTCGAACGAGCGGCGCTGCGGCGTGACCGGGGACGGTTCCCCTCGTATGAAGAATGGCTGGCCCGGTTCGAACGCGACGCGGGAGATACGTGGCGCCACCGGACGCGGCGCCCCGCCACCATCGAGGGTGCGACCTTCGACCAGCCGGCGCCGCATGACATCCGCGCCGTCCGCGCCGTGTTAGACCGCGGCAAAGTCCACTACCACCTCGCCGGCTCCCGTGGCGCGCCTGCCTTCACCGATCGCGGCAAGACCATCGACATCCACGACGGCCGCAACCGCGGGGCCGTCTTGGCCGCGCTCCAGCTGAGCGCCGAGAAATGGGGGACGTTCACGATTCGGGGCGACCAGCAGTTCAAACGAACCTGCGTCCAGCTCGCCGCCGAGCACGGCTTCAAGATCTCGAACCCCGATCTGCAGCAGGCGATCACTGCCGAGCGCGACGGACTCCGGACGGAAAACAAACCCGATGCTCCCACCCGGACGGATGACCGACGCCCGATGTCAATGGCGCCAGCGGCGATTTGCCGCCCCCACCTGGACGCGATCATCCGAGAGCAGCCCGCGCGTTCCGCCGATCCCTCGCGCCTCGATGCGGAGGTCGCCATTCGCATGGCTGTCACCGGCCACTCGCGCGAGGCGATCGCCAAGACGATCAAGGAGGGTGCCCCCGCCGATCGCCCAGACGAACGGCGCGACTGGGACATCTACGCACGGCGAGCCGGCGACTTCGCGTTCAGCCCACCCGGCCGAGAGATGCGCGAGGGGTTGGCAGGCCGTGAACAGAAATTGATCCGGCTCGAAGGGCGGGACGGTGAAACCGACCTCTTGCGCAAGCTCGGGGGGCCGCTAAGACACCTTTAGACGCCGGTCTGATCACCGCTGTCGTCGTTCGGAAGACAGCTTTTAAGCATCGCGACGACCTCCTCCGTCTCGAAAGGCTTCACGAGCACGCGCGCGTCGTGCAGTCCTCGAACGTACTTGCTCGCTCCCGACATGAACGCGAACGGGACATCCTTGAAAACAGGATCGGCGCGGAACGTGCTCTCGAACGTCTGCCCGTCCCCAAACGGCATCATGACATCAGTCAACACAACGTCCACTCGGCCTGACCGGGCTGCCCGGACCGCGGCCGACGCAGAACCGACCGCCAGGACTTCCCACGCTTCGTCCGTCAGCGTCTCGCTCAGGGCCGCGAGTAGATCAAAATCGTCATCCACCACGAGCACGACGCTCATCAGCCAGGACCGTGGCACGCGCTTCCGAGATCTGCTCAAAGCAGACGGCCGATCGCCAATGGCTGAGGTTGCGATGCTTCACCCGAGATCGACATCCCCCGCCCGGAGCCTGTCCCTCTCGTCGAGCGTCGGCGCTCGGCACACACGTCGCGGACGAATCCTTAGAGGTGTTTCGCAAGACCTCTTCCCGTCCGCACCACCCAGAACGTCAAAATGGCTTTGTCGCCCGGAGGTGCCGCGCTAGCGTAGCCGTTCGATGTTCGGCGTTTCAATGGAGCAGCGAGGAAGTGTGGTGGCGAAGGTGCTGGCAGTCGACGACAAGCCGGGGAATCTCTTGGCGCTAGCTGCCGTCTTGGACCCCTTGGAGGTCGAAGTGGTCGCCGTCGCTACGGGCGCAGACGCTCTCAGGTTGGCTGCCCAAGACGAGTTCGCCGCGATCCTGCTCGATGTTTTGATGCCAGACCTTGACGGATTCGAAACCTTGGCCGGGCTTCGAATGATTCCGTCGGCCCTTGCGACACCGGTCATCCTCGTCACGGCTCACGAGCTCGACGGGCGAGCGATCGAGCGCGTCCAGGGGATGGGAACCGTCGACTACGTCCTCAAGCCCATCGAGCCTGTTCTCCTGCGCAGCAAGGTCGCAGCGCTCGTTTCCCTTTTTCGAAGAGGGAAAGAGATTCGTCGCCGTGACGCTGCCCTGGCCGCCAAGGACAGGGACATCGCGATGCTCGCCCACGACCTTCAGACCCCTTTGACCACAATAGAGATGTCCGCGCAATTGCTTCTCAGTGGCGACGGCGATCCCGGCCAACTTCGGAGCGCGTCGGATCGAATCGTACGTGCCGCTCACCGCATGAGCGAAATGATCCGCAGTCTCACCGACTACGCGCGAGCTGGTCACGGTCCATTCCCGATCGAGCGATCGGACATGGATCTCGGCGAGGTCTGCGGTGAATTGATTGCAGACCTCCGATCTTCAAATCCTGGACGCGCAATCGACCTCGCGTGCTCAGGTGACCTTAGAGGGAAATGGGATCGGGAACGCCTCTATCAGGCGGTGTCGAACTTGATCGGCAACGCCCTCAAGTATGGCGTCGGCACCATCTCGGTCCGGGCCGAGGACGCCAGCTCGGACGCCCGAGTATCTGTCCACAACGATGGGCCACCTATCGCGGCGGATCTCCTGCCCCTAATCTTCAAGCCCTTCGAGCGTGGCACACAGGATCGACAGGGACTCGGTCTTGGTTTGTACATCGTTCAGGAGATAGTAAAAGGCCACCAAGGTGAGATTTCCGTAACTTCATCGGCCGGTGTAGGCACGACGTTTTTAGTGCGGCTGCCCCGCCTCGCGCCCGCGACGCCCTCATCGACGGCGCCACCCTCGGGGCGGCGAGGGCCCCAGCCCGCCAATGTGGGTGGCCCGGCCTCTACAGGTCGTGCTCGCTCCGCCTCGGAGAGCTGAGGCCGCGCAACTTGTTTCCGCTGGGCCCCGGATGAGCCGTCAGCGGATTCCTGTCGGCATTCCTTCGTTAATGTGATGTACGATGTCGACGATCCCAAGAAACGAGCTGTCGGCGTCGAGCTCTCCGAGAGGATAGATGTCCCCGAGGAGCTTGCCAAGTACTTCAGCTTCGCAACGCAGAAGTCGAATCTGGCCGGCACGATCCGCGGGTCGTACTCGCGATCAAGGGCGAGTCCTGACGCAAGAGGATGAGGCAATCTGGTCTAGGGCGACGCCGTTCTTCAGGTCGTACTTCGCGATCAAGGCCGAGTACCGACGCAAGAGTGTGAGGCGGCGGAACCGCACCCGAACGAACTTCGTCGTCTATGGAAACGAAGCCCGAGGCTTCAAAAGCGAGATCGCCAAACGAAGCCGGAGCAGCTTTCGGCATCCGCCATCATTTGGTTCATCGTTCAGACATCGCCAGTACGGTGACATTGCCTTTTCGCCTCGGGTCGGGCGCTACTCCTAGGAGGCAGCAGCCGGCCTCGCAGGCCGGAGGCCGCGGGTTCAAGCGCCGCCCGCCCGCTGAACTTCCTGAAGCGTTTGGAGAGTTCACGACCTCGGCGCCGTCAGGCGCCCTTCCATTGCCTTCTCGGGCGCGCGGCCTGCTACGAGTCACCGCCAGGCCGGCGGGCCAGGGGCGCGGCCCGGGAGATCGGTCGCCGCTCGGGCGCCGACCGCGCTCACCGGTCGACGAGCGCGATGATGAGACCGTCCCATCCCTTGAGGCCGACGGTCTGCAGCGCGGTGGCGGTCACCCGCGGCTCCTGGCGCAGGCGCGCGAACAGCTGCCGCGTGCCGGTCACGTTGGGATCGGTCGAGCGCGCATCGGCGACCGTCCCCTTGCGGACGACGTTGTCCACGATGATGAGGCTGCCCGGGCGCGATAGCTTGAGCGCCCAGTCGAAGTAGTTCGGGTTGTTGGGCTTGTCGGCGTCGATGAACGTCAGATCGAACGGCGGGAGTCCTTCGCCCGCCAGTGCCTTCAGGCTGTCGAGCGCGGGACCGATACGGATCGTGACTTTGTCGGCGACGCCGGCCCGGTTCAAGTTGGCCTGGGCGACGGCGGCGTGCTTCGGATCGAGCTCCAACGCGACGAGCCGTCCACCTTCGGGCAGCGCCCGCGCCAGCCAGATGGTGCTGTACCCGCCGAGCGTCCCGACCTCGAGGATCGTCCGAGCGCCGCGTAGGCGCGCCAGGATGTGGAGCAGCTTCCCCTGATTGGGTGCCACGGCGATGGGCGGCAGGCCGGCGGGGGCGCTGTCGGCCTGCGCGGCGGTCAGCGCCGGATCCTCGGGGACGACGTGGGCGTTCAGGAACTCGTCGACGGCGGACCAGTCTTCGCTCATGGGAGCCTCCGAGAAATTGTCTACGACGACCCGGCCGATCGCTCAACCCGGCGGATGGCGGCTTTTGCAGTCGGCCGCGGGGTGGAGGTCAACTCGGGGTTGTCGGTCGTCAGCTAACGCCGGAAGTCGACGGGGGGATAGCCCTTCGCGGTCAGGTCGAGCAGTTTACAGCCAACGCCGCTCCTGCCTCCGATACCTCAGCTGATCACAGATCGAGGCCCAGGGCGGCCCGCTGGGGCGCGCTCAGCACCGGGATCAGGAGTGCCAGGTCGGCTCGCGCAGCGGCGGGATCGCGTTCCGCCTTGAAGCGGGCCAGGACCGCCCCGAGCTCGGCGTCCGTGTAGTTTGGCCACAGCACCTCGGTCTGCGCGCGCTCCTCGGCGTCAATGTGGAGCAGGTACTGGCCGATGATCCGCATCGTGGCGCCATACAGCTCCGCCCATCGTTTCTGGTCGACGATCTCCACCCACCCGTCGAGCAGCGCCTCGATCTCGTGATGCTCGTGCTCGATCCTCTCCGCGGCTCCGCCGATCACAGCAAAGAGCGGGTGGATGTATCGCCGCTCGTTCTCGGCGTGATCGGCGAGCATGTCGGCAATCCCGCGAACGGCGCTCGCGAAGTGGGTGCGGATCGCGGGATCGTCGATGTCCGCGGTCCCCAGCTCGTTCCCCAGGGTAAAGAGACGGTGTCGCTGGGCCTTGTGGACGAGCCCATAGAGGTCGGTTCGCATGGCATCCATCCTTTCGAAGGACAGTCTGCCCGGCATGCGGTACGCGCGATTGTACGAATCCGACACCGCGGACATCGCACGAGGGTCGCCGAACCGGACGCGCTCAGCCGTGTTTGCGCCAGGCGGCGGGCGGGGTGCCCGCGAAGACCCGGAACTCGCGGACGAAGTGAGATTGGTCGTAGTACCCGGCGTCTTGTGCGACGGTCGCGAGCGCGGGCGCGGAATCCATGAGCGAGACCGCGCGCTGGAACCGGGCCAAGCGTGCGAACCGTTTCGGCATCATTCCCACGCGCAAGAGAAACCGCCGCTCGAGCTGCCGCTCGCTGAGCGCGAGCTCCGCGGCGATCGCCGCGAGTGACAAGCGGCTGGTCGGAGCGCTCAGGCGTTCGAGCGCGTGGGTCACGACGGGATCGCGTGCAAATGGAAGCTCTTGAAGGAACCGTTCGACCACAGCGACGCGAGATGCGTCATCGGGAGCGGCCGCAATCCGCTCGCTGATCTCCCGGACGCGCGCACGAGGAATCAGCTCGTCGAGCGGGACGCTGCGATTCGCCAGCTCCGCGGCGGGCACGCCCAGGCGCGCCGCGCCTTGCGGCGTGAAGCGGACGAGCACCGAACCGGCCTCGCCCATGTACGAATACGTACGCATGCTCTCTTGAAGGCCGGTCACTCCGGCGAGGGAAAGCAGTTCGTCGCCCGCCCGCACGCGGCCGCGAAACTGAAAGCCAAGCACGGCGCTCGTCGATGGCAGCACCGCGCCCTCCTCCACGGCGTTCTCCACGACGTCGATGGCGACCACGCTCGTCCTAAGGCTCGAATGAGGAGCGAAGGTCGCCACCTAGCGAATATAGCAAGCAGGAGTGACCTTTCGGAGCCTCGACAGGCAAGACAAGTGCGGGCGTCGTGACGTTGGCGGCTGTGGCGATGCTGGCCGCGTCGCGCGTCCTCTCGTCCGAGGTCCACCGCTCGTCGATGATCAACAAGGCCCGTCACTGGCGTTAGTCCCGTGAGACCCGTCGGTCCTCCGGGTCCCGTCGAAATGACTACCGACGGATGGCCGAATCGGGGGTTTGTCAGTCGCGCGCGCGAACGTCAGTTTTTCGGGGCCGACTATGCGCGAAATGCGCCTGCAGTCGCTGCCTTGACGCTGGAACGCCACTTGCAGACGAGCCGCCAGCTGCGAAGTCTTCTTAGCCTGGCCCGCACCGGCACGATCGCAACCATGATCGCGGCATGCACGTCGTCCGGCACCCAACGCCCGGCGGACGTGCCGCCGCTCCAAATGAACGACCTCTCGGTGCTGTTCCCGCTCGCGACTTCGGCGGGCGACTCTGCGACGTACCCGAGCCCGACCTCGCCCGGCGCCGGCGGCGCGGCGCTCTTGCCCGAGGCGCTGTACGCGTCCGACCCGCTCGCGGATGAGATCCCGTACGACGGGCTGCGGGTCGTCGCGTCCAGGCTCGACCCGTGTTTCGGCCACATCGGCGAGATCGAATCCAGTGCGTCGTGCGACGACCAGATCCGGCTGGTCTTTCAGCCGCTCCAGCTTGTTGATGCCGGCTTGGGCGCCGGCTCGGCAGTCGTCGCCACCGACGCTGCGATACACGTGTCGTACTCGATCACGCGTCAGTAGCTCTTGGCCGCAGTCGCCACGATCTCGACGGCCCGCGCGCAGCTCTCTGACGCGGACCTCGGGCCGCTCGCGGTCCACCCGCTCCTCGTCCAGGACGACCTCGGCGGCACGTTCGCCAAGCAGTTGCGATCGATCATCGCGACGTATGCCGATTCCACAAGGATCGAGCGCATCACGTCGTTCGCCGTCATCCTGAGCGTGAGCGGCCGGCCCCCGGACTCACCGGGACCCGATGATGCTCCCGCGGGCATCTTATGGACGATGCACGGCTTCGACGTCACGAGCGAACAGGAGACCGCGCTCGCGATTCCGACCCTCCCGAGCGACTCGCGCACGGTGCAGATCTCGGCGGTCCCGAACCCGTTTGACGCCTCTCTCTCGCCGATGACGACCTCGACCGATGCGATCGGCGTGCTCGAGAACGCTAACACGGCGACCAGTGCTGCGCCCTCCGCGCAGCAGGCCGCGTTCGACGCCGCCCTACGGATCGAGAACCCGCTCGACCACTCGCCGAACACGATCGACTGCGCGAGCTGCCACATGGCCGAGCCGGTGCGCACGCTCGTCGCCGAGCAGGTGCTCGGCATGTCCGAGACCGGCGATGCAAATCGGTTCGCGGCCGATCCCAGCATCCCGTCGGGCGACCTCACCGCGACGACGGCTGTTGTGGATCCCGGTGAGCCGGGACTCCTTAACATCCATGCGTTCAGCTATCGCGCGTCGTCGCCGATGATTAACCAGCGCGTGATCAATGAGACCGCGCAGAACCTCGCGTATCTCCAGTCGCAGCTCGTGTCAGCCGAGTAGCGCGGTTGTCTCGCGGTGTGAATGACCTAATGGGCCCGGCGATGCCCAGGTCCCCCACGCGCCGGCATGTCTTGGCGATCTAGACAGATCTGGATCATCGTTCAGACATCGCCATAACCTGGTGTTGCCTTTTCGTCTAAGGGCGGCGGTTCTCCGAGAAGTAGCCGCCGGCGCAGTTAATTCGAAGCATCTACTTTTTTGGACTCACGACCCCCGTGCTCGGGTCCCTTGGGGAAGCGAGCGCCGCGTCCTTTCACTCTTGCACCGGCAACCTCGACACGCCTTGTCCGAAACGGCATCACACGGAGCGCTCACCGGAGAGATGTCGGGCCCGGACCTCTCATGCGACACCGAGCGCCGCGGCCAGCGCCCGACCCGCCATGAAGAGCAGGATTAGTGAGCCCGGAGTCCAGAGCATTGAGCGCGTGTCGTGCGTTCGGCCCGTCAGGTAGGCGACGAAGTGAAGGAGTCGCGTCACGACGTACCCATACAGGAGCACGCGCGCAACGAGCAGCGACGGCTCGGTCAAGATGTAGAGAAACCCCGCCGCGAGGAAGAAGGGGATGTTCTCCAGGTCGTTCAGGTGGATGCGACGAATCCTGTCGACAGCGTCGTTCTTTTCGAGCTGATTCGGATTCGGGTTCGGGTTGAAAGGTGTCTTCTTGAGATCCTCCGGCGAGCGGAAGCCGCCGTTCACCTGGAGCATGCGAGCGACCGTCAGCCACGACATGCTCGTGGCCTTTAGGATCATGAGCGACGCGGCGACGACGTACGTGGCGAACAGCGGGTCATGCAGGTTTAGCCCATGCACGGGGAACTTCCTCGTTTAGAGTACGCGCTTCGCGTCGTAGGTGTCCGCGGCTCCAGCCCGGCCAGGCGGCGAATAGTCGGCGCCGTCATGCCCGAGAGCGCCGTCGCGTGGCACCTCGAGAAACGGTAGACACCGTCGGCGATCTCGGGACTGAACGTGTTCATCGGTTCCTCCGTCTTTGTGGCTCGGGCGGGTTCGTTTAGCCCAAGCCACTCTCAGTAACACATTTTTTGACTGTCGGTCATTTCATTTGACCGTCGGTCATTTTTCACGACCGAGGGTAGAATGTGCCTCGTGCCAAAGTCTTCTAGAGCCACTCGCAAGCCGCCGAAGAAAAAAGTAAGCCAACCCGCTGAGATCCCGATTCGGATCGCGCGTCGCGAGCGCCGCCGCGAGCAGTCTCGCGAGGAGATCGTGGTCGCAGCCCGCCGTGTCATGCTTCGAGACGGCATTGCGGCGACCACACTCGATGCCGTCGCCAAGGAGGTCGGGCTCACGAAAGCGGCCCTCTATTACTATTACCCGTCCAAGGACGCCCTCTACTTCGAGCTCATCTTCGGCGCTGTCGAGGCTGAATCACGAGCGATTCACGACGCGGTGGCCAAGACGAACCGGGGCGGTGAAGCGCTGCGCGCCCTCATCCGCGAGACCGTGCACACCTTCGCGGCGCGCATGGACGACTTCCGCCTCACGTTCATGCACGGCCAAGTCGCGGGATCGAGTGCCGTTCGCTTCGGCGCCGATCAGTTCGCACGGATCCGGCCACTCAATGAACTGGCCTACGCGGGCGCCACGGCGACCCTCGCCAAGGAGTGGAAGCACGCGCGTGGGCGCGCTGGAGTCGAGCCACGTCTCATGGTCTTCCTCGCGAACGTGGCCGCGGTCGGCATCCTCACCATGAAGGGGATGGTAGAGAGCCTGCGCGACCCTCTCCTCTACTCCGACGAGCAGCTCATCGAGGGTCTGGCGCGGATTTTCGAGGCAGCCGCGACTCCGTGACTTCCGGGACGCTGCACCACGCCCGCCCACACCTGCGAGGTAGACGTCGCCTACTGCGACACCCCTCCTGGGACTTGCAAACCGGTCAACCAACTCGGCGCCGCAAGCGCCCTCGGCCATGGACCGACCCGGATCGGCAGAACCGGCGTCTCACAGACGACTCGCCACAAACTGACCATCACCTCTCGTCAACCGCACCTTCCTGGCCCACGCTTTCGGCCCCATTCGAAGAGCAAGGATTCATCGCGGATATCGTGACCTTCCTATGCTTCCAATTCGGGTCGAGCGGACGGGACAGTGAGCGCGCAGGAGAGCCGCCACCCCGCCCCGGGGCCGTTTCGGCATCCAGGCTGATCTGGATCATCGTTCAGACATCGCCAAGGGTCAGCCCTGGCTTTTCGGCTGACCATGCCCGCGCCCCGAGAGGACAGGAAATAGGCACGGCAGGCTTGCATCCGTGCTTCGAATAAATTGGAACTAATGAGATGAGCGGAAAGTTAGAACAGCACGCCGAGCAACTCGGGGCTCTCGGGCACCCGATTCGCCTCGCGATCTTACGATAAGTCGTCAAAGCGGGCCCGGAGGGTGCCGCTGCCGGGGCGATTCAGGGCCATGTCGACATGCCGGCCTCGACACTCAGCCATCACCTCAAGCGCCTCGTCGATGCGGGCGTAATGCGGTCGCGTGGGGATGGAACCTTCCACTACTACTCCGCCGACTACGACGCCCTCCGCAAGCTGACGGACTACCTCTGGGAGGACTGCTGCAAGAACGGTGGAGGGAAGTGCTGCTGACCCTTTTCACGTCCAATTGTTCGAGTTATGTCGAAGAAATGAGCTATTGACCATGAAGGTCCTCAAGCCACACGTATCGCTGAACGTCACCAACATCGAGGCCTCCGTCGCCTTCTACGAGAAGGTTTTTGACGTGCCCGCGACGAAGCGCCGTCCCGGACACGCAAAGTTCGACTTGGAGGCGCCGTCACTGAACCTCTCAATGGTGGAGGCGCCCCGCTCGAGCGTGAATGCGAGTCACTTCGGAATCCAGGTAGCCACCACGGCGGATGTCTCCCTCGCGGCTGCCCGCTTCGAGGGACGTGGGCTTCGCACGCGCGGCGAAGAAGACACCTCATGCTGCTACGCGGTCCAGGACAAGGTCTGGGTCAAGGACCCGGACGGGAACATGTGGGAGGTGTTCGTGGTCAAGGGCGAAAGCCAGACCATGCGAGACGGTCAGCAGACGGCCTGCTGTACGCCGCTGGCGGCCGAGAGCATGGACGGTGTCAGTCAACTGGGCGCAAAGCGCGGATGCTGCTGAAAAAGGCGGCGGCCGAGGGGCTCGGGACGGCCCTGCTCCTGGCCGCCGTGGTTGGCTCAGGGATCATGGGCGAGGAGCTCGCGCGCCCCAACGTGGCCCTCGCGCTGCTCGCCAATACCGTGGCGACAGGGGCGGCGCTGGTCGCGCTGATCATCACGTTCGGACCGATCTCGAGCGCGCAGTTCAATCCAGTCGTAACTTTCGCCGACGCCAGCCAAGGTGGTCTCCCGTGGCGAGAGGTGCCGGTCTACATCGCGGCGCAGATCGCCGGCGCCTTCATCGGCGTGGCTGTTGCCCACGTCATGTGCAAGCAGCCGGCGCTCTTCTTCGCCTCGCAGCACAAGCGCGACGGGATTGCACAGCTGGTCAGCGAGTTCGTGGCGACGTTCGGCCTGATGTCCGTCATCTGGGGATCAGCCAGGCGCAGACCCGGGCTCGTTCCTTTCGCCGTCGGCGCTTACATCACCGCCGCCTACTGGTTCACGTCGTCGACCTCATTCGCCAACCCGGCCGTGACGCTGGCGCGCGCCTGCGAGTGACACGTTCGCGGGCATTCGGCCCGCCGACGCCCCGGATTCATCGTCGCCCAACTCGCCGGCGGCGCGGCCGCGACGGCAGCCTTTCGCTGGTTGGTTCCTGCCCTACCGAAGGTCGCCGGACGTGTCGTCGATCGGTTTCCATTCGACGAGGAGATTTCATGAACACGGTGATCTTCGCCTGCATTCACAATGCGGGTCGCTCGCAAATGGCGGCGGCATGGTTCAACGCCCTGGCTGATTCGGCGAGGGCTCGGGCTGTGTCTGCGGGAACCGATCCGGGGTCCTCGAGCGGCCAATCATCCCGGCGAAGTCCAGACATGTTGGGCGGTTCGAGGTTGACGGTCGGCGCGGCGGAGTCAATAGACACCGAACAGGCTGAGCATCCTGGCGAGTCGAAGAAGGCCCGGCGAGCTCGCGCGGCGTGACGGGGTTGACCTTCGACACGGGCGCCCTGATTGCCCTCGAGCGGCGCAAGCTCCGTATGCGCCAGGTCTTCGAACGCGCGCA
>DATAVR010000141.1:0-2078 GCA_036267635.1 Polyangia bacterium | reverse complement strand
GTCTACCTCTTCCAGTGCAAGCTGCACGCCTGGGTCCACGGCGAGGTGATCGTCTCCCACGAACCCGGCAACCCGCTCTCCAATCCGGGGCCGCGGCCGCCACTGAACATCGACCTGACGCCGCCGACGCTCGGCAACGTGAAGCTGCAGAAGACCAGGCTCGAAGGCACCAAGGGGACGCAGATGCGCGCCTCGATCTCGGAGGGCGGCGCCCTCGACGCCGAGTACTACCGGCTCGACTCGAAGGGCCACCGGGTCTACAACGGCTACCACGAATGGAGCAGCTTCCTCGGCATCAACAGCCTCCGCCTGGCGGCGCGGTGGAAGCACTTCAAGGCACGCCCCGGCCGCTACCTGGCGGTGCTGCGCGCGACCGACGAATCGAACAACACCTCGAAGCCGGTGACCAAGTCCTTCACGATCGTCGGCAGCCCGCCGCCGCCGACCCGCCGCCCCGGCGAGGAGCCCTAGCCCCTCCGGGCGAGTTCGCACTTTCGGCCGCATAGCGACCGGAACTGCGAACTCAGCGGCGCTTGCGGCCGCGGCCGCGCTGCGGTTTGCCGGCGTTCATCAGGGTCTGCTCGGCGGCCTTCTCGGTCTCCTCGCCCATCGTGATCTGGAACATCGCCAACAGCGCGTCGGAGGCCAGCGGCCGTAGCCCTTCGAGCGCCTCCAGCACCTTGTGCCAGTCGTCCTCCGGACGGCCCGCCTTGTCGAAGGGCTCCCAGATCTGCTCGGTGAAGAGGTCGACGTAGGCGCGGGCGACCGCGTCGGCGTGATCGTGCAGCTTCGCCGCCAAGGCGACCGCCGCCGCCGGGCTGACGCCGAACTCGATCATCCGACTCGCGGCGCGGTGCAGGCGCGGGCTGATCACCTCGATGTTGCCGTCGGCGAGCGCCCGCAGCACCCCCAGCTTTTCCGTCTTGCGCAGCAGCTTCTCGTCGATCGTCTTCACCTGCCAGGACTCGGCGAAGTCGGCCGGGCCGAAGATTTCCGGCGTCTCGTCCTCGAACGGGGCGCGCACGGCGCGGGCGAAGTCGACCATCTCCTTGGAGGAGCCGCCGGTGCTCTCGAGCACCCGCCGGATCGCCTCAAGGTTCAGCCCCTCGGCCTGCATTTCGCGCGTCAGTTCGATCCGCGCGACGTGCTCCTCGTTGTAGTAGCCGGTGCGGCCCTGGACCTCCGGCGGCGGCAGCAGGCCGCGCGTCTGGTGGGCGCGGATGTTGCGGATCGTCATCCCGGTCCGCTGCGCCAGCTCGCCGATCGTCATCTTGCCGTCGGCGCCTGCCGCAGCCTTCGTCTCGCTCGCCATCACGGCATCGTAAGCGCCAGCCGCCTACCGTTCATCTCCGCCGCGCCGTCGGAGCAGAGCCAGGCGATCGCGTCGGCGACGTGCTCGACCGGGGTGAAGGTCGGAAACTCCTTGCCGGGGCTCTCGGCGCGCATCCGCGGCGTGAGCAGCGCGTCGACGACGACGATGTTGGCGGTCCCTCCACCCGGCCCGAAACCGTCCGCGTAGGCGAGCGTCCACGCCTCGGCGGCGGCCTTCGCCGACGCGTAGGCGGCGTTGCCGTTGCTCGGGTTCTGCGCCTGCTTGGCGGAGACGAGGACGAACCGCCCGTGCGCGCTCGCCGCGAGCTGGTCGTGGAAGGCGCGCGTGGTCAGCTGCACGGTCCGGATCAGCAGCGCGTGCAACAGGTCCCAATCGGCGAGCGGCTCCTCGTGCAGCGGCTGCCCGCCCCGCCATCCGCCGACCAGATGGACGAGCGCGTCGACCCGCCCGAACCGCGCCACGAGCGCGTCCCGCCACCCCCCGACCGCGTCCTCATCGGTGAGGTCAACTGCCCGCCCGTCCCAGCGCTCCGGATCGAGCCCCAACTCGACACCGACCGCCTCGACCTCGGCCTGCCCCCGATTGGCCCCGGCGACGATCGCCCCCGCCTCACCGAGCCGTGCCGCCACCGCCGGCCCAAGCCCACCACCGACCCCCGCGATCGCGATCACCCGGTCGGCAAGATCTCCAGAGTCAGCCATCCCCGCATCCTCCCTGAACGCCCGGCGGCGAGGACTCTTCGCGT
>DATAVR010000140.1:0-36837 GCA_036267635.1 Polyangia bacterium | reverse complement strand
CCGACCACGACGAGGCCCTCGAGCGGGACCCGCAGGAGCGCGCCCGCCTTGAAGAAAGCGGGCTGGTCCGGGGAGACGAGGACGGCCCAGACGAGCAGGAAGGACAAGATCGTCAGCACGGTGGCGATGACCGCCCGGATTCGCCCGCGCCCGGGTCCGCGTCCCGCGGACGGGCCATCCTCGGGCTCCGGTCTCGGGCCCGGGGGCGGAGGATCCGAGGACCGCCCATCGAAGATCGCCGGCCCCGCGCTGGTCTCGGCTCCGGCGGCCTCTCCATCGCGGTGACTCCATGACCACCACACGTCCCGACCGAATGACTCGGCGAGCAGCACCAGCGCGACGCCGAGCGCGGCGTCCGCGACGGGCGTCGGCAGCACTCCCGCGGCGACGGTCGTCAGGACGATCCCCTGCGCCGCGCAGACGACCTTGCGCAAATGGCGCGGCGGCAGCGGCGCGCGGAGCCACGGCAGCGCGTAGCCGGCGGCGAGGAACGCGTAGCGGGCCGCGCCGATCGCGAGCACCCAGGCGCCGGCCGAGCGGGCGACGAAGACGCTCAGGATCAGGATCAGGAACGCGTCGACCTCGCCGTCCATGCGCCCGCCCAGTGCCGACGTCGTGCCGGTGCGCCGTGCGACCTGCCCGTCGACCAGGTCCAGCGCCAGCGCGACCGCCGCGAGCGAGACCAGCAGGGTCGCCGGCACGGGCTCGGTGAACGAGTCCGCGACCAGCGCCGCGACGCCGATCGCGAGCGTGGCCCGGGTGAGCGTCACCCAGTCGGCCGGACCGAGGCGGTCGGTGTGCCACTGCGAGAGCGCGCGCGCCAGGCCCAGGCTCATCACGCTGCCACACGCGAGTCCCACTACCCAACCCGCGGGCCCGAGGCCGCTGCCGTCGAGGCTGGTCGTGACCGCGAGGGCGGCGATCAGCATCGCCTGCGCGGCCAATACCGTCAGCAGGGCGGTAAGAGATGCGCGCACCGTCCGTGCGCCCGCGGCCGAAGGATTCGCTGCCATATCCCTTAAGACGCCGCCCGCGCCGGATCCTTCCCGGCATTCGGGCCGGCTAGCATCCGCGACGTGAAGCAGGACGAGCGCACCCCCTTCGTCCGCGCCCTCTACCGAGCCCGAGTCGCCGCCTACGAGCCCGGCGAGTTCGTCGAACAGGAAAGCTTCATGCGCGCCTCCGAGATCCGCGCCCTGGCCCACCAAGCGGCCATCGCCCCCGGCGTATCCGTATTAGACCTCTGCTGCGGCATCGGCGGCCCCGGCCGCTTCATCACCAAGGAGATGGGCAACGACTACCTCGGCCTGGACTACAGCGCCGACGCCATCGACATCGCCCGCGAACGAGCCGCCGACCTCCCCTGCCGCTTCAACGTAGCCCGTATCCCCCCGATCCTTCGGGCCCCCTTCGACGTCGTCCTCCTCCTCGAGACGATGCTCGCCTTCCCCGAAAAGGAGGCCCTCCTCCGCGAAATCTCCCGCGCCCTTCCGACCGGCGGCCGCTTCGCCTGCACCGTCGAAGCGGGCGACCCACTCGCCGCCGCGGAGAGGGAGCAAATGCCCGACGCCGACACCGTCCACCTAATCCCGCTCGACGACCTGCTCGCCACCCTGGACCAAGTAGGCCTCCCCGTCCGCTGGCAAGAAGACTGGAGCGAGTCCCACGCCGCCACCGCCGAATCCCTGACCCAATCCTTCACCGCCGACGCCACCGACATCGCCGCAGAAATCGGAGACCAAGCCCTGGAGGAGCTCCTGAGCGCCCACCAACTATGGATTGACTGGCTCCGCTCCGGCCGCGTCCGCAAGTTTGCTTTGGTCGCGGAGAATGCGTAGGTTCGCGGAGCTCCAGACGTGGTCCGCAGCTCCTGTGGTCGGCGCCGGGGTGCGTGGATGCGCGTTCTTGAGCGTTGAGTGCAAACGGGCAACGTTGTAGTGCAGAAAGTGGAGCGAACCGTTCCCCTGCTTAAGCGGCGCGTCTTACCGCGGCCGCACTCCAGTGCATGAGGCGCTATATCGACGAGAAGCTTGCGTCGTACTCATTCGCTATCCGCACCAACATATCGTCGTAATAGAAGATGCTCCCAGGTTGGGGTGCGGGCGGGTCGGTGGCCAACGTAACCGGGGTACCGTCGTTTTTCAGATCGATCGCGATGATGCCGAGACCGTCGAAGCCTGCTTCGCTCGCGGTCGTGCGCCGTCGAATTTTTTTCACCTTGGCAATCGTCGCTTCGGCGGCCGCTGGCTGGTTGTGGCGAGAGACGACGAGTCGTCGTCGACTTACCTGCTTCTTGGGGCTGATGAACGTGTCCGCAACATTGACGATGACCATTCCGACTGCCAGGGCATGGCTAGAAGCACCATGAATCATCTGGTGGCTTGAGTTGAGCTCGTCGTACAGTCGTGGAAGGGCCTTCACGTGCGCGGTCATCGATGCCTTGGCCTCTAGTGCTATCTGGACCCCCGCACCAGCAAGCTGTCCGCGCATGATCGCCGGTAACGCCAGAAGCTCGGATCTCTGCGTTGAAGTTAGCTCGATGTCCCATTTCTCAGCCAGCTCGACGAAGGTCTTGTCCTTGGAAAAGCTCGCCGAACCTGACGGACGAGCGATGACGAGATCCAGATCCTTTTCACGGTCGTTGGCGTAGTCGTTCATCTTGAAGTTGATCCCGAAGACAATCTTCTTTTCCTCGGCGTGCTTACGCAGCAGGGCACTGGTGCGAAGGAGGTCGTAGAGGACCCCCCAGCACGCCACCTTGCTGTGCCGATCGGATTGAGAGTGGTACTGCCATGAAGTCTTCGCCTTGCCACGATCCTGGGGCGTGGACATGGTGGCGGCGAGAATGGCTGGCCCGTGCATCACTAATCGAGACTTTATGGGCTGGTTCGGCGTCATTGGAACGAAACCCTCACGTCACGGTGGCGGAGAGAGAGCGCGCCACCGTAGCGCCTCCGCGCACTAGAAGAATTCAGAGCGCGCATAGTGCTCTCGGAGTTCCCAGCTTCGCGTCGCAGACTTGGCACCGGCACGCCTGCTGGCAGGATCCAAAGCCTCGTGCAACATCGCAACGAACTGATGTTGGGACGCCTGCGAACGACTAGCAGCAGGTCTTGGTCCGGGCAGCGTGGTGGCCTAAGACGGAGTCAAGCTGCGACCAACTGTGGCTGCATCGTCATGGATTTCAGGTGCCAGTGGGCCTCGCGGAGGAAGTCCTCTGGGATCCGAAGGTTTCCGCGGCCAGCACGGTCCAGGAAACCCGCGGTAGCTCGGGCCGAGAGAAACTGCGGCTCATATTCGAGGTGGTCGAGAAGGTGAGGGCGATCCCAGGTCACCGGCCACATGGAAACGGCCACTTCACGTCTCTCGCCGCTACCGCCCCACGCGGCTCTCGGCCATCGTTTTCCGTTTAGTTCTGCGTCGGGCTGGTCAAACTGGGCCTCGGGAGATCTGAGGCGCTCCCCGAGCCACCGGGTAACAGGAACACTCACCGCGTTGCCGACCAACTTCCAGCGCCAGCGATCCCCTCGGCGGCTACCTCCAGAAGTCTTGGTGGACGCGGTCCAATCAGCTTCAAATCCTTGGAGGCGCTCTGCGTCTCGAATGTCGGGAGTCACCAGCCGCCCCGAACCAGGAATCCAGATCGCAGGGGGAGATGGGATACCGATCGACGAGCCGCCCTTCAGGGTCGGCACGCCATCGATTGCCCACCCTAGGCCTCTGAGTCCCTCGGTCCAATAGAAGCCGCACGCGAGCTCGCCACCATGGTCCTCGGCAAGGTTCTGACTCTCGCTCTGGTTGAGCAGGACGGGACGCGGGTCCTCGGTTTGGGACGCCAGAAGCAGGACTCGTTGACGTCTCTGTGGCAGGCCGAAGGCCTGGGAGTCGACGACTCGATAGGCCCAGGTATAGCCGCGCAGCTCAAGCTGATCAACTAGCCAGGTCATTGCTCGGCCACGGTCAAGGGACAGCATGAAGGAGACGTTCTCAAGGAGCAGCCACTTCGGTGCCGGGTTCGCGCTGTCCAGTAGACGAAACACATGCTCGACTAACCCCGACTGCGATCCGGTGATCCCGGCGGTGCGGCCAGCTTGACTCAGGTCCTGGCACGGAAAGCCAGCAGTGACAAGATCACAATCTGGTAGGGATTCGAGAGTCGTTATGTCCGGGTGGAGTGGGATCTCGGCGAGTTGGTCCTCAAGGACCGTTCGAGCCGCGCTATCGATCTCCGAAAAGAGGACGGGGCGATGACCAGCACTGCGAAGTCCGAGCTCGATCCCACCGATACCGGCGAAGAGTCCGACGACCCGCAACGATTGATCCACTCCCATCGCCGGAGTCAATCAACTGGATCGGCGGAAGGGAACGTACGTTCGTGTCCGCTAGTGGCGGAGGCCTGATTAGGGGTTCTGGCCCCGCAGCCGCTCGTCCGAGGCCCGGGCCGCCGCGGACATCTCCTGCATCGCGGTCTCGAGGCGCTCGCGGAGGGCGGGATCGGAGGTGGCGAGGATGCGGGCGGCGAGGAGGCCGGCGTTGCGGGCTCCGTCGATCGCGACGGTGGCGACCGGGACGCCTTTGGGCATCTGGACGATCGAGAGGAGGGAGTCGAGGCCGTCCAGGTTGTCGAGGGAGCGGGGGACGCCGATGACGGGGAGGGGGGTGACCGCCGCCAGCATGCCGGGGAGGTGGGCCGCGCCGCCGGCGCCGGCGATGATGACCTTGAAGCCGTTGGCGGCGGCTTCGCGGCCGAAGGCGAGCATCGCGTCCGGCGTGCGGTGGGCGGAGAGGATGCGCATTTCCGAGGGGATGCCGAGCTCGGCGAGGGCCTCGGATGCGGGGGTCATCGTCTCCAGGTCGGATTCGCTGCCCATCGCGATGGCGACCAGGGGCTGGGTCATGACTGAGCTCCTTCCAGTAGCGCCAGGGCGCGCTGGGTTTTGTCGCGGGCGGTCTCGATGTCGGCGGCGAGGACGGTCGCGTGGCCGAGCTTGCGGCCGGGCCGGTAGGCCTTGTCGTAGAGGTGGAGGCGAACGTCGGGATCGGCGAGCAGGTCCGCCACCCGCTCGGTCGGGTCGACTCCGTTGGCCGGGCCGAGGATGTTGGCGAGCGCGATCGCGGGGGCACGTAGCTCGGTCGAGCCCAGCGGCCAACCGAGGACCGCCCGCAGGTGCTGCTCGAACTGAGAGGTGACACAACCCTCGATCGTCCAGTGGCCCGAGTTGTGGGGACGTAGGGCGAGCTCGTTGATCAGGACCCCGTCGTCGGTGAGGACGAACTCGACCGCGACGATTCCCGTCGCGTCGATCTCGGTCACCAGCTTGCGGGCGATCTCGGTCGCCTCCGCGCAGACCTCTTCGGGCAGCGCCGCGGGGACCAGCGTCTCGTGGCAGATCGCGTCCTTCTGGATCGTCTCGACGACCGGGTAGATCGCGATCTCGCCCGAGGTGCTGCGGGCGGCGAGCACCGCGAACTCGTGGCGGATCGCGAGCAGCGGCTCCAGGATGAGGACGCCGTCGACTCTCGCGACCAGATCGGCCGCCGCCGCGCGGTCGTCGAGGACGAACACGCCCCCGCCGTCATAGCCGCCCCGCGGGGTCTTGGCGACGACGGGCCAATCGTGTTGCTCGGCGAAGGCATCGAAGTCCTCGATCGACTCGGCGAAGGCGAAGGGCGGCAGCGGGAAGCCGAGGCGGGAAAGGTTTTCGCGAGCGAACTGCTTGTCCTGCGCGTAGAGGACGGCGTCGGGCGAAGGCGCCATCGGCACCCCCTCGTCCTTGAGCTGGACGAGCATCTCCGGGTCGAATCCCTCGTGGTCGAAGGTCAGGACCGCCGCGCCATCGGCCAGCTCCCGCAGGCTCTCGGCCGTGTCATCGCCGACGAGGGCCCGCGCGCCGGCCAGCACGGCGGACTCCGTCGCCTTCACCGCCAGGATCCTCAGTTCGACCCCCAGCGAGATCGCCGCCTGCTGGGTCATCTGCGCCAACTGCCCGGCTCCGGCCATCGCCACCACGGCCGAGCGATCGTCGGACCGCGGCGCACCGGTCCACCGGGCCTCGGCGCTCGCGGTGGGGTCCAAAGTCCGATCTGCCATCGGCGGCCATCATAAGACCCATGATTTGACTGGACGCGACCGCCTTCTGCCGTATGACCCGACAAGCCCCAGGCAAGGCATCCGTGGGTTTGCCCCCATTGGGTCGGGTACTTGATCCATTCGTGAGACCACAACCCTTGAGGGGGCAGTGACCATGGCTCAAACGAAAAAACCCTCGGCTTCGGCGCGACCTAGTTCGTCCCGGAGCTCGAAATCGACCAAAGCGAGTTCGACGAAAAAAGCGCGGCCCGCCGCCAAATCGAGCAGCAGGGCGCCAAGTAAATCCGGCAGCAGCCCAGCGAATAAATCCCGCAGCCGGTCCACCAGCTCGGGCGGCAACGGCTCCGGGACGAATCCGGTCGAGGCCGTGCGCGACACCGTGGAGGAGAAGACGAAGTCCGCGGGCAAGAGTGTCGGCGGGGCCGGCAAGGCGGTCGGCAGAGCGGCCGGCAAGGCGAAGGTGCCCTTGATCGCCAGCGGCGCGGCGCTCGCCGGCGTGGCCGGAGGGATCGCCCTGGGCGCCTCGCGGAAAGGGCATCGCGGCGGGCTCGGCTCGGCCCTGCGCAAGCCGAAGATCAAGGTCGACACCGGCGACGTCGCGAGGGTCGCGAAAGAGGTCGGCAGTTTCAGCACCCAGGTCGGCGCGCTCGCCGGCGAGCTGCAACGCAACCGCGAGGCGGCCGGCAACGGCAAGCATCGGTCCCCGATCGAGGTCGCGCTCCAGGGATTGACCTCGCGGTCCAAGGACTGAGGCCGGGCCGCACCGGCTCGGGTCGCGCGCGCGGGAGGGCGCGGCGGACCGTCTCGTCGGGAAGCTCCTAGGGCCGCGCCTCGAGGATCAGGTTGAACGGCGTCTCCGTCGCCCGGTGGACATCGGCGAAGCCGCCGCTCTTGATCACCTCGGCGAGGCGCTTCTCGCCCGCCTGGGCTCCCAGCGCCAGCCCGACCTCCTGGTCCAGGGACGCCGGCGTGCAGATCATGGTCGAGGCGCCGTAGAAGACGCGGCCGACCGGGTTCAGGTTGTCCTCGACGCTGTCCCCGGCGAAGGGCTCGACGATGAGCCAGGTCCCGTCACGGGCGAGGGTGTCGTGGATATGGGTCGAGGCGCCGACCGGATCGCCCATGTCGTGGAGGCAGTCGAAGACGGCGACGAGGTCGTAGTCGGTGCCGGGGTAGTCCTTGCCGCTCGCGACCTCGAAGTCGGTGTTGTCGATGCCGGCGTCGGCGGCGGCTTCGCGGGCGCGTTCGATCGAGGCCGGGTGGTAGTCGAAGCCGTGGAACTCCGACTCGGGGAAGGCCTCCGCCATGAGGACGGTGGAGGCGCCGTGGCCGCAACCGATGTCGGCGACCTTCGCGCCCTCGTTGAGCTTGGCCTCGACGCCTTCGAGGGCGGGGATCCACTCGGCGACGAGGTGGCCTTTGTAGCCGGGGCGGAAGAAGCGCTCGGTGCCCTTGAAGAGGCGGTGGTCGTGCTCGTGCCAGCCCATGCCGTCGCCGTTCTTGAAGGCGGCGGCGATCTTCTCCTCGTCGGCGTAGAGCGAAGCGATCAGCTCGTAGGCGCCGAGGAGATAGAAGGGGCTCTCCTCGTCGGCGAGCGCCAGCGCCTGCTCGGGCGGCAGTTCGTAGGCGTCCGCCTCGGCGTCGTAGGTGACGTAGCCGCCCGCCGCCTGGTTGCGCAGCCACTCGCGGACGGAGCGCTCGGCCACGCCCGCGGCCTCGGCCACTTCCTGGGAGGTCATCAGGCCGTGGCCCGCCATCGCCTTATAGAGGCCCAGGCGCTCGCCGATCATGAAGAGCGGCGCGCTGATCACCGCCCCCATGTCGGTCACCGCCTGGCCCATGAATGCTTCCAGCTTCTCGGGATCGATCTCGGTCGCGGCCATCGTCATCGCCTCCAGGCGGTTATGAGGTTTTAGATCGGTATCCCTGCTCAACTCCGAGTAGACCACCGGCGGCGCGCCTGTCAAGGCAGCAGGGCGCTCTCAAACCGGATTCATTCCCATGGGGGAAATTCGCCCATAGGCGACGAGGACCGGCAGACGAGGCCGCGTTCGCCCACTAGGGTCGGCCTCTCGTCCAACGCTTACCACTGGGGGAAGTGCGATGCAGATCCGAGGCTTCTCGTCTCGTCGTTCGCTGGTCTCGTTGTGTGTCCTGTTGTGTGTCGCCATCGTGCTCGCGCTGTCGGCGGCCGGGGCCGCGGGCAAGCCGAGCTGCAAGGAGGGCGCGGAGGCGGCGGGGTGCAAGCTGCCCGACGGCGCACGCTTCTACAAGTCCCTGGGCGCGAGCCAGACGCTCACCGTGCAGGTCGGCGGCAAGGGTGTGTCGGTCACGGCCTACGGGGTGCCGATCAAGTGCACGAAGTCCATCCCGCTGCAGGGCGACGAAAGCTACGTCGCGATCGGCCTCTCGGGCTCTCAGCACCCGAAGGTCGGCAAGTCCTACCTGTTGAGGGAGACCGAAACCCAGAGGGGCGGCGAAGAAGGCGAAGGGACCTCGTCGAGCACCACCGAAGTGACGCTCAACTTCAAGTCGGCCAAGCAGGTGCAGGTGAGCATCCACCAGGTGACCAGCACCGACGGCGAGGCGGGCTGCGACGGCAGCGCCAGATACACGGTGAAGCGTCAGAGCTGAAGCCGGCCAGCTGCCGGTCCTGTCGACGCGCCTCCCGCGAGCGGCTTGCGACACAATCGGCGGATGCGCGCACGTCGACGTAACCGACCGCCCTCGAAAGAAGCGGAAAACGGCCTGCCGCTTCTAGCCGTCGACGTCGATGGTGTCGTCGTCCTGCTCGAAGCTGAAGAGGGCGCGCCCGGCACCGTTCAGTTCGAGCTCATCGACGGGATGGTCCACCGCGTGTCGATCATGGCGGGCGACCATCTGCGCCGGCTCTCGGACCATTTCGAGCTGGTCTGGGCAACGGGCTGGCAGGAGCGGGCAAACGAGCATTTTCCTCAGCTGCTCGGGCTGCCGTCCCTTCCGTACGTCGACTTTGGCGGAGCCGCCAAGTTCGGCAGCGCGCATTGGAAGCTCGAGCCGTTGGACGCCTACGCGAAAGGCAGGCCCGTCGCCTGGGTCGACGACAACTTCGACGACATCTGCTTCGAGTGGGCCGCGGCGCGCGAGGCGCCGACTCTGCTCGTGCCGGTCGATCCGAGACACGGTCTCCGAGATCAGGAGGCCGAGACGCTGGTGACCTGGGCCCGCCCGTTCGCACCTCTCCTCCGCAGCTAGGAAGATCCGATCGCACGCCCGGGGCCGCGGTCCAACTCGCCGCCCTCGAGTCGTTTCCGCAGCCGCCGCAGGGAGCGGGAGAGGATCTGCTGGACGTTGGCGAGGGAGAGGCCGGTCATCGTGGCGATCTCGGGGCCGTTCAGGTCGCCGCCGAAGCGCAGGGCCAGCACTTCGCGGTCACGCGGGGCCAGTTCGGCGAGCGCGGTCGCCAACTCCGGCTCGATCCCCAGGTCGGGTTCAGGCAGCTCACTACCGAGCTCGCCCTCCGGCACCTCCTCGATCGTCTGCTGTCGGCCCCAGACGTCGGCCCGGTAGTGGTCGATCAACAGATTGCGAGCGATGGTCAGCAGCCACACCCGTGCCGGCGCCCGCTCCGGGTCGAACCGCCCCCAGGCGCGCAGTGCCCGCTCGAAGGTGCGCTGAGTCAGATCCTCCGCATCGGCAATCGAGCGCAGCCGATAGGCGAAGAAGCCATAGACGCTCCAGACCTCGTCGTCGTAGACGCTGGCGAAGTCCGGTCGCGGCATCGACGCAGGTTATTTGTCTATACGGCCGTCATTGCCGGCGCCGGACAAAAAAGCGGCCCGCACGAGGCGGGCCGCTTGAAATGGTCGATCTAGCTGAGAGCCTATTTGTGCGACTTCTTGTGCTGAGGAGCCTTGACCGTGATCTTGACCGTCTTGGTCACGGGCGTGCCACCGGTCGGCGTGTAGGTGATCTTGACCTTGAGAGAAACCTTGCCCTTCTTCTTGAGGAGCTTTTTCTCTTTCGAGGTCAGCTGGACCTTGATCTTGACGGTGCCCGGTGAGACTTTCACGAGCTTCGCCTTGATGCCCTTGCCGGACAGCTTCACCGTGCCTGGCGCATTGACTTTCAGCGTCAGCGTGGTGCTGTTGGGCTGAAGCTTGATACCGCCGACACCAATCGCGGGGACGACGCAGTTGGGATAGGTGCCCACTTCTCCTGCCTTGCAGGTAGCGGGAGGAGGCGGATTGGTGGTGCCGCCGCCGCCGGTGTTTCCACCGCCACCGCCACCGCCGCCACCGCCGCCGCCTTCTTCATGTTTGTGGCAGTTGGGAGGGGTGCCTTCTTCACCTGCGGGGCAGTACGGTTGATACGGGCCGCCGGCGGACGCGACGCCGGTAGTCGCGAAAGCAGCTACGGCAAGCGCCGCGATGACGACGAGACTGGGAATGATCGACCATTTCTTCATACGCTGAGGCTCCTTTCTAAAGCTTCAGAAAGGGAGTACGCCACGATCCGGCGATTGCTGACAGCGCCATGCCTATTCGTCTAGCGCTGGAGCCAAGGGAGGCTCGAGTCGCCGCCGATCACGGCCCGCAGCTTGGCGAAGCGGAGCAGGTCAATTTCCCCGGTGAACGGTCGGCCGAGTCCTTTCGACGACAGGGTCGCGAGCGTCTTCCAGCTGCCACCGCGGAATGCTTGGACCCTGACCTTGCCCCCGTGAGGAGCGATTCCCCAGACGGCGGCCTTGAACGGCCCGGTGCGTTGCGCGACGAAAGGGAATTTGAATGCCGTCGCGGAGGGCTTCGGCGAGCCGTCGAGGAAGTAGGCGCCGGATTGGTAGGTCAATGCGTAGCTTTTGCCCTCCGGCGAGTCGCGCAGCTGCAATGCGATTGCCACCTGCGCCCCCTGTTTCCAGAAGAGGTAGAGGTCCTGCTCGTACCAGCGTGCCTGCGTGGCGAGGGATAGGCCGTTCGGGTCAGGCGGGTTGGTGTCGTACCAGAACTCCGTGACCCAGAGGGGCTTCTTTCCGGCGGGGAGGGCCCGTTTCGTCTGTTCGGCCTTTTCCAGCACCTTGGTCAGTCGGCCGAGGTCGGGCGTCGTCACGTCGAGCGGGCTGGTCGCAGATTGCGTAGGCGGCCCAACCGCGATCGGATGGTCGGAAAGGATGTCGAACCGCGCCGGTTCCGGGCAGGCCGTCTTGCGCAGGACGCCCCCTTCGAGGCAGAGCAGGTTGCGCAGGAAGAGGACTGGGCGGGTCCGGGTGCCCCCCGGTTCTTCGCCGAACGGCGCGAGCGAGCCGGCCAGCACTTTGGCGCGCGGTGAGCCTCGCTTCACCCCGGCGTAGAAGCTGTTCAGCAGCCCGCGGTAGAGATTGGAGCCGCGATTTTCCCCGCCGTCCCACTGCGGGGCGAGGTAGACGCTCAGGTTCGGCTCGTTCCAGGCCTCGTAGTAGTTGACAGCGGGGAGGGAAGAGCCTGGATCGGAGGGATCGGGAAAGGTGCCGTTGTAGCGCCCCGCCAGAGCCTGCGCGAATTCCCCGAAGGCGCCGGCCGAGGGTTCCCAGCTGCCGGGTTCGGCGTTTTTCGGCCGTTGGCCGCCTTCGGCCCAGGTCGGCGCCTGGTAGACGGTGAAGAAGATCTTCAAGTCGTCGGCGGTAGCTTCGCGCACCGCGGCATCGAGCGTCGCCCATTCGTAGCCCACGGCGGCAGGGTTGGCCGCTTCGAACCCCGCAGGCGGTTTCTTCGGGGCGACGACCGCCCAGCGGACGTTGAGGCGGATGATGGAGGCGCCGGTTTGGGGCGCCCGACCCAACCATTCGGAGCGATCTGGCCCTTCTTTTGAGGTGAACAGGCCATCGGCGAAGCCGATCTTCAGACCCTGTGCCGCCGCCGCCTCCGGCCTCGCGATCACGCAGGCGATCAGGACGGTCAGGGCGCCGAGAAGAAGAGTGACGTAGCGCGGATTGGTGCTCGGCCGGAGCGACGTCGACATGTACCGGAGCCTAGTCCCGCGGGCTGGCGGGACGACGCCGGGCAAAGATGAAAGTTACGGCGACCAAGGCCGTCATCACGATCAGGAGAGGGAGAAGGATCCCCATGCCTTCGGAGCTGGAGGTCCCGGTCAGCTCACCGACCACCTGCTTGACCGGGGACGAGCCGTCGCCGCCGCCGTGGCTCGCGGCGGCATGGGCGGCGGGAGCGCCCGCCGAGGCGGCGAGCCGAGCTGCCGCTTTCCCTTCCGGGCCGAGCTTTTCGAGTTGCTTGGCGTGGTGGGCGCCCAGCGCCTGGGTCGGCGTGACTTCTGGCGTCGCCCCGGACGTCCCGCCGACGCTGTTGCCACCGCCCGGGCCACCGCCGTCGCCCGGGCCGCCGACGCCGCCTGGATGAACCGAACTGGTTGGCGTTTCGCCGCCCCCCGTGGGCAGCGTTTCGGTGTACTGACTAGCCCCCGAGTGGCCCGGCGGGACCGCGTCCCGGGCGCCGGCCGAGGCTGGGGCGGCGGCCACGAGAAGCACGGCGATCGCCGCGAGCAGGGGTCGAGTCGACAGCGGGCGAATCGCGCTCATACGAGTCCATACGGAACGTTCCTCCACTCCCTGACATCCGGGGTCAGGATTTAGGTTGCGCTGGCGTATCTCCCATTGGATGGAATCAGCAGGCCGACTCCCCCTCGTCGCGCGAGTGCAGGCGCTTGCCTCACGGATCGACTTTCAGGCGGTAGCGGTCTGGCTGCTCGGCTTCCTGCTGATCGTCTATCTCGGCCTCAATGGCGGCGGCTACGAATCGGTGATCCGCGACCAGGTCGGCATCGCGGTCTGGTGGGGCGTGCTGCTCGGCCTCGCGGTCGGAGCACTCCCGCTACGGAAATTGCGTCGGAACGCGTGGGTCGCCCTCGCTGCACTTGCCGCCTACGTGGCGTGGGTTGCGCTCAGCTCCACTTGGTCGAGCACGGTCGACGGAAGCTTCGCCGATCTCGGCCGTGTCACCACTTATCTCGGCATCTTCGCCCTGGCGCTGGGCCTGCGCGGGTCGCGGGGCGCGCGAAGGATGATCGGCGCGCTCGGCGCCGGCATCTTCGTCCTGGCAGCCGTCGGCCTGCTCTCGCGGCTCCACCCGGCCTGGTTCCCCGACGCCAAGGAAACGGTCAACCTCCTGACGGCCAATCGCAGCCGCCTCTCCTATCCGCTCGGGTACTGGAACGGGATGGGATCGATGGTGGCGATCGGCTTTCCGCTGGTCCTCTACCTCGCCTGCTCGGCCCGCTATCTCCTCACCCGGGCGCTCGCCGCGGCGGCGCTTCCGGCGATGGGGTTGACCCTTTACTTCACGTTCTCACGGGGAGGCGTGGTCGCCGCCGCGGTCGGGCTGATCGTCTTCGTCGCTTTCGCCAATGATCGCGTGGTGAAAGCGACGACGATGCTGATCGCCGCGATCGGGGCGGCGATCCTGATGGTCGGTGCTCACCAGCGCGACGCCCTCGACAGCGGCCTTTCCAATCAGCTCGCCCACCACCAAGGCAACGAGTTGCTGGCGATGACCATCGTCGTCTGCGCCGGGGTCGGCCTGCTGCAGGCCGGCCTCACGATCTACCTGAAAAACGGGATGCGACCGGGCTGGACCCGACCGTCCCGACGGACCTCGCTCACAGTCGTCGGGGCCGCAGCGGCGCTGGTCGTGATCGCCGCCGTCGGGCTGCTGGCGAGCGGCAAGGCTTCCCACGCCTGGAATGAATTCAAAGACGGAGGCGGCGCTGGCAAAGGCTCCGCGCGTCTGCAGAGCTTCAGTAGCAACGGCCGCATCCCCTACTGGGAAGCGGCCATGCATGAGTTCAGCGCCCATCCGTTGGTGGGCGGCGGCTCGGGCAGCTATGAAGTCTGGTGGGCGCAACATCGCGGCAGCAAAGGCGGCTTCGTCCGCGACGCACACTCGCTCTATCTGGAAGCGCTCGCCGAGCTCGGCATTGTTGGACTCGCCCTGATCCTCTTCTTCTTCGGTTGGGTCCTCTGGATCGGCCTGCGCACTTACCTGCACGCCTCCCGGTCGCGGCGGACTCAACTGGCCGCGGCGCTGGCCGGGATCGTCGCCTTTTGTTTCGGCGCCGCCTACGACTGGCTGTGGGAATTGCCGGTCCTGCCGATCGCATGCTTGCTGCTCGCCTCTGTGCTGGTCACGGCCGGAGCGCGGGAGCGCAATGGGCCCCTGTCGGTGGGACGGCGGGTTGCGGGCTGCATCGTCGCGGTCGCCGCGATGGTCGCGATCGCCATCCCGCTCTCGGCAGCGAGCTCGATTCAGCAAAGCCAGGCTGCGGTTCGCTCTGGCGATCTCGCTCAAGCTCTCGCCAAGGCCAAGGACGCAATCCGGATCGAGCCCTTCGCGGCACCGCCCCGTCTGCAGAAGGCGCTGGTGCTCGAGGAACAGGGGCGGATCGGGGCGGCAGAAAAGGCCGGGCTAGGCGCTGTCCACCGCGAACCCCACGAATGGCGCTCGTGGGTCGTCCTCTCCAGGCTGCAGGCCGAGCAGGGCAACGCCGCCCAGGCCCTGGCTTCCTACCGAAAGGCAAAGATGCTGAACCCCCGATCCTCTCTCTTCCGATGAGTAACCAAGACGATTTCGGGTCCGAGGTTTCGCCGTCGGAGCGTGCTCGCCTCGCCGCGGTGGCCGACCGGCTTGAGCGCGACCGTCCCGTGCCGCGCGCGGCGTTTCGCGGTGACCTGCGGCGGCTCCTGGTCAAGGGGGGCGATCGGGCGCGACGCGCGGCGCGAGCGAACCGATGGCGGGTGCTCGTTGCAACCTACTCTGGGCTCGGCGCCCTACTACTCGCCGTGGCCGCGATCGGGCTCGCCGGTGCCGGGCCTTTTGGGGCGTAGCGATGCAGGGCCGTAGGGTCGAGATCCTCGGGGTCGGAGTTAGCACTGTGGACATGCCGACCGCCTGTGCGGAGATTGCCGGCTGGGTGGCCGGCAAAGAGCGCCGCTACGTCTGTGTAACCGGCGTCCACGGGATCATGGAATGCCAGAAGGACGAGGAATTGCGGCTTATCCACAACGCGTCAGGGATGACGATTCCGGACGGAATGCCGACGGTTTGGGCGGGAAAATATGCTGGAGCCAAGGGAATGGACAGGGTGTACGGCCCCGAGATGATGCTTGAGATCTGCGAGCGGTCGGTCGCCGCCGGCTGGAGCTCGTTCTTCTACGGCGGCGCCCCTGGGACCGCCGAGCTGCTTGAGCGTGAACTTCAGCGGCGCTTTCCTGGACTCAGGAGCGCAGGGACTCACACGCCGCCTTTCAGGTCCCTGACTCCGGAGGAGGATGAGGAGGTCATCGACATGATTGCCGCTTCTGGAGCGGACCTCGTCTGGGTCGGCCTGTCGACGCCGAAACAGGAGCGGTGGATGGCGGCACACATCGACCGCCTCAAGTCGCCTTGCGTCCTCCTCGGAGTCGGTGCTGCCTTCGATGTCAACGCGGGACTCCGGGCGGACGCACCACGGTGGGTGAAGCGAAGTGGTTTGCAGTGGCTACACCGCCTCCTGCAGGAGCCGCAGCGTCTTTGGCGTCGCTACCTCGTGAACAACCCTGCTTTCCTGATTGCCATATCCCGTCGTCGTCCCCGTCTGAGTCAACCGGGCGACAGATGATGGCTGGGGCGATCGTCTCGGCGGTTGAGCGGGTCCTGCGTCCACGTTTCGACCATTCGGCCAGCCGGACTGGGAACTTCAATCGCTCTTCCGAGAGCCAATAGGATGGGGACGATGCAAAACGGAACAGTGCTCGTGACCGGGGGCGGCGGCTTCATCGGAGGCCACCTGGTCGCCGAGTTGACCCGCCAAGGATATGAGGTCAGAGCGGTCGACTGCAAGCCCCTCGATGAGTGGCACCAACTCCTCGATGGTGTCGACAATCAGGTCGCTGACGTCTCCGACCTTGCTGCCTGCCGTGCGGTGACTGATGGCGTGACGGAGGTCTACAACCTGGCTGCCGACATGGGCGGCATGGGATTCATCGAGGGGAATAAGGCGCTCTGCATGCTGTCCGTGCTGCCTTCCACCCACATGCTCATCGCAGCCCGCAACTCCGGCGTCGAGCGGTTCTTCTACTCGTCATCTGCCTGCGTTTATGCCGCAGAAAAGCAGCAAACGCCGGAGGTCCAAGCCCTTCGCGAGGCGGACGCGTACCCCGCGATGCCCGAGGACGGCTACGGGTGGGAGAAGCTCTTCAGTGAGCGGATGTGCCGCCACTTCATGGAGGACTTCGGTCTAGAGACGCGCGTCGCTCGTTACCACAATGTCTATGGGCCGCAGGGCACTTGGACCGGCGGGCGCGAGAAGGCGCCCGCGGCAATCTGTCGCAAGGTTGCCGAAGCGGTCGCAATTGGAGATATGTCGATCGAGATCTGGGGCGACGGCCATCAGACCCGAAGCTTCATGTACATCGATGATTGCGTCCAAGGCACCTTGATGATCACTCGCGGTGAGCCAATCGAGCCGATCAATCTCGGTTCTTCGGAGGTCGTGACGATCAACCAGCTCGTCGACCTGGTCGAGGAGATCGCCGGCGTTACGTTGGAGCGCAATTACAGGCTGGACGCTCCGCAGGGAGTGCGGGGGCGCAACTCTGAGAACACCCTGATCCTTGAGCGTTATGGATGGGAGCCGTCCATCTCATTGCGCGACGGACTAGAGAAGACCTACGCCTGGGTTTCGGAGCAGATCCCGCAAGGGCAGTCAGCGGCAATCTGATTCCCGATCGGTGCGGTCTTCATGAGCGGGACACATACTCAATGGAGACATGAGGCTCCGGACTCTTGATAAATCTGAGGAGCGAAGCAGCAGACGCCGCTGAGGTCCGGAACATCGCGTCGGCGACGATCGATGCATTCGTGGCAGAACACGCAGACGCGGATCTGGTGTGGACGGCGGTGCCGGTGGTGAGGACCCAGTATGTCCTTCACCGTTTGGGTGGGTTGGCGCAGATGGATGGATCCCGACGAATGCGTATTGCGGCATGGAGGCTCGCAAAGCTCTCGCGGGCACTTCTTAGGCGCAACGCGTCGGAATCGTATCTGCTTGTCAGCGGGGTTCTATTCGCCTTCGCGACCGAGAACCAGCGTAGATCGCTTGCTCCGGTTTTCGCCGTCGCCAGCGGAAAAGCCAGACCGGAGTTCCCGCTTGATATTCGGCCATCGGCCGTGGGACTTAGGCGCCTTGCGACTATCGCGACCAAGCACGCTCGAGAGCTTTCTGAGCTCCTGAGCCAGGCTGGAGTCGGTCACCCCGGAGGTGAAATTGCCATCCATCGCGCTTTCCAGAACAGCGCGAGATGTATCGCCGTCGCCCAGGCCACTATTGATCGCCGGGCCCCCACCGCGGTTGTGGTCGCTACGAATCACAGCCCCCAGGCGCGGGCCTTGGCACGAGTGTCGAGGCTGGCGGGAGTCCCATCGGTCTTCCTTCCGCACGCCCCGATGCTCATGGATATTGGTCTGCGGGATTTGCCCTTCGACTACGCGGCTCTGCGGGGCGCGTGCGAAGCGGGATGGTATGCAGCCGGCGGCACCGACAAGAGCCAGTTAGGAGTAGTAGGCAACCCGGCGCTCTCTCCCTCGCCAATTCTGGCGGCCATTCCCAACGATGCACCTGTGGTTCTCGCGACTTCTCCTGATCACCGATTCGTCATTCAAGAGATGATCGGTGCGATCGCCTCTAAAACGACTCGGCCGGTCGTCCTGGCCCCACATCCCCGTCAGACGGAGAGATCGCTGGGCACCGCACTTCCGCCTGGCTGGAGTTGCTGGAGGGGCAGAACCTACGACCTCCTTCGCTCGGGCGTGGCGACGCTTGTGCAGTACTCCAGCGGCGTAGCGCTCGAGGGGATGCTCCTCGGGGTCCCGGTTATTGAGCTGGATTTGCTCGGAGACGGTCCGTCCTATCCGTTTCTGAAGTCGAAGCTGGTATCAGCGGTTCGCTCGACTCAGGATCTGCCGAAAGCGCTTGAGGCAAGCGCGTTGCGATGCGACGACAGCGCATATCGGGAGCAGTTGGTCACCGTCGCGCGCGGCTGGTGCGACGCGGCGGGCGCCGAGGCTGCTGAGCGCGCTTGGCGATTCATTGGACACGCGCGGGCCGAAGGTGTCCATTCCGTCCCGGTCTTGGACACATGGGGAAGGGCTAACGTGCCCGGGACCTACTGAGCATCGACATGGCAATCCTTCCGGAAACCCGCCGCAAGCTTCTTGCAATCGTCCCTGCGCGTGGCGGCAGTAAAGGGGTGCTGCGCAAGAACATGCGCCTGATTGGGGATCGGCCGCTGCTCGATTACACGCTGGCCGCGTTGCAAGAGGCCGGGGTGGCTGACCGCATCTTGGTCTCCAGTGACGACTCTTCGATACTCGCCTGGGCAGACCTGCGGGGATGGGAGACCCATATTCGCTCGGCGGATCTTGCCGCGGATGCCGCTACCATTTCCGAGCTGGCCGCCAGTATCGCCGATGAATTCGATTGGACCGACGATGTCGGGGTCTTCCAGCCGACCTCCCCTCTCCGGAGCGCGGACTCAATAAGAGACGCACTATCGGTCTTTCATTCCAGTGGATACGACTCCCTGGCCTCTTGCTCGCGGGAGAGTCATCTGTACTGGTACGAACCGCCTGGGCAGGAAATGGACATCGAGCCACTTTTCACGGAACGCGTCAATCGCCAGTTTGGGACCCCCCGTGTCCTACGGGAGACCGGTGCTATCCAGCTCGTCAGAGGGTTGACGCTGAGGTCGAAGCGAGAGATGGTAACGGCGCGTCACAAACTGTTCGAGGTTCCCGAGCACGAGGCTTTGGACATCGACACGCCCGACGACCTCGCACTCGCTCGCCGAAGGCTGGAGGATGGGACCATCATCTTTCGTCTGTCCGCCAACAGGCTGGTTGGCTCCGGGCATCTCTTCCACTGCCTGCAACTTGCCGAGGCGCTCGACGAGCACCGGCTTGAGTTCCTGCTTCGGGATTGCGATCCGTTCGTATCCAAGTTCATCGAGGAACGCGGGTATCGATGGCATGACGAGGGTGATCTGGGAACGGACCTGACTAACCTACGGCGACCCGGCGTCAATCTAATCGTGAACGATGTGCTCGACACGAGCCCGGCGGAAGTTCTCCAACAGCGCTCCATGGACTTTCTTGTCGTCAACGTCGAGGACCTAGGAGAAGGTGCCAAGTTCGCCCACTGGGTGGTCAACGCTCTCTATCAACAGCAGGGAAACTCGCAGAACGTGTCTTGGGGCCCACGTTGGGCTGCCGTTCGCGAGGAGTTTTATTTTCCACCCCCCAAGGAGATCCGGGAGCACGCCGCACGGATACTGATCACCTTCGGCGGAACGGACCCCAACCAGCTCGGAGCACGATGCGCGAACCTTCTGATCAAAAGCGATCCCAATCTCGATATCCGAGTAATTCTCGGCCCCGGCGTGGCCGAGTGTCAGTTGCCTGACTCTGTAACGGTGCAAAAGAGTGTGAATAGCATGGCGGCGGCAATGCACGACGCGGACCTTGTCCTGACTTCGGCGGGCCGAACCATCTACGAGGCGGCGATGATGGGGGTACCGGTACTCGTGATTGCGCAGAATGCCCGCGAGGCGACCCACGCGCACTTAAACTACGAGGCGGGAGTCGTCTTTCTTGGCATTGGCCCGTTGGTGGACGACAGCCATATTGAACGAACAGTGGAGCGGCTCCTCGGTAACCGGTCTCTGCGGCAGGAGCTCAGCGACCGGCTTGTCGAATCGGTCGACACGCATGGAACGAGACGTATTGCCGGAAAGCTGCGAGCCATGATGAGGGGGGAGAAATGAACGGCACGCGTGTAGCCGTTGAGGGCCATCCATCGCTAGAAAATGGTCGGTGTGTGGTTATGGCGGAGGCTGGAGCCAATCACAACAACTCAGTGGACCGCGCGATCGAGATGTCAGAAAAGGCCGCCGCGGCAGGCGCCTGGGGCATCAAGTTTCAGTTGTACAAAGCCGGGTCTCTTAGCACCCGCAGCGCGCCGAAATACTGGAACGACGCGATCGGGACCGAGACGCAATTTGAGGCGTTCCAGCTCTCAGACAGGATGGAATATCAGGAGTACGCTGCTATTGCGGAGGCGTGTGCTGATCTTGGAATTGTCTTCTTTGCGACTCCGTTCGATACGGCGGCGGTGGAAGCATTGGAGTCAATGAATGCTCCGATTTATAAGGTCGCCAGCGGCGATATAACCCATAAGCCGCTGCTGCGCGAGATCGCAGCGACGGAAAAGCCCATCGTTCTCTCGACCGGAGCCGCGACCGCGGAAGAGGTCAGCCGGGCGATCGATTGGCTTGACTTAAGCCCGGAGAAACTCGTTCTACTCGTCTGTACGCTCAGTTATCCGACCCAGGACGGCGACGGACATTTCGCTCGAATCGAGACGTTTCGGAAAAGATTTGCTCCCCATCTCATTGGCGTCTCAGATCACACTCTCGGAGTAGCCGGAGGCTGGGTCGCCTCGGCACTGGGAGCTGTATGCATCGAGAAGCACTATACGTTGGATAAGTCTCTGCCGGATATACCGGATCACAAGCTGAGTGTGGATGCTGATGAGCTGAAGGAGCTGGTTCACGGGTGTGACCGAGGCGCGGTACTCCGCGGTTCGGCCGAGATCCACCTTCGGGATTCGGAAATGGCAGCACGTGCAAGCGCGCGTCGTTCATTGGTAACTGGCCGAGACATCGATGCAGGAGAGGTGATCGCGGAGGAGGATCTTCGATTCAAACGCCCGGGGATCGGTATTCCACCGTTCGAAGTGGATGCTGTTGTCGGCCGTCGGGCGACGCGGAAGCTCGTCGCAGATCAAGCTATTGGGCCCGATGACTTTCAGTAGCGTCGCCGTCGCCCCACTCCGGGAGGGCGCAACGGTGTGGAACTGAAGGCTGGAGCGTTCAGGTCAAAGGAGGATGGGAGTAGAGAAGGCCCTGGGCGTGGCCTGAGACGGCTGGCCGGCAGTGGCGCCATCTACGTCTTCGGAACCATCATGCAAAGAGGGCTGTCGCTGCTGCTGCTGCCCGTTGTAACTCGTGTTCTGACTGTGGACGAATACGGTCTTGTGGGTACGGCTGCCGCGCTGAGCGCCCTAATGGCAATTGTCTTTGGTCTGGGCCTCAACTTCTCGATTGTCAGGTTCTTTTACGACGAGCCTAGAGATGCGCGACAGACCAAATGGGCTGCATTGCTTTGGGCCCAGGCCGCGGCTGGCATCGTACTCGCGTTCGTTGTCTACGCCACCGGACCGTGGTGGGCGACGATCTTTCCAGCGTTTGGTTGGGCCCTCGCCATAAAGATTGCGGTCGGCTATGCATTGGTGTCATCCGTGCAGTCCACGGTGCAGTCGGTCTTGAGGGCTGCACAGCGCCCGAGCATGTTCTTCATCACGACGATGATTCAGACCGTCATTGGTAGCGCACTCGGTATTTGGTGCGCTACGCGATGGGGCGCCGCAGGCTACATAGCCGGCTTGTCGATCGGTTCGGCAGCGGCACTGGCCGTGGCATGTGTTGCCGTCCGTCCCCGCCCTAGGTGGGCAACCGGCCTAATAGATGCGGGACTGAGGCTCTCTCTCCCGGCTATGGTCCACCAACTGGCGAGCTGGGGGATCGAACTGGCCGACCGTCTACTAATTGCTGTGTACCTCGGAGCCGCGGAGGTCGGCCGGTATCAGATCGCTTACGTCCTCGGGTCCGCATTGACGATGCTGTTGACCGGCATACAGGCCGCATGGGCGCCTTTCTTTATTGGGAGCTTGGACGCAGACGCGCGCCGCCACTTACCCTCTCTCATGGTCGTACCGGTGAGCATCGTGGCGGGGCTCGGCTGTTTGATCGTTGTCAGTAGTGCCCCATGGCTGCTTGCCGTGGTGGCGCCGAAATCGTTTGGAGGCACCGAACTGATCATTGCCTTGGTGGCCTCGGCGGCGATGGCTCGTGCGGCGTATTTCATGGCGGTTGTCGTCCTCATCGATCGTCGAGCAAGTGGCCAAATGGCGATCGCCTCAGTCGCCGGGGTCGTAGTCAATATCGGCCTCAACGTCGCCCTCATCCCGACGGCCGGTCTTGTCGCAGCGGCGATAGCGACGGATCTTGCTGTCGCGTTACAGGCGCTGCTCATCATTCGAGCCGCGGAGCGACTCATCGGTCTGAGCATGCGTATACCACGACTCTGCCTAGTGTGGCTCGGCGGCACTGGTGTGTTGGTCGCCAGCTCGGCCATCCCAAGTACGAATGTCGGTGACGGCGTACGGGTGGTCGTAATGTCGGCCAGCGCCATAGGCGGCGTCGTGGCACTATCTCGGCTGCGTACGGTGCTACAACGGTATATGGGCATCGAAAGGAACGATGTCGAGCGGGCGCCCCTTGCAGCGGGGGGGCTAGTGTGAGGTCACGCTTGGCTGTCTTGAAGGGGTCCGCGAAGCGGCGGATGGACGACTACTATGATCGGTGGCAGGATTGGCTTAGGCTCGGCGCCATCGTTGGGAGGATGGAGGCGAGATCACGGCAGCCCACAGCCGATCCCGAAGTTATGGGGGACGCTCCCGCCGCGCGTCTACTTGTCGCGACCGCGGGGCAGGGATTGCTGCTAGTGGAACCGGAAGGGATTAAGCAACTGCTTCCGGGCAAGTTCTACGGGCTGACTAAATATCGGGGCCAGTGGTATGCGTTCGAGAAACAGCGGTGGCACGGGCGGATTGTGAGGTTCACCCTAGACGGTGGATGGGAGGTCGTCATGTGGGGGCTGTCGCGCGGCGCTCATCAGATCGACATCCTGGACGATCGGTTGGCCGTTGTGGACACTTACGAGAATCGGGTGTTGCTATTCGACGATCCGGCCAGGCTGAGGAACGCATGGTGGAGATCATGTAGCCCGGCTATTTGTTATCCCGACGGTGGGCTGCGACGGGGTCGCAAGTCACATAATTACCACCACTTCAATTCGATCTTCGCAACCGAGAACAGGGTCTATCTACTGGCGCACAATGAGACGCTGAAGACGAACCGTCCATCCGAAGTGTGGCTGCTGGACAGGAGTCTGGCCGTAGTCGCTGCGCTGCCGGTGGATGCCTCAAACGCCCATAACGTCTACATAGAGAATGAGTCACTCATGTACTGCGCGTCGATGGAGGGTGCGCTAAGACGGGATGGCGTAGATATGTTCAAAACCGACTGTTTTACCCGTGGTCTCTCCGTGTCCGCTGACATGATCGTTGTTGGTGGCTCAGATGTGAGCCGGGACCGCACGCGGCGGGCGAGGGCGGATGGACATATCTGGGCCCTTACACCGGAGCTGAAGCCGCTCGCGTGTATGACGATCAGAAATGGCCCCGTGCAGGAGATTAGAAGGGTTGATGCTCGCGACGAAGCCATGCTGGGGGGCAGCGACATAGGCATCGAGGGAGATGGCTGAAAGGCCTACCGGAGGTCTTTGAGAAAGGATGCCGCGCGATGGGAGAGCGGGAGCTGTTGTACCGTAGATCCGAGCCGCTGCTCTGCGAAAAGCATGATTCTGTCGACGCCGGATGCCCGAAAGTGGCGACCATCTGCCCGCATCGGCGTCCACCAGCGACTCTGTGCCTGGACCCAGTCCCAGAGGTCAAGATAGACAGCGTCGGCCGGTAGGCCAAGATCCAACGCCGTGCGCAGAAGGGCCTTGACTCGACCGTTCGCGGCGATGATGGGGGCGGAGGACCAGGTTGCGTTGAGGGGAATCGGACAGACGCCATAAACCAGGGTCGCGTTCGAGACCCGAGCGAGAACGTCCGCAGTTCCACGCACGTGTGCGACAATCTGGGTGAGGTCTCCTTCGTCCAATGCCCAGTTACCTGCATGAAAAGATGGGGGCGGCGGTATCTCATTGGTGGGTAGACCGGTGTCGACGTCAAACCACATCTCAGTCGTAGTACCGATCAGGATCAGGATTACGTCAGCACTGGGGAGCTGTCGTCGAACGGCGGCAGTGTGCTCGCGATCAAGACGATGGAGGGCGTCTAGGGTCGAAGCGCGGCAACGCTTACGAAAACGATGCGCGTAACCGTCGTCAGTCACCACGCCAATCTCGTCTGGCCACGGTACGTCGTCAAAGACGTGCAGGAGGTCCTGATGGAGAATGGCAGGGTTATAGAGTTCGCCCGAAGGGTGAGTTGATGCTCGATAGCCACGGCGGTTTAGATAGTCGGCAGCCTGCCCGGCGAAGCAGCTTCCCAGCAAGGACACTCGCGCACCGGGTTTGAGCACGTGTGTTATTGGTGTGGCCGCTTGCCTTTGACTCCAAAGATCGTAGTGAGGTAGGTCGTACTTCCCCCGGCGGGTGTTCAAGGTACGTCGATGAGTGGGAACGTTCATTTGAGGAATCGCTCTTGCCGGGGATGGTCGGAGGCGCAGCCCGTCGCCATTGTAGCGGTGCCCGGCTGGTGACCCGAGTCAATAATCGCTGGCGAAAGCCAGCGACCGTCGGGGATCTCAGCGGTGGACCTGAAGTCCTCCAGCACTTTCCCGATCGCCTTTCCATCTGCCTGCCGGGCGGATTGCGCGGAAGCCTTCTTTGTCGGCGAGGTGATGCACCACCGCTGGCGCCTCATCGTTGGGCGCGACTCTTAACGAGGCTCGGCGACGACGAGCTGAGAGACGCCGAACGTTCGCAGAATTGGGGTACGTTCGGCAGCATTGGCAAAGCGCCGCAGGATCGGGGCAGCGATCTGAAGCCAGCGTGGCTGATTGCGTGAAATATTCTCGAACGTCTGCCAGAGGAACCCGACATCCACAATCGTAAAACCGGCACTCCTGACCGCCTCTCGTAGCTCCCATGGCCAGTAGTTCCGGGCCCAATAGCGCAGAAAGTGACGGCCGATTGACGTCGGCACATAGGGAACAAAAGGAAGCATGTGGGAAAGTCGGCGGCCGCTTCGTCGAGCGTAGACGCCGTGGGTCTCGAACGGGTAAAGGCGATTCGGGGAGAGCAGCACGATCCGGCCGCCGCGACGCAGTACCCGTCGAGCCTCGGTCAGGGCGCGTTCCTGGTTCGGCACATGCTCCAATACCTCGTTCAGCAACACGAGGTCGAAGCTGTCAGCGGCGAATGGAAGATCCTCAATGTCCCCCTGAGTTACTCGGTCAAACTCTGGCATCCGCTCACGTAGAGCACGAACCTTCTCGCCGTCGTACTCCACGCCCCGGGCATTTGCTCCTTCGGCCAACATCGCGGCTACGTAGGCACCTTCACCGCACCCCATGTCAAGGACATCGATGTCGGCGAGAGGGCAAATGGCGCGGATTCGGTCCATGCGCTTGGCAAGGTTCTTGGGCTGGGCGGTGTCGCCGCCACCGACCGAGATGGAATTTTCATCCGCCGACATCGGGAGCGAGGATAGCCAGTTGACGAAACATCGCTAGAGCAGCGCGAGCCGCGCCCTACGCGCCACGGCCAGCTAGATCGATGTCCTCGCCCGGTCCTCTTCGAGCCGCAACGCTCCGACGCTTGGGTCGCTGTCGCTCGACGACCTTCCCTTCTCGGTCCGCCAGCCGGCCAGCGGGTACTCTCGGATCGCCTTCGGGCCTACTGCGCGACCGGCTTCCAGCCGGCGCCGAGCCTCTGCGCCTCAAGGCGTTCCCCGACGCCTCGCAGGCCATCTGCACTACTGAGCGCGCACGGTGCTCGGATATGCCCCGACGGTCATCGTCGATATCCCGCTCGAGGTTGTCTCGGGGGCTCAGCCGCAACGCCTGTCGGCCCGTCGTGGATCATGCCCTTTATGCCGATACCGTCGCGTGGTCGCGAAGCGCCATCTACCACTCCTTCTGCGTCTGGGGCAGCTTCGGCGAACGATATGGCGACGCGAGATGCAAAGGTTCGTTCCTGAGTTATCACGGCGAGTCGGTGGAGACATTGAGATGCGCTGTGTCGAGCTCCGCATTTCTTATGCCTCTTGCCAACGGGGATCTGGTTGGAACGATCAGAAGCGCAAGAGATTGGCCAGAGGCGCCAAGATGAAGCCAAGCCGAGTCGTGCCAGCGTTCTCTGGCAGTGACGTTCGGCTCAAATTCAGCGAACGTTGGAAGGACTCAATTCGAGTGGCTGGGCCGGCGAAGATACGGATTCTGTTCCCGAACATGACCTCGCTCCGACCTAATGAGCGGAACCTCAACTGGAATCAGCGAGTGGTCCTCGCTCCGTCGTGGGTTCATCTCCGGGTCGTGACTGGGCGGAAGACGTTGATCGGCGTTGAGCTGCCGGGGAACGTCGAGCTTGTGAGGGCGCGACTACCTGGCAGGCTGGGCTTCTTCTTCTCTGCGGTCCGCGAGATGGTGCTCGCCCGACGCCATGGCATCCGAATCGTGATGAGCGACCGCTCGGCGGTTAGCCTCCTCGCCTGGGCATGTCGACCGGTCGGCCGATACCAATGGGTTCTCGATATTTGGGATGCGCCCCATAAGGAGCTGACGACCCGCTATCGCACAGGCTCAGGCGTTAATGCAGCGTTACGGCGCTTCGCATCGAGAGCGAAGGTGATCGGCCTCAGGGGCGTAGCCCGCCGGGCCGATCTATTGCTGACCTCTGTCCTGCCGGCGACGCTGAGCGCGTACGGAATCTCGCCGTCCCGCCTTAGGACTTTCGGAAATGCGATTGAGGTGCCCCCAGTGGGTGCACTTTCCCCACAGCCGCGACCATGCTCGATTTGCTTTGTCGGCCGGAGGGTGCCTCCCGATCGAGGCATTCTTCGACTTGTCGAAGCGGTCGAGGGGCTGCGGAATACTGGCGTGACTATCGAGGTCACGATCGCGGGTGAAGTATCGGACGACCTCGCCCGGGATATACGCGCACGCGACCCAGCCGGCCAGGTCAGGTTGCTTGGCGAGATACCGATCGATCGCGCACATCGGCTCATGTCTGAATCCAGGATTGGAGTGCTCCCCTACGACGCCAATCCAGATCTCTCCTACATCTTTCCCGTCAAGCTGCTCGAGTACCTTGCCTTTGGCTGCGTCGTGGTCGCGTCAGATCTGCCCGGTATACGCACACTCGTGAGGGATGATCACGAGGGGCTTCTCGTCCCCCCTGGGGATGTCGACGCCCTGACTAGCGCGCTCAAACGAGCCTTGACCCAAGACGAGCTAGCGAGCCGGATATCCAAAGCTGGACGCGAACGCGCGCTGATCTTTGACTCAAAAAGCAAGATGGCGGAGCTGTACGCGACGGTGTCCGCGCTCATATGAAGGGGAGCCCCAGTGTCGAGACGGGGGCGGATGGCCATTCCGCGCGATATCTGCCTGGGATTGCCTGTATGGTCCAGCCTCCTTATTTTGGGCCCAATGAGACCAGAGGCCCGACTTGACCCCAAAAACGAGCGAACTGAAGGTTTGAGCCCCGAGAGAGCAGCCGAGGATTTAGCGGGATCGAGAGCTGTCGAGCGCTCGCCGGGCACTGCCAGCTCGGGGGAGCGAAGCTTCGTTTCGCTGATTCTCGGGGGTATTTGGCGGCAAAAGTTTCTGATCCTCGGATGCTGTGTGGTCGCTGGGGCGGTTGCGCTCGCTGTGTCTCTTGCGCAACCCAAGGCCTACACCGCGACCGCGTCGCTGCTTTTCCGCAATCCTGGTTACAGCAACGAGCTTTTCGGCACGAGTTCTTCGATCACTTCGAGCGCCAGCAGCGAACGCGAAGCGACCACGAACCTATCTCTCCTGCAGCTTCCCGAGATCTCTGATCTCACCGCGGAACAGCTTGGGTCCGACCTCACCGGCAAGGAGATTGAAGGCAAGATTTCGGTTTCTGCGGGCAACAAATCGGAAGTCGTTTCGATCCAGGCCACTGCCCATGAGCCGAAGGAGGCCAAGGAACTCGCCAACGTATTCGCCTACACCTACGTCAAGTTTCGACGTAGCGGCGACCGACAGCAGGTCGCGAACGCGCGCGAACGCGTCGACCAGCGTCTTGACGCCCTCTCAAAAGGCGAACGCAATTCTCCGATTGGGGAATCATTGGCGAATCAGTCGAGCCGTCTGCAAACGCTGCAGGCGCTGCAGACGGGAAACGCTGAAGTCGTGCAGATGGCTAGCCTTCCGACCTCGCCCAGCTCCCCCAAACCTGTCCGCAATACCGTCGCCGCTGTGATTATCGGGCTGTTGGTCGGCATCGGTATTGCTGTCTTGCTTGGTCGCCTCGATCGTCGCCTGCGCAGGGTAGACGAGTTCGAAGAGGCCTTCGACCTTCCGATCCTGACGGCGATTCCCGACAACAAGTCGGTCAGCTCGCTGGCCGACGCTCGGTCCGGACCGTCAAGTGACGTCGCCGTGCCAGTTCCCGAGGCCCAGGCCTTCCAGATGCTGCGGGCCCGTTTGCGGTATTTCAACGTTGACCGCGACATTAAGACGGTTTTGGTCACCTCGGGCGCGCCTGGTGACGGCAAGTCCACGGTCGCTTGGGAGATGGCTGCGATAACCGCCCTTTCGGAGGTTAAAGTGCTGTTGATCGAGGCCGAGTTCTACCGTCCTACTGTAGCCTCCCGCTACCGGATCAGGCCGACACCGGGTTTATCGGAGTTTCTTACGCATCAGACGCCCTTCGACCGCGTCGTCCAATCCGTGGCGGTGATCGGCGGGTGGGGCTCGGGGAAAGGTTCCGTGGATGTGATCACTGCGGGTCTGACGCCGCCGAACCCCATCGAGTTGCTCGAGAGCCAGCAGATGAGACAGTTGCTCGAGAGCGTTCGTGCCGACTACGATTTCGTGGTGATCGACACGCCGCCTGTTCTCCAGGTTGCTGATGCGATCCCACTCATGCCGCTGATCGACGGCGTGATTGTTGTTGGCTGTGTTGGTAAGACTTCGCGCGACGAAGCCCGAAAACTCCAGGATGAGCTGCTCAGATTGAAGGCTCCTGGTCTCGGGGTGGTCGCCAACCGCGTTCGTCGTCGCACTCGGGACGCCTACGCCTACGATTACTACACCGGCGAGCGATCGGACGACCCACAGAAAGAGTCGGCATCGGCGGCGAATTGAGCCGACGGGCTGTGCCCTTGAACCACTGCAGCACTATCTTTGGCTCTTGAATCTCGCTCTCGATCATCGCCTTCTACCGCCAGCTCTCGTCGCGGCTACTGGAGTATGTGTCGGTCTCGCGGCGGCGAAAAGCATCACTCTCGCGCTCGCCGTCGGTGTACTCGCTATCGGCATCTGCGCATTGGCGGTTTCTCCCGCTTACTGGGCACTGGCTGCGGTTGCGGCTGCGGTGATTGGTCCGGGCCTCGCTTCCGCCGGACTTGCCCCAGCCTTCACCGCGTATCTGCACTTCCCAATCTGTGCAGCAGCGTTTGTCGTCGCGGTCGCTAGATACCGCGGTGGTTCGCGACCCGCCAACGTAGCGTTGGCCGCCTGCGGCTTCTTGGCGTTGAGCTGCACCCTTTCGACTTTCTTTGCTGGCGACGCTGCCGCGCGCGGGCTTCTTTCATTCGCTCTACTGGGAGAGCCGATCGCGCTGATCGCGATCATTGCCTGCGTGGATCCGTCGGCCAAGGAATTCGCGAATCTCCGTAAGGCACTGCTCCTCATTGTCCTGGTCCAGCTTCCCGTTGCCTATATTCAGATCGCCTCGGTTGGGCTAGGAGCGCTCTTTCAGGAAGGCGCCAGCTACGCCGACAAAGTGACGGGAACGTTCGGCAAACTCGGTGGGGCGAATACGGTGTCAGCGATTGGAGTAGTTGGCGGCATTTGGCTTCTGGCGCTGCCGCGTCGGCCCGGGCGAGTCACCGCCGCAATTGCACTGCTCGCCCTCCCCTTATTCGCTCGGACCTACAAGGTCCTCTTGGCAATTCCCGCGATTCTCGTCGCTTCCCCACGCGCTGCCGGCCTCCGCGCCCCACTGCGGATCGGTGTCGTATTTTTATTAATCGCTCTGCTGCTCTTCGTTCCCAGCTTGCTGCCGCGGTATGTGACGCCAAGCCTCGAAGGGAGTCTCTCCACGGAAAGTCGCAAGGCGCAGGCCTTTGATGTTGCCTGGGACAATCTCAACAACGGCCTCGGTAACTTCGCGTTTGGGGTTGGACCCGCCGAAACGGTGAGCGGAGCCGCGTTTCTGACGACCGACCCCTTGGTCAAGGCCAACTCTCCTATCCGTTACCTACACATAACCCCTTCCCAAACGGCAGTGGAATTGGGCGCTCTCGAACATGACAACACGTCTTCATTCTTGCAGGCGCAATCCAGTGCTTTCGGCCTGCTCGGCGATCTTGGGGTTTTTGGATTTGCCGTCTACGCGAGCTTCTTCGTCTGGCTCTTTCTGAGGCTTTTTGGTACCGCCACCCCCGAGGCCGTCGCCGCTTCGGCCGGCCTCTTGCTCCTGCTGATCCTCGGTTTTGCGACCGATGGGTGGGAGATTCCATCCCTAACTCTTTTCGTCGGTTTCCTCGCCGCGTTGGCATTGTTGCCGGTGGCGTCCCGGCCCGCGGATGGTGACGATCGTTTCCTTGGGTTCGGCTGATATGTTGCCGACCTTTTTCATCATTGGCGCCGCAAAGGCCGGTACGACCGCTCTCTTCTTCTATCTTGATCTCCATCCGGAGGTGCAAATGTCGAGCGAAAAGGAGCCGGATTTCTTTGCGGATCCGGATAGCCACCTGCCCTTCGGTCGAGTTTCTTCACGGCGCCGCTACGAAGGGCTCTTCGACTCTGCAGCTCCAGTTCGGGGGGAGGCCTCGCATACCTATTCGGTCTACCCTTTGCATGACGGTGTTCCTGAGCGGATCCATGCGCTGGTGCCAGACGCGAAGTTCATCTACTTGGTCCGCGATCCAATTGACCGAATGCTCGCGTGGTATATCCAAAACCAGTCTTGGCAGCGCCCTCTCGCTCCCCGCGAGGCGCTTGGTGATATCCATGATCCGCGGAATGAATACATCGCAGGCGGTAAGTACATGTCGCAGATCGAGCGTTACCTGGCCGTCTTCGGTAGAGATCAACTCCTGGTCGTCGAGCAGGATGAACTCCGCACCCGCCGCAGGGAGGCACTTGGGACCGTCTTCGACTTTCTCGGCGTCGCGCCCGAATATTGGACCCCGGAGTTCGACCAGCCGCACAATCTCAGCAGGGACAGAGTTTATGTCCCACGGCCCATTCGTCGGATCGTCAGATCTCGCGCATCTCGTGCGGTGCAGGCACATTTGCCGGAGGGAGTACGGAAAGGAATCATGGGAGCGGGCAAAGCTGCAGTTGGCAGGCCGATCCTCCCTGCGGAGTTTTCACCCTCGCTGATCGAGGAATGTCGAGAGATATTCCGACCCGACGCCGAGGCCCTTCGCAGTTACACCCGGAAGAACCTTGAGACCTGGTCGGTCTAGTAGCCCCTCTTCCATGGCACGGACCTACCGAGCATTCTCGTTAACTCCTCGCGGTCGTCTGCGTAAAGCAGTTCGAGCCGAGCCCTACTCTCGGCGTCCATCTCCGGTTTGGCCTGGCCGCGCATCAGCGACTCGTAGCCGCGGTCGCGCAGGCGCTGTGGCACCAGCCAGCGACCGGCCCGGCGGATCCCCCCAGAGCGCAGCACTCGCCGGGCGAGCCTGTTGCGAGGCACGCGGTGGGCGTTTGTGCGGCCTATCAAGGTTGGCTTCGATGCCGGCGCGTGCTGGATCTTAAGGAAGTCGGTGACAACTTGGAGTTGGTCGGCGGGTTCGGCAAAGAGTTCCTCCGAAAAGAGCACTAGCAGGCGCTCGGCGAATACCTCTCGGTAGACACGGAGACGCTCGGAATAGAAGCCCAGCTCGACCCGGATCAACGGGTCGCCCCAGCGCAGCGCTCTCAAACCTGGGCGCTCGTCGGGGAGGGTGGCACCGAAGGGTCGGCTCTCGTGCGAGTCGCGAACGTCGTTGAGATAATGGGAATAGGCGCGCTCAACCGGATTCCTCAGGATGACCACTACCTTGGAGCCGGGAGAGAAGGCGTCTATTCGCGGCGCGGTCTCGGCGCGCCACCAGTTGGTCGTGCTGGACTCGCCTCGCAGGGGCTCGGTAGCGCGGGAAAACATGCGCAAGTAGCTAGCTTCGTCGCGAACCGCATTAAGGGAGTACGCCGCCTCGGGGGTCGATTCCGGCGCCGCGAGGAAGTGTGGCTCCTTCGGAGTCGACATGAACACTTCGGGGTGATTGGCAAGCAACATGTGGAGGTTGGTCGTGCCAGCCTTTGCGACGCCGACAATGAAAAGGTTGGGTCGGCGGTCGGAACTCAGAAGGAAACCTCGGAAGGCGTCCCTGTCCCGGCTGCTTCCTGGTAGGTACGTTCCAGCATCTCTCGGGCCTGTGGGGCGGTGTGGCGCTGCTCAAATGCTCCGCGGGCATTGCCACCGCCCCGGTCGACCGCAACGTCGTCGACGAGGCGGCCCAGGGCGGCGGCCCAGGCGTCGACATCGCCGCTCTTCACCCGCCACTCAACCCCCATCGGGGCCACGGTCTCGTCAAGTCCGCCGATTGCCGCCGCCAGTACCGGCGTTCCTGCGGCGAAGGCCTCAAGAACCCCGAGCGGCTGCGACTCGAACCAGATCGACGGGACGAGAACAGCGCGGCTGTCCAGCAACAGGGCGTCCACCTCCGGCCGCGGCACTCGCCCCAGGAAGCGGACGTCCGGTCCGCTGAGCGCTTCGAGGTCCGATCGCGCCGGGCCATCGCCTGCTATTACCAGTTCGAGTCCGGTTGGGCGCGCCTTGGCCCAGGCCCGTAACGCCACGTCCAGCCCCTTCTCGGCGGAGAGCCTTCCGGCAAAGAGAATCCGGCGTGAGGCGCTCGGCGGCTCTGGTCGTGCCCCAGGGTCGGCGACGAAGTTGGACCGCACGACGACGCGGTCGGCTGGCAACCCCGAGGCGATCAGACGGCCCCGAGAGAACTCGGTGAGGGCGATGAAGCGGTCGACGCCGTCGCGCCAAGTGCGCCTGGCGCGGTGGGACTGGACTCCAATCGCTGCTGCCGCGGACTGGCCACGGCTTCCGTGATAACAGCGGTAACGCACGCCACGCCAGGGCACCGTGCCGACACAAAGCTCACAAGGCTTACCGTCCCTCAGCAGGTCTGCGCTCACACAGGCGAGTCGGTAATTGTGGATGGTGACGACGGTAGGGAAGCCCTGGCGGCGGAGGACGGGAAGGACGCCTGGGGAGGTCCCAAACCAGGTGTTATGGAAGTGCACGACATGCGGCCGGACGCGGTGCACCAGACGGATCAAGCGGCGATTGGAGGCCGGGTTCCACGGATAGGCAGCCATTTGGCCGAGCGCTCCAGCAGCCGAGTCGGAATTGCGTCGCCTGACCGCGACGACATCATGACCCGCCTCCCGCAGGAGACCCACCTCCGCGTCCGCCACCCCGTCCTCGCCACCCGCCTGTCGGTAGCGGGTGTGGATCTGGAGAATGCGCATTGCTTGCCGTCCTTTTAGCAAAGAAGGGCGTGGCAGCGAATTCCTCTTTCAACTTGCTCGGCCTATTCGGCTACCCGAAACCGAGTAGGCCCGGTCACATCGAAGGGCTAATTCGCCCATAGTTGGCTTTTGCCACAGAGGCCCTTGTGCGGTCGTCCGATCTTCGCTAAAGACTGTCTAAACCCGGCGAAGTGAAAGGCAGCGGTACTTGATAAGTATGGAGTCTCATAGGATGCGGCGCGGCTGATGGAGTCGGGGGCGCTCAGTGAGGGGATCAGCGGTGCGGTGCAGACGCCTGCACGTGCCGATCGACTGGTTGGCACGCGACATCGCGATCGCGACTACGGCCTGCGTCGGATCCTCTTCGCAGCCGACACCGTTGCTCTGATACTGGCGCTGGGCCTGGCGCTCCGCGTCGCCGGCAGCCAGGACCAGCCTGAGCTTGCCGCGCTCTGGATCGTCCCGACGATTCCGGGATGGTTCCTGCTCTTTCGCGCCTACGGGCTCTACCAGCGGCCGCTGCGGCAGTTTGAGCCGACGCACCTGGACGACTTTTCCTCGCTCTTTCACGCGCTCTTGGTCGGGACCCTCGGCCTCTGGGTCTGGTTCCGGTTCATGCCGGTAGATCGGCTCAATCTGGAGGACGTCATCGCCTTCGGATTCTTTGCCTTCCTGCTGGTCAACAGCTTTCGGGCGGCCGTCCGTTTGATCGGGCTGCGGGTCAGGGGGCCCGAAAAGGTGCTGGTCATCGCGCCGCTCGCCGACGTAAAGATCCTCCAACGAAAGCTCGGCAACCATCCCGAGTACGAGATGGAAGTGGTCAGCGCGATGACCGTCGCGGATGAAGGGCACGAGGGTCTCGATCTGCCGATCTGCGAGAACTTCGACGACGTCGGTCATCTGCTGCGGGTGGGGGAGATCGACCACCTGATGGTGCAGCTCAACCAGGAACTGATCTCGCAGGAGGAAATCGCGGAATTGATGCGGACCTGCCACCGGGCCCGGATCCGCTTCGGCACGTTCCCGCGGGAGAAAAGCCTGCTGCCGCCCGGCGTCGACGTGAACCACGTGGAGGGAACCGGATTCCTCTCCTACCACCCGCCGGTCTTGTCGCGGAGCTCGATGCTCATCAAGCGCGGGATGGATCTGATGATCGCCCTGCCGCTCCTCGCCGTCCTTGCGATCCCGATGGCGATCATCGCGCTGGCGATCAAGCTAGGCGACGGGGGAGACGTCCTCTTCAGCCAGACACGGGTCGGCAAGGACGGGGAACGCTTCCAGCTCCTCAAGTTCCGCACGATGGTCCCCGACGCCGACGCCATGGTCGCTGAGCTGATGGCGAAAAGCCTCGATCCCGACTGGCTCGTGATGGAGGAAGACCCGCGCGTCACGCCGGTCGGGCGCTTTCTCCGGCGATCCAGCATCGACGAGCTGCCGCAGCTGTGGAACGTGGTCCGTGGCGACATGAGCCTGGTCGGGCCGCGACCGCTGCCGGTCCGCGACGACGCCGCGGTCCGCGGCTGGGGTCGGCACCGACTCGACTGCGTCCCCGGCATCACCGGCTGGTGGCAGGTGCTCGGCCGCAACAACATTCCGTTCAGGGAGATGGTCGAGATAGACTATGCGTATGTGACCAGCTGGTCCTTCTGGGGCGACTTCAAACTGCTGGTCCGGACGATCCCGGTCGTGCTGGGTCGCCGCGGTTCAAACTGACCGGACGGCCCGCCTCAGCCCAGCGGGCGCGCTTGGCCACATCTAGGTCGGTCGCGGTCGCGGACACGAAGGCCCGGTCCCGGCTCAGCTCAGCTCAGTGGAAGGCGTAGGGCCCGGTGATCTCGTCGGGTTCGGCGCCGAGCAGGGCGGCGAGCTTCGCGCGCTCGGCCTCCGGCTCGCCGGGCCGCGCCTCGATCATCGTCCAGGCCGCCGGGCGCGTGTCGCCATTGCCGTTCAGGCTGCGAGCCATCGGGACGGCGCGGGCGCCGATCTCGATCAAACGCTCGCACTGCTCGGCGGCGAGGTCGCCGCGAATCCAGAACTGGAGAGGTGCCATCCCCAAAGGCTAGGAAGGGGATGGGGAGGAGGCATCGGTACGCGGACGTGTGCACGGGACCGTTCACGGCCCCGCCACGCCGCGGCCGACGCCGGTCGGGTCGCCTGGAGCGACGACCCGACCGATCGACCTATTCGACTGCCTTCTTCAGCTCGGCGCCCGCGCTGAACCTCGGCACCGTCTTCGCGGCGATCTGCATCGACTCGCCGGTCTGCGGATTGCGCCCGGTGCGGGCCTCGCGGTGCGAGACCGAGAATTTGCCGAAGCCGGTCAGCCTCACTTCGTTGCCGGAGCTCATCTGCGCCTCGATCGCCTTCAGCGTCGCGTCGACGGCGCGTTTTGCGTCAGCGCCGCTGAGCCCGCTCCGCTCGGCGACGTCACGGACCAGGTCGTCCTTGCCTATCAGTGCCATGGATCATCCTCCGAACATCTCGGTGCTCCGCTTTCCACGCGGACTTATTCCGAAAACCGTATCCGCGCCGTAGGTCGTTCCCCCGGCACGGCGGGCTTTTCGGCCTAATCGGGGCGCCGACGGCCCCGAATCCGGGCCCATCGGTCGCGCAGTTTCAGCCCCAGGATGCCGCCGCTCGCCAGCAGTACGGGGCCGAAGCTGAGGGCCGTCTCCTCGACCGGGATACCCGCGATGTGGCCGATGGGGAGCATCAGGGGCGCCCTTCGTCCGCTTCGGCGAGCATCCGCTCGAGGTTGTCGAAGCAGTGGTTCCAGCCGCCTTCGTGGTCGCGGACGGTGGCCTCATCGAGCAGGTTCGAGTGGGTGAAGGTGACCGTGGTGGTGCCGCCGGACTCGACGAAGGCGATCTCGATCAGGGTCTCGCGAGCTTCGTCGGAGCGGTCCCAGGTCCAGGTGAAGGCGAGGCGGTGGGGGCGGTCGACCACGGTGTAGTGACCGCCGCCGCCGTGCTGGTCGCCATCGCTGTCGCGCATGACGACGCGGACGGCGCCGCCGACGCGGAGGTCGACGCTCGCCTCGGGCGTGGTCCAGTCGGCCCGCGCGTGCCACCAGCGGCGCATCACGTCCTCGTGGGTGAAGGCGTCGAAGACGGCGGTCGCCGGCGCCTCGTAGGCGCGCTCGATGACGAGGGTCTCGGAGGTCGGCGCCTCAGGCACTGTTCGCACCCCTTTGCGAGGCGGTCTCGTCGGAGAGGGCGTGCGTGAACGGCTCGCCTCCCTCGTAGGCGTCGTGATAGTTCCACCACACGTATGCCTGGGTCTGGGGATAGCCCTCCGGCGAGTCCTCCCACTGCTCCTGGCG
>DATAVR010000139.1:0-64900 GCA_036267635.1 Polyangia bacterium | reverse complement strand
CGTGGGGAGAAGAAACCAGCCGAAATGTAAGCTGCAAATACCTGAATTCCCCCGTATTATGAGCGTCTTGAAGAAGCCCGTCCCCTTCGGGAAGTACTACCTCCTCGAGCGGATCAACGTGGGAGGTATGGCCGAGGTATTCAAGGCCAAGACCTTCGGCGTCGAGGGCTTCGAGCGCCTGCTGGCGGTCAAGCGGATCCTGCCGAACATCGCGGAGGACGAAGAGTTCATCACGATGTTCATCGACGAGGCGAAGATCGCCGTGCAGCTGCAGCACGCGAACATCGCCCAGATCTTCGACCTCGGTAAGGTCGACGAGAGCTACTTCATCGCGCTCGAATATGTGAACGGGCGTGACTTGCGGTCGATCTTCGACCGGATGCGCAGCCGGGGCGAGTCGCTGCCGATCGCCATGGCCTGCTGGGTGATGATGCAGATCTGCGAGGGGCTCGACTACGCGCACAACAAGCGCGACGGGCAGGGGCGGGAGCTGCACCTCATTCACCGCGACATCTCGCCGCAGAACGTGCTCATCGGGTACGACGGCGAGGTCAAGCTGATCGACTTCGGCATCGCCAAGGCGGCCGGCAAGGCCTCGACGACCCAGGCCGGGATCCTGAAGGGGAAGTTCGGCTACATGTCACCCGAGCAGGTGCGCGGCCTGCCGATCGACAAGCGCAGCGACATCTTCGCGGTGGGGATCGTGCTTTATGAGCTGCTCACCGGCGAGCGGCTGTTCGTGGGCGAAACCGACTTCTCCACCTTGGAAAAAGTCCGCAACGTCGAGATCGTCCCCCCGTCTTCCTACAACAAGAAGATCCCGGCGGAGCTCGAGCGCCTCATGATGAAGGCGCTGGCGCGCGATCCGGAGGACCGCTACAGCAACGCGATCGATCTGCACGACGACCTGCAGTCGTTTCTCTATTCGATCGGCGAGTTCTATTCGCGCAAGGACCTGGCCGGCTGGATGAAGAAGACCTTCGCCGCCGAGATCGAGGAGGACAACGCCAAGCTCGAACAGTACCGGCAGATCGCTCCGCCGGTCGCGGCGTCGAACGAGGTCTCGCGCCGCGCGGCGGTGGCCGGCGCCAGCGCGCGGGCCGGGGCGCCGCCGGCGCCGTCTCCGGCGGCCGCTCACGACAAGAAGAGAGACAAGAACGTCCCCTCGGCGATGGGGTGGGACGACGAAGAGCTGGACACGCAGATCTTCGACAAGACCGACGAGAACGCCGAGGAGAAGACCGTCGAGCAGAGCGCCGCCGATCTCTTCTTCGAGGACGACGACCGGACCGTCGCCAACGAGCCGCCCCCCGACATCCTCGAGCAGGCGCGCCCGCCCGAGGTGCTGGCGACGCCGAAGCCGCAGCGAAAGCCGGGGTCGGTCAAGGTGAAGCGCGACGACATCGGCGCCCCCACGCCACCGCCGGTGGCGGTTCCCAAGCCGCCCATGCCGCGCCGGCCGACGCTGACCGGCGTTCCGCCGACGCCGCTGCGATCGACGACCCGCCCGCTGGCGACGTTGTCGACGCCCCCCGCGCCGCCTCCCAAGACGACGCCCGCGCAGCTGCGCCGGTCGGGTCTGAACCTCCCACCAGTCCACGTCGTTGCGCCGCCGCCCGCCCCGTTCATGCCGCCTGCGCCATCGGGGCCGCCGCCGCTCGCGATGCCGTTGCCGCCGCCGGTGATGCCGATGCGGCCGCCGCCGCGCCAGATCTTTGCGCCTCCCGCGGCCGCGCCGTTCGGTGCGGGCAACTTCTCCGACGAGCTCTCCCGGTCGAAGTCGAAAGGGGGCGGCGGCTTTTTCAAGGTCGCGCTGGCCCTCTTGCTGGTCGCCGGCGCGGGCGGTGGCTACTGGTACTGGTCGACGACCAACAAGGCCGGCCGGATCGAGATCACCACGATGCCGGGCGACGCGACGGTGCTGGTCGACAACACCAAGATGGGGAGCCACTCCCCCGTTTCGCTCGAGCGTCCCCCGGGCTCCTACACGCTGTCGGTCACGCGCGACGGTTACGACCGCAACGATCAGAACGTCGCGGTCCACGCCGGCCAGCCGGTGTCGCTGGCGGTGACGTTGGAGCCATCGCCCGACACCGGCTTCGAGCTGACCAGCGAGCCGCCTGGTGGCCTGGTCTGGCTCGACGGGTCGGCCATCAAAGGTGCCTCGGGCCAGCAGGCGCGCACCGACTTCCGCGCCTTCCGGATCGCGCCCGGACACCATGTGCTGGAGATCAAGGGCGAGAATCGCTTCAAGCCCTGGCGCCAGGACGTCGAGGTCGAGCCGAACGCCATCCAGAAGGTTCACGCCATGTTGATCCCCGCGTCGGGCGGAGCGCCGTCGGGCGGTGCGCTGTCGGGGGGAGCGTCGTCGGGAAAGACGCCCGCGCACGCCGAGGTGGCGGACGTGCTCCCCCCGCCGCCGCCCCACGCGGCGTCCCACCTCGAGCGGCCAGCGCCCCACGCAGCGTCCCACCTCGAGCCGCCCAGCCCGCCGCCGGTGGCGCAAGAGGCGATGGTGCCGCCCGCACCGCATGTCGCGCGGCACAAGAAGCCACGCGACGTGGCGGCCGACGACGGCGCCGATGCGACCGCGAGCAACGACGATGACAGCGGCGCCAAGCCGGACACCAAACCGGAAAAGGGAGGCGACTGCACGATGACGGTCAACTCCGTCCCCTGGTCGGAGGTCTGGATCGACGGCAAGAACACCACCCAGCACACGCCGGTCGTCGACTACAAGATCCCCTGCGGCAAGCACAAGCTGGCGTTCAAGCGGTCCGACATGCAGATTGACCACAGCGAGAGCATCACCGTGAAGCCAGGGCAGAACTTCAAGCAGCGCTACACGCTCGCCACCGACGAATAATGGCGCCACAGATTCCCCCTGAGCCGACCTCCGTTCATCCGCTGTTTGACGGGACCGAGCGCCCGCCGTCGCGCGCGGAGGCGTTGGAGGCGACCTGGCGCGAATACTACCGGCATGCGGGCGAGGCGCCGCGCAATCCGGCGGCCCGCGATTTCCTGCACCAGGATCTGGCGGCCGCGCTGGCCCGGCTGATCCCGGCCGATGCCTCGGTGCTGGAGGTCGGGTGCGGCGCGGGCGACCTGCTGGCCGCGCTGCCGAACGCGCGCCGTCAGGGGATCGACTATCTCCCGGAGATGGTCGCCAGCGCGCGGGCCCGACATCCGGAGATCGGCTTCGAGGTGGGCGACGCCATCGCGCCGCCGGCGGATCTCCTGCACCGGGCCGACGCCGTCATCTGCGATCGGCTGTGCCACAGCGTCCTCGACGTCAAGGCGCTGCTCGCCGGTCTCAAGCGGCGTCTCGCGCCCGACGGGCGGATCTACCTCACCGCCTTCAGCTACCTGTGGGAGGTCCCGGTCCGCCTGGCGGAGCTGGCCGGGCTCAAGCGCCCGGCGCCGATCGCCAACTGGCTGTCCGACTCCGATTTTCGCAACCTTTACGACATCACCGGTCTCGAGGTCGTGCGCTTCGAGGACCGGCTGCTTTTCCCGGCTGATCTGCCGGTCGTTTCGACGGCGCTCAACCGCTACGCGGTGCGCGCGCCGTTCATGAAGCACGCCTCGCTCTACCGGATCTACATGCTGCGCGATCGGGGGGCGATGCCGGCGCCGCGCAGGGCGAGCGTCAGCGTGATCGTGCCGACCCGCAACGAGGCGGGGAACGTCGCCGCGGCGGTGGCCCGCACCCCGGTGATGGGATCGGCGACCGAGCTCATCTTCGTCGAGGGGCACTCGACCGACGACACCTGGTCCGCGATTCAGAGGACCGTGCAGGCCTACGACGGGCCGCTCCAGCTGCGAGCGTTTCAGCAGACCGGGAAGGGGAAGGGGGACGCCGTGCGGCTCGGTTTCGCGCACGCCACCGGCGACGTCCTCATGATCCTCGACGCCGATCTGACCGTCCCGCCCGAGGAGCTGCCGACTTTCTACGACGTGCTGGCTGGCGGGCACGCCGACTTCGTGCAAGGCACCCGCCTCGTCTATCCGATGGAGCCGGGGGCGATGCGCTTCTTCAACAAGATCGGCAACGTCGCCTTCTCCGAGCTCTTCACCTACCTCTTGCAGCAGCCGATCAAGGACACGCTCTGCGGGACCAAGGTCCTCTGGCGCAAGGACTACGAGCGGATCGCGGCCGGGCGCAGCTACTTCGGCGACTTCGATCCGTTCGGCGACTTCGACCTCATCTTCGGAGCGGCGCGCCTGAACCTCAAGATCTCCGAGATCCCCGTGCGCTACCGCGACCGCACCTACGGTGAGACCAACATCTCGCGCTGGAAGCACGGCTTCCTGCTGCTGCAGATGTCGGCGGTGGCCGCGCGCAAGATCAAGTTCGTGTAGCGACGATGCCGCTCTCCGAGGAGCTTCAGGCGCGCACGTTGACGCGATTCGAGGAGCACCGGCGTGCCTGGGAGGCGAATCCCGCGCTGCGCGACCTTTACGGCGATTGGTACGGGCAGGTCGCGGCCGCGCTGCCGCCGCCGACGCTCGGTCCGCGCATCGAGCTCGGCTCGGGGCCAGGCTTCGCGCGCGCGTTCATCCCCGACCTCGAGCTCTCCGACATCGTGCGCGCCCCCTGGCACGATCGGGAGGTGAGCGCGGAGGCGCTGCCGTTCGGGGACGCGACCGTGGGGGCGCTGGTGATGGTCGACGTCCTCCACCACCTGCCGGCGCCGCGGCGTTTCTTCGCCGAGGCGGCGCGCGTCCTGCGTCCAGGCGGGCGGGTCGTGATGTGTGAGCCGTACGTGAGCCCGCTGTCGTACCCGGTCTACAAACTTTTCCATCAGGAGCAGCTGGCGCTGGGGATCGATCCGCTGGCCGGGTTCGAGCCGCAGGCGACCGACCGGGCGCGCGATCCGTTCGACTCGAATCAGGCTATCCCGACGCTGCTGTTCGGCCGTCGCCGGCAGCTGTTCGCCGAGACATTTCCCTCCCTGTCGGTCGAGCGGGTGACGCACCTGTCGGGGCTGAGCTACCCGGCCTCCGGCGGATTCTCGCGCCGGGCGTTTCTCCCGCGCGTGCTCTGGTCGGCGCTGCACCGGATCGAGGCGCGGTTGCCGGAGGCGATCTTCCGCGCCATCGGCTTCCGGATGCTGATCGTGATCGAGAAGCGCTGACCGTGCGCTGCCTCGCCGCAGCCGTCGTCTTGGCCATCTCGCCGGCGGCCGTCGCTGCTGCGCCAAACTCGCTCTCCGGCGGCTGGCTGTTCGGCGCCGACTCGCCCGAACCGAAAGAGGCGGTGGTGTCGACTCCCCAGCGCTGCTGGAACGGCGGCGTCGATTTCACGCTCAGCGAGAACGGCAAGAAGGTGACCGGAAAGGCGCGCTGGATCGAGCCGTCGGGGGGCGTGGCGCGGAATTCGTCGCGCGACGAATCGGAGACGCTGGCCGGGACGCGCCAGGGCGACCACCTCGTGCTGACCGGCCGACACGTGGCGGTGACCACCGGCTACGCCTTCCCCTCGGTCCCCGACGGCTCGCAAGAGACCGGCCAGACGATCATCAAGTACGATCTGCGGCTCAACCCAAAGACCGGCCACCTCGTCGGCACCCGCGACGGTCAGCCTTTCTGGCTGGCGCGCTTCAAGACCCGCCACGCCGACTGCGGCTCGTCGCCGCCGCCGTGACCGTCGCCGGACGGCGCCGCTAACCGAGCGTGGTCCAGGCGGTGCACTGGTAGAGCGCCGCCGGCACCGGCGCGGCCGGCGGAAACGCCGCCCGCCGCACCGGTCGCAGCGCGCCGGCGAGCGCGGCGGCGATCCGAACCGGCGGACTGACGTGGTGGTCGTCGATGCTGTCGAAGCCGATCAACGCGAAGGCGCGGGTCATGAGCGGGCTGACCATCGGGTACCCGGTCACCAGCGTGCCGCCGGGGGCCAGCGCGCGGGCGAGGCCGCGCGCGGCGCCCTCCGCGTCGCGAATGTGCTCGAGCACCGAGAAGCAGACGATGGCGTCGTAGTGCGCGGCCGGCAGGTCGGCGTCGCTCAGCAGATCGGCGCGGCGAAACTCGGCGCGGCAGCCGGGCGCCACCAGCGCCTCCAGCCCCGGCGCCAGCGTCAGATCGGTGCCGGTGTATTCGGCGTAGTGCTTGGTCAGCGTCGGGACGAGGATGCCGCTGCCGACGCCGATCTCCAGCACGCGCCGCCCGCCCGCGGGCAAGAAATCGAGGCCCATCTGGAGGCGGTGGCGATACAGCCAGCCCACCAGGGGGTGATAGTAGTAGGGGAGCGGATCGACGGCGTCGTTGGGCTTGAGGACGCCGCGGGGTGGAAGCTCGAGGCGGACGGTCATCGCCTAGGTCGCGCCGGCGCGCTTCTGCGCGACCAGGATCAGGAAGCCCCCCAGATTGCGCAGGAGCGGCAGATCGCAGGCGGCGTGCTCGGCCCAGCTGAAGAGACGGCCGAGCGTCGAGGAGCGGAACACCAGCGAGCTCGGCGTCAGCACGCGCACGCCGCGCACGGCGACCAGATCGACGTCCGCCGGCAGGTAGCCGCGCGCGCGCGACAGCGTGTCGAAGCGGGTGTAGACGTCCTTCTCGGTCGTGCCGTCGGTGGCGATCTTTCCGGGGCCGCCGACGCGCTTGGCCAGGTAGCGCAACGACAGCGGATTGTAGAACTCGAGCAGGAGGTGCCCGCCGGGGCGGACCAGGCGCGCCAGCTCGGCGACCGCCTGCTCGATGGGCGGGACGTGGGCCAGCACCTTCATGCTGTAGACGAGATCGAACGACGCCGACGGCAGCGGCACGTCGGTGAGCGAGCCCTGCACGACGCGGAGGCCACGCGCCCGCGCCGGCTGCAGCATCCCGCGCGAGAGATCCAGACCGACGGCGGAGCGGGCCACGCGGGCGGTTTCGCGCAGCAGAAGCCCGGTGCCGCAGCCGGCCTCGAAGACGTCCTTGCCGCTGCCGAGGCGGCGCACCAGCTCCAGCTCGAGCTCGTCGATCAGCCGGTGGTAGCCGTGGTGCCGCTCGTCCTCGTATCCGGCGGCGAAGCGGTCGTAGTAGTCCTGTGTGGTGGGCGGCGTGGTGGGAGCGGGTGTCGACATGTCGGGCTCAGTGAAAGGCGGGGGCCTTGCGTTGGCGGCTGGCGACCACCAGAAAAAGAACGCCGGAGAGCGCGAAGGCGATGTTGGCCGCTTGAAGCGACGTCGCGATCGAGGTGTGGAAGTGATCGGAGATCGCGCCGACCGCCGAGGGGGCGGGCGCATTGCCGAGGACGTGGAGACCGAACATGAAGACCGCTTGCAGCGTGGCGCCATACTGCGGCGGCCCGAGCTCGTCGACCACGGCGGCCGAGGGGCCGTTGTAGACGGAGAAGAGAAAAGCGGCGCTGAAGGTCATCACCATGAAGAACGCCTGGCCGGAGACCATCAGCGCCACGGCGCCCACCGGCGCGCCGATCAGCATCGACAGGCCGATGGTGAGCGCGTGGCCGCCGTTCCTGCGCCGGTTGAACGCGTCGCCCGCGTAGCCTCCGACGATGACGCCCCCCACCCCGGCGACGAGACCCACCACGGCCATGAAACCGCTCCCCGCACTGACACTGAAGTGGCGCTCCTCGATCACCAGCGTCCGAATCCAGAAGATGAGCGAGCTGGCGCCGAAGGTGGCCAGGATCCCTCCGGCCAGCGCCAGCAGATAGGTCGGCGACAGCAGGTAGGAGCGGGCGCGCTCCGCCTTGGGCCGCTCCAGGTGATCGGGGGCGGAGAGAAACGCCGAGGAGAGCGCCAGCAGGATCGAGGGACCGCCGGCGATCCAGAACACGCCGCGCCAGCCGAGGACGGGCGCCAGCATCGCCCCCAGCACGAGGCCGCTCGTCCCGCCGAGCGCCATGCCGACGTTGTAGATGCCGAGCGCCCGGCCGCGCTTTTCGGGCGGAGCGTCGGCGCAGAGGAGCGTGTTGGCCGACGGCCCGTAGGCCCCTTCGCCCACGCCGACCAGCGCGCGGAAGAACAGCAGCATCGGGAACGAGGTCGACAGCGCCGAGCCGATGGTGGCGATCGACCACACGAGGATGCCGGTGAAGATCACCTTGCGCGGGCCGATGCGGTCGGCGATCGGCCCGGAGATCAACGAGGCGACGGCGAACACGAACAGATTCGCCCAGGCGAGGAGCCCGAGCTTGGAGTTGGAGAGGTGGAACGCCTCGCCGATGTGCGGCGTCATCCCATAGACGACCTGACGGTCGACGTAGTTGAAAAAGTTGATCAGCGTCAGCAGCGGCAGCGGCGGGATCCCGCGCCGTCGAGCGCCCGGCGTGGCTTGGGGCGCCGGCGCGAGGAACGGCGCGGAGCTCATCGCAAGCTTTCCAGACAGGCGACGGCTTCGGGGCGCGACCAGTCGCGCTTGTTGATGAAGTAGTAGCGGACGCGACCGGCGGCGTCGATGAGGAAGCTCTCCGGGAACTTCTCGGTCCCGAACTTCTTGGGGATGTCGTGCGAGGTGTCGAGCAGGACGCCGATGCTGCTCCCTTTCGGGAAGAACCGCCGGATGGCGCCCCAGTCGTCGTCGACGCTCACCGCCAGCATCCGCAGGTCGGTGCCGTCGAGCTTGCGGGCGAGATCCTCCAGCGAAGGGACCTCGTCGACGCAGGGCGGGCACCAGGTGGCCCAGAAGTTCAGCAGCACCGGGTGCCCCTTCTGCGCGCTCAGCGACACCGTGCGGCCGCCGGCATCCGGAAGCTGAAAGTCGGGCGTCGGCCCGCTCTGCAAGAAGCCAGGCAGTGGATCCGGCTGCAACGCCTTGCAAGCTCCCCCGCGGGTGCGGGCCAAGGTGTCATGCGTCGCGCCCAGGAACCGCACCGCCACGAAGGCGATCGCCAGCGCCGTGAGCGCCGACGGCCACAAACGGCGCCACCGCGACCCGCCCTCTGCGGCCTCAGGTGCGGTGGCTCGAGCCTTCACAGCTTTCCCATCTTCAAACAGATGCGAGTGTATATCGCAGGCGGGCTCCGCCCGCCGGAGACTTTCGCGTGAGGGAGCGCGAGCTTGGCTCGAGCGACCTCTTCGCGGGAGGTTTCAGGAACCCTTTGAGGGTTCCTGTTCTGTCGACGGGCCCGTGGGAGGGGGAACCCCTCCCACGCAGCGAGCGCTATCCCTTCTTCTTCTTGGCCAGCTCGTCGTCGGCGATCTTCTTGAACGTCTCCCACGGGTAGGCGCCGTTGATCTTGCGCCCGTTGATGAACACCGCCGGCGTCCCGTTCACGCCCACCCCCTGGCCTTCCTTGGTGTCGGACTGGATCGCGTCCTTGTACTTCTGGGCGTCGAGGTCGGCCTTGAACCTGGCCATGTCGAGCCCCAGCTCCTGCGCGTACTTCTCCAGGTTCGGGCGATCGAGCGCAGTGTTGTTCTCGAACAGCTTGTCGTGCATCTGCCAGAACTTCCCCTGCGCGTTGGCCGCCATGGCCGCCTCGGCCGCCGGCTCGGCGAAGGGGTGGAACGGCAGCGGGTAGTTCTTCCAGACCATGTGCATCTTGCTGCCGTACTCCTTCTCCAGCTGCGAGAGCTGCGGTTCGACCCGCTTGCAGAACGGGCACTGGAAGTCCGAGAAGATCACCACCTGCAACGGCGCGTTCTTCGACCCCTTGGCCGGGCCGCCCGCCGCCGACACCTTGTAGACGGTGGTGTCCTGATCGGGGGTCTTCTCCGCACCCTGCGCCTGCGCGGGGGCGGCCGCCGCGGCCGGCACCTCGGTCTTCGCGTCCTTCATGAGCGCGTCGTAGATCTTCGACTTGGGCGTCCCCTTGGCGATCATCGAGTCGGCGATCTTCAGCTCCTCGTCGATCTTCCCCTTGAAGACCTCGTAGGGCTGCGCGCCCGAGAGGAACTTGCCGTTGACGAAGAAGGCCGGCGTGCCGTGGGCGCCGATCTTGCCGCCCGCGGCCGAGTCGGCCTCGATCGCCTCTTTGCCCTTTTGCGCGTCGAGCGCCGCCTTGAACTTGCCCATGTTGAGGCCCAGCTCCTGCGCGTACTTCTCGAAGGTCGCGCGATCCTCGTGCGCCTGATCGGCGAACAGCTTGTCGTGCATCTCCCAGAACTTCCCCTGCTCGCCGGCGGCGCGGGCCGCGATGGCGGAGGGCAGGGCGTTGGGGTGGAACGGCAGCGGCAGGTCATGCCAAACGACGCGCACCTTCCCCTTGTAGTCCTCCATCACCTTGGAGACGGTCGGCTCGACCTTGCTGCAGAACGGGCACTGGAAGTCCGACCACTGCACGATCGTGACCGGCGCGTCCTTGGCCCCCTTCATCGGGGCGCCCTTGATCTCGGCGCGGTAACGCGTGTTGGGGTCGGCCTCGCCGCCGCGCGCGGGCGCCGGCGGCGGAGCGGCCGCCTTGTCGAGACCGTTCTGGGTGAGCGCGGCGTAGACCATCCCGCGCGGCGTGCCGGCGGCGATCTTGGCGTCGGCCTTCTTGATCTCCTCGTCGATGACGCCCTTGAACGCCTCGATCGGCTGCGCGCCGCGGAGGTTGCGCCCGTTGATGAAGAAGTTGGGGGTGCCCCGGGCGCCGAACTTCTCGGCGTCGGCCATGTCGCGCTTGATGCGATCCTTCCCCTGCTCCTTGTCCATCGACTCCTTGTACTTCGCCATGTTGAGCCCGATCTCCTGGGCGAACTTGTCGAGCGTGGGGCGATCGAGGTTCGCCTGCCCGGCGAACAGCTTGTCGTGCATCTCCCAGAACTTCCCCTGCGCGCGCGCCGCCTCGGAGGCCAGGGCGGCCGGCATGGCGTTGGGGTGGAACGGCAGCGGGTTGTGCTTGTAGGCGACCTCGACGTCGTTGCTGTAGCTCTTGAGCAGCGTGTCGACGGTTCCGGCGGCGCGGCCGCAGTAGGGGCACTGGAAGTCGGAGAACTCGATGACCGTGACCTTCGGCTGATTGCTGCCCCGGGTCGGCGCATCACCGACGGCGATCTTGTAGACCTCGGTCCCGGCGCCCGGGCCCTTGCCGGCCCCGGCGGCCGCGCCCGGGGAGGCCTTGGCCCCCTTCATGAACGTCGCGTAGAGCATGTTCGTCGGCGTTCCCTTGGCGATCAGCTTGTCCGCGCGCGAGATCTCGTCGTCGATGACCTTCTTGAACTCTTCGTACGGCTGCGCTCCCTGAACGTTGCGCCCGTCGATGTAGAAGTTCGGCGTCCCTTGCACGCCGATCTGCTTGCCGGCCGCCAGGTCGGCGTCGACGCGCGTCTTGCCCGCGTGCGTGTCGAGCGCGGTCTTGAACTTGTTCATGTCGAGACCGATCTCCTGCGCGTCCTTCTCGAGGCCCGCCCGGTCGAGCGCCCCCTGATTGGCGAACATCTTGTCGTGCATCTCCCAGAACTTCCCCTGCGCCTCGGCGGCCACCGCGGCCTCGGCGGCCAGCGGCGCGTTCTGGTGGAACGGCAGCGGGTTGTGGCGGAAGTAGAGCCGCACCTTGCCGTTGTAGTCCTTCATGATCTTGTCGACCGTGGGGACGACGCGGCTGCAGAACGGGCACTGAAAGTCGGAGAACTCGACGATCGTGACCTTGGCGTCGGCCGGACCCCTGGACGGGCCCTCGAGCGGCACTCGGAGACGGTCGACGCCGTCGCTCGGACCTTGCGTGGTCGGCATCGCGACGGCCGCCGAGGACGAACCGTCTTTGTCACGCGTCGCCAGGCGCCCGAGGCCATATCCGCCTCCCAGCACCACCACCAGCAGTACCAATACTGTTCCTTTGCTCATGATCAGCTCCATTTCCCAATCGAAAACGCCGCGCGACGAAAACCTGGCGCTTGCGGGGGCGCGGCACGCCCCACACGCGCGTCAAATCGAAGGACCTCGAACCGCGGTCAGGCGCGAGGCGGCCGATCGGGCGGCGCGAGCGCACGGGCTGGAATGACCCGCGTCGAAACGTCCGAGAGATCGCGCCCGCTGGTCGGGACGAGGCCGGGCAGCGCGAACAGCGCCAGCGGCTGAAGGTCGGGCGCCGACAGATGGCCGCCGACGTCCTGCGCGCCCCCGGCAGAGACGCCCTTGCCCGCGCGGGTGCGGCGCGGCGCCGGCGCGAGGGAGCCCGTGGGCGCTTCGCTCTCGGGGAACCGCGAAACGCGGTACCAGAGGTTGAGCGGCGGCTCGCTGCACTCGCCGGTGGCGACCGGCAGCACCGGGGCCGGCTCGGGTGGCGTCGGGCAGTCGATCTCGGCGGGCGTGGCGTAGTCGTGCGGACCGTCGTCCGTCGCCGCGTCGGCCGGCGCATTCGCCGGCATGGCCCCCCAGGCGCCGTCGCAGCTGGCCGGCCATCCGGGACAGGTCACGCTCGCCGAAGGCATGCCCGCCACGGCCGACGGCATGGCCGGCACCACGGATACGGCGAGGGTGAGGACGAGTCCAAACACGGGGGCGAAGTCCTAGAAGTCCTGCAGAAAGCGCCTGAAAGCTACTCCACACCCGGAGCGCCAGCAAGCCGGGGTCGTGTCACAAGTCATCCCGGTCATCCCGCTGAGGTCGGCCGGGCGACCACCTCGAAGGGGCGCATCATCTCGTTGGCGGCGTGCTCCAGCAGGTGGCAGTGCCAGACGTAGCGGCCGGTGTAACCCTCGAACTTCACGATGATTCGGGTAATCGTTCCGGGATCGACGCGGACGGTGTCCTTCCACCCCGCCTCATTGAGCGCCGGCGGCATCGGCGCGCGCACCAGCTCCAGCTTTCCGGAAGTCCGGTACTCGTCGGCGTCGAACAGCTGGCGGTTGAGGATCTGGAAGCGCACCAGGTGCAGATGGATGGGGTGGCTGTCCTCGGTCAGGTTCATGAGCTGCCAGATCTCGACGCTGTCGAGCTCGGGCTTCTCGCTCACGGGGTCGTGCCAGTGCTTGCCGTCGAGGAGCATGAGCATCCGGTGGGCCTGAGGGTCGTGGTACTCATTCAGCTTCAGGGTTCGGGTGACAACCGCCGCCGACTCGGCGATCTTCCGGACCGGGCGCAACTTCCGCGGCAGCGGCGTCGGTCGTGCCCGGGGGCCGGCGGCGACGCGGAACTGCATGAGCTCGAACGCCTGGCTCTCGAGCAGGATCTTTTGACCGGCGCCGGCGCTGAAATCGACCAGCAGGTCGGCGCGCTCGGCCGGCGCCAACGTCAGCGCGGTGAGCGGAACGGGCGCCGGCAGGAGGCCCTGGTCGGTTCCGATCTGATGGAAAGCGCCGCCGTTCGAAAACGACAGGTCGTAAAACCGCGAGTTCGAGGCGTTGACCACGCGAAATCGGTAGCGGCGCGGCTCGACGTCCAGGTACGGGAACAACTTCCCGTTCACCAGGTGGGCGTCGCAGTAGATCTCGGGGATCCAGGGGGCGTCAGGTGCGCCGGAGGTCGAGTATCGAAGCTGGCCGTCCTGCCCGAACAGCCGGTCGCAGAGCACCAGCGGCAGCTCGTAAGGGGCGCGCGGCAGGTCGAGCGTCTCTTCTGCCGCGTCGCGGATCAGGTAGACGCCGAGGAGGCCGGCGTACTGATTGAGGCGCTCGATTCCCATCGCGTGGTCGTGGTACCAGAGCGTCGCCGCCTCCTGCTGGTTCGGGTAGTGAAACAGCGAGGACTGTCCGGGCGTCGTCCAGTTTTCGGGATAGCCGTCGCTCTCCGGAGGCGCCTTCGCGCCGTGCACGTGGGTGACGGCGCGGACGTCCGGGCGATCCTTGCCGGCGCCGCAGAGGGTGTGGTCGATGGGAAGGAAGTGACGGGTGGGCAGCTGGTTCACCCACTCGATGAGGACGCCCTGGCTGCCGCGGGCTTCGATGGTCGGGCCGGGGAAGCTGCCGGCATAACCCCAGAAGCGGGTGGCGGGGACGTCGCGGTGGATCTTGGCGAGCACCTCGGCCATGGCGACTTTGTAAAAGGCGACCTGCTTGGTCGGATCGCGCGGGTCGGGGCGGGTTCCTTGCGGCGCCAGCGTGCGGGGGATCGGCAGCGGGTCGACGAAGCGCGCGAGCGCGTCGGGGTGGAGCGGCGGGCCCTCGCCGGTCCCGGCGGGCGGAGCCGCCGGCGGCCGTTCGGTGGGCGGCGCCGGGGCGAGCACGCTCCGGCGGCAAGCCCAGGCCGGGACCGAGGCCGCAGCGAGAGCCAGGAATTTCCGGCGGCGAATCAAGCGCCCAACATATTTCCGAACGGCAGGTGTCGATAGTGACGAATGAATCACAATGAAGAGCGGCGGCAGACCCTGCGGTCTGCCGCCGTGCGGTTACGAACGAGGTCGGTCGATCAGAAGCTGAACATGTTCTGAATCGAGCCGGCGACGGTGTCGAACGACCCACCGGCCTGGATGCGCTGCCCGGCGAGCCAGTTGTCCTCGACGAACTTGAGGACCGAGGTCTGGTCGGTCAGCGTGTGGTCGACGAAGCCCTTCTTGGCGAACGGCGACGCGACCAGCATCGGGACGCGCGTCCCGTAGCCGCAGCGGCCCATGGCCGGCTTGCCGTCGGCGCCGAGGAGCGGCGTCGCCGGAGCGGGACCGGTCTGCTGCGCCCCATGCGTGCAGACACCGGGGCCGTTGAGGGCGTCGATCGCGGCGGTCGACGGGTTCACGACCGGGGGCGCCTGGTGGTCATACCAGCCGTCCGAGTCGTCGTAGTCGAAGATGACCGCCGTGGATGCCCACTCCTGACTGCCCTGGAGGGCCGTCATCACCTTGGTGACGAAGTTCATTTCGTCGACCGGGTCGGAGTAGCCGGCGTGGCCGTCCTGGAACGCCGGCGCCTTCAGGTAGACGACCGACGGCAGGTTCCCCGCCGCCAGCGCGGCGAAGAAGTCCGTGGAGTCGTAGTTGTGGTTGGCCGCGTCGGTCGAGCCGATCGCGGCGATCGAACCAGGACGCGCGTGGGTCGGGTTGGCGGTCGACGCGTAGTATTGGAAGGGCGCGTGGTGCGGGATGTAATCCGCCGAGACCTCGCCGGCCGGGAACGGCACCGTCGGATCCGTCTCGCGCTGGCAGCCGGTCGTCCCGTTGGCGTTGGTGGCCGTCAGGTCGAAGCCGCCCTCGAACCAGCCCCAGGTGAGGCTCTTGGCGTTGAGCAGATCACCGATGTTCTGCCCGACGAAGAGATTCTGCTCCGTGGAGGTGGAGCAGACGTCGTGCAGCGGGTCGGTGTCGCCGATCATCGTCCAGCCGCCATTGCCGTCGGGCGAGACGTGGCTGGTGGAGAACGTCGCCGGGTCCTTGTTGGTGGCGCCGAAGCCGTTCGTCTGGCCGGAGATGAGGTTGATGGCGCCCGGCGTGGAGGGGCCGAACATCGTGGTCCAGGAGTTGTCGTTGAGCGCGAACTGCTGCGCGATGCTCCAGTATTCGCCGACGGTGCCGCTGTCGTAGTACGCCATCACCAGCCCCTTGGTCAGCGCGGCGGCCGGCGAGCCCGGCGGTGGTCCCGCGGTGCCCGTGAACTCCGGGAAGAGGTCCATCGCGCCGTTGTCCGAGGCCTGCTGCTCGGGCTTGTAGTTGTGACCCATGTCGTTGGTGAAGGCCTGCGCCGGCCCGGTGAGCAGGAACGGGTTGACCGCCCCCGTGCCGTTGGCCGCGTTGGCCGCGACCGGGTTGTGGTTGAGGAGGTCGACCCCCGCCAGCGGCGCGAAGCCGTTGGTGGTGTCGAGCGGTGTGAGCAGGTTGTTGCTGCCGGGGTAGGTGCCGAAGTAATGGTCGAACGAGATGTTCTCGCCGAACACCACCACCACGTGCTTGATCGGCGTGGCGGTGGGAACGAGCAGGGCCGCGTCGTTGTGGCCGCTGCAGGTCACCTGTACCGAGCCATGCGCCGCGCAGCTGGCCTGCGCGTCGCCGTCGGAGACCGTCACTGACACGGTCGCCGTGCCGGTGCCGGTGCATTCGAGGCTCGGGCTGGCGGTGTTGGCGCCGGCGAGCGTGCCGCTGCTGGTCGTCCAGCTGTAGCTGAGCGGCGACGGGCCGTTGTCGGGATCGTCCGCCACGGCCGACAGCGACAGGCTCCCTCCGACGGCCACCTCGGCGGGGCTGGCCGAGAGCGCGTCGAGGTTCGGGCAGACGTTGATCGTGCCGTTGACCGCGACGCTGCCGGTCTTGGCCGGCTGGTGGCAGTCGAGCGTGACGTTGACCTTGGTGACGGTCCCCGCGGTCACGTTGAACATCGCGTTGCCGCCGCAGCTCGTCGTCCCATCGGTGCCGGTCGCGGTGAGCGTGATGGTGAAGCCGTTGCCGGCGGGAAGGCCGCCGATGACCGCCGAGACGGTGGTGCTGGAAGCGACGTTGATCGTCCCCGACTTCGAAAAGCCGTTGGGGCCGCTGATCGCGTAGCCCACGCTCGTGAGCGTCACGCCGCCTTGAACCAGCGCGATGTCGACGGAGCCGAGCCCCGCGTTGTTGGTGGTTGAGGTCGAGCGCTCGCCGCCGCAGCTGCCGACGATGAATGCGGTGGAAGAAAGGATCGTCAAAATCGTTGCTCTACGGATTGTTCGAAACACGGTGCCCTCCGAGGTAGTGGAACCGCGCAGCACCTATTCAAACATCGCGCCAGCGCACCGACAGGTGGGCGCGCGTGGGAAACCAGCGTGATCTCACGATCCGCGTCCAGTGAGGCCACGCACGAACGAGATCGCGGTCTCCGAAGATCGAACAGTCGCGTTCCGGATTTCGGTGAGCGCGAGTCTTATCGCGCCCGACTAGGCCGGTCCGGGCGACTGCGGAATACCGAAAACATCGCGCAGCCGCGGGTAGCGAACCTTCGGCTGATCGAGGCCGTGCAGACCGATTCGTAACGTAACTGTCGTCCCGTCGCCCCAAGGCCACCAGAGGCCGAACGCGCCTGCTCCGTCGGCGTCGCCGCCCCAGAGGAGTTGCTGCGACGCCCGCAGCCCGCCGCACGACTCAGCGAGCGCTTGGACGCTGGCCGGTGCGCCGCTCAGCGTCTCCGCGGACCAGGAGGTGGGGAGCGCCTCGGCGAACGCGGTCCGCGCTCCGGCCGCGCCGGCGAGTGGGATCGAAGAGGCGACGCAGCGGAGCCGGCGGTCGTACGACCAGTCGGTCGAGGGCCAGCGCTCGCGCAGTCGGGCCAGCGTACCGAAGACCGTCTCCCAAGCCGCGTCGATCGTCTCGTCGGGGGTCGCCATCCGGCGATGATATCCCCGATCAGTGGGGCGTCGCCAGCAGGTGCGCCTTGTATGTCGGGCCGCTGCAGACGGCGGTGCCGTTGTAGTTCGAGATCAGGACCGGCGTGTCGTCGGTGCTCCAGGACCAGCCGACGTAGCTCTGCGGCGGGCTGAGCCCGTCGAGGTAGCTCATGACCATGGTGATGAACGAGCCGTCGTCGGTACCGCTGGTGGCAGTGCAGCCGCTGAGGACGCCGCCGATCTCCGTCGCCACGATGGGGACCATCCCCGCGACCCCCATCGCGTCCATCATCAACGTGTGGCTGTTGGTGTAGTTGCTGTTGGGATAGACGTGCCAGGAAGCGGCGAAGTTGTTGGCCGGATCGGTCGGTTTGTAGGTCAGCCACTGCGACAGATCGTTCGAGTACTCGATGCCGCCGAGCAGGATCAGGTTGTCGGCGCCGGCGTTGCGGACGGCGGTCAGCATCGACTGCATGCCGGCGGCCGCGTACGACATCCCGGTGCAGGTGCCACCGTCGCGCCAGCAGGTCCAGGCGGCGGTGGCCTCGGTGTTGCTGTCGGGGTACGGCTCGTTGAAGAGGTCGAAGATCACCTTGGGCGAATTCTTGTACGCCGCCGCGACCTGACCCCAGAACGTCGGCGCATGCGCCATGTCGGGCATCGGCTGCTGGCCGGTCGCCTGGGCCCCATTGTTCTCTGTCCAGTGCAGATCGAGGATCGGGTAGATGTTGTTTTGCAGCAGCAGGTTGACCCAGGTCTGGATCGCGTTCTGGTAGGTCGTGCCGCCGGTCTTGACGCCGTTGAGCGATAGCCAGCAGTCTTCGTTGAGCGGAATCCGCACCGCGTTGATCTTCCACGAAAGCATCGCAGTGATGGTCGCCTGGTTGTTGCCGGAGCCGTCGGCGGGGTCCCAGACGTTGGTGCCCTTCACACAGGAGTATTCGCCCCCCGGGCGATTGGCGCCCATCAGGCGAATCACGGTCGTGCCGTCGTAGATCTGGTTGCCGACCACGTGCACGCTCGAGGCAGCGCCGGTGGCGCCGCCCGTGGCGGTCGTTCCGCCCGCGCCGGTGGTTCCGCCGCTGGCCGTGGTTCCAGCGGCACCGCCGGTTCCCTTGGCTCCCGCCATGCCGCCGGCGCCGGTCGCGCCGCCCGTGGCGCCAGCACCGCCGCTGCCGACGGCGCCTCCGCTGCCGACCGCGCCACCGGTTCCCGTGGCGCCCGCCGATCCGCCGCTGCCGGTCGCGCCGCCGGTGCCCGTCGCGCCGCCGGTGGCGGTGGTGCCGCCGGTCCCCTTCATTCCCGCCGCGCCGGTGGTTCCGCCGGTGGCGGTGGCGCCGCCGCTGCCGGTCGCGCCGCCCGAAGCGGTGGTGCCGCCGCTACCGGAACCGCCTTTTCCGCTGGCCCCACCGCTGCCGTTGGTTCCCCCCGAGGCGGTAGCTCCCCCGCTTCCCCCGCCAGCAGGTTCGGAGTTGGCGCACGCGGCGACGGCGAGGCTGGCCAACAGAAGGAGGGCCCGGGGTCTCTTCATGGTCTCTCCGAAGCGAAGGAGTTAATGAAAGGGGAAAAGAACCTGAGGCGAGGCTCGGACTTCGAGCTCAAGACGTGAGAGGGAGGGGCAGGGGGCGGATCTTCACGGAATCAGCAGACGGCGAGGCGGTCGGCGACGCCGAATCTTGACTGATCTCGACGGGCTTCGGCTAAAAATCAACGGCGCGTCGGCTTCGTGGTGCGGCCGCCGCAACGGTCGTTCCGGCGCTAACATCGGCGCGTGCGGGAGGGGCCCGACGACCTTTACGTTCTTCTCGGCGTGGCGCGCGCCGCGACCGGGGCGGAGATCCGGCGCGCCTACCGCCAACTGGCGCTGAAACATCACCCCGATCGTGCCGGCGCGGCCAGCGGCGAGACCTTCGCACGGATCGCCGAGGCCTACCGGATGCTGTCCGATCCGACGGCGCGCACGGCGTACGACGCGCACCTGTTCGAGCGCGAGCGGGCGTTCGGTCGGGCGGCGTCGGAGTCGGACGGCCGTTCCTGGACGGTCGGGGCGGTCGGGTGGAGCGCTTCCTGGCAGCGGCCGATCCCCAATCTCGTCGCGCGGCTTTCGGGGCCGCTCGAGCGCCTGGTCGCGGCCGGGGCCGCGCGGCTCGACGCGGACGGTGTGCTGGAGCTCCAGCTGAGCGCGGGCGAGGCGCTCCGGGGCGGCACCGCGGTCGTCGAGATGCCGCTCCTGATTCTCTGCCCCACCTGCGGCGGCGTGGCCAGGCCGGGTGGCGTCTGGTGCCGCCGCTGCGAGCACGCTGGTCGGGTCACGGAGACGGTCCCGGTCGAGGTGTCGTTCCCGGCGGCGATGCGCGACGGGCTGGTGGTGACCGCCACGCTCCGCCGCGCGGGCCTGGCGCCGCAACGGGCGCGGCTGCGCGTTTCGAGGTAATCGATCCATCCGAATGCCGATGCGCGTACTCCTGCTGACGGCGCCGATGGTGCAGCTCAACACGCCCTACCCGGCGACGGCGTATCTGGCGGGGTTCCTGCGACTGCACGCGGACGAGCTGGGGCTGGAGATCGCGCAGGCCGATCCGGCGCTCGAGCTGTTTCTGCGTCTTTATTGCCGCGAAGGGCTCAGGCGGGTGCGCGCGGCGCTCTCCCGCCGGGGTTCGGCCTCGGTCGAGGCGTTCGCCCGCAACGGCGAACGCTACGTCGAGACGGTCGACGCCGCCGTCAGCTTTTTGCAGGGCCGCGATCCGAAGCTGGCGTCGCGCATCGCCCGCCGGCGGCTCCTGCCCGAAGGGCCGCGCTTCGCGCCGCTCTCGCGCGCGCTCGAGCAGGCTGACGCGGGCGACGCGCCGCTGGCCACCGCCTACCGCGCGCTGCCGCTCGCCGATCGGGCCAAACACCTCGCCAGCCTCTACGTCGACGACGTCGCCGACGCCATCCGCGACGGGATCGACCCGCGCTTCGAGCTGTCACGCTACGCCGAAAAGCTGGCCACCAGCGCCGCCAGCTTCGATCCGCTGGCGGCGGCGCTGGAGGGACCGGCCACGCTGGTCGACGAGCTCACCGACACGATCGGCGCCGAGCTGGCGGCCCAGCACCGCCCCGACGTCGTGGGGATCACCGCGCCCTTCCCCGGCAACGTCTACGGCGCGTTCCGCCTGGCGCGGGCGATCCGGCGCGCGCGCCCCGCGGCGCGCTTGGTCCTGGGCGGCGGCTACGTCAACACCGAGCTGCGCGAGCTCGGCGAGCCGCGCGTGTTCGACAGCTTCGACTACGTGACGCTCGACGACGGGGAGCGCCCGCTCCTGAGCCTGCTGCGGCACCTCGGCGCGGGCGGCCAGGTGGGCCAGCCGGCGCCGCTGCACCGGACGTTCGTGCGCGAGAACGGCCGCGTGGTCCTCAAGACCGACGCAAGGGCGAGCGACGTGCCGCACACGGAGACCGGGACGCCGACCTACGCCGGGCTGCCGCTCGATCGCTACGTCTCCCTGTTCGAGATGCTGAACCCGATGCACCGCCTCTGGTCGGACGGGCGCTGGAACAAGCTGACGCTCGCGCACGGCTGCTACTGGAAGAAGTGCAGCTTCTGCGACGTCTCGCTCCCCTACATCGGCCGCTACGAGGCGGCCTCGGCCGATCTGATCGTCGACCGCGTCGTCGCGCTGGTCACCGAGACCGGCCAGACCGGCTTTCACTTCGTCGACGAGGCGGCCCCGCCGGCGATGTTGCGCGCGCTCTCCGAGCGGCTGCTCGAGCGCGGCGTCGAGATCACCTGGTGGGGGAACATCCGGTTCGAAAAGACGTTCAGCCCCGCGCTCTGCGAGCTGATGGCGCGCGCGGGCTGCATCGCCGTCACGGGCGGCCTCGAGGTCGCGTCCAATCGGCTGCTGGCGCTGATGCAGAAGGGGGTCACCGTCGAGCAGGTGGCGCGCGTGACCCGCGCCTTCACCGACGCCGGCGTGATGGTCCACGCCTACCTGATGTACGGCTTTCCGACCGAGACCGAGCAGGAGACGATCGACGCGCTCGAGCGGGTGCGGCAGCTGTTCGACGAGGGGTGCATCCAGTCGGCGTTCTGGCACCGCTTCGCCGCCACGGTGCACAGCCCGATCGGGCTGCATCCGAAGAAGTTCGGGATTCGCCTCTTCAAGGAACCGGCCGCCGCCTTCGGGGAACCGGCCGCCTTCGCGCGCAACGAGCTGCCGTTCGCCGATCCGACCGGCACCGACCACGACTTCCTCGGCGAGGGGCTGCGCAAGGCGCTCTACAACTACATGCACGGCGTGGGGCTGGACCTCGACGTGCGGTCCTGGTTTTCTGGCGGCGCGGCCCGACGTCCGCGCCGGAAGGTCCCGGCCGCGCAGGTCCCCGCCGACTTGATCGCCAAGGCGCTCGCCGCCGCCTGACCATGCCCATCAACCCCTGGTTCCCGACGCTCATCTACGATTCGCCGCTGCAGCCGCGCGGCACCGACGCCTTCGCGCGCGCGCTGCTCGACGACTGCCACAAGATCCGCGCCCACGATCGGGCCGGCCAGCGCTGGTGCCGCAAGAACTACCCGGCCGGCTACACGTCGTACGGGACGATGACCAACCTCCACCAGACGTTCTCGACGTTCATCGACCTGGAGGTGAAGATCCGCCGCCACGTGAACCGGTTCGCGCGGCGGCTGGACATGAACCTGCAAAGCGGCCGGTTGGTGATGACCGACTGCTGGGTCAACGTGATGTCGCGCCACGCGGTTCACCCGCTGCACCTGCACCCGCTGGCGGTGGTGAGCGGGACCTACTACGTCGCCACGCCGCGCGGCTGCTCGCGGATCCGGTTCGAGGACCCGCGCCTCGACAAGACGATGGGCGCGCCCCCCAAGCGTCCCGACTGCCGCCCGGAGAACAGGCAGCAGGTCTCTTACGAGGTCGCCGCTGGCAAGCTGATCCTGTTCGAGAGCTGGCTGCGGCACGAGGTCGCCTCCAATCCGACGCGCGGCGAACGCGTCAGCATCAGCTTCAACTACAACTGGGTCTGACTCACCGCGCAGTGTCGGGAATCTGGACGCCTGTTCGCGCGGAGGACACTTTTGTCCCGCGCGGTGGTAGCTGAACGGCGAGCGGCGACCAGCTTCGTCAGACCGCTGGCGCTTCGTAGAACAGAGTGATCGTCAGGCAGTGGAACTCGGCGTCCGAGCTCTGGGTCACCGTCTTATCCACGACCTCGAGCTGCGGATGCTCGACCAGCCATCTCGTCACGTTCTCGCCGAGCGCCTCGCGATCTCTCGCCTTCGTCGCCGAAAACACCTTCACGCCTCTAAACATGTTTCGATCAATCTGCAAACCGCGTACTCAATTCCACTCATCCACGAGAACGGCAGTTCCGCTGCCATCCTAATGCTTGAGACGCGTCGTGGCCACGAAATCCCGCGGGCGTGCCCACGAGGGTTCGTGGTTCGTCAGGTCGTACCCGCACGGTGGCTCCCCTTGCAGTGTCCGTCGGCGTCCGCGCGGCTGAGCGCCGCCTGGAGCGCGCCGAGCGCCGCCTGATCGAGCGCCAGCCCGGCGTGGACGATCGCTCCCGCACCGTCGATCACCAGCGTGGTCGGGACGCGGCTCTGTCGAAGGGCGTCCGCCAGGTGAAATTCCTCGTCGACGACCTGCGGATAGAGGAGGCCTCGCTCATGCACGAAGGCTGCCGTGTGGGAGGCGTCCTCGCCGACCGCGACACCGACGATGACACCACAGCCGTCGAGCCGCCGCGCCAGGCGATCGAGATCGGGAAGCTCGGTCTTGCAGCGCTCACACCAGGGGGCCCAGAAGTTCACCAGCGCCGGCCGCCCGGCCAGGACCTGCGCCAGCGTGACCTGGCGGCCGTCGAGATCGGTGAGCGGGATCTGCTGCCAACCGTCGACGGCCGTCGGCGGCACGGCCGTCGGCGCGCTCGCCCGCCGCAAGCCAGCGTTTCCGCAGCCGCCGAGCGCGACCGCGAGCGCGAGCGACAACCCTCGCAGTCCACGCCGCCTCATTGCTGCCATCCTAGCGCGCCACTGACGAAGTCGACGTGCAGATTGTTGGTGCGCCAGTAGTGCTCGCCGTTGATCGCGAAGTAGATGCGATGTCCCTGGGGGCCGATCGGTTGATCCCAGCGCGCGCCCGCCGAGAGAGCGTGAGCGACCAGCGGGGCGAGATCGCTGTCGGCGGTGCGAAGCCCGAGGGCCGCCGGATCGAACAGAGTGCCGAAGAAACTGACCGCCGACTGCCGGTGATAGCGCCCGCCGAGGTCGAGCGTCAGGCGGCCCAGCCGCTGCGACAGCTCGGCGTCGGCGGTGTGCGCGAGGGAGCCCCAGCTGTCGGCGTAGAGCCGGTAGCCGAGCTTGAGCGCGCCGTTCCAGGGGAGCCACTGGAGCAGCCGCCCGCTGACCGCGTGGCGGAGGCGCTCGCGCGGGACCACCTCGGTGCCGCGGGTCGCGTCGGAGAGCGGAACGCTGTTCCAGGTGTTGGTCAACGTCCCTGCCTGAACCGTGAAGCCGTAGCTGCCGAGGACGATGGTGGTCGGCGTCAGCAGCTGGGAAAATCCCAGGTTGGCGTTGGTCGTGGTGCGCACGTCGCGCCCGAAGCGTTTGCCGGCCAGGTTGAAGTTGTCGAACCAGTCGACGATCTGGTAGAGGCTGCCCGAAAGGACGGTGTTGTCGCCGGCGAACGAGCGCGTGGCGAGGGCGCCGAGCCCCCACGACTCGAGCGGCTCTTCCAGGTGGTAGTCGGCGTGGATCCCCAAGGTGGCGGTGCGGCTCCAGGCGTAGGTCGAGTCCGAGTCGATCTCCTCCGCTTCGTTGATGCGGGAGGGTGAGCTGACGACGTCGACCGGCGTGCCGACAGGCAGCCCGTAGAGGCGGTGGTTGGGGGAGGCCGCGGTGACGACATCGACCGAGGTGACGACCCGCTCGATCAGCCGATCGCCGAGCGCGGCCACGATCTCGCATTGGGGCTCGAGGATGGTCGCCCGCTCCGAACCGGGCCCGAAGACCGGTCCGGCCGCCGATTGATACCCGAGCCCATCCTGATCGAAGGTGGTGGTGCGCACCGCGACCGATTCGATCCGGTAGCGAGGCGCCGAGACGAGCGCGGGTTGATCGAGATCCGAGGGTGGCGGCGCGAGGAAGGGGTTGCCGACCGGCTCGCCGCGCGCCGCCGGCGCGACGAGAAAGAGGAGCGCGGCCCCGGCTACTGGCAGCCGCATCCGCCACCCGCCGGCGCGGCATCGCCGCCCGCCGCCGACTCGCGCGAGGTGTAGAGCTTGCGCTGGCCTGCCGTCAGCAGGGCGTCTCCGTCGGGGCTCATCATCGGATCGCCCAGGTGCTTGCGCCGATTCTGGGGCACCATCGCGCAGCCGCCGCAGAGGAGCGCGGCCAGCGCGAGGGCAGAGAGCGCGCGGGCCGCTACGCGCTTCAAAGCAGCCCGCTCCAGCCGACGCCGCTGGCGACGCCGCCCGGCGCGGGAGCCAACCAGAGCGAGAGCTGCGGAACTGGCTCGAGGCCGCGGCGATCGAACACGCTCATGACGACGCCGAAGGCCGAGCTCACCATGCTGAGCGGCAGGAAGATCTTCATCGGGATCCGGCGATCGTTTCCGACGTGCGGATCGAACAGGTTTCTCTCTTCCATCTCCACCACCGCGGCCGTCGACAACGCCAGCGAGACGCCGCCGTAGATCGCGGCCTTCCGCCACGACCCTTCGAGGCCGTGCGCCACGAAGGGCGCCAGCGCGAACCCCGAGGCCATCACGATGACGCCGGTCGCCTCCAGGTGGGGCGCCTGGTCGTGCGCCATCAGCGCGCCGCCCACGACGAACGGCACGATGGCGGTGGCGGCGCCGGCGCAGAGACCGACGGGAGGCGGATCGTCAGGCGGCGGGTCGCCGGCCGGTGCCGGAAGCTCCGCGGCCAATACGACGGCCAGGATCGACGCCCAGATGGTCACTGCGGGTATTTGTAGAGGAGCCGCGCCCGCGTTTCGCCGGGTTCGTGCTGGTCGGGTGGTGGGTTGTCGCGCTCGAGGGCGGTGACCTCGAAGGAGACGATGCGATCCGCCGGGCGCTCCGTGCGATCGGGGTAGCCGAGGATCCACTCGGTGAGCGCGCCGAAGTACTCCGGGTGGAACGGGATCCGCAACATGTAGGCGGCGGCGAAGGCGTTCTGGCCGAGGCGCGCCGGAATGACCGTGCCGAGCCAGGGCTGCTCGGGCGAGAGGGCCTCGTTGAGCGGATCGACGTGGCGCCCGTCGGTGGTGACGGCGTCGACTGCCACGGCGGCGTCGGTGAGCGGCGCATCCGGAGCGAAGAGCAGCCAGGCCTGCAGCATCTGAAGGTAGCTGGTGGTCGCGGCGACGATGCGCGGTTGGCGCCGGGCGTTGACCCGCGTGACGGCGGGGTTGTCGACCAGCAGGCGGGCGGTCGCGCAAACGATGAGCAGCGCCACCGTCCACTCGCGCAGCGGTCCGCTCCAGGTGCGCAGCCACTCGCGCCACTGCGCCGGCTTGGGGGGCCGGGGGTCGAGGCGCAGGAAACCGCGCCGTTCGAGAAAGGCGAGCGCCTGGAGAGCCCGGAGCCGGATGCCGTCACCGCGCGCGGCATCGCCTTCCTTCGTTTGGCGCCGCCGCCACCAGCGCTCGAGCGCGTCCCAATCGGCGGCCGGCACCAGGAACGGTGTGAAGGCGAGCATCGCCGGGACGAAAATTCCCAGGTTGAGGAACGACGCGAAGCCGAGGTGCAGGCCGACCATGAGCGCGATCGCCAGCCGCCGCGCCGGCCGCCGCCCCACCGGCGTCAGGATGAGCAGCGGCAGGATCGATTCGATCGTCAGCGTCGACCAGGTGAGGAGGCGCGATTGGCCCAGGGTCAGCCAGCCCCGGACCCAGACGCCCAGCTTGGTCACCACCCCTTCGGCGTAGAGCGTGTAGTGGACGGCGCCGCCGCCGCGCCAGGTGGGGCCGCTCTTCTGGAGCGCGTTGAAAAAGTAGATCACCGCCAGCTGCACCACGACCGCCAGCGCCGCCAGCGACACGACTGGCCCGTCGTCGGGCGGGACGATCGCCCGGCGGGCGCGCAGCGAATCCAGCGAAAATCGGCGCCCGGTCGGCAGGAACAACGTCCAGACGCAGAGCTCGACGAGCACCACATCGCCGCCGTTTTGAACGAAGAGGACGCGCCCGTGAAGGCTCAAGACCGCGATCAGGCTGGCCAGATGGGCTGCGCGCGTCCGGTTGCCGAAGAGGAGCATCAGGTAGGCGACCGCGCAGAGGACGAAGCCGACCGCCGCCTCGGAGGGCAGTGACGCCATGAAGAAGAGGGAGAACGCCCGAGGAAACGGCGGCCGCCAGAGGACCGTGTGGTTGGGCAGGAGGCCGAGGTTCGAGTACCAGAGCGGCAGGACCGAGATCCGCCGCAACAGATCGAGCAGCAGCACGAGCCCGAGGCCGATCCTCCCGGCGCCCAGGCTCCGGGAGTCGATCGTCAGGTAGTCCCGCGTCAGCCACTCCGGTCGGCGCACGGGCGCATGATATCCCGCCCCACCGCTCAATCGTCGGCGGTCGCCAGCCGATTTGGACCGTGAAGCATGTCCATCGAGCCGAGGCGCCCCCCGCCCAACGCCGCCGGCGAGGAGACCGGCTTGGCCAAGGGGGCGACCATCGGCCGCTACGTGGTGCTCGGCCTCCTCGGCCGCGGCGGTATGGGCGAGGTCTACGCCGCCTACGATCCGGAGCTGGATCGCAAGATCGCCGTCAAGCTGTTGCGGGCCCGGGGCGGAAGCGGCGAGGCGACCGCCGACGGCAAGACGCGCCTCTTGCGCGAGGCGCAGGCGATCGCGCGGCTGTCGCACCCCAACGTCGTCGTCGTCTACGACGTCGGCACGTTCCGCGAGTCGGTGTTCATCGCGATGGAGTTCGTCGAAGGGCACACGCTCGGCTACTGGCTGCAGGCCGCGACGCATCGCTGGCGCGAGGTGCTCGACGTCTACGTCGCCGCCGGCCGAGGCCTGGTGGCGGCTCACGCCGCCGGTCTCGTCCACCGCGACTTCAAGCCCGAGAACGTGATGATCACCAAGGCCGGCCAGGTCCGGGTCATGGACTTCGGTCTCGCGCGCGAGCAGATGACGGCCGACGCGCCGTCGCCGGCGGGGCAGCTGGCGCTGGACGCCGCCGCGCTGGCCGCCGCGCTGGCCGACACCTTCGGCGACGGCGTCGATCCCGACGCGACGGCCAAGCTCGGTGGTGGCGGCGCTTTGAACGGAGCGGTGCCGAGCGCGTCGGGCGGCTACCTGCGGCTCAAGCTGACCCAGACCGGCGCGATGCTGGGGACACCAGCCTACATGGCGCCCGAGCAGTTCGCCGGGACGGGCGGCGACGCGCGCTCCGATCAGTTTTCGTTCTGCGTGGCGCTCTACGAAGGTGTCTACGGCCGCCGCCCGTTCGCGGGGGAGAACGCCCTCGCGCTCATGGCCAACGTCGTCGCCGGCACGGTGACCGATCCGCCGTCGGAGGCTCGCGTGCCGGCCTGGATCCGGAAGATCTTGCTGCGCGGCCTGGCCACCGATCCCAAGGATCGCTTTCCGGCGATGACCGAGCTCCTGACCGCGCTCGGCCACGACCCGGCGGTGCGCCGCCGGCGATGGCTGGCGGCGGCCACCGCCGCGATCTTCGTCGCCGCGGGCGCGGCGGGCGCGCATCGTTTCACCGCGGGCCAACGGGCGATGTGCGCGGGAGGTCCCGGCCGCGCGGCGAGCGTCTGGGGCCCCGACCGGCGGGCGGCGATCGCGCGCGCGTTCGCGGCGACCGGCAACAGCAACGCGGCACGCGCTTTCGCCAACGCCTCGGCGCTCGTCGATCAGTACGTCGCGCGCTGGACTGGGATGTACGCCGACAGCTGCGAGGCGACGCAGGTCCGCGGCGAGCAGTCGGCCGAGGTGCTCGACCTGCGCATGGGATGCCTCGGCGAACGGCTCTCCGGTGTGCGCGCCCTCGGTGACGTCTTCCTGACCGCCGATCGCGGCGTGGTCGACAACGCCGTCGGCGCCGCCAGCGCGCTTCCGGCGCTCGATCGCTGCGCCGACGTCCCGATGTTGCGCGCCGTGATCAAGCCGCCCGACGATCCGGCGGTGCGCGCCAAGGTCGGCGCCGCCCGCGAGGCGGTGGCGCGAGTCAAGGCATTGGGAGACTCCGGACAGTGCAATCAGGCCGCTGCTGCCGGCGCAGCCGCCGTAGCGACGGCGAAGGCAATCGGTTACCTCCCACTCGAGGCCGAAGCGCACCTCACGCTCGGCCGGCTGGGCGAGACCTGTATCGATGCCGAGAAGGCGATCAGCGAGCTCGACAGCGCGGTGTTTGCCGCCGACGCCTCACGGCACGACCAGGTTTCGATCGAGGCGAATCTCTACCTCGGGACGCTCTATTCGAGCCGCTTTCACGATACGCGAATGGCACGAAACGCCCTGAGGCACGGCCAGGCCGTCCTGGCGCGGTTTCCAGATCATCCGATCTTGGAAGCGTGGCTGGCAGACGACGACGCCCAGGTCTCGTTCGACGAAGGGCATCTAGAGGAAGCGCTTCGTCAGACCCAGAAGGTCCTCGCCCTCAAGGAGAAGGTTCTCGGCTCCTCTCATTTCGACGTCGCCGTCTCGGCGTCGAACGTCGCTCTCAAGTTGCACGCGCTCAATCGCGATGCAGACGCCGAGCCGCTCATCCTCCGGGCTGTCGATCTCTTCTCGAAGCTTTCAGGAAAAGACAGCACCTTGGTGGCTGTGGCGTCGGTGAATCAGGCCGAGATTCTCACCGGCTTGGGGCGGTTCGCCGAAGCACACCGAGCCCTCGACGACGCTCTGGCCACCTTCGGGAGGCAGGGAGCGACGGCGTTCTACCTCGGCTACGCCCTGCTCGATCGTGGGACCCTCGAGCTGGCCGAGCACCGCGATCGCGCGGCGGTCGGCACACTCGAAAGGTCGGCTGCGCTTCTCGGGGATCAGGATCCGCTGATCGCCGCCCAGGCCCGGTTTGCTCTTTCGCGCGCCCTGTGGAGCGCCTCACCTCGCGAGCACCGGCGATCGGCCGCTCTCGTTCGAAGCACCCGCGAGGGAATCGCCAAAGAGCCGGGAGCCTCCCGCTTGATCCACGACATCGACGCGTGGCAAGCGGCGCACGCTCCGGGCTGATCGCCATCGGCCATCGTTGCGGTCTGAGCAACAGTCGCCGCTCGGTCGTCTACAGAGTGTTGTGTCGAGGGCAACAGTTCCACTGCGGGGGCCTGGGCAGAAAGCGACGCGATTACCGAAAGTTAAATTTATGCGATGACAAAACAGTAATGCGGCATACGGCTTGTATATGTCTCGTCCGAAGGGGAGGGACCGAGGATGAGACGAGCGTCGGCGAGGCACCGGGTTGCGCTTCTTTTGACTGCGGGATCGATCGTGGGCGTGGGTTGCGGCGACGCTCCCTCGACCGTGTCGACGGATTCGAGCGCAGGGCTCGCGTTGACGAATGGTCTGGCCGCGATAAACGGGCTGGCGCTGACGAACGGGCTGGCGCTGACGAACGGGCTCTCGTCGATCAACGGACTCGCTTCGACCAGCGGTCTCATGACGACCGCGGCTGGTCGCAAGACCGTCGCCTATCTGGTCAAGTGCGCGCTCGCCGCCAACGACTCGCTCGTCAAACAGGACCAGAACGGGACCAGCTATACCTTCGCGGGCGGCGTCGGCCTCTGCCCCGCTTGGAAGAACGGCGGCGTTTCCAGCAGCGCGCAGTGCATCGAGAGCATCTCGGCTTGTCTCATGGCCCACGTCAACACGTCGGGCGTCCACGTTCCTATCTGGCTCGATTCGAACGACACCGCCATCGGCTGGGGCATCGACCGCGTCAACTACCCGATGCAGGAGGGGACCTTCTTCGGCGACATCCTCGACACGGGGTCTCTGGCAAACATCGGCAAGCCGTCAGCCACCGCTCCCGCCGCGTATTACTGCGACGGCGCCGGTTTTCCGGCGGGCGCCGCCGGCGTCGTCGCCGGCCGCCTCGGCGCCAACCAGGTCGGGGCGCCGTACAAGAATCCTTTCGGCGCCGGCGCTCTGTGCCAGGGCATCATGTACTCCAACAGCCCCGTCAACATCGGTTACTTCAGCAAGGGCATCGCGGGAAGCTGCCCGAGCGGCTCCAACTCGAACCCCAACCAGGGTTGTCCGGACGGATACCAACAGTTGCAGTTCCCCTACGGGAGCGCGTCGGTTCCCTGGACCCACGGCATCACCGTGTGGCGCAGCAACAGCTATACGCCGGCGTTCGACACCAGCTATCAGTACACGTTCTCCGCCGTCCTCACGCAGAGCAACCCCATGCTCGTCGACACCGGCACCTCGCCGATTCAGCAGTGGAACCAGTCGGCCAATCTGGTGACTTCGGTCTTCACGATGGCGCCCAAAGGGGCGAGCTGGACCATCTCGCCCCTGAACGGTCCGGGCCGCTGTCTCGACGCCGGGGCCGGCGCGAATGGCACCGGAATCGTGCTCGCCGGTTGCAACGCGTCTGCGTCTCAGAGCTGGAACATCACCGCGAACCCGCAAAACGGAAGCTTCAACGTCGCCGCTGCCAGCACCGGCCGCTGCATGAACGTCCGGGGCGGAAACACCGCCGCGGGAACGGTCATGGAGCTGGACGATTGCAGCTCCGCCCGCATCAGCCAGGAGTTCAATATCCAGGCGACTTACTACACAGCTAGCAGCGGCGGCGGGACCGGCGGCACCGGCGGGACCGGTGGCACGACTCCCTGCGCGGCGCTCTGCGCGAACCCCATCGAGATGACCACCGAGAGCTATAGTGCGACCAACTTCGGAACCGGCGCTGTCTGCTACGAGTCGACTTTCCCCCTCAATGGATACAACTGCGGCAACATGAGCGGTCGGACGTTCTCGGTCAACGGCCAGCCCGTCACCTGCGCCGGCAACCTCACGCCTCCGCCTAAGCTCAACGGCGGCTACTGCTTCCAGGTCGGAGCCGGAGGCGTCAGCGCCGCGTACCTCAGCACGTTCTGAGCCGGCGGCGGCGGCGACGCCGAGCCCTTCGCCGAGCTCGACGAAGGCGTTGGTGTGGAAGGGGATCAGCTTGAACGTTCCCTGCGGGTCGTTGGTGAGCCGGGTGAGCGCGAAGTGGATCGCCGCGCCCGTCAGGGCCGCCGCCCGCGCCCCGCAGTGGAGGCCGAGGAGGACCGCGCCGAGGAGGTAGATCGCGACGACCAGATCGTCCGATCGGCGAGGAAACAGCGGCGGACGAGCTTGCGACGCCGTCGGGCGTCTCGAACAATGGGACGCCGCCCGTCGATCCGATTGCCGAATTGCCGAATTGGCCGGATTGGCCGAATTGGCAAGAGGTCGAGCTCGAGCGGTGAAAGACGGATGTCGGAAGGAAGCCAGCTCACCCGCCGCGCGGCCCTCAAGGTCGGACTCGGCTTGGGGGCGCTCGCCGTGGGCCTCGACGCCTGCGGCTCGGGCGCCGATCGCTGTTCCGCGGGGCCAGTCCCCCCCATCCCTGGCCCCGACGGGAGCGCGACGGCGGCGGCGCAGACGCTCCTCTCGGGGATCGACACCATCGTGGTCGTGATGATGGAGAACCGCTCCTTCGATCATCTGTTCGGCAGCCTCGAGACAGACGCTGGTTATCCCGGCGCGAGATTGGTCGACGGCCTGACCGGGACCGAGTGCAACCTCGACAGCAGCGGCCTCCCGGTGACCGCCAACCTCGCGCCTGCCGAGATCTCCAAGCTCGATCCGAAGCACGACTGGGATTCGTCCCATCGCGCCTTCAACGGCGGCCGCAACGACGGCTTCGTGATCGTCAACCCCGGTGCGAATCAGGCCGAGGTGATGAGCTATCACCAGCGCGCCACCGCGCCGTTTCTCTACAGCCTGTGCGACCAGTACGTCGTTTGCGATCGCTGGTTCTCCTCGGTGATGGGCCCGACCTGGCCCAACCGCTACTACCTTCACGCCGCCACCGCCGCCGGGCACAAGACCAACCTGCCGATGGGGCTCAATCCGCCGACGACGGTCTGGCAGCGGCTGGCCGAGCAGTGCGTCCCGGCCAGCTACTACTACGCGGGGAGCGTCCCCTGGTACAGCGTCACCTTCCCCGCCAACAGCTTCTCCGGCAACGACGCCGTCGCGCCGCAGACCATCGATCACTTCTTCACCGATGCCGCGCGGGGCGCGTTGCCCAGCTTCTCGATCATCGACCCCGACTTCGGCGTCAACGACGGCCATCCTCCTTACGACTTCGGCCTGGCCGAGGCGTTTTTGAGCAGCATCCACCGCGCGCTGGCGGCCAGCGTCCACTGGCCACGCGCGCTGCTGGTGATCGTGTTCGACGAGCACGGCGGCTATTACGATCACGTGCCGCCGCCGACCGTCCCCGATCCCAACCCCGACTTCCGCCAGATTGGCTTTCGGGTCCCGGCGGTGGTGGTGGGGCCGCAGGTGCGCGCCGGCGCCGTCGTCTCGACGCCGTACGATCACGTCTCCATCCTGGCGACGCTGGCGACGCGGTTCGGGATCGCCAGCCTGGGGCCGCGCATGGACGCTGCTGCCGATCTGTCGGCCTGCCTCGATCCCGATCGCTCTTCGGCGATGGCGCCGGCCGCGTTCCTGCCGCCGACCATCGAGATCCCCGCCTCGGTGATTCGGAGCGCGCCGTTTCGGCCGACCAGCCAACCCGAGCTGGAGGCCCTGGCGCGGGCAGGCGGCGTGCCGGCCCACCACGTCGATCCCCGCACGCCGGGCGAGCGGTTGCGGGGCTGGCTGCGCCACGCGCAGGCGCTGGAAGCGGTTCGGGTGATCGGAAGCTCGGGATGATCGGGAAGATCGGGAAGATCGGGAAGATCGGCAAGATCAGCAAGATCAGATTGACCGGCGCCTTCGCGCTCGCGCTGGCGGCGGTGCTGGCGCCGATCTCGGCGACCGCTGCCGATCTCGAGGGAGCACCGACGATCGCGCGCGAGCCGGCGCCGGCGCCCGAGCCCGAGCCCGATCGACCGGCGCTGAACCGGTTCGAGCTGACCCTGCAGCCGTTCCTCGGGCTCACCGGGAACAGCTGGGGGAGCCTCGGCCAGGCGCGGTTCGAGCACGACTTTCGCTTTCCGCTCACGCTCGGCGTCGAGCTCTCACCGGTGGCGCTGGCGGCGAGCGGTGAGGGGCCGGGCGCGCTGGCCGAGGCCCGCCTCACCGCGGCCTTCTCCACCCGTTACCTGGCGGTCGGGCTCGGCGTCGGCGGCCAGCTGCAGCGCTTCGGGCGCAACGGGCTGTCGATCGCGCCGACCTTGCGGCTCGGCCGCCGCGACGGACTCAGCTTGTCGATCGAGTACGCCTACTCGGTCGCCGCCAACCAATACACCGGACAGCGGACGATCGGGTTCTCCAACGTGATCGGAACCCTGCGGGTGCCGCTCACGGAGCGGTTGGCGCTGCAGATCGACGGCGGGTTGAACCTCCAGGATTGGATTTTCACCACCGTCGGGCTGCGCCAGCGCCTGCGCGGCGACGGCGGCCCGGGCACCTGGTTCGTCAACGCGGGGTTGGGCGCCGCCTGGGTCAGCGATCGGTCGGGCTGCAACTACGACGCCGATATCCCGTGCGGCCCCTCGGCGATGTCCTTCGGGCCGACCATCGCCTTCGGTTTCGAGCGCAGGTTCTGAAGCGGCGCGCTCCGCGTTTCGACCAGCGCGCGGTAGCCGAGCCCCCCGAGCGCACCGCCGAGCAGCGGCGCGAACCAAAACAGCCAGAGCTGGCGCACCGCCCACGCCCCTGCGTAGATCGCCACCCCCGTGCTGCGCGCCGGATTCACCGAGGTGTTGGTCACCGGAATGCTGATGAGGTGGATCAGCGTCAGCGCGAGCCCGATGACGATCGGCGCGAAACCGGCGATCGACCGCGCCGGATCGGTGGCGCCCATAATCACCAGCACGAACCCGGCGGTCAGCAGCGTCTCGCACAGCGCCGCCGCCGGCAGCGCGTAGTGCCCGGGCGAGTGCGCGCCGTAGCCGTTGGCGGCGAATCCCCCCGCGAGGTTGAAGCCCGGCGCGCTGGCGGCGATGAGATAGAGGACCGCGCCGGCGACGACGCCGCCCGCCACCTGCGCGACGACGTAGGCCGGCACATCGCGTCCGGTGAACCGCCCGCCCGCCCACAAGCCGACCGACACCGCCGGGTTGAAGTGTCCGCCCGAGACCGGCCCCAGGGCGGCGACCATCGTCAGGACCGTCAGCCCGAACGCCAGCGCCACCCCCGCGAATCCGATCCCCAGGCCGGGAAACCCGGCGGCGAGCACGGCGCTCCCGCATCCGCCAAACACCAACCAGAACGTCCCCACGAACTCGGCCGTCGAACGCCGCAGAAGTGACATGCGCTCAAGGTAGGCCGCCGAACGCGCCCACGAAGGTGGGGCCGGGCGAATGCGCCGCCGCCTCACTTTTCAACGCTCCCGACGGACCAAGACTGAGCCGTCCACCGAATCGAGGTCCCGGGTGTCGCTCCTCCCCATCGCCCTCTTCTTGCTATGCGCCGACCCGGCGCAGCTGACGAGCGGATACGCGCCCGACCAGGGATTCTTTTTGGGCTCGCCCGACGGGAACTACAAGCTGCGGATCGGGTTCGTGGGCGGCTACAAGATCGAGCCCGACTACAGCAAGGGCAGCTTTCAGGATCGGAACGAGTTCTTCGTGCTGCGTCCGTTCATGGAGGGGTACGTTTTCAAGCCCTGGATCAGGTTCAATACGACGTTGGACCTGGTGGGAAATCCCCCCTTTTTGCTGAGCGCGTACGTCGAGCTGCGGCCGATTCGCGCGTTCGGCCTGCGCGCCGGCCTGCAGTCGACGCCGTTTTCACGCCACAAGGCGTTCCACCCGCAGGAGATCCTGTTCCCCGATTGGGCCGTCACCGCCGAGTATTTCTGGAGCGGGCACGACAAAGGGGCGACGGTGATCTCGTTGACCGACGCCGAGAAGGTCGAAGGCTACCTCGGCATCTACAGCGGCACGCCGCTGCGTCAGTTCACGGCGGTCTCCGGAAACTACGTCGTCTTGGCACGCCTCACCGTGAGCCCGCTCGGACCGGTCGGCGGCACGGAATATCCGTACATCTCCCAATCACCGGCCCCGTTTCGGTTCTCGTTCACCGTCCAGGGCTATTACGGGAAGATCACCTCGGGCACCGAGAACTTCGACGCCAACAGCTTCCAGTTCACCTTCGTGCCGAACATGAACCCCACGAAAAAGGGGACGACCGGCGCCGATCTCTTCCTGCAAGGGAGCCGGTTCGTGGTCTTCGGGGAAGGCTACTTTCAGCGCATCGAGCCGAGCGACGGCTCCGCCCGATACGACGCCGCCGGCGTCTGGGGACAGGTTGGCGTGTTGGTGGTCCCTCGCTGGGTCGACGTCGCCGTGCGCGGCAACTGGATCGATCCCAGCACCAGCCTGACGAACGTTCGCACGTTGATCGGCGAGGCGCAGGTCGCGTATTACATCCACGCGCCGATCTTGGTGCTCAAGCTTCGCTACGGCCTCGCCGACCAGCAGAGCCCCGGAGTCGCGGCGCTCGGACCGGTGGTGCTCCCCATCGAGCCCGGGCGATCGCAGGTTCTGACCCTGCAGCTCAATTTGGCGTACTGAGGCAGCTAAGCGTCCGCCTCTTTGTCGCCGGCGAGGAGCGCTCCGGGGCCCGGTGTTCGGGCAGAGTGGAGCATCCCCAGGTTGGCCGCCAGCCGCACGAGCTCGGCCATGTTCCGCAGCCCCAGCTTGCGATTGATCCGGTTGAGGTGGCTGTCGACGGTCTTCCGCGCGATGCACAGCTCGCGCGCCATGTCGCGGGCGATCACGCACTCGGAGGCCAATCGAAAGACCTCTCGTTCGCGCGGGGACAGGATTCCTAGAACGTCGTTGGCGTTGCGCCGACGGGCTTCAAACGCCGCCAGCCGTGGCGCCAGCGTCGGCGCCACGTATCGCTGTCCCTTGCTGACGGCTTGAATCGCCTCGACCAGCGTCTCCGGACCGTCGCTCTTGAGCGCATACCCGGCCGCGCCGGCATCGAGGGCGTCGAGGACGTCGTTGACCTGATCGTGCGCGCTCACGATGAGCACCCGCGCCCGCGGAGCCCGGCGGCCGATCTCGCGCGTCGCCAGCACGCCGTCCATCCCGGGCAGCGCGATGTCCATCAGGACCAGGTCGGGGACCATGGCGTCGATGACTCGGAACGCGCTGCGCGCGGTGCTCGCCTCTCCTATCACCTCGAAGCCGGGCGGCGAGGCGAGGACGTGGCGTACGCCAACGCGAAACAACGTGTGATCATCGACCAAAACAATTTTCATGTCAGGTGGCTCCAGGGTCGAACGTCAATTTGGGGTCCCACTTTATAGCCAACTAACGGGGTGATTAGCCCGGGGCAACCGGAAGATCAGGCAATTCCTTACATGTCCGCGCCGATTGAGCAGCCGACCGACATCCGCTGCCCTTCGGGCAACCGCATGGTGTGTCCGAAGGGCTTGGGATTCCCGAGGCGTCGATGGGCCGCGCAACAGTCAGATGGACGGCGCTGATCGTCATGTTCATCGCCGCCGGAGCGGTGGCGAGGGCTTCCGAGACGGCCGATGGCCTCCCCCAGCTGGACGAACGGACCGCCTATCTGGTCGGCGCCCGCACGCTCAAATTGGGCCTTCTGGCCTTCGATTACGGCCTCTCCGACCGTCTCGACATCGGCAGCGATCCCCCCTTCTGGGCGGCCCGGGCGGCGGTCGACGTCCTGGTCCCCAACCTGCACATCAAGCAGATCATCTTCGAGAGGCCGCCGGTGACGGTCTCGGTGCGCGTCGCCGGCTACTACGCCGATCTCAAGACCAGCGAGGCGGTCTCCGGCTCTCTCATCGCGGCTCCTTTGTCGCTCTTCGCCTCGTTTCGCCTACAAGATCGGGTTTGGCTCCACACGGAAGGGGCCTACGTCTATGCGCGCGCCTTCGGGGCCGGAGACTTGAATCAGGCCAATTTCGGCGGGGCGGTCGCCAGCCAGACCGTCCAGCTGGGCGGGATGCTCGAATTTCGACTAACGCGGACCTTCTCCCTCACCGCGACAGGCCGATACCAGGTCTACACCGCCGATCTGGCGTTCGACGGCTCGGGGAACGTCGACCCCTTCACCACGGTCGACGTCAACGGGCGGGCGGTCGCCTCCGTCTCGCACCCGTGGGAGGCCATCGGCGGCATCGCGCTGCTCTGGAAGCACGTTCACCTGATTCTGGGGGCGGGGTACGGGTACTACTTCCTTCCGGGGATCGATCTCGCTTACCCGAAACGCACCTTCGTCCCCGACGCCTCGCTTTCGGTGGTGCTGTGAAGTCTTCGCCGGCCACGGCAATCGCCGCCCTGTCCGCCTGCGCGCTGTCGGGCTGCATCGCGAAGCTCGACACCCCGGTGCCGCCGATGCAGGTAGAGACCGAGGCCATCGCGGCGAGCTATGACAACCCGATCGGCAGCGTCGACATCAGCAACGTCGGGGAAACTCTGGGCGCCGTCAACGTGGTCGTCCCGAGCCTCTTCTTGGACTGGCTCCCCGATTTTGCCGCCGGTCTGCTGACCAGCTTCGATGAGCGCATCCAAGGGAGCGGGCTCCCCACGAATCCCGACGCGTCGGTCGAGTTCCACCACTTCACCCTCAGCGCCGTCGTCGACCTGCAGCGCATTTGCGCCGGCTGGGACTCGCCCCCCGGGCCCCCGAATGCAGCCGCCAACGGCACGATCGACGCCACAGCCATCGTGGAGAACGGTCGCCTGGACGCCGAGGTCTGGGGGACCGCGATCGCCTGCAAGATCGACCTGACCTCGCTCAACGGGGCACTGAGCGGAAACGGAACGCTCGACGGTGCCTTGATCCTGTTGTTGCTGGGACCGCTGCCGACCAGCGTCTCGAACGCGCGATTCCTGTTCACCTTCAGCGGGAAGATCGCGATCGCCAATCAGATGCTGAATTCTTCAATCGACTTCCGTATCTTCGACGGCCGGCTCGACCTCAGGGTTCCGGTGAGCAACGGAGACATCGTCGCCGAGTTGGGCTCCGGATCGTCGGTGACGTTGCGGGGCAGCAACGGGACCTTCCTGTGCGATCTGACCGCCTTGTCGTGCCAGGAGCTCCCCGCTGATCCGGCGCTGGCCGGCAATCGGGCGCTGGCGACCGCCATCGTCGCCGACCCCATCAGGGGCCGTTGATCGCGCAGAAACACGGTGAAGGTGGTCCCGCGTCCCTTGCGGCTCTCGAGCGTCACCCAGCCGCCGTGCGCTTCGGCGAGCTCCCGCACGAGCCAAAGCCCAAGTCCGAGTCCGCCTCCCCGCTCAGGCGACGCATGCGCGTTGCGTTCGAAGACCCATTCGCGCTCGGCGGGAGAGATGCCGATCCCGTGGTCGCGAACCGCGATGGTGACCCCGTCTTCTGCCGGCTTCACTTCGACCCGAATCGGCCGGTCCAGGCCGAATTTCAACGCGTTCGAGAGGAGATTGCCGATGACCTGTTCCACCTTTGGTCGATCCCACCACCCTTTCAGCTCTCCCGGCGCGACAATCCGAACCCGCTCCGCGTCCCGCAAAGCGATCGTTCGTTGAACTGTTGCGCGCACTGTTTCCACCAGGTCAATTGATCGTGGTCTCAACGTTGCCAAACCGACACACTCCAGCTCTGTGAGGGTGTCGATCAGCGTCTTGAGCCGCTGCACTTCCGAGCGCGCCACGCGCAACGCCGACTTGACGATTCCCTCGGGCAGCTCCGCGGCGGAGCCCTCCGCGATTCCGATGTAGAGCAGCGCCGTCGCCAGCGGTGTGTTCAGCTCGTGCCGTATCAGTCTCACGATGTCCTGGTTCCGCCCCGTCCCGTTCCGCATCTATCCACCCTCCATCCCTTCACTCGTCAGCCCTTGGGCCCCGGTGTCGGCGGGAAAGATCTCGCGGGCACCGCTGCGGCGCACGAGGCCGAGGTTGCAGGCCATCCTCACCAGCTCCGCCGAGGTGCGCAGGCCCAGCTTGCGATGAATGCGATAAAGGTGGGTGTCGACCGTTTTTCGGGAGATGCAGAGCTCGCGCGCGATCTCACGGGTCAGCAGACAATCGGCGGCCAGTCGAAACACCTCCCGTTCCCGCAGGGAGAGAATCGAGAGGGTGCCCAGTGGGCGTTTGCGCCTCGATTCGTAGCTGCCGAGGAGCGCCGCCAGCGGGGGGGCGACGTAGCGATCGTTGCGGATGATCGTCCGCAGGGCCGCCACCAACGCCTCGGTCCCCTCCGTCTTCAGCGCGTATCCCGCCGCGCCGGCATCCAGGGCCTCCAGCACGTCGCTGATCTGGTCGTGGACCGAGAGCAGCAAGACCCGCGTCCTCGGCGCGCGCCTGCGGATCTCGCGGGTCGCGATGACGCCGTCCATGCCGGGCAGCGAAACGTCCATCACGACGATGTCGGGAGGGTGCGCGTCGATCGCCGCAAAGGCGTCGCGCGCGTTTCCGGCCTCGCCGACAACGGTGAATTCGGCATAGCTGGCCAAGCTCTGGCGGATCCCCATTCTGAACAGCGGGTGATCCTCGACCAAGAAGATCTTGGTGGTCATCGACGATCTCCCGGAGCATCGGGCAATGGGGCGCCCGGTCGGCGCTCTGTCGACTCTCCAATGTGGTTCACGTTCTCCGCTGTCCCGCCCCTCCCCCCCCTGTGAAACTTGGGAGACGCCGTACGACCCGTGGATCTCTTACAACGACAGGGGCCGAGTTGTCTATTTTCAACGAACGACGTTCGCCGCTGAAGAGCCCGGTAAGGGATCGCCCCAAACAGGAGAAGCCGCGCACGCGCCGACGTTTCTAGGCTAGCGATCGATGTACCGATCTGGCATGTAGCCGAGTGAGGAACGGAGGGGACGGAGGAACAATGCGAATCACCCAAGGAATTGCGTCGGCCAAAAACGTAACGACTCATGCCGCGTTTCTTGCCAATGTGAGCCGTCATTTTGTTTCTCTCGAAATAGATCCGATGCTCGAAGCGGTGGGGCGCGCGTCGCTCGGCGTGCTCGGGGATGTTTGCGTCGTCGATCGTGTTTCCGAATCTCCCCCAACTCGGATTCTGGAAGTCAGGACCTCGCCGGGTGCCTGGATGGAGGCGCCGGTCGATCTCGCGGTGACCGTGCGAGGCGAGGTCAGCCTGGACGGCGATCGCTCGCGGATCAGCGTTCCAATCGGAATGCGAACCGATCGATTTGGCGTTTTGAGCTTCGCCAAGTTCGACGGTGCCGCCCACAGCGCGGCTGATCTGGCGCTGGCCCAGGAGCTCGGCGACCGGCTGTCGTTGGCCATTCGCAACGCCCGCGAGCACATGAGCATGGCCGCCGCTCTGGGCGATCGGGAGCGATTGATCTCGATCGCGGCCCACGAGCTTCGAAATCCCCTCTGTTCGGTTCGCTTCTGTCTGCAAACGTTGGAGCGAACCGGCGGCGTTCTCGCCCCTCAGGCGGCCCGGATGGTCGAGATCATGACCAGGGGCGAACGCAAGATCGCTCGCTTGATAGACGATCTCCTCGACCTGGGACGAATTCGTTCCGGGCAGCTGGAGCTGGAATTGTCTTCTTTTGATCTGTGCGATGTCATACGGGACGTCGGCACGCTGATGGAAGCGCAAACGGTGGACACCGGCTCGACGCTCAATATGGAGCTCGATGGACCTGTCGTTGGTCGTTGGGACCGCGCGCGCCTCGACCAGGTTGTCTCGAATCTGCTGGCGAACGCCGTCAAGTACGGACAGGGGCGTCCGGTGGTGATTCGCGCCGGCGCCGACCCGCAGCGAGGCGTCGCCTGGCTGGCGGTGGCCGATCAAGGTCTCGGCATCGAGGCCCACCTGCACGAGGGGATCTTCGAGCCGTTCAAACGCGGGACCTCGATCGGTCATCGCGAAGGGCTGGGGCTCGGTCTCTTCATCGTGCGCGGGATCGTCGAGCAGCTGGGAGGCGCGGTCCGCGTGGACAGCCGCCCCGGATCCGGTGCGACGTTCCTCGTGGAGCTGCCGTTCCAAGTGTCTCAATGACCCCATTTCGCCTCTCGCCCGATGGTAAGGCGGACCCGCAGAGCGTCTGCTCAGTCAATCGCTGATTCTCTCCGCAGCCGGCGCATTCGGATCGCGCCCGGCGAGTGATCATCCTGGATACCGACGGAGATCGTCGTCGGCGGCGGTCAGCGCGCCGAGCGGCCGCGGCTCACGACGCCCTCGGAAGCTGCACGCTGAAGACGCTGCCCTGGCCCGGCTCGCTCTGGACGGAGATCGTCCCGTGACAAGCGTCGACGATCTGCTTGCAGATCCAGAGGCCGAGCCCGAGGCCCGGGTGGCTCTGTACCGAGGTGGCCCGCTCGAAGCGCTCGAAGATCCGCTCCTGCTCCTGCCGCGGGATCCCCTCGCCGGAGTCCTTCACCTCGAGGCGCGCCCGAGTGCTGTCGGCGTCCAGCTCGACCTCGATGGGCCGCCCGCACCCGAACTTGATCGCGTTGGACAGCAGATTGGTGACCACCTGACCGAGCCGGATGCGGTCCCAGTGCCCGACCACTTCGTTGCGCAGGCGGAAGAGCAGGGGCGATCCTGCGTTGCTCGCGGAGTCGCGCATCAGATCGATCGCCTCGATCACCAGCGCCTGCAGATCGATCTCCTCGGGGTGCAGGTCGAGGCGCCCCTCGATGAATTTCGAGACGTCGAGCAGCTGATCGACCAGCTGATTGAGCCGTACCACCTGCCGCCGGATGGCCGTCAGCCGCCGCCGCAGCCGGTCGTTGATCGGGGCGTTGTGTCCGTTGGTCGGGAGGTCGGCGGCGTTGAGCAGCCCGTCCGTCTGCAGGCTCAAGGTGGTGATCGGCGTGCGCAGCTCGTGCGACGCGGCGGAGAGGAACTCGTCGCGCGCCTGGAGCGTCCGGGTGAGGCTGGCGAGGTCCTGTGTCTGCTGCGCGTTGCGCCGGCGCATCGCCGTCAGCTCCAGACGGGTCTGCACCCGCACCAGGAGCTCGCGTCCCGAAAACGGCTTGACCAGGAAATCGTCGGCGCCGGCCTCCAGGCCGGCGATCGTCTCGCGCTGTCCGGCGGTGAGCGACATCAGAATGAGCGGCACGTCCTGCGTCGGCCGATGGGTCCGCAGCAAGCGCGCCAGCTCGATCCCGCTCAGCCCCGGCATCTCGGCGTTGGCGATCACCAGGTCGAAGGGCAGCGCCAGCGCCCGATCCCGCGCCTCGTCGCCGCGATCGACGAGCGTCACCGACCAGCGTGCACCCAGGAGCAGATCGAACGTGGCCCGCGCCTGGGAATCGTCTTCGACCACCAGGATGCGCGCCGCCGGTTCCTCTTCGGTCGACACGCGGACAACGTGAATCCGTCGGACCTTCACCGCAACGCCGAGGCCTGTAAGTGCCCGGCGCATTCCAGGAGACGCGCGGGGTCGACCGTTGCCGGGCCGGCGCCCATCGTCAGTTTGACCGCCCAGAGGTGGCCAGATGACCGCAGAGGCGAGGCGACTGCGGGCGGCGCAGTCGGGGACGGCGCCCTGGAAAAAATGGGGACCTTACCTGAGCGAACGTCAGTGGGGGACGGTGCGGGAAGACTACGGCGCCAACGGCGACGCCTGGAGCTATCTCAGCCATGACCTGGCCCGCTCGTTCGCCTACAAATGGGGCGAAGACGGCATCGCCGGCATCTCTGACGATCGGCAGTCCCTCTGTTTCGGGCTCGCCCTCTGGAACGGGTGCGATCCGATCTTGAAGGAGCGCCTCTACGGCCTCACCAACCGCGAAGGGAATCACGGCGAGGACGTCAAGGAGTACTACTTCTACCTCGACAACACGCCGACGCATTCGTACATGCGGTACCTCTACAAGTATCCGCAGCGGCCGTTCCCCTATCTCGGCCTGGTCGAGACCAACGCCCGCCGCTCACGCGACGAGCTCGAGTATGAGCTCGTCGACACGGGCATCTTCGCCGACGACGCCTACTTCGATCTGTTCGTCGACTACGCCAAGGCCTCGCCGGAAGATCTGCTGATCGAGATCTCCGCCTACAACCGAGGCTCGACGGCCGCGACGCTTCACCTCCTGCCGACGCTCTGGTTCCGGAACACCTGGTGGAAGGGGAGCGCGCCCCGCCCCCTCATCCGCGTCGCGCCCGGGAGCCGGCCGGCGCTGGCCGCCACCAGCCCTTCGCTCGGGACCTATCTGCTCCATTGCGAGCCGGGCGCCACCTTCCTTTTCGCCGACAACGAAACCAACCTGGCCCGCTGGTCAGCGGTCGGATCTGACGATCGGCGGAGCGCCGCGGGCTTTTTCAAGGATGGGATCAACGACTGCGTCGTCGGTGGTCGTGAGGGGACGGTCAATCCGGATTGCACGGGGACCAAGGCCGCGGCGCACTACACCTTCGACATCCCGGCGCGTCAGCGGCAAACGCTGCGGTTGCGCCTGACCAACGCCAGCGCAGAGCCCGGCGACGACGGCCTGCGGGGCCGGCAATTCACCCGCGTTTTGGAGATGCGCCGGCGGGAAGCGGACGAGTTCTACGCCACCGTCATCCCCGCCTCGCTCTCCAACGATCGCCGCGCGGTCATGCGCCAGTCGTTGGCGGGGATGCTCTGGAGCAAGCAGTTCTACGACTACGACGTCGACGCCTGGCTGGTGGAGCACGGCACCGCGCCGTCGCGCTCGGGGCATCACCGGGGGCGCAACTCGGACTGGTCGCACATGGTGAGCGACGACGTCATCTCGATGCCGGACAAATGGGAGTACCCCTGGTACGCGGCCTGGGATCTGGCGTTCCATTCCGTTCCCCTGGGGCTCGTCGATCCGGACTTCGCCAAAAAGCAGCTCCTGCTGCTGCTGCAGGAGCGCTATCTGCACCCGAGCGGACAGGTGCCCGCGTACGAATGGAACTTTGGCGACGTCAATCCCCCCGTCCACGCCTGGGGCGCCTATTTCCTCTACCAGCTGGACAAGCGCCGCTCCGGGCGGGGCGATCTTCGGTTCCTGAAGGCGATCTACAGCAAGCTGCTCATCAACTTCACCTGGTGGGTGAACCGCCGCGACCCCAAGGGACAGAACGTGTTCGAGGGTGGATTCCTGGGGCTCGACAACGTCGGGATCTTCGATCGCAACGTCCCGCTGCCGACGGGCGGCCACCTCGAACAGGCCGACGGCACCGCCTGGATGGCCTTCTACGCCCAGGCGATGCTGCAGATCTCGCTGGAGCTCGCCCTCGAGGATCGGGCCTACGTCGACATGGCGCTCAAGTTCTTCGAGCATTACGTCTGGATCGCCTCGGCGCTGATCCACATCGGGGGCGAGGGGGAGATGTGGAACGAGGAGGACGGGTTCTTCTACGACGTCCTGCGCACGCCCGACGGCCGCGCGGAACAGCTGAAGGTCCGCTCGATGGTCGGTCTGCTTCCGCTTTGCGCCGCCGCGGTCCTGAACGAACAGGTGGTGGCGGCGCTGCCGGAGCTGCAACAGCGCGCCAGCTGGTTCGCGAACCATCGTCCACATCTGGTGGGCCACATCCACGACCCTCGCCGCCCCGGATATCGCGATCGGCGATTGCTGTCGCTGCTCAGTGAGGAGCGGCTGCGCCGGGTATTGGGGCACCTGCTCGACGAAGAGGAGTTCCTGAGCCCGTACGGAATTCGTTCGCTCTCCCGCTACCACCTCCAGCACCCGTACCGCCTCGACCTCGGTGGCCAGCAGCTCCGGGTCGGCTACCTCCCCGCCGAATCAGACAGCGGAATGTTCGGAGGCAACTCGAACTGGCGGGGCCCGGTCTGGATGCCGGTCAACGCCCTGGTCATCCGCGCGCTCATCAACTACTACGGGTACTACGGTCCGAGCTTCCGGGTGGAGTGTCCGACCGGATCGGGACATCAGGCGACGCTCTACGAGGTGGCGCAGGAGATCACCGACCGGTTGGCGCGGATCTTCCTCATCGACAAGAGCGGCCACCGGCCGCTCTACGGGCACACCGCGAAGTTTGCCGACGATCCGCACTGGCGCGATCACCTGCTGTTCTATGAATACTTCCATGGCGACAACGGCGCCGGCATCGGCGCCAGTCATCAGACCGGCTGGACGGGGCTCATCGCTTCGCTGCTCCATTACTTCTCGACCGTCTCCGCGACGGAGGCGCTCGACCTCTGGTCGCCCGCCGCGGGGGGGCCCTCGCCGGCGACGACTCCTGGCCCGCATCGCAAGGACCCGCGACGCGAGCGGCACTCTTGACGCGAAAACGACCGAGGCTCCTGCCGCCGCGTGAGGGAGCAATTCCGCGCGGCGACCCGAAGCCTCGGCTCTGGCGTGCCTCAGCAGGGCACGCGCGCTCTCAGAACTCGAACCCGACGCGGCCCGAGGCGGTCCAGTTCTGCATCGAGTTGTTGGTGTTCGTAATCTGGTTGAACATGTTGTCGTCGAAGACGGCGCGGTAGGTGCCGCGGATGTCGATGAGGAACACCTTTGACGGCCGGATCGAGATGCCGGCCCCGAGCGGGATGGTCCCGACGTCGTCCGCGTTGATGATGCTCGAGGTGTTCGTGGCGCTGTTGTAGATCTGGTAGTGGGTCCACCCCGCGCCGCCGAAGATGTAGGGCTGCACGTTGTAGTTGGTGAAGTTGAGCCGCAGATCCCCCTCTACCCCGTTCCCCATGAGGCGCGCGTTGGTGGCGAGCCCCAGCGCGTCGATGGTCTGTGACGAGCCGATGTAGGCGGCCTCGATCGCGATCGGAAGCCGCGAGCCGAAGGTCACCCGGGCGTCCCAGGTCCCGCCGGTGTTGACCGTGTTCCGCGCAGCGGTATCGATGAAGCCGACCGCGCCACCGCCGACGGTCGCCTCGATGCCCAACCGCGAAGGCGGCCCACTGTGTCGAGCCACCGGCGCGGGTGCCGGGACCGGTTCGTACATCGGCTCCGAGGGCGGCGCCGCGGGCGCCACCGGCGGCACGATGGCGATCGGGGGCGGCGCCGGCGGCAGGACCGGCTCGGCCGGGGCGACCGGCTCGGGCGGGGCGACCGGCTCCGGCGGCGGCACGGCCTCGACGACCGTCTTGGGAACGTCGCAAGTCTCGACCTTCACGATCCGGGCGTCGGCCCCCGTGAGGTTGGGCGCGGTCTCTTCCCCATGCCCTGCGACGGTGATTCGATCCGCCGTGACCCCTTTGCCGAGAAGGAAGTCCTCGGTCGCCTGCGCGCGCCGCTCGCTCAACCGTTGGTTTGCGGTCGCGCTGCCTTTCCTGTCGGTGAAGCCCTCGAGCCGGACCGTGCGCTGGTCACCGTTCTGCACCCAGGTGGCGACGCCGCTCAGCGCGCCCTGTCCGTTGGTGTCGATCTCGGTCGACCCGGTTTTGAAACTGACCGTGACGCCCGAATTCTTGCAGACCGGCGCTGACGTCGTGGTCTCCGCCGAGGACGCCCCTTCCATCGGTTCCGCCGTTGCCACCCCGCCCATGATGAGGACGGCGAGCGGCGCAACGCCTACCCCCGCCCGCCACATTCTGTTGCCGATGTTGCGCATGGTGTTCGTACCTCCCTGAACCCGAATCTGGGACCGCGCGGACCGAGGCCGGGATCGAATACGAAAACCCCGCACACAAATAGCTCGCGTCATTGGCGGCGCACCGGTGAATAGGCAGTTCCCCGATGGCGTTCCCCGATCTGGGAACGCAGCTTGTCGTTCATGATGCGCCTCCGACAATCAGCAGCGAGGAGATCGGCGTGACGGGACGGTCGGTCTCCGTGCGCGCCCCGCGGAGCCTCATGATCCTGGCGTTGCTGGCGACTCTCCCGCTCGCCTGCGCTGCGCGCATCGGGAAGAACGCCGCCGCGGGCGCCATGGCCGAGATGAGGCAACAATCCGCCAAAGGGGCGCCGCCGGCCAGCGTCGCGGCGGAGAACGCCGTCGCCGGGGCGATGGCCGCCTTCGATACGCCGGAGCAGCAAGCGCGGATTCAACGCCTGGTCGAAAAGGCCGCCGCCGGGGCGACGGCGGCGCTCGAAGATCCGGAGCAGCAGGCACGAATGCAGCGCATGGTCTCGGAGACGGTCGCCGCGATGACCAGGACCGCCGTCGGAGACGCCAGCGACCAGCTGGTCACCGAGCTGGGCGCCGACGGATCGGGTCCGCTGGCGGTCAGTCTCTCTCGGACTGGCGAGCGGGTGTCCGCGTCGGTCGCTGGGGGCATGGTGGGAGGTGTCGTCGGCGGGGTGGGAAACCAGCTGGCCGCGCTGGTGCCCGAGTGCACGGGGCCGAACCGCGCCGCCTGCCTCGAACAACGCCTGCAGGAGACCACCCGAACCACCGCCGCCACGTTCTCGAAGGGGGTGCGCGACAGCCTCGGCTGGCAGCTGCTGTTGGTGGCCTTCGCGCTCGGAATCGGCGGGGGCGCCTTCGGTTCCTGGCTCTGGTCCCTGCGCCACGAGCGCCGCAGCTTCCGGACGGCCTAGCTTGACGGTCTGGTCGAGCATGGATCAGAAGGGTCCGGCCTTGGCCACGATTCCGAGCAGCACCGCCAGCCCCAAGACGATCACCGCGCAGGCCACATAGAAGGTGACGCTCGTTCGCAGCACTGAGAGGTGGATCTGCCGCAGCATCTGCACGTACTGAATGAGGCCGGCCACCAACGATCCCGTCCCCAGCACCGTCAGGAAGAGACCAAGATCGCGCGGGGCGTTGGGACGGCGAAGATGGATCGCCCCCGACTCCGCGAAAGCGTGCAGGAACTTGTAGATGGTGAACCCGAAGCTGATCATCGACAGCGCGGTCCGGATCCAGGCCATCAGGGTGCGATCCGCCGCCATCATGGTGCGGTTGCCGGCCAGGTCGGTCCTCTCGTGAGCGAGGCGGTCCGACGTCGACGGCCTCGCGGCGTCGCTCATCGCGCCTCGGTCTGCTGAGGGGCGACAGGCTCTTCGCGGCGGCCGCCCTGCCAGGGCCAGCGCCCCTCGAGCTCGATCTCCAGCGAGAAGCTCAAGAAGGTCCGGATGAGGACCACGACGCCGAGCACCAGCACCTGCTGCAAGGTCGGCTCGGTGCTGATCGTGCGCAGGATGTCGGCGGCGACCAGCAGCTCGAGGCCGAGGATGATCGCGCGCCCCAGCCGGTTCCGGAAGCCGCGGAAGACCATTCGCGCCCCGCCGGCCCTGTCCCGCAGCGCCAGGCCCAGCGCGACGAGGGCGCCGATCGACATCGCGAAGGTCCCTCCGGCCTCGAACAGCAAGGCCGTCAGCTCGACAATCCGTCGCAACATGCGTTCGCCCCCAAACGCGGTCCCCGGTCAGCGTGGATTGGACGGCCGCGTCCGCGTGAAGCGCGCGCTGAAGGCGATCTGACTCCGGTTGCGGCCGAGGAAGGTGCGGGTCCAGTGGAACATCGTGGCGAAGCGGTTGGCGAAGCCGGTCAGGAAGGTGAGGTGAACGACCGCCCAGGTCAGCCAGCCGAGGAGGCCCCCCACCCGCAGCCCTTTGAGGCTGACCACCGCGCGAAAGCGCCCGACGGACGCCATGCTCCCGAGGTCTCGGTATCGGAAGGCGGTCGTCGCCGGCTTGCCGGCCACCCTTTGACGGATGGCCCGCGCGGCGTGCAGCCCCTCCTGCATGGCGACCTCGGCCACGCCCGGCAGCCGATCGAGGCTGGCCATGTCACCGATGGCGAAGACCTCGGGATGCTTTGGCAGGGTGCAGTCGGGGCGGGTCTCGATCCGGCCGGCGCGATCGCAGGCCGCCCCGGACGCCTCGGCGAGCAGGCGCGCCAGCGGCGAGGCCTGCACGCCCGCCGCCCAGATGACGGTCCGCGCCTCGATCCGCTCCGGGCCGTTCGCGCCCTCGAGCACGACCGACTCGGCGTCGACCGCCGTGACCTTGACGCCCATCCGCAGCTCGACGCCCAGGGTGCCGAGCTCGCGCGCGGCGATCTCCGACAGGTGATCGCCGAACTGACTCAACGGCTCATGGCCGGCGTCGAGCAGCACCACGCGGACCAGCGTGGGATCGATTCGCCGGAAGCTGGTGCCGAGGCTGCGCACCGCGAGCGCCCGGACCTGGCCGGCGATCTCGACGCCGGTCGGGCCGGCACCGACGATCGCCACCGTCAACCATCCCTGTTGCTTCCGGGGATCTTCGCTGAGCTCGGCCATCTCCAGCGCTTGCAGCAGGCGCCGCCGCAGGCGGAGAGCGTCGTCGAGCGTCTTCATCCCCGGCGCGTGCTCGGCCAGCTCGTCGTGGCCGAAGTAGGACATGCCGGCACCCGCCGATACGACCAAGCTGTCGTAGGGGAGGGTGATCGACGCGCCGTCGGGACGGCGGGCCTGCACCTCGTGGCGCTCGAGATCGAAGCCGGTCACCTCGGCCAGCAGCACGGCGGCGTTCTCTTGAAAACGCAGGATGTGCCGGAGCGAAGGCGCGATCTCCCCCTCGGAGAGGATCCCGGTCGCGACCTGGTAGAGCAGCGGCTGGAACAGATGATGAGGCTCGCGATCGACGAGCGTGACGTCGACCGGCGACCAGCCGAGCGCGCGGGTCGCGAACAGCCCGCCGAAGCCGCCGCCCACGACAACCACCCGGTGGCGGCTCTCGGGATGCTCCCCCGCGACAACCGAACCGTGCTGCAGCTTGCTGCGCTGGTCGAGAACGAACAGCAGCGCCAGCGCCGGCACGGCGGTGACGCAGGCGATGAGGAACACGACGACCAGCCAGCCGAGCGAGCGCGGCGCGCCGGCGGCCGCCTCGAACGTCAGCGAGGTCGGCAGCAAGTACGGGTGCTGCGCGACGCCCCACCCGGCGAGCATGGTCACCACCGCGATGACCGCCAGCGCCCGTGTGCCCCGGGTGATGTCCTGGGCGAGCAGGACCACGACCGCGCCGCCGCAGGCCCCGGAGAGCAGCACGAAGGGGAGCCCTTCGTGCACCAACCCGTGAAACAGAAACGGCGCGTCGCCGCGAACCACGAACAGCCCCGCGATGGCGATGAGCCCGGTCGCCACGCCGCTGCCGATGGCTCGCCACCGGAAGTGACGGTCGAGCGTCTCGTCGACCCGCCCGGCGTCGAAGACCAGAAAAACCGCCGCCAGAAAAGCCGCGCTGGCGACGGCGAGGACGCCGACCAGGATCGACGTCGGTCCGAGCCAGCGCGAGGTCGCATCCTCCGCCAGGTCGCCGGCCCGCACGCGCCCCGAGGCGATCGCGCCGAAGCTGGCGCCCAGGAAGAAGGGGGTCACCACCGACGACAGCGCGAAGACGGCTCCGAACAGGCGGCGTCCGGTCAGTGCCCGCGTCGCGTCGCGGAACACGAACCCCGACCCGCGCAGCACGATGCCGGCGGCCGCCAGAGCCAGCGGCAGATACAGCGTCGACGTGATCGCGGCGAACGCCCGTGGGAAGGCCGTCCAGAGCACCACCAGCGCGAAGATCAGCCAGACGTTGTTGGCCTCCCAGACCGGCGCCATCGCGTGATCGATGAGCGCCCGCGCCCGGGCCCCGCGGCGCGCGCCGCCGGCGGTCAGATCCCAGAAGCCGGCACCATAGTCGGCGCCGCCGAAGATCGCGTAGCAGGTGACGGCGAACCAGAGGATCAAGGCGACCACGGTGCTCATGCCGTCCTCCCTGCGGCCGCCGCCGCCGCCGCGGGCGAGGCCGCCGGAACGATGATGGGACCGCGCGGGGCATACGGCCCGGGGAGCGCGTCGCCTTCGCCTGAGCGCCAGCGGCGGGACATGGCGCGCAAGACGAGCAGGAGGCCGATGCCGACCGCCGCGTAGATCCCGACCACGATGGCGAACGATCCCCAGATCCCGCGGGCGTGGGTGACCGCCTGGGCGGTGTGCAGGAAGCCGTAGACCACCCAGGGCTGACGCCCCACCTCGGTGGTGATCCAGCCAGCCTCCATCGCTACCAGCGACAGCGCGCCCGCGCCGGCACAGGCGCGGAGAAACCAGGGCGTGACCGGGAGATCGCGCCGCCGCCACCAGACGAAGAGGAACCAGACCGAGAGCAGCGCCAGCCCGCTGGCGGAGAAGATCATCAGGTCGAACGCCCAGTGGACGATGGTCGCGGGCGGGCGATCGCCCGGGCCGACGGCGGCGAGGCCGACGATCTTGGTGTCGGCGTGAAAGCCGGTCAGGAACGAGGCCATGTCCGGCACTTTCAGGCCACCGGTCGGAACGCCGTCCTTCATGTGCCCGCCGAGGCGCTCGGGGACATGGGTGGCCGTCTCGGCGAGCAGCTCCATCGCGGCGAACTTCACCGGTTGCAGCTTCACCACCTCGCGGACCGCGCGGTCACCCACCATCATCTGCATCGGCGTGGCGATGGCGGCGACGGTAAAAGGGATGATGAATCCGAGCCGGTGCAGGCGATCGCGGCGCCCCTTCAGCATTCCGACCGCGTAGATCGAAGCCAGCACGAAGCCGGCGCAGAGCAACGCGGCGAGCAGAAAGTGAGCCAGCTCGTGCGGCAACGCCGGGTTGAAGATGGCGGCCCAGGGATCGATGGCGAACGGCCTTCCGGAGGCGTCGACCTGGAAGCCACGCGGCGTGTTCATCCACGAGTTGGCGGCGATGACGGAAAAGGCGCCCAGCGCCGCGAAGAACGGCAAGGGAGCGCCCAGCCAGAGGTGCAGGCGCGGGGTGAGGCGATTCCAACCGAAGATGTAGATGGCGACGAAGATCGCCTCGAGAAAGAAGGCGAGCCCCTCGATGGCGAAGGGGAGCCCGAAGACGTCGCCGAAGCGGCCGAGCAGGCCGGGCCAGAGGATCCCGAGCTCGAACGAGAGCACGGTGCCGGTCACCGCGCCGACAGCGAAGGTCACGCCCATCGCGTACGACCAGCGGCGCGCCAGCCGCAGCGCCGCCTGGTCGTCGTGGCGCAGGCCGTAGGCGTTGGCGATCAGCGTGAAGAGCGGCAGGCAGACGCCGAACGGGACCAGCAGGATGTGGAACCCCAGCGTGAAGGCCATCTGGCTTCGCGCCGCGAGCAAGTTGCTCGCTCCCAGTAAAACGTCGGCCGCGCCTGCTTGCATGGAAGTCTCTCCCCTGACCACGTCGCCGCGGCCCTCGGCCTGCAACATGGCCAGCGATCGACGGGTGGCAATTGCGGCCGGGGCGTAGATCGACGCGCTCACGGCAGGTGCGGCGAAGACTGATTTGCGATCGCTCGAATGGCGGATCGGCGGGCCAGTCTCAAACTCCAGGTCGCCAACCCCAGCGCCTCGGAGATCCGCCATGCACCCGCTCGACGTTCTCGGAGACATCCTGCATCGGATCACGTCCGGGCCGACCCTCGCCTACGCGATCCTCATTCTGGCGTTGATCCTGGCGCCCAAGATCGCGGAAGCTCTTCGGCTGCCCGCGATGGTCGGGCTGGTCCTGGCGGGAATGGCGCTGGGGCCGCACGGCACGCGCGCCCTCGCCTCGAAGGAGATCGCGCTGTCGTCGATCGGCGAGTTCGGCCTGCTCTATCTGATGTTCAGCGCCGGGTTGGAGCTCGACCTCAAGCTGTTCATGAAGATGAAGCGGGCCGCCGTCACCTTCGCGCTGCTGTCGTTCGCCATCCCGTTCACGCTGGGGATCGTCAGCGCGCGGCTGCTCCATTACCACTGGGCGGCGGCGGTGCTGATGGGGTCGAACTGGGGCTCGCACACGCTGGTCACCTATCCGCTGCTCCGGCAGATGGGCCTGGCGCGCAACCGCGCGGTGGCGACGGTCGTGGGGGCCACCGCGGTCACCGACACCTCGGCGCTGCTCGTGCTGTCGGTGATCTCGGGGACGGTCAAACCGGGCGGCGCCTTGAGCCTGCAGCTGCTGGGGATCGCCGTCGGGCTCGCGGTGCTGGGCGTCTGGTCGTTGGTCGCCTTACCCCGCGTGGCGCGCTGGTTCTTCGCCCACGTGGGGACCGATCGCTCGTACCGCTTCATCTTCGGCATCGCGGCGTTTCTGGTCGGCGCGGTGATGGCGGAGGCCGCCGGGATCGACGGCATCGTGGGCGCTTTCTTCGCCGGCCTCGGGCTCAACCGCGCCGTCCCCGAGGAGAGCCCGCTCATGGACCGGTTGCAGTTCATAGGCTCGACGCTCTTCATCCCCATCTTCCTGGTCTCGGTCGGCATCCTCCTCGAGCCCAAGGTGATGGTCGATCCGAAGACGCTGGGGCTCGCCCTCATCTTCACGGTGGCCGTCCTCGGCGGCAAGGCCTTGGCCGCAATCATCGCCGGGCGGACCTTCCACTTCACCTGGCCGGAGATCGGCGTCATGTCCGGTCTCTCCGGCTCGCAAGCGGCGGCGACGCTGGCGACCACGCTGGTCGGCGCGAAGCTGGGCCTGTTCGACAAGCAGACGATCAACGCGGTGTTGGTCGTCATCCTGGCGTCGCTGGTGGTGACGCCGGCGCTGGTGAGCCACTTCGGCAAGCGGGTGACCGCCGTGACCGAGGAGGCGGCGACGCTCGGAAAGATCGTCCTGGTTCCGATCTGGGGCGATTCGACCCGACCTGCGCTCGACCTGGCGGGGAAGCTGGCGACGAGCGACGGGGGCATCGTCCTGGCGGCGAGCTTCGCGAGGACGGAATCGTCCCCGGCTGAGCAGGCGGCGCAGCGCGGCCTGACGACCGAGGCCGAGGGGTGGCTGGCCAAGGAAGGGCTCGAATCGCGCACGCTGTTTCGCGTCGCCGAGACGGTCCCCGAAGGTCTGCTGGAGACGATCCTTGGTGAAAAGGCCACCCTGCTCATCAACGAATGGCACGCCCGCGACCGGATCCAGCCGGACAGTGAGCAGTCCGAAGCGCTGGCGCGGTCGCCCGTGCCGACGCTCATCGCCCACGGCGACGTCGCTCACTTCGAACGGGTCCTCATCATTGCCCACCCGAACAACCTGGTGCGCCCCGGGCGACAGAGCCTCGAGCTCGCGGCGCAGCTCGCTCCCCGCTTCGCCCACGGCCATCCGGTCCGGACGGTGAGCGCCACCTCCGATCCGGTGCAGGCGCTGTTCGCCGACAAGAAGGAGATGGACTGGATCGAGGCGCGCGATCCCTTCGATTGGCTCAAGCGCAACCTGCAGGCGAACGATCTGCCGTTCTTCGCGGGACTCGAGTCTCTCGGCGAGGCGATCCAGCGGGTCCCGGCGCTCGTCGACGGGCGCTTTTTGGTGGCGCTGGCGGCGCACGAGGAGACGACCTTTCACAAGCGCGAAGAGCGGGTGGCAGGCCCGGTCGTCGCCGGGCGAAGTCTCAAGCCTCATCCCGCCTGACGAGGTTCCGATTCCCAACTCGAAGTCTGCAACTACATTTGCAACGAGGTTCACCAATGCGTGCAATTGCCATGTTCCCGACCGAGAAGAAGATTCGGCTGGTCGATCGCCCTTCCCCCCAACTCGAGGGGGACGCGCAGGCGCGGGTCCGCATGCTGGAGGTCGGCGTCTGCGGGACTGACCACGAGATCGCGCGCTTCGAGTACGGTTCCCCGCCTCCCGGCGAGCCGTACCTGGTGATGGGCCACGAGTCACTCGGCGAGGTGGTCGAGGTCGGCAGCGCGGTGTCGAACCTCAAGCCCGGCGATCTGGTGGTCACGACGGTGCGCCGCCCCTGCGGCGATCCCGAGTGCCGCCCCTGCCACCACAACCGGCCGGACTTCTGCGTGACCGGCGCTTACACTGAGCGCGGCATCATGCGCCGGCACGGCTTCATGACGGACGAGGTGGTCGATCTGGCGGACAACATGCACGTCGTGCCGCGGGAGATCGCCGACATCGCGGTCCTCACGGAGCCGCTCACCATCGCGGAGAAGGCGCTCATCGAGCTCGAGTCCGTCCTGGTTCGCATGCCCTGGGTCAACCCGGCCAGGGAGGAGAAGCGGGGGCTGAACGCCGTGGTGCTCGGCGCCGGGCCGGTCGGCCTCCTCGGCGCGCTCGCGCTCCTCGTGCGGGGCTTCGACACCTGGATCTATTCGCGCGAGAGCGCCAGCAGCCCGCGCGCTGCCTGGGTCGAAAAGATCGGGGCTCGCTACATCGAGTCCGGCAAGCTTCCTGTCGGCGACCTCGGCAAGCAGATCAAGAACGTCGATCTCATCTATGAGGCGACCGGCTCGGCGGCCCTGGCCTTCGCCGCCCTCCCCGCGATCGGCAAGAACGGCGTCTTCATCTTCACGGGCGTTCCGGGCCACAAGACGCCCGTCAGCCTCGACGCCGAGCGAATCATGCGCAATCTGGTGCTGGCGAATCAGCTCCTTTACGGGACGGTCAACGCCGGACCGCCCGCGTTCGAGGCGTCGATCCGCGATCTGGGGAAGTTCAACGCGCGCTGGCCGGGGCCGGTGCGGGAGCTCATCACGGGGCACTTTCCGCCCGAACAGATCACCGACGTCCTGTCGCCGGACCACGGCGGCATCAAGAACGTGATCCGCTTCGGGACCCCGATCGGCGTCGCGGCGGGAGCCAAAGCCGCAGCAGCGTCGGCGAAGGGAGGGGCCCGTGTCTGAGTACTATGACCTGATCATCATCGGCTCCGGGGCCGGGGGCGGCACGCTGGCGCTGGAGCTGGCGCCGTTCGGAAAGAACATTCTCCTGCTCGAACGCGGCGGGTGGCTGCCGCGCGAGAAGCAGAACTGGAGCTCCGTCGACGTGTTCGTCGAGAACCGCTACGTCTCGAAAGAGACCTGGCTCGACAAGGAGGGCAAGCCGTTCCAGCCCGGAATTCACTACTTCGTGGGCGGCGCGACCAAGATGTACGGCGCCGCGCTCTATCGGCTGCGCGAGCGCGACTTCGGGGAGCTCCGGCACCAGGACGGTCTTTCTCCCGCCTGGCCGATCTCCTACGCCGAGATGGAGCCGTATTACCTGCGGGCCGAGAACCTCTATCAGGTCCACGGTGCTCGCGGCGAGGATCCGTTCGATCCACCGGCCAGCGGTCCTTATCCCCACCCGGCCGTCTCGCACGAGCCGCGCATCCAGCAGCTTCACGACGATCTGGTGCGCGCCGGCTATCAGCCTTTTCACTCCCCCTGCGGCATCCTGCTCGACGAGCGCAAGCCCCCGTTCTCCACCTGCATTCGCTGCATGGACTGCGATGGGTTTCCCTGTCTGGTGCACGCCAAGTCCGACGCCGAGACGATCGCGGTCCGCCCGGCGGTGACATTTCCCAACGTCACGCTGATGACGAACGCGCGCGCCATGCAACTGCGGACCAACGCGGCCGGCACCGCCGTCACCGAGGTGGTCGTCGAGCAGGACGGCGGGACCGAAACCTACCGGGCCGGGATCGTCGTCGTCTCCTGTGGCGCGGCCAACTCTGCCCGTCTCTTGCTGGCGTCGGCCAACGACAAACATCCGCGCGGTCTGGCCAACGGCTCGGACCAGGTGGGGCGCAACTACATGTTCCACAACAGCTCGGCGGTGCTCGCCGTCTCCAAGGAACCGAACCCCACCCGCTACCAGAAGACGCTCGGGCTCAACGACTTCTACTTCAGCGGGCCCGGCGCCGACTATCCTCTCGGCAACATTCAGATGCTCGGCAAGTCGCAGGCACCGATGTTTCGGGGGGAAAAGAAGATCGCCAAGCTGGCGCCGATGTGGTCGCTCGAGGAGATGGCCAACCACGCCGTCGATTTTTGGCTGTCGACCGAGGATCTGCCCCGCCCCGAAAACCGCGTCACGCTGGAGAAAGACGGCAGCATCCGCCTCAGCTACACCAAGAGCAACGAGGTGCCGGCCCAGAAGCTCTACGCGCAGCTCAAGTCGATGCTCGGCCAGCTCGGGATGCACCCGGACCACCTCTTGCCCCGCGATCTCTATCTGAAGAACGACATGGAGGTCGGCGCGGTCGGCCACCAGGCGGGGACCTGCCGCTTCGGCACCGATCCCCGGAGCTCGGTCCTCGACGTCAACTGCAAGGCGCACGAGCTCGACAACCTTTACGTCGTCGACACCAGCTTCTTTCCCAGCATCGGCGCGGTGAACCCCGGCCTGACGGCGATGGCGAACGCGCTGCGGGTCGGCGACCACTTGCGCGAGCGGCTGCGGTGACGCGCGGGTGAAGCAGGTCGGCGCAGTCTATGCGGCCGGCCTCCTGCAAGGTCTGGCGCTGGTCACGTTTCCCGCGGCCAGCGCCGTCTTCACCGACCCGCACGCGCACGGACTCTCCGACGGCGAGTACGGCGTCATGTTCGCGCCCCAGACCGTGCTGGCGGTGACCGCCGCGCTGCTCGGCGGTCGACTCGCCCGACGCTGGGGAGCGAAGCGCGTCCTCCTCCTCGGGCTCGCCGCCGATCTGGCGTCGATGGTGCTGCTCGTCTCGAGCCGATTCGTCCTGGGATCGCACGCGGCGGCGTTCGCATTTCTGCTGGCCGCCACGGCGCTCATGGGGATCGGCTTCGGGCTGACGATCCCGGTGGTCAACGTGCTGGCGGCATCGCTGTTCCCGCGCCGGGTCGACGTGGCGGTGCTGGCGCTCAATGCGCTGCTCGGCCTGGGGACCGCGCTGGCGCCGGTCTTCGTCGCTCTCTTCGTCGGCCTCGGCATCTGGTGGGGGCTGCCGCTCACCGTCGGTGCGCTGCTGGCGGCCCTCATTGCCTGGAGCCTGTCGCTCCCTCTCGCCGCCCACGAGGTCGACGTCGGGCAGGGTGGCTCACCCTCGCAGGCTGGTCGCTCGCGAGGGTTCTGGCTCTTCGCGGCGTTCGCGCTCTGTTATGGGGTCGTCGAGACGCTCAACGGAAACTGGGCGATCCTCTATATGAAGGGGGTGTTGCGCGCGCCGGCCGGGCTCGCCGCGGTCACGCTCACGCTGTTCTGGGCGGCGGCCACCGCGGGCCGGGTGCTCTTCGCCTCGATAGATCGCTGGCTCTCCGGCCCCAGCACCTTCCGCCTGCTGCCGTGGGTGATCGCGCTCGCCTTCGTCGGCACGGCGCTCGTTCCGTCCTCTGCGCCCTACCTTGGCGCCGCGACCTTCGCCCTGGCAGGCCTCGGCTGTTCGGCGCTGCTCCCCCTCACCATCAGCCTCGGCCGCCAGGAGGCGCCGGCCGGCCATCTCATCGCCTGTTATCAGGTTGGATATGGCCTGGCCGCGTTCGGGATCGGTCCGCTCCGCGACCACGCGGGGCTCGGCCTGCGCCCGCTCTTTGGTGGCGCCGCCGGCATCGCCTTGCTGCTGGCGGTGTTGGCGCTGTCGATCGTCGGCGCCAGCAGGCGCGCGGCCCCTCAGGTCGTCCGCGTGCGCAACACGTGACCCTGTCCGCGTTGAGACCAGACCCAGGCGGCCAGGAGGCCCAAAAGCAAGCCGACGAGCGCGGCGACGACGAGCAGCTGCCAGCCGATGGTCTTGCGGACGCCGGTCGAGAAGCCGACGGCGGCCGACTGGCTCATGCCGTAGATCTGGCGGTTGATGCAGGCGACCGCGTCGGGGCCGCGACATCCGGGGAAGAGCTCGGTCAGCTGATCGAGGGCGCTCCTCACGACCGCCGCCGAAACGTTCTTGCCGGTGCCGGCGATGCTGGCCGCGAGCGGCCCTTCGCCGCCGTTGCCGAGATCGACGACCACCTGATGGATGGCGTCCGCCACCGCCGATCGGGCGGCCTGACCCATCAGCAGCGCTACGGGGCTCACCCCCCGTTCGCCGGCGACACCTGCGTTCTCGCCCCGCGGGACCTCGGTGGCGGTCCGGAGCGCGCTCGCCACCGCCTCGGTGACGGCGGCGTTGACGACCTGTTGAATCCTGGCCCGCTGCTCGGGCGCGTCGAGCGCGGCGACGGCGCCTTCGATGGCGCGCTCGGCGGCGACGCGGCTGATCTGTTTGCTCGGGTCGTCGACAGTCGCCGCTTGGTGCTCCTCCACCTCGTTGGTCGCGCCCACCACCGAACGTTTGCCCATCTCGTGGGCGCAAGCGCTCGCCAGCAGCGTGGCAAGCAACGCTCCGGTCGCGATTCCAGGCGCGCGCTTCGACTTCATCGACGTTCAATGTTGGTCCGCGGCGGTCGCCTCGCCCCCCGGTGATCCTTCGTAAATTGACCGCGCCGATTCATCGGTGGGTCGTCCCGCGAACGACAAACGTCCGCGCGGTGGCGGTGGGCTCATCGCCGCCGGCCCGCGCGAAAATGTCACTGCTGGTTGTCGATGTTGGGCCGGCTACTTCGCCGCCGCGGTCGGCTTGATCGCCGCCGCCATCGCCTCGCGGTAGGTGATCTGCACCATCTGGCCGGGCTGCAGGGTGGCCAGACGCTTCTGCATCGCCGGATCGTAGACGGTCACCGTCCGGACGTTCCCCTTCGGGCCCTTGAAGGTCACCCTGTTCATGACCTCGTCGACGCTGATCACCGCGACGTTGGCGGTGATCTCGCGGCCGGCGGCGAATACCCCGGGCGCTGCGCGGCCCCCCGTGGCGCTGTCGGTCATGCTCGACCTCGTTCCCGGCGGCATCAGCGCGAGGCCGATCGACTCGTAATAGTCGACGTCGACGTGATCGCCGACCTTGAGCGTGTCGAACGACGTCATGTCGGGCGGGACGCCGATCGTCCGGGTGTCGCCGGCGGCGTTCTCCAACATCACGCTGCGCGTGGCGCGGTCGATGGCGGTCACCACCACCGTCTCGTGAATTTGCCGCGCCGCCGCCGGTCCCGCGACCGAGTCGGCCCGCGCGACGCCGGTCGAAAACGCCATGGTGAGTAGGCAGCCCGCGAAGGCGATCGCCGCCTCGATCCGATTCCCCTGGTTCTTCATCTTCACACCTCCCGTCCAAAGTTAACGACGGCGTGCTTCGCGGTCGCCGGCCCCGGCTGTGAGTCAGAGGCGCAAATAGAGCCGGCGGACGTTCAGTCGGCGGCGCGCGCGCGGCCGAAGGCGTCCATGCGCCCCCAGCAGCCGGGGATGTCGAGCAGCTCGATTCGCCCGAGTGGCTCCGGAATGGCCGGGTCGACGATCAAGTGAACGCCGTCGGATTCGAGACCGAGCAGCGTGCGGATGAGGAGCAGCGGCGCGCCGGTCGCCCAGGCCTGGGGGCTGCACGCGGTCGGGTACTCGACCGGATAGTGAGTGTCCGATCGCGGATAGCCGCCGAACGCCTCGGGGAGCCGGCCGCCGAACAGATCCGCCGCCTCCAGCATGGCCCGCGAGATGCGGGCCGCCTCGGCGCGGTAACCGGACTGGCGCAGGCCCCAGGCGATGAACGAGTTGTCGTGCGGCCAGACGGTGCCGACGTGATACCCGATCGGATTGTACGAACCCTCGCTGCTGGCCATGGTGCGGATGCCCCAGCCGGAGAAGAGCGCGTCGCTCATCAGGTGCTTGACGCAGCTGGCGGCCTTTTCGTCGTCGGCGATGCCGCTCCAGAGCAGGTGGCCGATGTTCGAGGTGAGCGAGTCGACCTTGCGCTTCTGGCCGTCGAGCGCCAGCGCGAAGAAATTCCGCTCCGGAAGCCAGAACTCGCGGTTGAACCGCTGTTTGAGCTCGAGGGCTTGGGTCTCGAGCTGTGTGGCCCAGGTCGGATCGTTCCATACTTCACGCGCCAGCCGGGCGGTGCGGAGCTTGGCGTCGTAGACGTAGCCTTGCAGCTCGCAGGTGGCGCGCGGCAGCGGTGCGATCGTGCCGTCGGCGAAGGCGATCGAGTCCCAGGAGTCCTTCCAGCACTGGTTGTCGAGGCCGGTCTGATCGTTGCCGCGCTTGTACTCGACGAAGCCGTCGTGGTCGCGGTCGCCGTAGCGATCGATCCAGCTCACCGCCGCGCGCGCCTCGCGCTCGAGCTCCTGCGCCAGGGCGCGATCGCCGGTCCAGCGGACGTACTCCTCGAGCACGATGAGGAACAACATGGTGCTGTCGGCCGCGCCGTAGTAGGGCGAGTGTGGCCGCTCTTCGAAGGCGGTCATCTCACCGAGACGCAGCTCGTGCAGGATCTTGCCCGGCTCTTCGTCGCGGAACGGATCTTCGACCCGGCCCTGAAACAGCGCCAGCGTACGCAGCGTCGACGCCGCCAGCTCCGGCGCGAAGGGGATGGCTTGAAAGCTGGCGATCAGGCTGTCGCGGCCGAACACCGCCATGAACCAGGGGAGCCCCGCCGCCGGCAGCGCGCCGGGGGTGAGCCCCGTTCGGAACCGCAACGCCGCCATGTCCACCAGGCTGCGGCGGTAGATCCGCTGCAACGGCTCCCAAGAAGAGACCAGCCGGGGTGCGGCGTTCACCCAGGCGTCGACGCCCGCCTTGCTGCGCATCGGCTCGTCGCCGGTGGCGCGCGCGGAGGCCTGCACGTCGAGAGAGACTGTCCACGACGTTCGCGGTGGCAAATGAACCTGGAAGTGCAGCCCATCTTCGGCAATGTCGGCCTTCTGGCTGGCGGTGATGTACGTCTCGCGGATGAAGCCTTCGCGCTTGTAGCCGAGCGTCAGCCGATCGTTCGTCGTCTTGGTGTAGAGCTGCCCCTTCTTCTGCAGCTTGTCCTTCACCTCGAAGAGATCGGCGAAGTCGCAGGCCGCGTCCAGCTTGACGTCGAGGTCGATCGGCTCCTTGTCGTGGTTTTCGAGCAAGATCTCCTCGTGAAACCCTTTGCCGACCGCGCGCTTGCGGGCGACCGAGAGGTGAGAGTCGACGTAGATGGTGCTGGTGGTGACCGCTTCGAAGAACTGCACCTGAAAGTATTCCTGCTCGTCGACAGACAGCACCGACGGACGCACGCCGTTCACGGTCAGGATCCAGCGCGAGAGGAAGCGTGTGTCGTCGAGAAACAGCCCTTGCGTGTCGACGGGGCTGGCGTCGATGTCGCCGCGCCGATCGCTGACCACGAAGGAATTTCCGTCCAGGATGCTGACCGTGTTGAGCGACATCGTTATGCGTCCTTTCCGTCGAAGGGGGTCTGCACGAACGGGGATCCCGCGCGCAGCCCGTAGAGGATTCTTGCGCCGCGCTCGCGATCGCCGTGGAGCCGGCCCAGCGCTTGGAGCGCCATCAAGACCGGGTTGAGCTGCCCGCGCAGCAGCCGAATGAGAACGTCGCGCGACTTGCACACGGCGGTCACGTCGACCGGAGGCCCGTCGGGCACCAGCTTGACGCGCCCGTTGTCGACCACCAGCACCCCCAGCGCCTGCTCTCCGACCATGAGACGCATGCGCGCCACGATCCCCACCAGCCCGGGAGCGTCGGCCTCCCCCGAGGTCCCGGTCGTTGCCAGACTTTCGCTCTGATTCTCCATCGCGACCTCCTCCGGTCTTCAGCGGGGCGGGTTGACGACGACGTAGGTGACCGCCGATCCGGCGTAGCGCGGCTGGTACCAGGTATTGCCGCACTGCTGGTAGGCGACGTTCCCCACCATCACCGAGCTGCAGGAGGGCGGGACCGAATGGACCACCGTTCCCACCGCCACCGCGGTGGCGACCGCCGCCGTGGTGACCACCGCCCTCCGCGCCACGGGGTGATAGTTGACGGCGGTGCGGACCACGACCACCGCGTTTCCTGCGCGCGGCGCGACGGCCGTCGCGGCCAGGAACACCACCAGCGCCAACCCTCGCGATCCGATCTTGTTCATGCTGCTCATTGCGCTCCTCCTTCACTCACTGGCGCGAGCCGACCTGGCTCGCGACGTCGAAATCGATCTTGTGCGCCTCGGGCGGCGGGGCGAACGTGAACAGCTGGTCGCCGAGCTGGGGCGACAGATCCCAGGTCAGGACCATTCCGTGCTGCGGGCGGGATCTCTCCGAGGTGGTGGTGATGACCATCTTGCGCGGCAACGGGTGCGGCCCCTGCTCGATCCAGAGCTCCCAGTCGACGTCTTTCTGCCGGAAGGCGTAGTGGTCGCAGGCGGTCCCCTCGACGGAGGCGACCCCGACGTGGGTGGCGGCGGTGATGTCGGCGGTGCCGTCGTGCTCGGTCCCCCAGTAGAAGAGGTCAGCCAGCGGCAGGTCGATGCCGTAGCGCTTTTCGGTGACCTCCTTCAGCTCGGCCAGCGTGGAGGGCGCCTGGAAGGTGGCGTAGTAGCCGACACGCTCGCCAAACAGTGTGAAGGTCTTGCCGTCGTAGTAGATCTGCTCGTCCCGGCGATCGCCGCGCACGTTCATGCGCAGCCGGTCCGGCCGGCGCACCATCATCTCGACCGTCCCGCCGAACTGCACCTTCTGTCCCGAGGAGAGCAGATCGTCCGTGGTGACGCTGGCGCGAACGGAGAACTTCTGTTGCTCCCGCAAGAAGGCGCCCATCTTCTGAAGCGCCGCGATCGCGTCGGGATCGACCGCCGGCTTGGCCGCCGCGGATTTCGCGAGCGACGGGCGCGACCAGAGTCCGGTTCCCAGCGCCACGGCCGCCACGGTGGTGACAGCCAACAGGTGCATTCTCATGTTTGCCTCCGGGCCAAATGGTCCGGCTGCAAGATGGCCACGGGCTGGAGCGGGCGGTGTAGTCCCTCGGCTCATTTGGGCGCCGGGGCACCAACCCTACGTCGACGCCCTAAACCTGCGCCGGCGAGCTTGCGCCGCCGAGGGCGATCCGCAAGCTCGGGGTCGATGCCGACGCGAACCCTGTCACCCCAAACGACCGTCGAGCGCGCCAACCGGCTGGGCATGGAATGGATCCCCGGCGGCGAGTTCATGATGGGCTCCAACCGCCACTACCGTGAGGAGGCACCCGCCCACCTGGAGACGGTCGACGGGTTCTGGCTCGACCGCTGGCCGGTGACCAACGAGCAGTTCCGGCGATTCATCGAGGAGACCGGGTACGTGACCCAGGCCGAGATCGCGCCCGACGCCGCGCAATATCCGGGCGCCGATCCCGCCTTGCTGGTCCCCGCCTCGGTGGTCTTCGTGAAGCCCGCGGGGCGCGTCGACATGAGAAATTTCCTCAACTGGTGGGCGTTCGTGCCGGGCGCGAACTGGCGCCATCCGACCGGGCCGGAGAGCGCGATCGCCGGATTGGAGCAGCACCCCGTGGTTCACGTCGGCTTCGAGGACGCCACCGCGTTCGTGCAATGGGCCGGCAAGGCGCTCCCGACCGAGGCCGAGTGGGAGCTCGCCGCCCGCGGCGGCCTCGACCAGACGGAGTTTGCCTGGGGGGACGAGCTCGAGCCCGAAGGCAGAGCGATGGCCAACACCTGGCAGGGAGAATTCCCCTACGAGAACCTGCTCGGCGACGGCTTCGAGACCACCTCTCCGGTCGGGACATTCCCCCCCAACGGCTGGGGGCTCTACGACATGATCGGCAACGTCTGGGAGTGGACGACCGACTGGTATACCTCCGGGCACCGCAAGCCCGAAGAGGACGCCTCCTGCTGCGGCGGCGCCGACAAACGGACCGCCCGCGAGCGCAGCTACGATCCCACCGTCGCGCTCCCCATCCCACGCAAGGTGATCAAGGGCGGTTCGTTTCTCTGCGCGCCGAACTACTGTCGCCGCTACCGGCCGGCCGCGCGCATGGCGCAGGCGATCGACACCTCGACCTGCCACCTCGGATTCCGCTGCATCGTCCGCGAGCCCTGATCGGCTCCGTCGCCTGACGCTAGGCCGCCTCCGGGCGGCACGTCGTCGGGCATGGTTTCGCTTCGCTCACCGTTGCCTTACGGCAACGCCCTCCTAGGCGGTGGTGGGGATGGCGGTGAGGGCGCCGGCGACGGTCTTGCCGCCGGCGGAGGCGATCCAGTCGGGCATCTGAACGCTGTCGGGAATGCCCAGCCCCGAGCCGAGCGTCTTGGCCGCCGCCACCATCGTCTGGGCGGCCGGAATGTCGCCCGAGGCGTTCGAGGCGCCCGTCGCCGAGTCGATCCCGCTCGCCGCGTAGCCGCCGTCGTTGCTCGAGTCGGCC
>DATAVR010000138.1:0-18330 GCA_036267635.1 Polyangia bacterium | reverse complement strand
CGTTCGAGCCCTTCGCGGGGGGAGCGGGACCCTCTCAGGGTCCCGAAGTCGATCGATGACGGCAACGGTTTTGATCGCCGACGATGAAGCGCTGATCCGGCAGTCGGTGCGTTCGCTGCTGGCTGAGGAGGGGTTCGACGTCCAGGTCGCGGCCTCGGGAGCCGAGGCCTGGAGTCGGTTCCAGGAGACGCGCCCCGACGTCGTGCTGCTCGATCTGGTGCTGGGCGACGCCGACGGGCTGGACGTCCTGCGCAAGATGAAGCAGGAGGCCCCTGACACGAAGGTCATCCTGATCTCGGCGCACGGATCGATCGAGAGCGCCGTGACCGCGATGAAGCTGGGCGGTTACGACTTCATCAAGAAGCCGTTCGAGCTGGAGGAGATCGTGGCCGCGGTCCGCAACGCCGTCCGCACCAGCCGGCTCGAGCAACGGGTCGCTTATCTGGCTGCCCAGGAGCGGCGGCGGAGCGGCGGAGCGGCGTTCGTGCACGCGGCGCCCAAGATGGCGCGCCTGCTCGCCGAGGTGGAGGTGATCGCCAAGAGCCCCGTGCCGTTGGTGCTGGTGACCGGCGAGAGCGGCACCGGGAAGCAGGCGATCGCCCGCATGCTGCACGAGGGGTCGCCGCGCGCCAGCGGGCCGTTCGTCGAGCTCAACTGCTCGGCGATCCCAGAGAACCTGGTGGAGAGCGAGCTGTTCGGTCACGAGCGCGGCGCCTTCTCCGACGCCCGCGAACGGAAGCTGGGCCTGGTCGAGATCGCCGACGGTGGCACGCTGTTCCTCGACGAGATCGGCGATCTCGGCGCCGGCGCGCAGGCCAAGCTGCTGACGTTTCTCGAGCAGCGGACCTTTCGCCGCGTCGGCGCGACGGCGGTGCGCCGGGTCGACGCGCGCGTCGTCGCCGCCACCAACCGGGACCTGCCGGCCGCGGTCGCCGCGCACGCCTTCCGCGAGGATCTCTTCTACCGGGTCAACGCCATCACCGTCCATCTGCCGCCGCTGCGCGAACGGCTGGCCGACGTGCGCGCGCTCTGCGAGCACTTCCTCGCCGAGTCGGCGCGCGAGTTCGGCCGGCGATTTCAGGGGATCGCCCCCGAGACCGCGGGTCTCCTCGAGCGCTACCGCTGGCCGGGCAACGTGCGCGAGCTGCGCGCCGTGATCGCCCGCGCCGCGCTCCTCCACGACGACACCGAGCTCCGCCCCGCGCACCTTCCGGCCGAGCTCCTGGCGGCGGCGCTGGCAGCGCCGGCCGTGGGCGCCTCACCCGGCGACGGCCCCACCGCCGCCATCCCGACGCTCGAGGAGGTCGAGCTCGCTCACATTCGCCGCGTGCTGGAGATCTGCGGCGGCAATCGAACGCTGGCCGCCCAGCACCTCGGCATCACCCGCCAGACGCTGGCAAAAAAGGTGGGAAGCGGCGAGGAGTGAGCGCCGACCGGCGCCTACTGCGGCAGCGTTCCGTTGCTGCCGACCGCGGGGGCGTGGTTCGGCGCGATCAGGAGCATCCCCCACAGCGAGGCGAGCCGGACGATGTCGGCGCTGGTGTGGACCCGAAGCTTGCCGTTGATGTGGCCCCGGTGGGTCTCGACGGTCTTGATGCTGATGCCGAGCCGGCCGGCGATCTGCTTGTTCGAGCTCCCCCAGATGACGAGGTCGAAGATCTGCCGCTCGCGCTCCGACAGGCGTTCGATCGCGTGCGTCTCGCCGCTCTTGTCGGCGCGCGCGCCCTCCACCCGTGCCGGCGGCGCGGCGACGCCTGGCGGGAGCACCAGCTCGCCCGCGCCCACGCTCCGGATCGCCGCGATGACCTCCGCCGGCGACTGCCCCTTGAGCGCGTAGCCTCCGGCCCCGGCGCCGAGCGCCTGGTGCACGATCGCCTCCGGCCCGTGCGGGGCCAGGATGAGCACGCGGGCGCCGGGCACGGTGCGGCCGAGCTCGCGCGCCAGGGCGATGCCGTTGCGGTCGGCGAGGTGGAGGTCCGCCACCACCACGTCGGGCCCGAGGTCGCAAGCCATCCGGCCGGCCGTCTCTCCGTCGCCGCACTCGCCGACCACCGTCAGCTCGTCCAGCTCATCCGCGCCCCGCGTCTCGGCCAACAGGGCCCTAAGGCCCATCCGGAAAATCGTCGAAGGGTCCACCAACAGCAGCTTCACGTTCGGCTCCTTTCTCGCCCGCGCGAGGATTCATCCTCGAACTAGCAATGCCGGTGCCGTCCAAACGGCCGGAGAGCGCGCCCCCCCGCCGCACCGCAGGGTAAGAAAACCAGCGGTCGGGGCCCCCGGCGTTCGTTTGGGTGACGTCCAGGCGAATGGCAACCGCCCGCGGCGCGTGGCATTCTGGCCGCGCATGTCGCTCGATCCGTCCGCCACCCCCCTGCCCGCCTCGGACGCCGAGCGCGACCTCGACGCGGTCCGCGAGGTGGCGGCTGCCCGGCGGGCGCTGGTCGCCGAGATCGGCAAGCGGATCGTCGGCCAGGAGCAGGTGATCGAGCACCTCCTGGTCGCACTGTTCGCTCGCGGGCACTGCCTGTTCGTCGGCGTGCCGGGGCTGGCCAAGACACTGCTCATCCAGACGCTGGCCGACGCGCTGGCGCTGACGTTCGGGCGGATTCAGTTCACGCCCGATCTGATGCCGGCCGACATCACCGGCACCGACGTGCTGGAAGAGGATCGCGCCACCGGGCGCCGCGTGTTCCGCTTCGTGCGCGGGCCGATCTTCGCGCACGTGGTGCTGGCCGACGAGGTGAACCGCACGCCGCCCAAGACGCAGGCGGCGCTCTTGCAATCGATGCAGGAGTACCGCGTGTCGGCGGGCGGGCAGACCTACGCGCTGCCGCTGCCGTTCTTGGTGTTCGCCACCCAAAATCCGATCGAGCAGGAGGGGACCTACCCGCTGCCCGAGGCGCAGCTCGATCGCTTCATGTTCCAGATCGACGTCGGCTATCCGTCGGAGGCCGAAGAGGTGCAGATCGTCAACCAGATGACGACCGCCTACCGGCCACAGCTGCGCAAGGTGCTGTCGCCCGAACGGATCCTCGAGCTGCAGGAGGTGGTGCTGCGGGTGCCGGCGGCGCCGCACGTGGTCGCGCACGCCGTCGCGCTCTGCCGCGCCAGCCGGCCGTCGGAGCCGGGCGCGCCCGAGATGATCAAGAAGTACGTCTCCTGGGGGGCCGGGCCGCGCGCCTCGCAGTACCTGGTGCTGGCGGCCAAGGCGCGCGCGATCCTCAACGGGCGCTACGCGGCGTCGATCGAGGACGTCCGCGCGCTGGCGGGCCCCGTGCTGGTCCACCGCGTGCTGCCCAACTTCCACGCCGAGGCCGACGGCCTCTCCGCGCACAAGCTGGTCGATCGATTGATCGAAGCGATCACGCCGGCGTAAGGGACCGAGCCGGGCGATGCCGACGCTGGCGCTCGATCCACTGGACATCGCGCGGCTCGAATCGATGAGCGTCCGCGCGCGCGTCATCGTCGAGGGGGCCTTCGCGGGGCTGCACCAGAACCCCCACGCGGGCGCGTCGGTCGAGTTCTCCGAGCACAAGGAGTACGCGCCTGGCGACGACATCCGCCGCATCGACTGGAAGGCGGTCGGCCGAATCGACCGCTACTACCTGAAGCGCTTCGAAGACGAGACCGAGATGCGGACGTTCCTCTTGCTCGATTCGTCGGCCTCGATGGGGTACGGGCGCAAGGGACCGACGAAGCTCGCCTACGCCAGCTACCTGGCGGCGGCGCTGGCCTACCTGCTGGCGCAGCAGGGCGATCCCGCTGGGCTGCTGGTGTTCGACGCCGACACCCGCCAGTACCTTCCGCCGCGCACGCGAGGCGGGCACATCCGCGATCTGCTGGTCGCGCTCGACGCCGTCTACCCGGCCGGGCGCACCGAGCCGGGGCGCGCGCTGGCCTACGTCGCCGAGCTGGCCGACCGCAGGAGTCTCATCGTGCTGTTCTCCGATCTACTCGACGCGCCCGTCGACCTCGGCGACCGATTGCGCCAGCTCCGCTCGCGCGGGCACGACGTGGCGCTGTTCCAGATCCTCGATCCCGACGAGGTGGCGCTGCCGTTCGACGAGGTGAGCGACTTCGAGGCGATGGAGCCCGACGACGCCCGCCGGCTGCTGGTCGATCCGCGCGATCTGGCGGCGTCGTTCGAGCGCGAGTCGGCGGCGCTGCGCGAACGCTGGCGACGCACCTGCCTCGAGGCGCGCGTGGAGTACCAGTTCGCCACCACCGCCGATCCGCCGGCCGAGGTGCTGCGCGCGTTTCTCTTCGCGCGGCAAAGGGCGCGGAGGTAACGGTGCACTTTCTCGCGCCCTCCTTGCTGCTCGGCCTCCTGGCCGCAGCCCTGCCGTTTCTCATCCATCGGATCGGGCGCCGGCGCGCGCGCCCCATCCGCTTCGCGGCGATGGAGCTTCTGCTGCGCGCTGAGCACGAGGTCTCGGCGCGGCGCCGGCTGCGCGACGCCCTGCTCTTGCTGGCGCGCACCGGGCTGGCGATGGCGCTGCCGCTGGCTTTCGCCCGCCCGTTCGCCGAGGTGCGCTCGGATCTTCCGGCGGAGACCGGCCGGTCGCAGAGCGCGGTCGTCGTGCTCGACGACTCGGCCAGCATGCGCCGCCACGCCAAAGAGGGCGGAACCCCGTTCGACGTCGCCCGCGCCAAGGCCCGGGAGGTGATCGAGCATCTCTCCCCCGATTCGGAGATCGCGCTGGTGCTCGCCTCGGAGGGCTCGACCGCCCCGATCCCCGAGCTGGCCAGCGACCGGGCGCGCGTGCTGGCCGCGCTCGACGCGACTGCCTGCTCGGCGCGGCGGGCCGACTTCGCGGCGACCCTGCGGCGCGCGACGCAGATCCTGACCAGCTCCACCCGCGCCGATCGCCTAATCTACCTGGCGACCGATCTGCAGGCCGCGGGCTGGGACAACGTGACCCCGGCGACCGGCGCCGGCGCGCCGCAGGTCGTGGTGCTCGACGCCAGCGGCGGCGCCGCCTGGACCAACCGGGCCATCGTCGCGCTGTCGGCCGAGCCGGCCCCCGAGGAGGGGGCCCAGGGGATCGCGGTCGTCGCCGAGATCGCCAACTATTCTAGCGAGCCGGTCCATCTGCTGGGGGTGACGCTGGCGATCGACGGCGCCGCGGTGGCGCGCGGCTTCGTCGACCTCCCGGCGAACGGCCGGGCCCGCAAGCGCTTCGTCCTCACCACCGCCGGCGGCAGCGCGCACGAGGCGGAGGTGGCGATCGACAAGGACGCCTTCCCGCTCGACGATCGGCGGGCCTGCCTGGTCGAGGCCTCGCGCGGGCTGCGCGTGCTGATCGTCGACGGCGATCCGCGCACCGTCCGCACCGAGGACGAGACCTTCTTCCTCGAGGCGGCGCTGCGCGCGGGCGGCAGCGGTTTCTCGGTGACGAGCACGCTCCCCGACGATCTGGGCGGGCGCGATCTCTCGGCGTTCGGGGCGATCTTCCTCTGCAACGTGAACCGCCCTACCCCGCCCGTCGCCGCCGCGCTGGTCCACTACGTCGAGACCGGCGGCGGCCTCTTCATCTCGGTCGGCGACCGCGTCGACACCGACGGCTGGAACCAGTCCCTGAAGGCGATCCTCCCCCAGCCGCTCGGCCTCAAGCGGAGCGCCTCCGCCCTGCCCGGCGCGCGCGCCGAAGGGGAGACCGTCGATCTCCGCCCGGCCGAACGCCTGGCGCCGATCGATCGCCGGCACCCGCTGCTGTCGGCGTTCCCGGCGCGCGGCGACGGCCTGTCGTCGGCGCGTTTCTTTGAGTATCTACTGCTCTCGCCGCTGCCGGACGCGCCGGGCCGGCAGATCGTGCTCCGCTACGAGAGCGGCGCGCCGGCGCTGGTCGAGGCCGAGGTCGGGCGCGGCCGGGTGCTGCTGCTCACCACCACTGTCGATCGCGAGTGGACCGATCTGCCGATCCGCCCGGGCTTCCTGCCGCTGGTCCAGGAGGCGGCCCGCTACCTGGCGGGCGCCCCTTCGGGCGAGGCGGCGGCGGCGGTGGCGGTCGGACAGAAGCGGGAGATTCCGCTCGAGCCCGACGATCGCCGCATCGAGGTGGTCCCGCCCACCGGCGAATCGCGCTGGTTGACCCCGCCGGCGCGAAGCAGCGACGCCCGCACCCGGCGGGCGTTGACCTTCGCCGAGACCGACGAGCCGGGCTTCTATCGGGTGCGCGCCGCGCGCGGCGACGGAACTATCAGCGAGCGTCCAGACGCCGCCTTCGTGGTCAACCTCGACCCCCGCGAATCGGATCCGGCGCGCCTCCCCGACGACAAGCGCCCCGATCGCGCGACTGCGACCGCGACCGCGGGCGCGGCGCCCCGCCGGCGGCTCGAGCTGTGGCACGCGCTCGGCGCGGTGGCGATCGCGCTCGTCTTGATGGAGTCGCTGTTGACCCTGCGGTTTCGGCGCGGCAGGGTCAAGGCATGAACAAGAGCTTCGGCAACGACGACGCCCAGGTCGCCGAATGGCTGGGACGGATCTACGCCCCCGAGGACGAGGTGCTGGCGGAGATCCGCGCCCGCAGCGCCGCCGCCGGGCTGCCCGACATTCAGGTCGCGGCGCTCGACGCACGCCACCTCGAGGTCCTGACGCGCGCCGCGGGCGCGAAGCGCGCCGTCGAGATCGGCGCCCTCGGCGGCTACTCGGGCGTGGCAATTCTCCGTGGCTTGGGCGCCGACGGCGAGCTCGACTCGATCGACGTCGAGCCTCGCCACGCCGAGGTCGCGCGCGAGAGCTTCCGCCGCGCCGGCTTCGCCTCGCGGGCGCGCGTCCACGTCGGTCCCGCGCAGGAGATCCTGCCGCAACTCGCCGCCCGCGGCCCCTACGACCTGGTCTTCATCGACGCCGACAAGGAGGGCTACCCGCGCTACCTCGACTGGGCGGCCGACAACCTGCGCCCCGGCGGCATCGTCCTGCTCGACAACGCGTTCCTGTTCGGCCACGTGCACGAGCCCCCCGCGGGCGAGCGCGCGGCCTCGATCCGGGCGATGCAGGCGGTCCACCAGACGCTGGCGCAGAGCGGGCGGTTTCGCGCCACACCGCTGCCGACCGGCGAGGGTCTGGCCATGGGCGTGAAGCTCTAGCCGGCCGCTTTTTCTACCCTTGTGCGACGGGCGAGCTTCCGGCGGCCGAGGGCGGCGACGCGCCGAATGACCCGGCCAATGCCTGGTGGGCCGGCGTGCCGAGCAGCGACGGCAACATCGCGGTCGGCGCCGGGAGCGCCACGGTGCAGGCCGCCTTGAGGACGGCGACGCGCGCGGCGCTCTCCTCGACCCGCGCCCGGAAGTCGGCGCGCGCCTCCGCGGCCCGCACGATCGCCTCGAAGGCGGCGACCTGCCGCGCCTCGGGCTCGCGGACGAGCAGATGGTCGCAGCCCGCTTCGATCGCGCCCACTGCCAGCTCCTCGATCGAATAGCGATCGGCGACCGCCTTCATCCCGAGATCGTCGGAGACCAGCACGCCTCGGAAGCCGAGCTCCCCGCGCAGCAGCTCGGTCGAGATCCGACGCGACAGCGTCGCCGGCCGATCGGGATCGAGCGCCGGATAAAGAACGTGCGCGGTCATGAACGCCTCCATCCCGGCGCGGGCGGCCGCGGCGAACGGCGCCAGCTCCACCCGCCGCAGCCGCTCGAGATCGTGGGGCACCACCGGCAGCTCCAGATGGGAATCGGTCCGTGTGTCGCCGTGGCCGGGGAAGTGTTTGCCGCACCCGACGAGGCCCGCGCCCCGCAATCCACGCCAGAAGGCCAGCGCTTGCCCGGAGACCGCTTCGGGCGTCGTCCCGAACGCGCGGTTGCCGATCACCGGGTTCGCTGGATTGGTATGCACGTCGAGGACCGGCGCGAAGTCCCACCCGACGCCGAGCGCCGCCAGCTCTTCGCCGAGCGCCCGCCCGACCGCCGTCGTGCGAGCCGCGTCCCCGGCCGCGCCCACCGCCAGCATCGGAGGCCAGACCGTCGCCGGCGCCCGCAGGCGCTGCACCAACCCACCCTCTTGATCGATCGACACGACGAGCGGCGCTTCGGCCGGCGCCGCCCGCCGTAACGCCGCCACCAGCCCCGCCACCTGGCCTGGATCCGCGATGTTGGGCCGGAACAGCATCACGCCCCCGATCTCGGAGGCGGCGATGCGCGCCCGCAGCGAATCGGACGCCGCCGTCCCGTCGAATCCGACGGAGAGAAGCTGCCCCGCGAGCCGCGCCAGCCGCGACGCCGTCATTCGCCCCCCTCAGGCAACCGGGCAGGCAGGCAGGCGGTCGTACGCATCCGCTGGATCTTATAGACGACGGTCCCGCAATCCACTTTCCATCTTCCGTAGGGCTGATATATGGTGCGGGCCCTTTCGCCACCCCACCGTCACAGCCTCGTCTCGCCCACAGATGATCAAAGTCAAGCGCATCGATCACGTCGCCATCGCCGTCACGGAACGTGACGCCGCAGCCGCGAGCCTGAGCGCGCTTTTCGGCCTGCAGGCCGGAGCGCGCGAGCACGTCGCGTCGCAAGCGACCGACGTCGCTTTTCTCCATGCCGGCGGGCCGAGCGCCGACCGCGGCGCCGCGGCGCTGGAGCTCTGCGCGCCGCGCGGGAACGCCGCGCTCGATCGCTTCCTGGCGCGCCGCGGGCCGGGGCTGCACCACGTCTGCTTCGCGGTCGAGGACCTCCCGGCAGCGCTCGCCGCGCTCAAGGCCGCCGGCGTCCGCCTCATCGACGAGACGCCGCGCCCCGGCGCGCGCGGCCACGAGGTCGCCTTCCTGCACCCGGCCTCCACCGGCGGCGTGCTGTTCGAGCTCTGCGCGGGGTCCGACGCGTGAAAAGCCAAGACGGTCGTTTCCGGCTGGCGCTGACCAGCGCCGCCCTCCTGCTGCTGGCCCGCCCGGCCGGCGCGCAGATGAGCCCCGGCGGCATGGGCGGACCGGGCGGCGGCATGCAGCCGCCCCCCGCGCAAGGCGCAGAAAAGGAAGAGGGTCCCGCCGAGGAGGCACCGGAGGAGAACCGGCCGTCCGATCTCGAGCCGCTCACCAGCTATCCCGAGCAGAGCAAGCGGAAGATGCAGATCTTCGAGCTCAACGGCTATCTGCGCCTGCGCGACGACTACATGCACGACTTCTTCCTCGGCCTCGGCTACTCGAACGTGGCGAGCGGCTCGACGGTCCCCGGGACCCCGAGCTACGGGCTGCCCCCCTTCCCCGTGCCGCTCGACTGCCTCTCCCCTGCGTCGAACATGAACCCCATCTCGCCGTCCGGGATTGCGTCGCCGAACCCCGGCCAGAACTGCGGGACCAAGAATATCGGCGGCGCGAACCTCCGCTTCCGGCTCGAGCCGACGCTGAATGTGACCGATCAGGTGCGCATTCACGCGCAGATCGACGTCCTCGACAACACCATCCTCGGCTCGACGCCCGACTCGCTGGCCGGGATCCAGGGGTTCAACACGCCCCCCAACCCGACGGCGGGGATGGCGGCTATGACGAACTCGTTGCCGAGCGTCGCCGCGTCCGGATTCCTGTCGCAGACGCAGGACGCACCCCAGATCGGCCAGAACGGCTTCACCTCCAGCATCGTCGCCAAGCGCGCCTGGGCCGAGATCGACACCGAGTTCGGATCGATCTACTTCGGGCGCATGCCCTGGAACTGGGGCCGCGGCCTCTTCTACAACGACGGCAGCTGCGCCGACTGCGACGTGGGGACGACGGTCGACCGGGTCATGGGGATGACCACCGTCTACGGGCACCAGCTGAAGCTCGCCTGGGACCTGGGCGCGCAGGGGGACACCACCCAGCAACTCTCGCTGGGGCGGCTCGATCCGAGCGGCTACCCCTACGACCTGTCGCAGAACGACGACGTGCTCGAGCTGATGGGGTCGATCGCCAAGATCGACAGCCCCCTCGCGCTGCGCGAGCGGATCGATCGCGGCGACGTCGTCGTCAACTACGGCCTGCAATTCGTCTACCGCGACCAGGGGAGCGTCGACGCGGTCCCGAGCACGGCGAACCCGGCCAGCACCATGGGGTTCGGACCGCAGCCGCTGATGCCCGACCAGATCCCGACCTCGGTCCCGTTCGACGGCATCTCTTTCACGCCGGACGTCTGGTTCAAGCTCTATTACAAGGCGCTCACCATCGAGGCGGAGGGAGTCGCCATCCTGGGGCGGATCCTGCACCCCGGCGCGCTCTCCGCTCAACCGAACCAGGAGCTCAAGCTGGCCCAGGCGGGCTGGGTGGTGGCCAGCGAGCTGCGCCTGTTTCACGACGCGTTCTTCGTCGGGTTCGAGGTCGGCGGCGCCACCGGTGACCAGGCCAACGACCCGGGCCAGTACCTCAACTACCGTTGGAAGTTCGTTCAACAGCCGCTGGGCGACAACGCCATTCACGACTTCCACTTCTCGCCCGACTACCACGTGGACGAGATCTTCTTCCGCCACATCATGGGGACCGTCACCAACGCCACCTACTTCAAGCCGCAGGCGGCGTACTGGTTCGACCTCGGGCGCACGCGCGCCATCGGCATCAACGGCGGCGCCATCTTCAGCATGGCCCAGGTCCCCGTCTCGACGCCCGGCGACTCGCTCGCCTACGGCATCGAGACCGACGTCAGCGCCGGCTACCGCAACACCGCCGAGGGCTTCTACGCCGGTCTGACCTGGGGCGTCTTCTGGCCGCTCGACGCCCTCGACCGCCCGGCCACGGTCTGGGGTAACGATGCCGCCAGCGCCAGCGCCGCGCAGATCCTGCGCATCAACATGGGCGTCAAGTTCTAGGGCGCTCCGCCCCGGTCAAGGGCTACTTGCCGTGGGCGGCCTGGCCGTCGGAGTAGCCCTTGAAGGTCTTGAGCCGCTCCTCGGCGTCCTTGCGCGAAGCCGCGTCTTCGTGTGAACCGTACTCGAGGTACTTCTCGAACGCCGCCCGCGCCTCCGGGTTCTTCCGCTCCTGCGAGTACATGATCCCGAGGTCGTAGTAGGCCTTGGCCAGCTGGGGGTTCTTCTGAACGGCCACCTGGTACTCCGCGATCGCCGCGTCGGTGTTCCGCTGCCGGCGATAGACGACGCCCAGATCGAAGTGCAGGTCGGCGTCGTCCGGCTTGAGCGCGAGCGCCTTCTTGAACGCGACGATCGCCCCTTCCTTGTCGTCGGTCTTCGACTTCGCCACCCCGAGGTTGGTCCACCCCTGCGGATCGTCCGGCTTGAGCTCGGTCGCTTTGCCAAGATGTTCGATGGCGTGCTTGTAATCCTTCTCCTGCTTGTAGGCGAAGCCAAGCGACAGCTGCGCCTCGTAGTCGTCGGGCTTGAGGTCGAGCGCCTTCTCGAGCTCCCGGATGCCGTCGTCGAGTCGATTGATCCGGGCGTAGGCCGCGCCCAGGTTGGCGTGGGCGTCGGCGTCCTTGGGCTGAAGCTTGACGGTCTTCTCGTACTCGGTGGCCGCGCGGGCGTAATCGTTCTGCGCGCGGTAGAGGTTGCCGAGCGTGAAGTGGGCGGCCGCGTAGTCGGGGCGCAGCTTGAGCGCCGTCTCGCACTCACCGACCGCGGCAGCGACGTTCCCCTCTCGCTTGTACTGCAGCGCGAGGTTGTAGTGGCCTGCGGCCTCGTCGGCCCGGGCCGGCGCGGACCCGAGCAGCGCCAGCCCCAGCCCAAGCGCGGCGATCGCCGTTGTTCGTCGCATGCATCCTCCTCGCCGGCCACAGTAACACGCGTCCCCGGCTCTGCCGTCGCTGCGGCGAGAACAGAGAAAACTCGATGCTATAGTGCGCCGGGAATGCTCCAGGCGTTGCTGGTCACCTTCCGAGAGGGGATCGAATCATTCTTGATCGTGGGCGTGGTCATCGCCTACCTCAAGAAGAGCCAGCGCCCCGGCCTGGTGCGCGGCGTGAAGATCGGCCTCGGCATCTCGCTGGTGACCTGCACCGCCGGCGCCTGGCTCTGGCTCCAGGTCCCCAACCAGCCTCTCTACGAGGGGATCGCCGCACTGACGGCGGCCGTCGTGGTCGGCCTCCTGCTGGTGCAGATGCTGCACGCCGGCCGCCATATGCGCGCCGAGATCGAGGCTCGCGTCGACCGCATGACCGGCCAAGGAGAGGCCGGCACGGCGCCGTCGTTCCGGGCGATCGCCGGCGTGGCGCTGGTGACCGCGCTGCTCGTCACGCGCGAGGGGCTGGAGGCGGTGTTCTTTCTCGGCGTGCAGGCGCTGGCGCTCCGCGCCGCCGAGGTGCGATCGCAGGCCGTCCTGGTGGTCGCCGGCGCCGTCCTCGGCCTCATCTGCGCGGCCATCGTCGCCTGGGGGTGGACCCGCTACGGGCGGCGCCTGAACCTCGGCGTGATCCTCAAGGTGACAGCGCTGTTTCTGGGCCTGTTTCTCCTGCAGCTGATGATCTACGGGATCCACGAGCTGGCCGAGAGCGGCGTCATCACCGGAACGCAGGCGTTTCACGACGCCACCGAGGTGTTCGGCCCCGACGGACGCATCGGCCACGCGCTCTCCTATTCGCTGCTCGGCGCCCCGCTGCTCTATCTGTTCTGGGCGCGCCGCGCCACCGCCGCCCGCGGGCCCGCCGCCACGACCTGACGGGCCGCCCAGGGCCCGACCAGCTAGAGCGGCGCGTGGAGCACGCGCGACAGGACCCGGTAGCCGAGCCGTTCATAGAACGCGTCGGCGTCGGCGTTGCCGGTCCAGGCGGTGAGCACGATTTCCACCGCTCCTTGCGCGCGTGCCCAGTCGGCGGCGGCGGCCACCAGCCGGCGGCCGATTCCCCGCCGGCGGGCGCGGCGGGCGACGACCAGCGTCTCGAGATGGGCGCGCCGGTGCGACACCATGGTCGGCTCGGCCGGCGTGTCGTAGACCCGGAGCGAGAGCAACCCGAGCGGTCCCCGCCCGTCTCCCTCGTCGCCGACGAGCACCATGGCGGTCGGGTCGTCGAGCAGACGCTGCCAGTCGAGCTCCGGGCGCGCGCCCGCGCGAAAATACGCCGGCGCCAGCTCGGCGTGGAGCGCGTCGATCTCCCGCCACAGCGCCTCGGCGCCGGGCCAGTCTTCGGGGCGCGCGCGGCGCACCGCAACCTCCCGGCGCGCGCTCACCCGGCCGGTCGGTCCTCTTCGCCGTCGGTGAGCTCGAGCGGAAAACGCCGGTTCATCGCGCCGTAGACCAGCTCCTCGATCTCGGTCTCGGTCGACATGGTGAGCGCCTGCGCCAGCAGGCGCTCGGCGTCGGCGATCTGGGTGGAGCGGATGATCGACTTGACGACCGGAATCTGGCGGGGCGCCATCGAGAGGTTGCGCAGACCGAGCCCCATGAGCACCCAAGCCAGGATCGGATCGCCCGCCATGTCGCCGCACATCGCCACCGGCTTGCCCATCCGTTCGGCGCCGACCACGGTCTGGCGGACGGCGCGCAGGATGGCCGGGTGGAGCGGGTGGTAGAGGTAACCGACGTGCTCGTCCTCGCGATCGATGGCCAGCGCGTATTGAATGAGATCGTTGGTGCCGATGCTGAGAAAGTCGCATTCGGCGGCCAGGAGGTCGGCGATGAGCGCCGCGCTGGGGGTCTCGATCATGACGCCGAGAGGGACCTTGGCGACGTGGGGGATCCCCTCGCGCTGAAGATCCTCGACCACCTGGAGGCAGAGCTGCTTGGTCGCCCGCAGCTCGGCGACCCCAGAAATGAGCGGGAGGAGGATCTGCATCGGCCCCACGGCGGCGGCGCGGTGGAGCGCCCGGAGCTGGGTGGAGAAGACGTCGGGGCGGCGGAGCGAGTAGCGGATCGACCGCAATCCCATCGCCGGGTTGGTCCCCATCGGCATCCGCACCGACGGCGGGAGCTTGTCGCCGCCGAGATCCAGCGTGCGGAAGGTGATGGTCCGGCCGCCGACGCTGCGGAGCGCGGCGACGGCGTGCGCGTACTGCTCCTCCTCCGACGGCAGCTCGCTGCGTTCGAGGTAGAGGAACTCCGTCCGGAACAGCCCCACCGACTCGGCGCCCAGATCGACGGCGATCGGGATCTCCTCCAGCATCTCGACGTTGGCGTGCAGGTGGACGACGGTGCCGTCGGTGGTCTGCGAGGGGACGTCACGGATCGCCGCCAGCCGCTGCGAGCGCGCGCGGTGGACGTCGGCGCGCGCCTCGTAGCGCCGCAGCGCCTCGGCGTCGGGATCGAGGATCACCTCGCCGCGGAACCCGTCGATGACCATCGTCATCCCCGACCAGACCTTGTGCCCGAGCCCCTCGACGCCGACGACGTAGGGCAGCCCAAGCGCGCGCGCCACGATCGCCGTGTGCGAGGTGCGACCGCCCCCCTCGGTGCAGAAGCCGGCCGCCTCGGCGCGCCCCAGCTGCGCGGCGTCCGCCGGCGACAGCTCGTGCGCCACCGCGATGCTCCCCTTGGGCGCGTCCTCCGCGGAGGTCGACTCGCGGCGGCCGACCAGCGTGCGCAGGAGGCGCTCGCCCACCAGCGCCACGTCGCTCTTGCGGTCGCGGAAATACGGATCCTCGATCTTCTCGAACACCGCCTGGATCTGATCGAGCGCCTTGCGCACCGCCCACTCGGCCGCGGTGGTCTCCTCGCGGATGATGCGGCGGGCGCGCTCGACCAGGTGGACGTCCGACAGCATCAGCCGATGCGCCTCCAAAATGCGGTACTGGTGGTCATCCCCTTCGGTCGCGGCCAGCTGGGTCTGGATGCGGGCCAGCTGCTCGTCGGTGTCGTGGAGCGCCTTTTCGAAGCGCTGGATCTCCGCCTCGACCTGATCGGCGGCGATGCGGCGTTCGTGGATGTCGACCCGGCTGGCGAGGACGTGCGCGACGCCGATGGCGATCCCCGGCGACGCGCCGACCCCGACCAGGCGCTCCATCAGGGGTCGATCCCCTCGCCGAATCCGCTCTCGACGAGATCGGCCAGGGCCACCACCGCGACCTCGGCGTCGTCCCCTTCGCAGACCACCTTCATGGTCACGCCGTGCGCGGCCACCAGGGTCAGGAGGCCCATGATGCTCTTGCCGTTGGCCTCGGTCCCGTCCTTGATGACCTTGACCTCGCTCTTGAACCCGTTGGCACTCTGGACGAATCGGACAGCGGCGCGGGCGTGCATGCCCAACCGGTTCCGCACCTGCACGTCACGTTCGGATCGTGGCATCTTCTAGTGGCGCTCTTCCCGCGGCAACGCGATCTTCCCCGTCAGCTCGGAGCCGAGCCGGATCGATCGCTTGCCGACCTCTTTGATGATCTCCGCGACCTCGACCGGCCGCTGACCCCGGCGATCGACGGTGCCGAGCTTGATGAGCATCGGAAGGTTTATACCGCACACGATCTCGACCGGCCGGGTCCCGTCGAGCATCGAGAGGCAGGCCCGGAACGGCGACGAGCCGTGCACGTCGGCCAGGATGACGAGCCCGGCGCCCGCGTCGACCTGATCGCAGGCCTGTCCGACGCGTCGAACGATCTCGTCGAACGGATCGGAGAGCGACACCGCGACGGTGGCGGCCGCCGGCAGCGGCCCGACCAACCCCTCGGCCGCCGCGAGCAGGCATTCGCCGCTGCCGCCATGGGTGACGATGACCAGCCCCACCAGGGGCCCATTGTCGGGTGCGGGGACCATCGGACCCTTTAGTCTACCATCGACGCTGCGTTTCAGGAGCCGCCGCGCTGGATATCGCGATGGCGGACCGAAATAGAGAACGCCCCGCCGAGGCGCCGGGCCAGCTCCTTGGCGAGAGCGACCGAACGGTGACGGCCGCCGGTGCAGCCAATCGACACCGTGGCGTAGGACTTCCCCTCGCGCAGGAACCCCTGGACCGACAGGCGCAGGAACTTCTCCGTCTCGTCGACGTAGGCCTTCGTCGTGGGGTCGTCGAGAACGAAACGCGCCACCGATTCGTCTTCCCCCGACAGCGCCGACAGGTGCGGCACGAAGAAGGGGTTCGGCAAGAAGCGGACGTCGAGCACGATATCGGACTCCGCCGGAATACCGTGCTTGAACCCGAACGAAAGCAGCGTGACCGAGAGATCCCCGTCGCCACGCCCGTAGCGCTCCTGGATGAGCGCGCGCAGCACGTGGACGGTCAGGCTGCCGGTGTCGATCAGCGCGTCGGTCTCGCGGCGGAGATCGGCCAACGCCTGGCGCTCGGCCGCGATGCCGGCCCGAATGTCGGTGTCGGAGAGCGGATGGCGGCGGCGGGTCTCGGAAAAGCGCCGGATCAGGATCTCGTCGGAGGCGTCGAGGAACAGCACCTCCACGGTGTGCCCGGCCTTGCGCAGATGCGCGAACACCGACGAGGCGCCCGCCAGGAAGCTGCCGCCCCGCGCGTCCAGGCCCAGCGCCGCGCGATCGATGTCGGTGCGGCTGCCGAACAGCTCGATGAACTGCGGCACCAGCGGCAGCGGCAGGTTGTCGACGGCGTAAAAGCCGAGATCCTCCAGCGCCCGCAGCGCGGTCGACTTTCCGGCGCCCGACACGCCCGTGACGACGACCAGCCTCATTCGACGTCGTCCCGCCAGCGGCGCTCGCGCGCATCGGCCAGCGCGCGATCGAGCCGCTCCTGAAACTCGCGCGCCGAGTGGTGCCCGCGCACCTGCAGGAGCCGGTTGCGCGCGGCCACCTCGATGAGCGAGCTGACGTTGCGGCCCGGGCTGACCGGGATGCGCAGGAGCGGCACCTGCACCTCGAGGATCGGATAGACCATCTCGTCGAGCCCGAGCCGGTCGTGGCTCTCGCTCTGGTCCCAGCGAATCAGCTCCAGCACCAGCTCGATCCGCTTCTCGTCGCGGACGGCGGCCACCCCGAACATGTCCTTGATGTTGATGATGCCGAGACCGCGCACCTCCATGTGGTGCTTGATCAGCTCCGAAGCCCACCCTACCAGCAGGTTGCCCGAGGTGCGGCGCACCTCGACCAGATCGTCGGCCACCAGCCGGTGGCCGCGCATGATGAGATCGAGCGCCGCCTCCGACTTGCCGATGCCGCTCTTGCCGAGCAGGAGGACCCCGATGCCGAGCACGTCCATCAAGACAGCGTGGATGCTGGCGGTCGGCGCCAGCTGCAGCTCGAGGTACTTCTGAATCAGGTCGATGGCGGTCGAGGAGATGAGCGGCGTGCGCAGGAGCGGGACGCCCAGGTGATCGGCGGTCTCGCGCAGGAGCGGGGTCGCCTCCAGCCCCTTGGTCACCACCACGCAGGCCGGGTTCAAGCTGAAGAACGCCTGCACCGACTTCCGCGCAGCCTCCTCGCTCAGCGTCTCGAGGTAGGAGATCTCGGTCGCCCCCAGCACCTGCACCCGCTCCGGATGGACCTGCAGCACGTACCCCGCCAGCGCCAACCCCGGCTTCTGAATGCGGTGGATGGTGATCTGCCGCCCCAGCCCCGCCTCGCCCGCGACCAGCGTCAGACGCAGGCCCGCCCCTTCGTCGAGCAGCGAGCGGACGGTGAGCGCCGGCGTCACCGGGACATCATACGCCGAGTCCGCTCGGCGTCAGTACTTGGCGTCTTCTTCGGCGATCACCTGGTACATCGCCTCGCTCGACGGCGCCGAGAGCAGACGCTGCCGGAAGTCGGCGTCCCGAAACAGCCGCGACAGCCGCGCCAGCGCCTTCAGGTGCACGCCTGTCGAGCTGGCCGGAGCCACCAGCATGAAGACCAGTTGCGTCGGCTTGCCGTCGATCGACTCGAACTCGATCCCTTCGACCGCCCGCCCGAGCGCGCCCACCAGGTGCCCGACCGAATCGAGCTTGCCGTGCGGGATGGCGATGCCGTCGCCAATCGCCGTCGAGGCCAGCAGCTCCCGCTCCTCGAGAACGTGCCGCAAGGCGCCCGCCTCGACCCCGGGCACCACCTTGGCCAAGTACTCGGAGAGCTCCGCGAGCACGCCCAGCTTGGTGGTCGCATCCAGTCGGGCGACGATGCAGTCCGGCTGGAGAAAGTCGATGACTCGCATGGCTCCGCGGCGGGCGCCCTGTCAGCGCTTCGCCTTGTCCCCCGTCGAGGGGGACAGCGCGGCGGTCTCGATGAGACCGTAGTTGCCGTCGCGACGGCGGTAGAGGACCGAGGTGCCGCCCGTACCGGCGTCAGTGAAGATCAGGTGCTCGTCCCCGAGCAGGTTCATTTGCATCACGGCATCCTCCACCGTCATGGATCGGGCGGTCACCTGCTCATCTTTAATGATTCGATAGCCCCCGGAGAGGGCCGCCGCCACGGGCGCCGGCGTCTCGGGCGTCGCCGGACGCGGCTCGATCTCCTCGGCGGGGATGACCAGCTCGCGCACGGTGCCGGCGGGGCCGCCGTGCGGCTTGTGGTCGCGGATCTTCTCCTTCCACTTTCGCACCTGCCGCTCGATCCGCGCCGCGGCGAGATC
>DATAVR010000137.1:0-30387 GCA_036267635.1 Polyangia bacterium | reverse complement strand
AGGAGCGCGTAGTAGCCGCCTTTGCCGCCGACATCGAAAGAGCTATGACCTCTTCGAACCAGACGCCGGAAATGAGGAACTAACTCTCGCTCGTAGAGTCCCACGTAGACCCGGAATCCAGTGTGGAGGTCCAGGTTCATCACGCAGCCGGCGGCGGGTCCGAGGGGCAACGTTCTGAACTTTGCCCCTCGAGGAACGACGAGGTTCTTTCCAAATCGGAGTAGCGTAGTGATTGAATTCATGTGCGTCGCGCGACCGCCTCGGATTGGCCAGCAGGACATCAGTCCAAGCCCTGCAAGAAATCACCCAAACCCTAACATGCTGCGGCGGTCGCGGCCAGGCCGCGCCGAGGAAGGTCCATGTTTCGCCAGCGCTTGATCGCCGTCGTCATCCCGGCGTTCAACGAGGGCGACAAGATCGCGGGGACGATCCGGTCGGTGCCGGGGTTCGTCGACCAGGTCATCGTCGTCGACGACGGCAGCAGCGACGCGACGGCGGCCGTCGCCCGGCGGGCGAGCCGGCGGGCGTCGGGGCGCGGCGGCGGACGCAGGGTCGAGGTGATCGTCCACCCGGAAAACCGTGGCGTCGGCGCGGCGATCGCTTCGGGCTACGCGCGCGCTCTGGCGCTGGGGGCCGACGCGACCGCGGTGATGGCAGGCGACGGGCAGATGGATCCGGCCGACCTGCCGCAGCTGCTGGCGCCGGTCGTCGACGGCGTGGCGGACTACGCGAAGGGGAACCGCTTCGCCTGGTCGGGAGGCTGGCGGCAAATTCCGCCGGTGCGGCTGGCAGGGAACGTCGTTCTGTCATGGCTGACCCGGCTCGCCTCCGGGTACTGGCGGCTGTTCGATTCGCAGTGCGGGTACACGGTGGCGTCTCGGCGCGCGCTCTTGGCGATCGGGCCGGAGCGGATGTTCGCGCGTTACGGCTATCCCAACGACCTGCTCGCGCGGCTGGGCGCGGCCGGGGCGCGTGTCGTCGACGTGCCGGTGCGGCCGGTGTACGGGCCGGCGTGGCGCTCGGGGTTGCGTCCGGTGCAGGTCGCGCTGCCGATCACCTGGCTGCTGACGCGCGCCTTCATTCGTCGGCTGCGTCGCCTGCTTGGGCTGCGCCGCTTGCTTGGCCTGGGTCGGCTGCGGGCGCGAGCCGCCCCGCGCCTCATGCCGGTCGAACGCGAAGAGATCTCGTGCGAATTGGCCTCCTGACGACCTCGTTTCCCCGTCACGCGGGCGACTACGCCGGCAGCTTCGTCGGCGACCGGGTGCAATGCTTGCTCGACGCCGGGCACTCGGTCGAGGTGCTGGCCGCGGGCGACCGCCCGGCGACGGCGGTCGACGGCCGCCTCACCGTGCGCCGCATTCCGGCGGCGGCCCGGCTGTTTTACGGCGAGGGGGCGCCGGAGGTGCTCGAGCGCGGCGGCGCGATCTGGCTCGCGGCGGCGCAATTTTCGGCGGCGCTCGCCGCGGCGGCGGGCGTACGCGCCGCGGGCTGGGAGGCGCTCGAATCGCACTGGCTGGTCCCCTGTGCGCTCGCCGCTTCGGCGGCGGCGCCAAACGGCGCTCGCCGCGCTTATGCGCATTCGGGAGACGTCGCCCTGCTCGAACGACTTCCGCTTGGCCGCGCCATCGCGCGTCGACTCGCGCGCGACGGAACCGACCTGCGCTTCGTCAGCCACGATCTCCAGGCCCGGTTCGCGCGGCTTTGCGGCGAAGCCGGCGCCCTCGGCACGGTCGAGCCGCTCGACGTTCCGCTGTCGCTGTTCGCGCCCCGTGGCGGGCCCAACCTGGCCCTCCGCCGCCGCTTCGGTTTGACGGCGCCGACGGTGCTCGCGGTCGGGCGGCTCGTGCCCATCAAGGGGCACGCGGCTCTGCTTCATGCCTGTGCCCGGGCGCGCGCTCGGGCATTCGCGGCGCCTCGGCCGGAGGTGGTCATCCTCGGCGACGGCCCCGAACGGCCGCGCCTCATCCGGCTCGCCGCCGCGCTCGAGGTTCCGCTCCGTCTCGCCGGCGCGGTTCCTCGCGCCGAGGTCGCGGACTGGCTGCGCGCCGCCGATCTGTTCGCGCACCCCTCGGTGCGGCTCCCGAACGGCCGCACCGAAGGGGCACCGATCGCCGCCCGCGAAGCGCAAGCGGTCGGCATTCCGGTCGTGGCGACGGCCGACGTGGCTGTGCTCGCCCGCGCGATCGCCGGCCTGTAACGAGACCGTCAGCGGCGTGTAACGGGATTCGCATGTAGGGTCGCCAGGATGCGAAGCGGCGTTCGCACCTGGGGCGGGTCCGAGGATCTAAGATATTGAAATCACTGCGGCCCCAGGGACGGCATGTTCCATGCTGCTTTTCAGGATTGCGATGCGAGGTGCCCCCCTGCCGCAAGCCATGCCTGAGCTCTCCGTGGTGATCGCCGTCGGCAACCATGAAGATTCGGTCGGGCACGACATCCGCTCGGTGGCGGCACATCTCGGCCGTCTGGGGCGGTCGTTCGAGATCCTGGCCGTCAACAATGGATCCTCCGACAACAGCTTTTCGATCGTCAACCTTCTGGCCGGCTCCATTCCCGAGCTACGGGTGCTCGGGCGCGAGACGGTCGGCCGGCCGTTCCTGCGCGGATCGTCGGAGGCGCGGGGCGACGTCGTCGTCCTGCTCGACGCCGGCAGACGCGTTTCGCTGGCACCGCTCGGCTGGGCCCTGTCGCGGCTTGGGGCCGGGCGCGACGCGGTCGTGCTTCGCGGCCGCTATCTGGTCGCGCGGCGACTCGCCGCCCTTCCGGTGATCGTGCGCGCCAGCGGCCCAGGGCTGTTGTTCGAAGCGGTGTTCGAGCGCCGCGCCCAGGAGTTGGGAATCGACGTGGTGGGATCGCGCCCACGATCGCCGATGCCGCTCCTGCTCCGCCCGGTCCTTCGATTCCTGGCGGCGTGACCCGAGACGGTGTGAGCGGCAGGCGGGCTGTCCCGGACGGAGCTGGTCGCGGCACGACTGGCGGTTGCCCGCTGGCCTCCATGCTAGTCTTCTCTTGATGTCGATCGTCATCGCAATCATCGGGTTGGGCCTGCTCATCGTCCTGCATGAGGGGGGGCATTTCCTGGTGGCCCGGTTGTGCGGCATGCGGGTCGAGCGGTTCTCCATCGGCTTCGGCCCCACGCTGCTCGGGTTCGAGCGCGGCGGGACCACCTTTCAGATCGCGCCGATCCCGCTGGGCGGTTTCGTCCAGATCACCGGGATGAACCCCAACGAGGAGTTCGACAAGTCGGACCCGATGGTCTATCCGAACCGGCCGCGCTGGATGCGGATGGCGACCATCCTGGCGGGACCGGCCGCCAACTACCTCACCGCGTTCGTGTTGACGCTGTTCGTGCTTCTCGCCTTCGGCATGCCGTCGAAGACGCAGAAGATTCTCGAGCCGGTGGCGGGGCGGCCGGCGGCGGTGGCCGGGATGAAGGCGGGCGACGTGCTCGTCGACGCCAACGGGCGGGCGGTCGACGCCGATCACCCGATCACCGACGTCATTCAGTCGTCGCAGGGCAAGCCGGTCGCAATCAAGATCCTGCGGGACGGCAAGCCGCTCGTCTTCCAGGTCGCGGCGGACAACAAATCGGGCGTCTACCAGGTCGGGATCCAGATCGGGCCGATCGACGAACGGACGCCCATCGGGGTCCCCGGCGCGCTCAAGGAGGCGGTCGTCTATCCTTACTACGCCTCGGTGGGAATCCTGGAGGGGCTCTACGGGATGGTCCGCGGCAAGGTGCACGCCGACCTCTCGGGACCGATCGGGATCACCAAGCAGATCGCCAAGGCCGCCTCGCGGGGGCCGGTCGATTTCCTGGGGATTCTGATCCTGCTGTCGGTCTACCTCGGCCTGTTCAACCTGCTGCCGGTGCCGGCGCTCGACGGCGGTCGCGCGGTCTTCTTGGCGATCGAGTCGGTGATGCGGAAGAAGGTCAACCCGCGCATCGAAGCAGCGGTCCACACGGCCGGGTTCGTGCTTCTGCTCGGCGTGCTGCTGATCGTGAGCTTCAAGGACATCTTCGGAAAGGGGTAGGCCGCTGTCCGCGCCCAGGCCGGGCCCGAGAGGCAAGCCACGCAAGCGCGGGTCGGCCGTTCACGAAGGGCTCATCGGAGCGCGCCAGCTGGTCGGGACGCCCTACCTGGCTGACCCGGCGTTGCGCGCCGAGTACGCGCGCGACATCGCGCCGCGCACCGAAGCAGCCCTGACGCGTGTTCTCGCCGAGGTCTACGGCGCGCGCGGCGCCGCGGTGCCCAGGCAGGCGCTCGATCTGGGCGCTGGAACGGGCGCGGTGGGACGGGTGCTGCGCCGGCGATTCGGGGAGTCGTTCGAGGTGGTGGCGGTCGACCGGACGGCGGGCCCGGGCGTCCTGCGGGCGAACCTGGAGGTCGAGCTGCCGGGCGTGTCAGGGAAGTTCGATCTGGTCGTCGCGGCGCACCTCCTGAACGAGCTCTACGTCGATCGCGCGCCGGCCGAGCGCGTGGCATTGCGCGCCCGCCGCGTCCGCGCCTGGGCCACCCTGCTCGCGCCGAACGGACTGCTGATCTTGCTCGAGCCGGCTCTGCGGGAGACCTCTCGCGAGCTGCTGGGCCTCCGCGATCAACTCCTCACCGCGGGCCTCCAGGTCGTCGCGCCCTGCTTCTGGAGCGGCCCCTGTCCCGCGCTCGCCCGCGACCGCGACTGGTGCCACGACGCCGCGCCAGTCCCGTCCCACCCCCGCGTCGACTTCAGCTACCTCGTCCTCGGCGCCGAGCCGGTGTCGGCGGCGCCCACCCTCTATCGCGTCGTCAGTGATCCCCTGCCCGAGAAGGGCCGCCTCCGCCTCTTTGTCTGCGGCCCGCAAGGCCGCCACCCGCTCATCCGCTTGACCCGCTTCCGCGCGCGCGAAAACGCCGCCTTTGATCGGGCAGTCCGCGGCGACGCAATCTCGATCAGCGACGTCGAGCAGGCCGCCGACGGCCTCCGCGTCACCCCCCAGAGCAGCGTTACGACCCCCACTCCGCCCGCGCGACCGTAGCGGGCGGGCTCAGGCATCAGGTCTACCCATGATACGATGGGGGACTTGCCCTCGCGTCTTGCGCACGAGTGGTCGGGGCAGGGATCGCTCCCCTTCGTCGCGGTCGCCCTCCTGGCCGTTCTTTTTCTGCTGAGGTTCATCGTTCCCGCCAGCGAGCGGGGGCGGGTGAAGGCGGGAATCTTCTTCGCCGGTGCCTATCTGGTCTCGGTGCTGGCACTGGGCCTGTTCCACCCGCCGGTTCCGCCCGCCACCCACCACGACTGGCTGCGCCTGCTGTCGGTGCTGCTGTTTTCGTTCGGGGTGGTCATCGTCGCCGGCCTGCTGCTGTTCGACGTGGTCCTGGTCCGGCGCGAGATCCCGCGCATCCTGCGCGACCTCATCCAGGGGGTGGCCTACCTCATCACGGCGGCGCTGGTGCTCACGCGCTCCGAGGTCGACGTCACCAAGGTCTTCACTGCCTCGGTGCTCACCACCGCGGTCATTGGCCTCGCGCTGCAGGACACCCTGGGGAACGTCATGTCCGGGCTGGCGTTGCAGCTCGAGCGCGACCTGGAGATCGGCGACTGGATCAGCCTCGACGATCGCATCTCGGGCCGGATCCGCGACGTGCGCTGGCGCGCCACCACCATCGTCACCAAGAACGGCGACCTCATGTTGATCCCCAACTCGGCGATCACGCGCGCCACCATCGTCAACTACACCCGACCGACCACGGCGCATCGTCAGTGGATCAACGTCCGCGTCCACTTCCGACACCCGCCCGCGCGGGTGCGCGAGGTGATCATGGAGGCGGTGCGGGGACAGCCGTTCGTGCGGGCCGATCCGTCCCCCGACTGCATCCTGCGCGAGTTCAAGGACGACGCTTCCATCTATTCGATCCGCTACTGGATGGACGACGTGCAGCGCGACGACTCGATGGACAGCGCCGTGCGATGCGCCGTCTGGTACGCGCTCCACCGCGCCGGCATGGAGATCCCGTTCCCCTCGCGCAACGTCAACCTGACCGAGATGAACGAGGACCGGGCACGCCGCAAGGACGACGAGGAGTACGCTCGGCGGGTCGACGCTCTTTCGCGCGTCGACGTTTTCCGCGCGCTCGACGCCGAGAAGATCGATCGGTTGTCACGCCGCCTGCGGATGCTGATGTTCGGCCCTGGCGAAACGATCCTGCGCCAGGGCGATCCGGGCGACTCGCTCTACGTCGTCCGCAGCGGAGCGGTGGCGGTGCAGATCGGCGTCCTCGGCGCGTTCAAGGAGGTCGCCACGCTGAGCGACGGGCAGTTCTTCGGGGAGATGTCGCTGATGACCGGCGCGACGCGCGCCGCCACCGTCGTCGCCAAGTCGGACGTCGAGTGCTACATCGTCGACAAAGAGGCCTTTCAGGAGATCCTGCAAGAGAAGCCCGAGCTGGCCGGCATCATCAGCGACATCTTGGCGCGGCGACAGGTCGCGCTCGGCGAGATCCCCGCGCAGAGCGTGCTCCCCACCGCCGTGCAGAAGAATCAGCTGATGACCAAGATCGCTTCGTTTTTTGGGATCAAACAGAAGGCGTCGTAGCGGCGGTCTTGGCGGCGGCGATCAGCGGGCGGACGTCGACCGGGCGCATGCCGGCGCGCCGGGCGGCCTCGAGGCCGATGTCGGTGTCCTCGTAGACGATGCAGGCGGCGGGATCGGCGTTCACGCGGCGGGCCGCCTCGAGAAAAACGTCGGGCTCGGGCTTGTGACGCGCGGTGTCCTCGGCGGCGACCACCGCGGCGAACCAGTCGGTGATCCCGAGCGCGGCCAGGGTGCGGGTGACGAGCCGCCCCACGCTCCCGGAGGCGACGGCCAGCGGGCCCTCGTTTCGTTCGCGGTGGCCGCGGGCCAGCGCCAGCACCGGCTCGATCGCGCGAATGCCTCCCGGGCCGAGCCCGTCATAGTAGGTCTGCTCCTTCTCGAGGGCGATCACCTGGGCGTCGAGCGCCAGCCCGGCCTCGGTGATCAGCAGCCCCGCGATCTTGGCGGTCGGGACGCCCCCCAGCGAATAGAACCGGGCTTCCGGAAAAGTGAGCCCATGCCGGGACGCCACCTTGCTCCAGGCCACGAAGTGCGAGGGCATCGTGTCGGCCAGGGTCCCGTCGAGGTCGAAGATGAACGCGCGCGCCGGACTCTGCATTTGGTCGATGAACTGTGAGAAAACCAGGGCCGGCATGTCAAGCTCCGTCGGCGGTTGTAGACTGAGAATCGAGCGTGCCCAGCTGTCCGACCTGCCACTCCGACTATCCACCCGGGACGGAGGTTTGCTTGCGTGACGGCGCGACGCTGTCGGCGCGCGTCGACGACGAGGCGAGCAGGGTGAAGCTGGGGAGCGCGCCCACGATCCCCGGAACGATCCCCGAAACGATCCCCGAGACGATCCCCGGGGGGCCGGACGCGCCTTCGGGCGGGCGCCCGCAGCCGGCGGTGGCGGCGCAGCCGGAGCAGCAGTTCGACTCGCTCATCGGCGTGGTGCTCGCGGGGCGCTACGAGGTGCTGCGCCGGATCGGCGAAGGGGGGATGGGGGCGGTCTACGAGGCCAAGCACGCGCTCATCGGCAAGCGGGTGGCGGTGAAGGTGTTGCTCGAGAAGTTTCACGCCAAGAGCGACTTCGTCGCGCGTCTCTTGCAAGAGGCGCGGCTGGCCAGCTCCATCGGCCACGAGAACATCGTCGACGTCACCGACTTCGGCACCACCGACGACGGCCGTTCGTTCGTGGTGATGGAGTTCCTCGACGGCGAGTCGCTGGCCGAGCTCGAGCGCCGCGAGGCGCCGCTGCCGATCGAGCGCAGCCTGCGCATCGCGCGCCAGGCGGCGAGCGCGCTCGGCGCGGCGCACGCCAAGGGGATCTTTCACCGCGACGTGAAGCCGGAGAACCTCTACCTCGTTCGGCGCGGCGACGCCGACTTCGTGAAGGTGGTCGACTTCGGGATCTCCAAGGCGGTCAAGCCGGGCGGCGACGAGGGGCCGGAGGCCTATCGCCTCACCCACACCGGGCTCCTGCTCGGCACGCCGCTTTACATGTCACCCGAGCAGGCGCGCGGCGACGAGGATCTCGATCAGCGCGCCGACATCTGGGCGCTCGGCGTCCTGCTCTTCGAGTGCCTCACGGGCGAGGTGCCGTTTCGGGCCAACAACTACCTGCAGATCATCTCGCAGGTGCTGACGCACGAGCCGCTGTCGCCGTCGCGGCTGCGGCCCGAGCTGGGGATCCCCGAGGCGGTCGACGCGGTGGTGATGCGCGCGATGGAGAAGGACCGCGCCCGTCGCTACCAGACGATGGCGGAGCTGGAGCGGGATCTCGAGCGGCTGCTGGCCGGCGATCAGAACGTCGGCTTGCCGCCGGCGACCGGGGCCGCGCCGGTGGCGCGACCGGCGTCCCAGCGCTGGCCGTTCGTGCTGGTGGCGATCGTGGTGCTGGCGGCCGGCGTGTCGGCGGCGCTGCGGCGCCCGGCCGTGGCGCTGGCGCCGAGCCCGCACCCGACGCGCGTGACGGCCGCTCCGCTGACGCCGGTCATTCCCGCGGCTGCGCCGCCGCCGCAGGTTCCCGTGGCCCCGCCCCCGCCGGCGCGCAAGATCCACCTTCGCGCCGAGCGCCACCCGGCGAAGCCGCCGGTTGCCGCCCCGGCCAACGCGGAGACCAACGAATCGGTCAAACGTGGCGTGCTTCCGTCGGGCTCGCGCGAGGCGTATCCAGAAAAGTGATCCGCGCGGTCTGCTTCCTGTTGGTGCTCTGTCTCGCCGGCACGGCCGCGCGTCCCGCGCGCGCCGAGGAGGACAGCGCCACCGCCGCCGCGCGTTCGCACTACGAGATGGGGCTCAAGCTGTTCGATGCGCGCGACCACGAGCAGGCGCTGATCGAGTTCGAGAAGGCCAACGAGCTGAAGAGCCGGCCGGCGGCGCTGTTCATGATGGCGCAGTGCCAGTACCTCCTCGGGCACCTCAAGGAGGCGCGGGGGAACTACCAGCGCTACGTCGACCAGAACCCCGACGGCGAGTTCGCGACCTTGGCCCGCGACCGCGTGGAGGCCATCGACAAGCGGCCGAGCACGTTCGTCATCAACGCCGTCCCCGAGGACATCACGGTTCAGATCTCGCGGGTCGGCATGCCGGGACAGGTGGTGGCGGGCGGCCAGGCGCCCAACAACTTCTCCGTTCCGCGCGGCCGCTACCGCATCGACGTGACCAAGCCGAACTACCAGGGGCAGACGCGGATCGTCGAGGTCGACGTCGCCGAGACCAAGCCGCTGTTCTTCAAGCTGGAGCCGATCCCCGCGCGCCTGGAGATCGAGACCATGCCGCTCGGGGCGACGCTCTACGTGAACGGCAACCGCGCGCGCAATCCCTACCGCCAGGACATCGCGCCCGGGCCGGTCGAGATCTTCGCCGAGGCGCCCGACTACGAATCGCGCGCCATCGATCTGTCGCTGGCGCCCGGCGAGCGGAAGGTGTTCACCGGCGACGCGGGGTTCAAGCTCACCTACCGGCAACGCTCGGGGCGGCGAGAGCTGATCGCGGCCTCGGGGGTGCTGGGCGCCTTCATCGGCGCCGCCGCGGTGGCCGCCGCCATCGGGCGCGATCTCAACAACCAGAACGTGTCATCGGTCTTGCTGGCAACCGGCGGCGGCATCTCGGGCGCGGCGCTGGGTGTCCTTCTGGCGACGCCGATCGTCCCGGACTATATCCCCGACAACCGCGCGCTCTTCATCATCGGGGCAATGTGGATCGGCGCCACCGAGGGGTTCGGGACCAGCGTGGTCGGCTACCAGCTGGCGACGCATTACGGGGGCGGATCGCCCCCTTGCATCCCGGAGCCCTGCCGCCCCGACGTCGGCGATCAGTTGCGGGCCGGCTTCGTCGGCAGCATCGCCGGATTGGGGCTGGGCCTCACGGCGGGTGCGCTGTCGTCCAAGCACGCGCCGACCTACGGCCGCGGCTGGTTGATCCAGAGCGCGGCCGCCGGCGGCGCCATCAGCGGCGCGCTGTTCCAGGTCGCGACGCAGTGGAAGCCGTACGGCAGCGCCTGGCAGCACAACGTCGAGCAGATCGGCAGCCCGACGCCGCCAACGGGCATGCCCTGTGTCGACACGGGAATGACAACCACTATCACTACCTCGGACAACATGATGAAGACGGTCGAGGCGTACAACTGCGTCGGGCCGACGAGCACGAGCGCGCTCGATCTGGCGCCGGGGACGCTCATCGGCCTCAACGTCGGCCTGTTGGCGGGCCTCATCGGCGCCTACGCGCCCGATCAGTCGCACTATGGTCCGACCTGGCAGCGGGTCCTGTTCGTCGATTTGGCGGCGGCCGCGGGCGCCGTCGCCGGCGGGGTGTTCGGCTGCGTGTTCAACGTCAACGGCTGTTTGAGGCCGACCGACGTGTCGCCCGAGGCACGGGCGATCCAGGCCTGGGCCGCGCTCGGGGGCGCCGGGGTGGGCGCGATCGCCGGCGTGTTCGGCACCCGTCACTTCGAGGACGAGCTGCCCGACGGCCGGACGACCTCGCCCTATGCCTCGACGCCGCCCCCGATCGTGACCGTCGCGCCGATGCGCGACGCGAACGGCGGCGTGGTCCCTTCGTTCGCGGCGATGGGATCCTTTTAGTAGACTCGGGCGATGGCCGAACGGCTGCGCGAGGTGTTCGTGGTCGACGCGGTCCGGACGCCGATCGGTCGGCATCGCGGCGCGCTCTGCGAGGTGCGCCCCGACGATCTGGGCGCGCTGGTGATCGCGGAGATCGTCCGGCGGACCGGCGCCGACCCGGCGGCGATCGACGACGTCCAGTTCGGCTGCGCCAACCAAGCGGGCGAGGACAACCGCAACGTCGCCCGGATGAGCGCGCTTTTGGCCGGGCTGCCGCCGTCGGTGCCGGGCGCGACCGTCAATCGGCTGTGCGGCTCGGGGCTGGAGGCGATCGTCGACGGGGCGCGGGCCATCGCCGTCGGCGACGCCGAGCTGATCGTCGCCGGGGGGGTCGAGTCGATGTCGCGCGCGCCGCTGGTGATGAGCAAGGCGCGCGAGCCGTTCCCGCGCGGCGACGTCACCGCCTATGACAGCACGCTCGGCTGGCGGTTCGTCAACCCGCGAATGGAGGCGCTCTACGGGACGCACGCGCTCGGCGAGACGGCCGAGCTGGTCGCCGAGCTCTACAAAGTTTCGCGCGAGGAGCAGGACGCCTTCGCCCTCGAGAGCCAGCGCCGCTGGGGCGCCGCGCAGGCTGCCGGTCGCTTCGCCGACGAGCTCTGCGCCGTCGAGCTCGCCCAGCTCGACAAAAGAAAAGGTCCGGGCAAGCGCTTCGAGATCGACGAGCACCCGCGACCGGCCACCACCGCCGCCGATCTCGCCGCGCTGGCGCCGGTGTTCCGGAAAGTCGGCGGGACGGTGACCGCGGGGAACGCGTCGGGGATCAACGACGGCGCGTCGGCCCTCATGCTGGCGTCGGAGGCGGGCGTCAAACGCCTCGGACGCCCGCCGCTCGCACGCTACGTCGGCGCGGCGGTCGCCGGCGTTGCGCCCAAGCACATGGGCCTCGGGCCGATCCCCGCCACACGGAAGGCGCTGGCGCGCACCGGCGTCGCGGCCGGCGATCTCGACCTAATCGAGCTGAACGAGGCGTTCGCCGCGCAGGCGATCCCCTGCCTGCGCGAGCTCGGCTTCGAGCCGGAGCGGGTCAACGTCAACGGCGGCGCCATCGCCCTCGGCCACCCTCTCGGCGCTTCTGGGGCTCGGATGGTGACCACGCTCGTGCACGAGCTCGCCCGCCGGCGCGGCCACTTCGGGCTGGCGACGATGTGCATCGGCGTGGGTCAAGGGATTGCCGCCATCTTCGAGCGGGCATGACGAAGCACCACGATTCTCTCGGCGAGGACGCGGACGCCAACCTTGCGCTGGCCGCGGCGGCGCACGAGATCAAGAACGCGCTCGGGCCGCTGGCCATGACGCTCCAGCTGGCCGAGCGGCAGCTCCAGTCCGGCCATCCGGTCGCCGCGGGCGATCTGGCGTTCGCGCGCGCGCAGGTGCGGCGGCTGGCCACGCTGGTCGAGGATCTGCTCGATCAGACGCGGGCCGATCTGGGCGAGCTGGCCTTTCGGCCGCGCGCCTGTGACCTCTGCGGCGTGGTGGCCGACGCGGTGGAGACCTTTCGCCGCGGCAAGCCGGCGCCGATCGTGGTCGAGCTGCCGCCCGCGCCCCTCACCGCCTCGGTCGACGTGGGGCGGATGCAGCAGGTCCTGGTCAACCTGCTGGAGAACGCCGTTCGTTACTCGCCGGTCGGCTCGAGCGTCACCGTGGCCCTGGCGCGCGCCGCCGGCGACGGCGTGCGGATCGAGGTGCGCGATCGCGGGCCCGGGCTCTCCGCCGAGGAGCAGGCGCGGATCTTCGACCGCTTCGTGCGTGGCGCCGCATCCGAGGGGACGAGCGGGCTCGGGCTCGGGCTCTACCTCTGCCGGGCCATCGTCGAGCAGCACGGCGGCACCATCGGCGTCGACAGTGTGCCCGGGGCGGGCGCCACGTTCTGGATAGATATCCGCGGAACCTGATCTGGGTACCCGATCTGGCTGGGCACCTGATCTGGCTGGGCACCCGATCTTGCCGTCGCCTCGGTTGCTCGTTATCCTCACCGACGGAGATTGACCGTTGCCTCGCGATCCGAAAATCACGCCCATCACGCGCCACGAGCCGCGCACTTTCTACGCCACGCGCGTCACCCGCACCCAGGCGGGCGAGTCGTGGGACCTCTGGTCGGTCGAGGACGGGCGCCGCATCGGGTTCCTTTCCGTCGTCGACGATGGGCACGTCGTCTATGCCCTTTCCACCGTCAAGCGCGGGACCTCGCACGAAGAGGTGGCGGACCTGGTGGAAGGTTTTTTCACGCCGTCCTCGACGGACGCCCACAATCGAGAGATCATCATCTCGGACTATGACGAAGAGCCCGAGATGCTGGAGTCGGACATTCGCCAGAGTTAGAGGCGGATGACCGAGGCCGGCGCCCCCCCCGGCGGCCTTTTCGGCGCCTTCCTGCCGTTTGACGAGCGGAGCGCCGAGACCTTCTTCGGCCGTACCGACGAGATCGCGCTGCTCGATCAGCTGCTGGCGGGCGAGGCGCGCGTGGTCACCTTCATGGGGGCCTCGGGCGTCGGCAAGACGTCGCTGCTGCGCGCCGGGCTGACGCCGGCGCTCGCCCGCCGCGGCGTCGCGGCGGTGACGCTGGGCAGCTACCGGGATCTCGAACGGGAGCTGGTGCGCGAGACGAGCCGGCTCGGCATCGCGCCGCCCGTCCCGGGGCAGGACCCCGCCGACTACCTGGGCGGCGTGGCGCGCGAGGCGAAGGGGGGACTGGTCCTGATCTTCGACCACCTCGAGGAGGCGCTCGGGCCCCGGGCCGACGAAGGCGCCGACGTCATCGCCCTGGCGTCGCAGGTCGTCGACGAAGCGGGTCCGCTCTTGCGGCTGGTGCTGTCGATCGACGAGGCGGCGTTCGCGCGCCTGGAGACGCTGCGGATGGCGCTGCGCTCGAAGATCGGCGCGCGCGCTTCGACCACCTTGCCGCGCCTGCCGGAGGCGCGGGTCGCCGACATTCTCGAGCGCAGCGCGGTCCAATCGGGGACGCCGTTCGAGAACGGCCTGGCGGCTGCGGCGGCCGCCGATCTCTGCCGCAACGGGCCCTGCCGCGCCATCGATCTGCAGATCACGGCGCGGGCGATCGCCGACCTGCGGCTGGGGTCGCTGCGGCGCTACCGGCGCAGCGGGGGCGCCGCGGTGTTGCCGGGGGTCTGGTTCGATCGCGTGGCCGCCGAATCGGGCGGCACGACGGCGCGGCGGGCGCTGATCGCCGCCGCGACCGCGGGGACGGTGACCCCTGACGATCTGGCGGCGCGGGCGCGCAACGGGCGCGACCTCGGCGCCGAGGCGCTCGGGGCGCTGCGGGCGCGCGGCCTGCTGGTGGCGCAGACGCGCGGCCGCCAGGAGCTGTTCGCGCTGGCGCACCCGGCGCTCGCCGACCTGGTGCTCGAGGCGACGATGGCCGATCGGGCCCGCGCCGATCTGGCGCGACGGACGCTCATGCGCCGGCGCGCCGCCGGTGAGCGCCTGCGCATCGGCGAGCTCTACGCCATCAGCCGCGACCTGCGCGGTGCCCTGGCCGACGACGAGCGCCGGGCCGTCTTTCGCAGCGTCGGAGGCGTCGCCCTCCGGCTCGGTCTGGCGGTGGCGCTGGTGGCGCTGGTGGTGGCGGCGCTCTTCGCCGACTCGCGCCGCGCCTACACGCTGGCGCTCGATCCGCCCGACGCGGGCGGCGCCGCGCGCATCGTCGTGCGGCTCGGGCGGCGCCGCCTCTCGCTGCTCAACTTCATCCCCAATCACCCGCCGCTCGGCTCGATCCTGGCCGACACCGGCTACACGGCGGCGGGGCTCTCGCGCGACACGGTCGCCCGGATCGCCGCCGGCGGGGCGACCGGCACGCTCGACGCCGCGCCGCCGGGAGCAGGCAGCCGCGCGCACGTCCCCGGCTGGCTGCGCGAGGTCCTGAACGGCCTGCGTCCCGTGCCGCGCGGGATCGCCAAGGCCTTGCTTGGCGATCCGGACGGTGTGGCCGCGCTCAAGCAGGCGTTCGCCGACCCTTCGGCGCGCGGCGAGGTTCTCTCGACCCTCGCGGTGATCGGCCACGGCGGCGCCGGCGAAGACGAAATTCTCGCCGACGCGCTGGCCGACCACGCGCCGGAGATCCGCCGCCGCGGCGTCGAGGTCGCGGCGGCCATAGACCGCCGCCAGGCGGGCGAGAAGAACGACGGCCGCCAGGCGGGCGAGACGAACGACCGCCGGCAGGCGGGCGAGAAGAACGACGGCCGGCAGGCGGGCGAGAAGAGTGACGGCCGGCAGGCGGGCGAGAAGAGTGACGGCCGCCAGGCGGGTGCGCACGCGGCGATCCTCCGCGCGGCGCTCGCCGATCGCTCCGCCGACGTGCGCGCCGCGGTCTTGCAGGAGGCGCCGACGCTGCCTCCCGCGGAGGCCGCCGGCATCCTCACGCTGGCCCTGCGCGATTCGGATCCCACGCTGCGGCGGCGGGCCGAGGCAGAGACCGGTGCGCTGGCGGAGCGCGCGCCGGCGATCGTGGTCGACGAGCTGGTCGACGTGTTGCAGAGCCCCGACGCGGGGGCGCGCCGCGTGGCGCTGGCGCTGTTCGAGTCGATCGCCGCCAAGGCGCCGGCCCAGAGCGCCGCGGCCCTGGCGCGCGTGGTGACCAGTGAGAAGGTGGCGGACGAGGTCCGGGTCGCGGCGCTGCTGATCTTGCGGCGGGCTGGCCCGCCGTCGCCCGCGCTCAAGCCGGTGCTGGAAAAGGCGATCCGCCCCGAGGTATCGCCGCGGCTGCGGGCGGCGGCGCTGCCGCTCTACGCGCGGCTCATCTCGGTGCCCGAGGCCGAGGATCTGGCGCGGACCGAGATGAAGGGGGCGCCGGCCGCGCGGGCAGCCAGCGCGGCGGTCTGGGGCGCCGTGGCCGCGACCCGCCCCGACGACGCGGAGAAGCCGCTCAAGTCGATGCTCTACGACCCCGCGACGGAGACGCGCATCGAGGCGGCGCGCGCGTTCGGTTTCCTGCACCGCGACGGCCTCGATCTCACCGACAAGGCGCTCAAGGACGCCAGCCCCGAGGTCGAGCGGGCGGCGATCGAATCGGCGCTGGCGCTCGCGGCGCAGTATCCCGGCCAGGTCGCCGACATGCTGGGGCGCGCGGTCAAGACGGTGCGCCCCGCCGTCCGCCGGAGCTTGGTCGAAGCGCTGGCGCATCTCGGCGAGAGCCGTCCAGCCACCGCGCTGCCGCCGCTCGCGCACGCGATCAAGGACAGCGACGTTGCCACGCGGCTGGCCGCCACCAACGGCTTCTGCGCTCTGGCCAAGAAGAACGGCGCCGCCGCGTCGCCCTACCTGCGCATCGCGGCCCGCGACGATCACGACGAGGTTCGCACCGCCGCCGCGGCCTGTCTCTCCGAGGTCGCGTCGGCCGATCCCAAAGGGGCTGCGCGCATGGCCGCGGAGCTGACGGAGTCGGATCAGCCGACCGTGCGGATCGCCGCGGCGCAGGCCATCGCCGACGTGACGGGCGCGGCGGGGGAGCTGGTGTTCCCCTCGCTCCTCAAGCTGGTAGGTGACCCCAACCGCGAGGTGCGCGCTGCCGCCGAGCGCGCCTTCACCACGGTGGCAGGTCCCCTGCTCGGGTCGTCGAGCTCGCCGGCAGTCAAGCGCCGGACCGACGCCGAGCGCGCGCTCGAAGGGGCGCTCGTGCAAGGGGACGTCGCCGAGCGCCAGGCGATCGTCGCCGCTGCCGCCCAGGCAGACCTGTGGGGGCTGCTCAAGCAGGCGGCCCGCGACGGCGATGAATCGGTGCGCCTGGGGACGGTGCGGGCGGCCGGCGCGGGCGGCTCCCCGGCGCGCGAGGCGGCGTCGGCCCCGGCGTCGGCACGGTTGGAGATCGTGCGCGGCGCGGTCGACGATCGCTCGGAGAGCGTCCGTGCGGAGGCGATGCGCCTCTTGGCCGGCGCCGCGGGCGGCGGATCGCGCGACGTGCTGCCGACGTTCGAGGCGATGCTCCACGGCGGCGATCGGGCCGCACGTGAGGCGGCTGTCGCCGGAATCGGCGCGCTGCCCGATCCAGGTGACGCCGGATTTCGACTGCTCGGCGAGGCGATGGGGTCGCGCAGCGAATCGCTGCGGACGGCGGCGACGCGTGCTTTGGGCCGGCTGGCGGCGCGCGCGCCCGCGCGGGTCGCGCCGGTGCTGGAACGCGCGGTGCGCGATCCCGCCTACGACGTGCGCAGCGCGGCCCTCCCGGCGCTGGCGACGGTCTGGTCGCGACAGCTCGACGCGCGGACGCTCGGCCACATGCTGCTCACCTCCGACGCCGACAGCACCCGCCGCTTCGTGGCGCTCGAGGCGCTGGTGGTGCTGGCGCAGCGCACCGACGCGCCGGTCGCCGAACGGGCGGCCGCCCGCCACGAGCTCGATCGCACCGCCGAATCGGGACCGGCGCTGGCCCGCCTGGCGGCGCAGATCGGCCGCAGCTTCGTCGACGCGCCCCCTGCCGAGCTGCACGCTTTTCTCGAACGTCTGTTCGGCGGCTGAGCGCGCGTTCGCCGGCCGGTTAGAGGCAGGCGTCGCTGCAGAGGTCGGCTGGCTGCCAGCCGTCGCTGCAGATCACTTCCCGACCGTGGTCGTAGTGATCGGCGAAGAACTGCCGGAAGGCGACCGGATCGAAGCAGTCGGCGCGCAAGGTCCAATCCCACGACGACGCCGCGAAGCGGACGCCCAGGTTCGGATCGGGATCGGGCATCAAGATCATCCGGTTCTTCCCCAGCGAGGGCGCGCAGTCGCTGTCGAGCGGCAGCCCGTCGATGAACGCCTGGATGTTCGCCACGTCGGCGTCGCAGCCGTCGGGACAGTTGTAGACGATCACGATCGCGCCGTGCTCGAGCGAGTGCACCAGGTTCCCCCAGGGGATCGGCGCGCTGTAGGTCTGGTAGGCGGCCCAGCAGATGTAGTGGTTGCCCGACGACGGCGGCTCCGTCAGGTAGTCGGGGTTGGTCGTGCAGGAGACGTGCGTCGCGCCTTCGTCGGCCTGCTGCTGGATGACGGTCGTGCACTGGCCACCGTCGGCGCCGACGCCGCCCTCGATGATGACGGTGCTCGCCGCGTCGACGTTCGATCGCGCGGCGTTGTCGCCGCCGCAGCCGACCAGCAGCGCCAGCGCGCTAGCGGCGGCGGCTGGCCATCGCGCGATCGATTTCCCGTTGGCTCTCGCGTTTTTTGGAGTCTTCACGTTTGTCCCAGCTCTGCTTGCCGTGAACCAGGGCCAGCTCGGCCTTCACGCGCCCCTTCTTTTCATACAGCGACAGCGGGACCAGCGTGCTCCCTTTTTCGCGAATTTTTCCTGCCAAGCGATCGATCTCACGCCGGTGCAGCAGCAGCTTGCGCTTGCGCCGCGGGTCGTGATTGCGCTGATGAGCGAAGGTATAGACGCCGATGTCCATCTGGTGCAGCCAGGCCTCGCCACGATCGAGATCGGCGAACGCATCGACCAGCGTGACCTTCCCGGCGCGGATCGCCTTGACCTCCGAGCCGACGAGCACGATGCCGGCCTCCAGCGTCTCGTCGACGTGGTATTCGTGGCGCGCCTTCTTGTTACGCGCGAGAACTTTCACCGCGTCGGCGGCGGGAGCCTTGGCCATGACGGCGAAGACTACAATGGCGCACACGCGATGACGATTGGCACCGCGCTTGCTGCTTCCCGCTGACCATGTCGCCCCCCAGGATCCTCGGTTCCGTCGCGGTGGCGATCCTGGCGACAGCCGGCGCCGGCTGTTCGTTCCTGTTCGTCAACGGGCCCCCGGCCGAGCACCGGAAGATGAGCTTCTTCGGCTGTACCTCCAGCAACACGATCCCGACGCTCGACGCTGTGTTCGGCACCGCCGCGCTGGTCGACGCGGTGGCCGCCGGAGCGGGCTCTTCGACCTTCGGAAGCTCGGTGGGAACGCGGCGGGCCGAGGCGATCACCTTCGGCGCGGAGGCCTTGCTGCTCGGCTCCTCGTCGGCGTACGGCTACCAAAAGACGTCCGAATGTCGCAAGGCCGAGGCGGAGCTCCAGCGCCGCGCGCCCGTCATGCCGATGGGACCGCCGCCGTCCGCGCCGCCTCCCTATGATCCGTGGCTCGGGCGTCCGATCGCTTCGCCGGTGCCGGCGGCCCCTGCCGGGCCGGGCCCCTCAGTTTGGGACAGCCCCAGGCCGGGCAAATGAGGGCCGCAGCAGCCGCGGCGCGCCATCAAGAGACTGACATTTGTGTCCGAAATTCGTCATCGCTCGCTGTCGCTCCTTGTCTCTCCGGCACCCCGGACGCTCGTTTCGATTCGGTTACGATGGTCCTCCGCTTGCACAGTTGGTCGCGGTCTAGTTGATTCGTCGCGGTCTGATCACGAGGAAAATCACATGAAGACAACGCCCCGCTTGGCTCGCCTCTCGTTCGTGGCTGCGGCTCTCGCCGCCGGAGTGGCCGGCGCTCCGCACGCTTTTGCGGCCGATGCTCCAGCGCGGCTGCAGACCGTGGCGGTGCTGCCTCCCACGGGCGACAACGTGGCGCCCGATCTCCTGCGCGCCGCGCGGGACATCCTGAAGGATCATCTCGAGCGCGCCGGGACGTACGCGGTCATCGAGCCGCCGATCCCGCCGTCTCCGGGGATGCCGCCGGGGACCGCGTTTCCCCCGTCGAGCGAGGAGCCGACCGCCGCCGACGCCGCCAGGCTGGGGAGCTCGGTCGGGGCCGAGCTGTCGATCGTCCTGCGGCTCACCCACTTCGGAAACTCGGCGCGCCTTCGCCTGACCGCCTATTCCACCGGCTCGGCGCAGGTCGTCTATTGGGACAGCATCCTCATCACGGGCGGCCCCGACGAGCTGGACGTCGCGATCCAGCGTCTCGTTCACGGGATGCAGACCGGCAAGCCGGTGCGCGAGAGCGCCGAGCTGGAGACGGTCACCGACAAGGAGTCGATGAATCTCGCCCGGCGCGAGGCCAACAAGACGTTCGGCGTGCGTCTCACCGAGCTGGCGCCCTTCAATCAGGCCGGCAACAACTTCGACACGCTGACCGCGGGGGGCCTCGTCTGGCTCTACGACGCGCGCTCCTGGATGACCGATCTCGCGGTCGACATCGGCGGCGGCGCGCAGGGGCGGTTCTTCATCGATGCCGCGATCGGCGCCTACTATCCGTTCCTGCGCGAGGACTTCACGCCGTACATCGGCGGCCAGGTTCGCTGGGCCGAGATGACGCTGGGCGGGCAGGGGGCGAGCGGTCTCATTCTCCAGCCGACGGTGGGCCTGCTGCTGGGACGGCTGTCGTCGGTCCAGATCCGCGGCGAGGTCGGCTACTTCTTCAACACGTTCGGCGAGCGGGAGACCACCGGCTCGACCTACCTCGTCAACGAGACGGCTCCCCTGCACTACAGCGACGGGTTCGTGTTCTCGATCGGGATCGGATTCTAGTCTAGCGCCGCCCCGCGGCGGTCAAACCGCGCGGGCCAGAGCGAGCACGTCGACGGAAGCGGCGCCCCCGCGCAGCAGCGCATCGGCGCACTCGCTGAAGGTCGCGCCGGTCGTGAAGACGTCGTCGACGAGCAGAACGCGCCGCCCCCGGAGGCGTGCCGTGTCGCTGACCAGAAAGGCGCCCGCCACCTCGGCGAAACGTGCCGCGGGGCCGGCGTGCCCGAGCTCGCGCGTCGGCCGCACGCGGTGGAGGAGATAGCGCTCGAGGCGTGGGAGCCCACCGCCGGGCGCGAGCGCCGGCGTGTGCGCCAGGCCCACCAGCGCCCAGCGCGCCAGCTCCAGCGCCTGATTGAAGCCGCGCGCCCGCAGCTTGTGCGCGTGCAGCGGGACGGCCACGACCGCGTCGGCGCGTTCGAGCTGACCGCGCGCGAGCGCCGCGGCGAGCGGCTGCACCAGGAGGCGCGCGAGCCGGCGCGCCAGGTAGCGGCGACCGCCGTGCTTCATCCGCACCAGCGCCTCGGCCAGCGCCTCGCCGTACTCGAAGCCGGCCGTCGCGCGCGCGAAGGGGAGCGGGACGCGCCGGCAGGTCCCGCAGCGGGTCGTTCCATCGACGACCGCGAACAGGTCCTGGATCGGCAGCGCGCAGCCGGAGCAGGCGCCCACCAGCGGATTGATCGACAGGTTGCAGGCCGCGCAGAACAGCGCCGCGTCGGGGATCGGCCGATCGCAAGCGGCACAGGCCGCCGGCCACAGCGTCTGCAGCGAAGCGCCGAGCAGCTTGGCGGGCGAGAGCGACATGCGCCCCTTATCGGGGCGCTTCCCTCAACGGTTGCGGTTGTCGATTACTCTGTCGCTCAGTCGGTGGCTACTCGGGCGCGTAGAGACCGCGACGGAGGTAGGTCGGCTTGTCGAACTCCGACTCCTCGACACCGAGCTCGTCGGCGGGGCGCTGCGCGGGAGCCTGACCGGAGGCGCGCCGCTGGAGCGGCGCCGTCCCTGCGGTCTGCGGCCGGATGATCGGCCGCTCGGCCGGCGTCCATTCGGAGCCGCTCGGCGCGGGCGCGGGCGGGATCTGCTCCATGTTGAGATAGAAGTCGTCGGTGTTGATGTTCTCGCTGGCGGGCGCCGCGTAGCCCCCGCGGCTCGTCGGCGTCGTGGCCGGCCAGGGAGCCGTCGCCATCGCCGGGACGGTCGCCGCCTGGGCAGCCGCGGATTGCATCGGCAGCGCCATCTGACCCTCGCGGCTGCGCGCGGTTCCGCGTCCCGTCGAGGGCGTCGGGTGCTCCTGCACGTGCGACTGGAAGCCGGTGGCGATGACCGTGATGCGGACCTGATCGCCCGCGTTCGCGTCGATGACCGAGCCGAAGATGATGTTGGCGTCGGGATCGGCCGCCTCGGCGATCAGGCTGCAGGCCTCGTTCATCTCGGCCAGCGTCAGATCGGGGCCGCCGGTGATGTTGAGGAGGATGCCGGTGGCGCCGTTGATCGTCACGTCCTCCAGCAGCGGGGAGCTGATCGCTTGCTGCGCCGCTTCGATGGCGCGCTTGTCGCCGCTCCCCATGCCGGTCCCCATGAGCGCGCGGCCCATGCCGGTCATGATGGTGCGGACGTCGGCGAAGTCGACGTTGATGAGACCCGGCGCGATGACCAGATCGCTGATGCCGCGCACGGCGTTCAGGCAGACGTTGTCGACCATGGCGAAGGCGTCCTTGAGGGTCATCTTCATCCCGGCCAGCGAGACCAGGCGGTCGTTCGGGATGACGATCAGCGCGTCGACGGCCTTGCCGAGCTCGCTGATGCCGAGGGAGGCCTTCTTCTTGCGCTGCGAGCCCTCGAAGGCGAACGGTTTGGTCACCACTCCGACGGTCAGCGCGCCGCAATCGCGCGCGATCTGCGCGATGACCGGCGCCGCGCCGGTGCCGGTGCCGCCGCCCATCCCGGCGGTGACGAAGACCATGTCGGCGCCGGTGAGCGCCTCGGCGACGCGCGAGGCGTCCTCCAGCGCGGCGGCGCGGCCGATCTCCGGGTTGGCGCCGGCGCCGAGCCCCTTGGTCAGGTTGCGGCCGAGGTGGACCTTGGTGCCCGCCAGGCTGGCCTCCAGGACCTGTCCGTCGGTGTTGGCGACGATGAAGTCGACGCCTTCGACGCCCGCTTCGATCATCGTGTTGAGCGCGTTGCCGCCGCCCCCGCCGACACCGATCACCTTGATGACCGGCCGGCCGGGACCCTGAGCATCATCGTCAAATTCGAGCATAGAAGATCGATCCCATGTCTTCGTCGTCGACGCTAATTTTTTGCCTGTTTTTCGCCGAGGGCTCTCCGTCGGTGCTGGAGACCTGAACGCTTGCGCCGTGCGCGCGCCGTAGCGACGTCGCTTTCGGGCGCCGAGCCGCGCAGGGCGACGCTCGACTAGAACGCGGTCGAGAGCGTGCGGCGGAGACGGGAGAAGAGGCCGCGCCTGACGGGCGCATCGGTGATCCGGGTGGCGCTCTGGCGGTTGACGCCGTATTGAACCAGGCCGACCGCCGTCGAGAAGGTCGCGTTGTGAACGACCTCGGCCAGGCCGCCGACCCCCTTCGGGACCCCCCGCCGCACGGGGATGCCGAGGATCTCTTCGCCGAGCTCGGCCATGCCTGGGAGCTGCGTGGTGCCGCCGGTGAGGACCGCGCCCGAGGCGAGCATGTCTTCGCACCCGAGGCGGACGATCTCGGCTTTGACGAACGAGAGGATCTCCTCGATGCGCGGCTGGATGATGTCGCGGCAGAGGTTGTGGCGCGAGAGCACCCGCGGCGCGCGGCCACCGACGGAGGCCACCTCCAGCGTCTCGTCCTCAGCGACCATGGCCGACAGCGCGCAGCCGGAGCGGATCTTGATCTTCTCCGCCTCGTGCGGCGGCGTGCGCAGGCCGAAGGCGATGTCGCTGGTGAGCTGGTGGCCACCGATCGGGATGACGCTGGTGTGCGCCACCGCGCCGTCGGTGAAGATGGCGATGTCGGTCGTCCCGCCGCCGATGTCGACCAGCGCGACGCCCAGCCCCTGCTCGTCTTCTTCCAGCACCGCCTCGCCCGAGGCGAGCGGCTCGAGGACGATGTCGATCACCTCGAGGTCGCAGCGGGTGCAGCACTTGATGATGTTCTGCGCGGCGGCGGCCGCGGCGGTGACGATGTGGACGCGCGCCTCCAGGCGCACGCCACACATGCCGAGCGGCTCGCGGACACCGTCCTGGCCGTCGATCTTGTACTCCTGCGGGAGCACGTGGACGATGTGGCGGTCGACCGGCAGCGCGATGGCGCGCGCCAGCTCCAGCACCTTGTGGACGTCGGTGGGGCGGACCTCCTTGTCCTTGATCGCCACCGTCCCCGTCGAGTTGACGCCCTTGATGTGGCCGCCCGCGATGCCGACGTAGACCTGCGAGATCTCGCAGCCGGACATGCTTTCGGCCTCCAGCACCGCCTGCTTGATCGACGCCACCGTCGAGTCGATGTTGACGATGACCCCTTTTTTGAGGCCCCGCGAAGGGTGGGTGCCGACGCCGATGATGTCGAGCCCGTCGGGCCCGACCTCACCGACCACGCAGGCGATCTTGGTCGTTCCGATGTCGAGGCCGACGACGATGTCGGAGGATCTCCTGGGCATGCGCTGCAATCTTCACCGCGTTTGTCGACGACGCGAAATTTTTTACTTTTTCGGCGCGCGCCGGTCGGCCAGCCGCACGACGAAGCGCAGCCCGGACCAGGTGGCGTCGATGGCGCAGACCTTGTTGTCGACCAGGCCGGTCGCGAGGCCCCGTCCGCGGACCTCGGCTTCGGTCAGATCCGTGGCGAAGCCCGCCGGCTTGCTGGCCGATTTGCTCGCCGACTTCTTGGGCCAGGCGAGCCAGAGGCCGCCCGCGGGGGCGAGCCGCGCCGGCAGCCCCGGCAGGTCTCGCGCGAGCTGCTTCGAGCTGCGGGCGAAGCAGAGGATGACGTCGAACTGCCCGGCGCCCCGGCCGATGGCCCCGGTCGTGACACCGGCGGGAAGCTCCCCCAGCGTCTCGGCGAAGTCTTCGGGCGCCTGGCAGAGGCCGATCCGCGCGCCCGGCTTGATTCCCAGCTTCTTCGGCAGCGGTGTCCCCGAGTAGCCGGCCATGGCGGCTCAGTCTTCGTTCGTCGCCGGTGGCGTCTCCGCCGGAGGCTCCGGGTGCTTCCTCGCCGGGTGCACCTTCTCGCTGGCGACGGTCGTTCGCGCGGCAGGCGGCTCCTGCGCCGGCTGGGCGGCGCCGGCCATCCGGACCGCCACCCGATCCGAGAGCGGGCCGTCGAGGTAGACGGTCGCCAGCGCCGCCGGGCTCCGCGGCCCCAGCGCCGCGAAGATCCGATCGAACTCGGCCAGCTTGGCCGCGAAGTCGCCGCGCCCGAGCCGGATCTCGCCGCTCCCCTCGTACAGCACCAGCGAGAACCCGGCGCGGGTGTCGACGTGGACCTCGGAGAGCTTGGGGCGCTCGGGGTGGCCGTCGCTGTACGCGGCATAGAGCGCGAGGGCCTGACGAAACACCGCCTCGCTCGTCTCACGGACGGCGGCGTACTGGTCGCGGGTGACGCCGGTGATGATCGGCAGCCCGTCGGCCTCCGCAAAGGTGGCGCGCTTGAACGGGCGCCCCGTCCCGTCGAGGAGGTAGAGCGCCCCGAGCAGCGCGCTGGCCACGGCATGGCGCTCGGTCACCTCGATCGCCAGCGTCGACGGCAGCTGGCGCCGCACGCGCGCCGAGAGGATCCAGGGGTGCGTCGCGAGGCGCGCCGCCACGGCGTCGGGATCGACGGCCAGCAGGCGGTCGCCGATGCGGACGCCGGCCAGCGCCCGGATTTCGTCGGCCGAGACGCGCGCCGAGGCGCCGACCTGGACGTCGCGGACGGCGAAGCGGGGCGAGGCGATCACATGTCGCACGATCTGTCTGCCGGCCCAGAGCGCGCCGGCCACGAACGCCACCACCAGCAGCGCCTTGCCGATGAGCGCCAGCTTTCGTGCCGCTGCCCGCAGCGGGCCCTCCAGCCAGGCGGCGAGCGACGGGCGCGCGACGGTGATCCGCCGGTTGTTGCGCCGCCGAAAAAATCGCCGTTTGACCGCCGGGTGCTCGACGGTGATCGCCCGTTCGGCCGGCTCGGTGGTCGCTCCGGCGCCGGCCCTCACGCGGCGCTCCCCCGGGCGGCCAGGGTCGCCAGCAGCTCGGCAGGCACGGTGGTGATGTCGCCGGCGCCGAGACAGAGCACCAGATCGCCGGCCCGCGCCGCGCGCGCCAAGGTGGCGGTCAGGTCGCCGCGCGGGACGTGCTGCGCAGACGTGCCGGCCGGAAAGGTCGCCAGCAACGCGGGCGCGTCGGCGCCCGGGATCGCCGCCTCGCCCGCCGCGTAGACGTCGGTCAGGAAGATCTGGTCGGCGCCGCCGAGGGCTGGCGCGAAGTCGGCCAGCAGATCGCGGGTTCGCGTGTAGCGGTGCGGCTGAAAAGCCACCAGGAGGCGGCGGCCGTGCAGCCGGGCCGCCGCGATGGTCGCCGCCAGCTCGGTGGGGTGGTGCCCATAGTCGTCGACGACCAGCACGCCGGCCGCCTCGCCGCGGAGCGAGAACCGGCGGTCGACCCCCTGGAACGCCGCCAGCGCCGCGCCCGCCTGCTCGAACGGCACGCCCAGAAAGTCGGCCACGCAGAGCGCGCCGAGCGCGTTTTCGGCGTAGTGAACCCCCGGCATGCGGATGCGCGCCTCGCCGTGCAGGCGGCCCCGAACGCGGACCCGAAAGCGCGTGCCGGTCGGCCCCGCCTCCAGGATTTCGCCGCGCCAGTCGCCGGCGGCGAGGCCGTAGGTGTGGTGGCGTTTGGTCAAGCGCGCAGGCAAACGCGCGGCGGTCGGGTTGTCGGCGCCGATCACGACCAATCCATAAAACGGCACCTTCTCGGCGAAGTCTAAAAACGCGCTCTCCAGCGCCTCCAGCGACCCGAAGTGGTCGAGGTGCTCGCGGTCGATGTTGGTGATGACGGCGACCATCGGGAACAGGTGGCGGAACGAACCGTCCGATTCGTCCGCCTCGGCGACCAGGATCTCCCCCTGCCCGAGCCGTGCGTTCGAGCCGAAGGCGCGCGCCTTGCCCCCGATGATGGCGGTGGGATCGAGCCCCGCCTCGGCGAGGATGGTGGCGATCATCGTGGTAGTGGTGGTCTTGCCGTGGCTGCCGGCGACCGCCACGCCGTCCTTCACGCGCATGAGCTCGCCCAGCATCTCGGCGCGGGGGATGACGGGGATGCCGCGCGCGAGGGCGGCGGCGACCTCGGGATTGTCGGCGCGCACGGCGCTGGAGATGACCACCACGTCGGCGCGCTCGACACTCTCGGAACGGTGGCCGACCGAGAGGCGTGCCCCCAGCGTTCCGAGGCGCCGGGTGACTTCGCTCTCGCGCAGATCGGAGCCCGACACCGGATAGCCGAGGTTCAGCAACACCTCGGCGATGCCGGACATCCCGATCCCGCCGATCCCCACGAAGTGAATGGCGACGTCTCGCTTGCGGAACATCAGCGACCTTTTAACACTGTCTATCGACGCGGACGCGCGATCGCGCCGAGCTCGGCCACCACGTCGTCGGTCGCCCGCGGGCGCGCGAGGCTCCCCATCGCCTCGGCCATGGCGGCGTGGCGGGCGGTGTCCTGCAGGATCTCGTCGACCAGATCGCCGAGGCGGGTGGCCGAGGCGTCGTGCTGGGCGAGCACCAACGCCGCGCCGGCTTGCTGAAAGGCGAAGGCGTTGATCGTCTGGTGGTCGTCGGCCGCGGTCGGCAGTGGGATCAGGATGGCCGGCCGTCGCATGATCGCCAGCTCGGCCAGCGTCAGCGCGCCGGCGCGCGCGACCACCAGCTTGGCATCGGCCAGCGCGGCCGGCATATCGTCGATGAAGGACCGCACCTGCACGCGGTCCTGGTAGCCGAAGGCCGCGTAGTGCACCTGCATCCGTTCGTGCTCGTCGGGCCCGGTCTGGTGCACGATCGGCGGAAGCCGCCCGCGCGCGTCCAGCACGCGCACCATCCCGGCGGCGAATTCGTTGACCGCGTGCGATCCCTGGCTGCCGCCCAGGATCAGGATCGATTGGGCGCTCTCGGCGTCGCGGCCGGCGAAGGCGGCGGCCCGCTCGATGAGCGCGCGCCGCACCGGGTTGCCGGTGAAGCGGACCTTGCGCCGCGCGAAGGCGGGCGCCGCCTCGTCGAAGGCGATGAACACGCGGCGCGCGAAGCGGCCCAGGATCCGGTTGGTGAAGCCCGCGACGCTGTTCTGTTCCTGTACCGCCGTCGGATAGCCCGACAGCGCGGCCGCCAGCACCAGCGGCCCCGAGGCGTAACCGCCGACGCCCAGCACGACGTCGGGGCGGTGGCGGCGGAGGATGCGGCGCGATTCGAAGAAGGCGCGCGGCAGCCGGCCGAGCCCGCGAACCAGACCGGCCATGCCCATGCGCTTGAGCCCGCTCACCTTGACCAGCTCGAGCGGGAAGCCGGCCTTGGGCACCAGCTTGGTCTCGAGGCCCCGTTCCGTGCCGACGAAGGTGACCTCCCCGCCGGCGGCGGCGATCGCTTCGGCCACCGCGATCCCCGGATAAAGATGGCCCCCGGTCCCCCCGCCGGCGATCAACACCCACAGCGGTCGGGCGTCGGTCATATCGGCGGCTGTGCGGTCGTCGTCGACTCCGGCTCGATGCCCGGCCGGGGCCTCTTCGGTCCCACCTCGATGATGAGGCGTGGCCCGGCGTCGAGGCGGCGGTTGGCCCCCTTGCCGGCGCGGGGCGCGCCCGGCTGCCACTCGTGCGGCTCCGGGTTGCGCGCGCTGATGTTGGCCAGCACGCCGGCCATGAAGAGGCTCATCACCAGCGAGGTGCCGCCGTAGCTGATGAACGGCAGCGGCAGACCCTTGGTCGGCAGCGATCCGAGCACCACGCCGATGTTCACCAGCGCCTGCAGCCCGAACATCGCCGTGATGCCGAACGCCAGGTAGGCGCCGAAGACGTCGCGCGCGCGCACCGCCGCGCGCATGCCGCGCCAGACCAGCAGCGCGAAGGCGGCGATCACGAAGGTGACCCCGATGAGCCCCAGCTCCTCGCCCACGATCGACAGGATGAAGTCGGTGTGCGCCTCGGGGAGAAAGAACAGCTTCTGTCGCCCGTCGCCGAGGCCGAGGCCGGTCACGCCGCCCGAGCCGACGCTGATGAGCGACTCGGTGATCTGGTAGCCGACGTCGCGCCGGAAGGCCCAGGGGTCGAGAAAGGCGAGCATCCGGCGCATCCGGAACGGCGTCGAGACGATGAACTTCCAGCCGGCGGGCGCGGCGACCAGCACGGCGAGGATGAGATAGCTCGAGCGCGTGCCGGCGATGAAGAGCAGCCCGAGCGCCACGCAGCCGAAGATGACGGCGGTGCCGAGATCGGGCTGCTTGAGCAGGAGACCCATCATGAGGCCGGTCACCAGCAGCGGCGGCAGGAAGCCGACGGAGAAGACGCGCACCTTCTCGGCCTTGCGGGCCAGCAGCGAGGCCAGGTAGATGCAGAGCGCCAGCTTGCCGAGCTCGCTCGGCTGGAACGACAGCGGGCCGAGCCGGAACCAGCGGATGGCGCCGCCGGCGCGGGAGCCGATCTTCAGCACCGCGGCCAGGAACAGGATGCTGACGAAAAGCAGCGGGTAGGCGTACCGGCGGTAGACCGAGTAGTCGATCCGGACCGCCAGCGACATCGCGCCGAGGCCGAGCAGCGCGTAGACGATCTCGCGTTTGAGGAAATAGGCGGCGTCGCCGTACTTCCTGGCGGCGAACACCGCACCCGACGAGAAGACCATCACCATCCCGAAGCCGAGCAGCACCAGCACGGCGCCGACCAGGAGGCGATCGACGCCGACCTCGCTGGGGCGGATCATCGGCGCGCCGGTCGGGGTATCGGTCCGGAGCAGCTTGGCGACCCGCCCACGGAGCGCCGCCCAGAGCTCGCGTGCGCCGGCCAGCGCGCGGGCCGACGCCGCCGGCTCGGGTGCGGCCGCGGGGCGTTCGACGCGCACACCCGTCCGCCGCGCGGCGCTGCGCGCGGAAGTCTTTTCCGAAGTCCGTGCGGAAGTCCGTTCGGAAGTCTGTTCGGAAGTCCGTTCGGAAGTCCGTTCGGAAGTCCGCTTGGGGATCCGGGTCATCGGGGCGTCCCCGGCGCGCTCAGATGCGCGACCGCGCTCCGGAAGACCTCGGCGCGGTGGGCGTAGTCGCGGAACATGTCGAAGCTCGAACAGGCGGGTGACAGCACCACGGCGTCGCCCGGGCGCGCCCAGCGTCGGGCGGCCTCCACGGCCGTCTCCAGCGTCGGCGCGCGCTCGACGGGCAGCACCGGCGCGAAGGCGGCCTGCATCTTGTCGGCCGCCTCGCCGATCAGGATGGCGGCGCGGCCCACCCGGCCGAGCGCCTCGGCGAGCGGCGCGTAGTCGCCCCCTTTGTCGCGTCCGCCGGCGATGAGCACGACCGGGCGCGGAAATCCGTCGAGCGCCGCGACGACGGCGCCGACGTTGGTCCCCTTCGAGTCGTCGTAATAGGCGACGCCGTCCGCGTCCGCGACCAGCTCCATCCGGTGCGAGAGCGCTCGGAAGGCCAGCAGGCCGGCGCGGGCCTCCGCGGGCGCGGCGCCCGCCAGCCGCGCCGCCAGCAACGCGGCCAGCGCGTTGGCCTGGTTGTGCCGCTGCCCGAGCAGCCAGGGGAGATCCGCCGGATACGACTCCGGGGCCTGGCCGGGGAGCTTGAGCAGGAGCGGCCCGCCCAGCCACGCCCCGGTCGCCAGCGATTCGACGATCGAGAACCCCTCGCGGCGGGCGCGGGCGGCGGCGCTGGCGCGGACGGCCAGCGGATCGTCGAAGTTCACCACGGCGAAATCGTCCGGCGTCTGGGCGGCGAAGATGCGCGCCTTGGCCGCCGCGTAGCCTTCGAGGCCGGCGTACCGATCCAGGTGATCGGGCGTGATGTTGAGCAGCACCGCGACGCGTGGGCGGAAGGTCTCGGTCGTCTCCAGCTGGAAGCTCGAGACCTCGACGACGCAGAAGCCGCCCACTTCGGCGGCAGGCGTCCCGACCGCCTCCGCCAGCGGCTCGCCCAGGTTGCCGCCGACGAAGGTCGGATGTCCGGTGGCGCGCAGCATCTCGCCGACGAGAGTGGTCACCGTCGATTTTCCGTTGGTGCCGGTGATGGCGACGATGGTGGCGGAGACGAAGCGCGACGCCAGCTCCAGCTCGCCGGTGATCTCGACGCCGGCGGCCCGCGCGGCGGCCAGCTCGGGGATCTCGGGGACGCCCGGCGACAGAATGACCAG
>DATAVR010000136.1:0-7570 GCA_036267635.1 Polyangia bacterium | reverse complement strand
ACGCTCGCTTCGCTGTTGACGCTCGCTTCGCTGTTGACGCTCGCTTCGCTGTTGACGCGCGCGTCGCTGTTGACGCTCGCTTCGCTGTTGACGCGCGCGTCGCTGTCGCGAAGATTGCAGTCGTGGTCGGCCTCCTGTTGGTGGGCCTCGCGGAGGGCTGCGCGGGAACGTCCGAGCGGATCGAGGGGTTCAAGACCGGGCGGCTGCAGACGCGCGCCACCGGTGACCTCAAGCGGGGGATGAACTTCGGCGACGCGATGGACGCGCCGAACGAGGGGGAGTGGGGCTGGACGATCTCGGCGACCGACTTCCAGGCGGTGCGCGCGGCCGGGTTCGATCACGTGCGCGTCCCGATGCGGATCTCGTCGCACGCCGACGTCAAAGCGCCCTACGCGATCGAAAAACGGTTCCTGCATCGGATGGACTGGGCGGTCGATCAAGCGCTCTCCAACGATCTCGGAATCATCGTCGACATGCACCACTACATCCCGATGATGAAGGCGCCGCAGGCGCACGCCGATCGCCTGGTCGGGCTCTGGCGGCAGATCGCCAGGCACTACCGCGGCATGCCGCGCGCCGTGGTCTACGAAGTGCTGAACGAACCGACCGACAAGCTGACCGCCGAGGTCTGGAATCCGATCCTGGCCCGCGCCGTCGCCGCCATCCGGGAGATCGATCCCGATCGCCTCATCATCGTCGAGGGGGCGCACTGGGCGTCGGCCAAGGATCTGCGCGACACGCTGCAGGTCCCCGCCGGCGATCCGAACCTCATCGCCAGCTTTCACATGTACGCGCCGATGTACTTCACCCACCAGGGGTTTAGCTGGATGGAGCCCTGGTACCAGACGCGCGGGGTGACGTTCCCGGGCCCGCCGCCGTCGGCGGTCACGCCGGTCGCCGCGGCCGAGGCCCACCCGGAAGGGCACGAATTCTTTCAGCGCTACAACAGCGAGCCGGCCGACACCAATCCCGGCGGACCGGCCGCCATCATCGAGCAGATGGAGATGGCCGAGCTGTTCGCCAAGCGAACCGGGTTGCGGATCTACCTCGGTGAGTTCGGCGCCGGCGTCAACGGCGACGTCGTCTCGCGCGGACACTGGGTCCGCACCGCGCGCACCGAAGCCGAGAAGCGCGGGTTCGGGTGGGGCTATTGGGACTTCTGCCGAAACTTCGCCGCCTATGCGGAGCTCGGCTTCACCGGGCGGTGGATCCCGGAGATCAAGGCGGCCTTGCTGGAGTAGCGTGCCGCGTTGTCGCGGCCGCCACCGTTTCAACCAACTGTCACCGTTTCGACCGTCACCTCCGCGCGCGCTTTACCGCGCTGTAACGGTCCCGTTCCTAGGGTGCTCTAGGCGCCTGTCTGGGCGTTTGGCCGGCGTTTTGCGTTTGTGACGAAGGCAATGAGGGGAGCATGGTTGGTCTTGGGCCTGGTGGTCGGCACCGTCGCAGGCCACGCCTCAGCCGAGCCGGCGCCGACCGGTCTGGCTGGGCTTGATGACCAGCTCAACACGACCGGCCGAATCGGCACCTACGCGCCGAAGCCGGTCGGCCAGATCGCGCCGGCGCCGAACGCGAGCGACAGCGCGCCGCGCGCCCTGACCCCTCCGACCGATGAGCGCGCCGAGCCCGCCGACCATCCGACGGAGCGAGGGGGCCTCGCCGAGGAGGAGTTTCTTCCCACGGAGACGCCGGTAACGGCCTGCCGGGTCGAGGTGGCGCGGCGCCGGCAAGTCTCGCCCAAGAAGGTCGCCGCGAAGGAGGTCGTCGTGCGCTTCACCGTCGAGCCAGACGGCCACGTGCGGGATGCCGAAGCGATCTCCGCGCCCGGTACCGATCTCGAGATCGCCGCCTGCGCCAAGCGCGTTCTCAGCGAGTGGGTGTTCGCCAAGCACCAGAATGGCGCCATCGCCGCCGAGCGCACCTACCGCTTCCGGTAGTCGTCAGGCGGCCGTCGTTCGGGCGGCCAGGTCGAACGCGGCCAGGAAGCTCTGCGGGCGCGCCCGGCCGGTGCCGGCGATGTCGTAGGCGGTGCCGTGATCGGGCGAGGTGCGCACGAACGGCAGGCCGAGCGTCAGGTTCACGCCGTCGTCGAAGTGCAGCAGCTTGAGCGGGATGAGGCCCTGATCGTGGTAGAGCGCGACGACCGCGTCGTAGACGCCGCCGGCGGCCTGGCGGAAGACCGAGTCGGGGACCAGCGGGCCCTCGACGGTGGCGTTCAATCCGGCGGCGGCGATGCGGGCGCGCGCTTTTCCGATCGCCGGCTCGACCAGCCGCTCCTCTTCGTCGCCGAACCGACCGGCCTCGCCGGCGTGCGGGTTGAGGCCGGCGACCGCGATACGGGGCGCGGCGATGGCGAAGCGGCGCGCCAGCCCCTCGGCCGTCAGCCAGATCGTCGAGGCGATGCCGTCGACGGTCAGCAGGCGGGGGACCTCCTTCAGCGCCACGTGCGTGGTCGCGACCGTCACCCGCAGCCGCGGGCCGGCGAGCATCATCGCGAACTCCGACACGCCCGCGCGCGCCGCCAGGTACTCCGTGTGCCCAGGGAAGGCGAACCCGGCGCGGGCGATCCACTCTTTGGAGATGGGTGCGGTGACCAGCGCGGAGACCTCGCCTGCCAGCGCCGCGTCGACGGCGGCCGTCAGGTAGGCGAGCTGTGCCTGCCCGGAGGCGTCGTTCGGTTTTCCCGGCGTCACTTCGTCGGCGCGCAAGCGGGTCACGGCGCGGACGCGCGCGGCGCCGAGCGCGGTGAGGCCAGCGGCCTTCGCGGCCTGCTCGAGCACGCCGACGTCGCCGAACACCAGCACGTTTGCCTCGGGCCTCTCGGCCAACGCGCGCACCACGATCTCGGGCCCGATCCCCGCCGGATCGCCCAAAGAGATTGCGATCGGGCGGGTCACGCGGTCACAGCTTCAAGGCTTTGAGCCGCTCGACCGCCTCGGCCAGCCGCGCTTTGTCGGCACAGATGGTGAGGCGCACGTAGCCCTCGCCCGACGGGCCGAAGCCGGTCGCCGGTGTGGCGACGATCCCCGCCTCGGTCAGCAGGCGCGACGCGAAATCGATCGACGAGACGCCCTTGGGGTTGGCGATCAGCGTATAGAAGCTGGCCTTCGGCGTCAGCACGTCGAACCCAGCCTTGGCGAGGCCGCCGCAGAGGACGTCGCGCCGTTCGCGGTAGATCGCCCGTTGCCGTGCGACCGCCGCCTGATCGCCGCTGAGCGCCGCGATCGCCGCCCGCTGGACGGCGTCGAAGCAGCCGGAGTCGACGTTGGTCTTCACTTGGCCGAGCCCGCCGACCAACGTGGCGTTGCCGCAGGCCCAGCCGACGCGCCAGCCGGTCATGTTGTAGGTCTTCGACAGCGAGTGGAATTCGATGCCGACCTCGCGCGCGCCCGGCGTCTCCAGGAACGATGGCGGCGGCGCCTCGTAGTACATCTCGCTGTAGGCGAGATCGCTGGCCACGATGACGTCGTTCTTCTTGGCGAAGGCGACGACCTTCTCGTAGAAGCCGGGCGCCGCCAGCGCGGCCGTCGGGTTGTTCGGGTAGTTGATCCAGAGGATCTTGGCGCGCTTCGCGACCGCGGGCGGGATGGCGTCGAGGTCGGGCAGGAAGCCGTTCTCGCGTCGCAGCGGCACGAAGTACGGCTCGCCGCCGGCGAAGCGGGTCAAGGTCGCGTAGACCGGATAGCCGGGGTCGGGGCAGAGGACCACGTCGCCCGGGTTGACGAAGGCGAAGGGGAAGTGCGCGATCGCCTCCTTCGAGCCGATCACGCAGATGACCTCCTTCTGATGATCGAAGCTGAGGCCGAAGCGCGACCTCATGAACTCGGCCGCCGCCTTCCGGAAGTCCTCCATCCCCGCGTACGAGGGGTAGCGGTGCGTGCTGGGATCGCGGGCCGCCTCGGCCAGCGCGGCCACGATGTGCGGGTGCGTCGGCAGGTCGGGGTCGCCGATCCCCAGATCGATGAGGTCCTTGCCCTTCTTTCGCTCCTCGTTCTTGAGGGCGTCGATGCGGGCGAAGAGGTAGGGGGGCAGCTCCCGGATGCGGTTGGCGAGCTCGATCTTCATGGCGATCTCTCTACCACGCAGCCGGCGGGGCGATCACCTCCGCGCTCGCCTCGGCGGCCTGGCCCAGGTTCGGATATTGGTCGCTCAGGCTTGACTCTGTTTCGCGACCGCCTATCCTCGGCCGCTGCCATGGCGCAAGAAAGCAAAGAAACTTCGAAGGGTGCGGCCGCCAAGAAGCCGAAGGCCGCCGACAAGCCGGCTGCCAAGACGGCCAAGGCCGCCGACAAAGCGGGCGAGAAGACGGCGAAGGCCAAGGGGAAGGCGACACCGGCCGTCACCGACGGGCCGACCTGCCGGGCCGAGAAGTGCAAGCAGGCGGTGCGCGCGAAAGGCTACTGCCGCAAGCACTTCATGAATTGGCGCCGCGGCACGGTGGGGGACCACCACCGCTACAAGATTTGCAGCAAGGAAGCCTGCCGGAAGCCGCGCACCAAGGGCGGCCTCTGCGACGAGCACGCCGGCAGCGGCGCCCCCGCCGAGGCGGCAGCAGCAGCCCCGGGCGGCGCTCCGGCCGCCTAAGGGCGCTGGCCCTTGCAGAAGATCGTCATCCGCGGCGGCGTCCGGCTCGCGGGCGAGGTCCGGGTCTCCGGATCGAAGAACGCCGCGCTGCCGATCCTCGCCTCGTCGCTGCTGGCGGGCGGGCGATCGATCTACCGCAACGTTCCGGCGCTCGGCGACGTGCGGACGATGGGACGCCTGCTGGCGCGCCTCGGCGCCGGGTTCAGCGAGCCGCAGCGGGGGACGGCGTACGTCGACACCTCGACGGTCAACGAGCACGAGGCGCCGTACGACCTGGTCAAGACCATGCGCGCGTCAGTGCTGGTGCTGGGGCCGCTGGTCGCGCGCCACGGCCGCGCGCGCGTCTCGCTCCCCGGCGGCTGCGCCATCGGCGCGCGTCCGATTGATCAGCACTTGAAGGGGCTGGCGGCGATGGGGGCGCGCATCGATCTCGAGCACGGCTACGTCAACGCCCGCGCCCGGCGGCTGCGCGGCGCGACGATCGTGTTCGACATGCCGACCGTCACCGGCACGGAAAATTTGATGATGGCGGCGGCGCTGGCGCGCGGGCGGACCACTCTCGAGAACTCGGCGCGCGAGCCCGAGGTCGAGGAGCTGGCCCGCGTCCTCAACAAGATGGGGGCGCGCATTCGCGGCGCCGGTTCGACGCTCATCACCGTCGAGGGGGTCGACGAGCTGCAGCCGATCGAGCACACCGTCATCCCCGATCGCATCGAGGCGGGGACGCTGCTCGTCGCGGCGGCGGTCACCCGCGGCGACGTCCTGGTGCGTGACTGCCTGCCCGAGCACCTGGAGGCGGTGATCGCCAAGCTGCGCGCCGCCGGCGCCGAGGTGACCGCCGAAGGGGACGGCATTCGGGTGCGTGGCAAGAGCGAGTTCAAGCCGGCCGACATCTCGACGCAGCCGTTCCCCGGCTTCCCCACCGACATGCAGGCGCAGTTCATGGTCCTCATGACGCGTGCGCAGGGACAGTCGGTGCTGTCGGAGACGATCTTCGAGAACCGCTACATGCACGTCCCCGAGCTGCAGCGGATGGGGGCCGACATCATCGTCGAGGGGCGGACGGCGATCGTGCGTGGGCCGACCAAGCTGACCGGCGCGACGGTGATGGCGACCGATCTGCGCGCTTCGGCCTGTCTGGTGCTGGCCGGGCTCATCGCCGACGGCAAGACCGAGATTCTGCGCATCTACCACCTCGACCGCGGCTATGATCGTCTCGACAAGAAGCTGCGGGCGCTCGGCGCCGACGTCCGTCGGGCGAGAGGATCGGCGTGAAGAAGACCACCAAGCCAACCGAGGCAAACGCCACCCTCACCATTGCGCTGCCGCGGGGGCGGATCCTGGACGAGGCGCTGCCGCTGTTCGCGCGCGCCGGGATCGACCTCGGCGCCGTCGACAAGACGCGGGCCGGGCGGCGGCTCATCATTCCCATTCCGGCGCACGACCTGCGGGTCCTCATCGTGCGGGACACCGACGTCCCGGCCTACGTCGAGCACGGCGCCGCGCACCTGGGGATCGCCGGCCGCGACGTGCTCGAGGAGCAGGACCGAGATCTCTACGAACCGCTCGACCTCGGCATCGGCCGCTGCCGGATGGTGGTCGCCGAACCGGAGGACCGGCCGGTCGACGAGAACGACCTCGTTCACCTCCGCTACGCGACCAAGTTCACCGAGATCACCCGCCGCCACCTGCAGGCGCGCGGAACCGTCGCGGAGATCATCAAGCTCTACGGCTCGATCGAGATCGCGCCCCTGGTGGGCCTCGCCGATCGAATCGTCGACCTGGTCTCTTCGGGCGAGACGCTGCGCCAGCATCGTCTGCGCGAGGTGGAGACGATCCTCGAGGTCAGTGCACGCATCTGCGTCGGCCGCGCCGCGGCCAAGCTCTACGGCGACCGCATCGACGACCTGGTGGCGCGCCTTCGCGCCGTCGTCGCGCGCTGACCGTCGGGCATAGGGGCTGGCTTTAGGGATAACCATCTAAAATAACTAAACAAATCGAGATAAATTGGCACTCTCGATGTTCGCTTGACAGCCATCTCTGGGTGCTTAAGCTCCCGGCGCATGCCGATCTACGAGTACGCCTGCGCCACCTGTGGCCACCAGTTCGAAGAGTGGCAGAAGATGAGCGACAAGCCCGTCAAGGTCTGCCCGAAGTGCAAGGGGCGGAAGGTGGAGAAGCTCATCAGCCAGACCTCCTTCAAGCTCAAGGGGGGCGGCTGGTACTCGGACCTCTACGCCGGGCCCAAGCCGAACGGCGCGGCTGAGCAGGGGTCGTCGAAGGACTCCACCACCAAAGAAGCGAAGGCCGCTTCGACCTCGACCACCGAGTCGAGCGGGAAGACCAAGAAGTCCGAGGCGGCCGCTTAACCGGCCACCGTCCCGACGCGTTTAGAAACCAAGGCAAGAACCAAGGAGACCGAGATGAAGATCCGACCGCTTTATGACCGCATCCTCGTCAAGCGCATCGAAGAACAGACCAAGACCGCCGGCGGGCTGTTCATCCCCGACACCGCCAAGGAAAAGCCGATGGAAGCGATGGTCGTCGCCGTCGGCAACGGCAAGATCCAGGAGGACGGATCGCTGCGCAAGCTGGAGGTGAAGGCGGGCGACAAGATCCTGTTCTCTAAGTACTCGGGCAACGAGATCAAGATCGACGGCACCGATCACCTCATCCTGCGCGAGGACGACATTCTCGCGGTGCTCGAGTAACGAGCGCGGTCGACTTCACGGATTTCAAGATCACGACAATCACGACACGAAAGAACGGAGACTGAGTCATGGCAGCCAAAGAGATCGTCTATTCGCAAAGCGCCCGGCAGAGCATCGCGACCGGGCTCAACATCCTGGCCAACACGGTGAAGGTGACGCTGGGGCCGCGCGGCCGCAACGTCATCATCGAGAAGTCCTGGGGGTCGCCGACGGTGACCAAGGACGGCGTCACCGTCGCCAAGGAGATCGAGCTCGAGGACAAGCTCGCCAACATG
>DATAVR010000135.1:0-54786 GCA_036267635.1 Polyangia bacterium | reverse complement strand
CGCGCGCGCAGAGCGCCTCCAGCCCGAGCCCGACGCTCATCGAGGAGGAGCGCATCTCGCCTTTCAGCTGCTGGACGGTCCATCGTCGACCGGAGGATTGCAGGAGAAGAAGCAGCTCGGCTGTCTCCAGCCGCGCGATGCACTCTCGCACGAACTGGGCGAGGTCGTTCGGAATCGTCTTCAAGTCAACCTGTCGACTGCGCCAGCGTCGACAATAGCCACTTTTCGCCGCTGCCCACAACCGTGATTCTCTCGAAGCTGCTTCCTCTGCACGCTGTCGTCCGATCGTGTCGCGACCGCTGAGAGAAATGACGGCCCGGGTGCCCGGCGGGCAGTTCGTTGACGGCCGGGCCGCAAGCAGCCGGGAAGGGCGACCGGTTGCCGGGGCACGACCGATGCAGTGACCGGGTGCATGACCGAGCGTCGAGCCTTGGCGACTCTGGCTCTGCTGATCCTCACTGTGGCGGCGCCCTCCGCCTTCGCCCAGGCTGGCCCAGCTGGAGCGTATGCGGGCTCCTACGCCGACGACTTCTCTTCGCTGTCGGCGCGGACGCGGAACTATGACGATCATCCTGAATCGGTCTTTTCGTACTGCGCCCGAAACACCGCCGTGTACGAGTGCCTGTCCTACGCCGCCGACGGCACGGTTCGGCGGAATCGGCAGAGGTCGGTCTTGCACGGAACGGCGTTCGCCTATCAGCGCCAGACGAACGACACGCTGCTGCTCACCAACGATCACGTCGCGGCCTGGCCGAGCGTGACCGATTCCGGCCACCCGGTCGAAGGCGTCCCAACGGGGTGCAAGTTGGTCTCGCAATCCCTGGCGCTGGTCGACAACGAGCACGACGATTACCCGCGCGACGACGTGCCGGCGACCGTGGTGGTGACGGATCCCCAGCTCGACGTGGCAATCCTGCGCGCGCACGCGCCGCTTCAGGTCATGCCCTGGAAGGTTGGCCGCAGCGCCGACCTCCGAGAACGCAACGTGGTCGAGGTTCGTGGATTTCCGTTGGGGGCGTTCCGCGCCACGAACATCGGCAAGGTCGTCTCTGCTCACGATCACGACGACTACGGCGACTGGGACCACGACGACTTCGTGATCGACGCCCTGCTCTCCTCCGGCAACTCCGGGTCTCCCGTGCTGGCGGTCTCTCGCGCCACGGGCGAATACGAGTTGGTGGGAATCTTTCACGCCGGCTACAGCCAGGGGAGCGCGCTGAACGTCGTCATCGGGATCGACCAGGTGCGCGACCTGATGACCACTCTCAAGCGATCGGCCCGTGAAAGGCAAGAGGACCTGGTCGCCCTGAATGGGTCGGGAGAGAAGATCCGAACCGCGCTGGGGCCACTGAAGGAGCTGTTTTTTCCCTTTGGGGGTCTCGTCGCGAACATCCGGACCAGACCGGACGGAACCCTCCTTTTCGCCCTGTTCTCAAAGGACTTCCCCCTCACCTCGGACCCACTGCTCGTCCTCGAAGACGCCTCGACCGGTCCTCCCTCGGATCTCACCGTTCCCGGACGGGTATGGGTCGGAGCGCCCCGCGGTCTCAAAGACTACGCGTGGTCCGCCCTGCCACCTGACGTTCAATCTCAGCTGACACGAGCTCTCGGTGAGATGGCGAACGACGCCATCGCATACGCCGGTCTCAAGGAGGCACGTGAGGCCGATCTACAATCGAGACAGTCGTCGGACCGAGTGGCCCGCCTAAACAAGGCCTTCGCCCGCGCCACGACATCTCGCAGCGACACGGTCCAGTCGATCGAGGAGATCGCCGAAAAGCTGGCGCCGCCGTCCGGCGTGAACGCGTCTCATTTCGCCCAGCTCTTCGTGACGCACGAGACTCCTCAGCCAGCGCTGGCGGCCGTCGCCGCCCCGGCACCGATCGCCGCCATCGCCCGACCAGCAGCGAGACAACCGGTCCCGTCTGCCCAACGGTGACCTGCGGTGTTTGGATCGCGCCTTGCTGGTGCATCCCGCGATGTGCACGCCCCCAAACAAGAGGACCCGCAACATTTGGCGGCTTTTGTGGCCGCTGCCGCCCGGACCGTCGTGGCGACAAGCAACGATCGAACCTCCTTTGTTCATTTTCTTGTCGCCCGGGTTTGTCCCCGACATCAGGGTTACTGCTGACGGCGACGAGCTCTCATTCCGCGATCGATGAGCGCCGGCGCACATCGGGCAGGCCGGGGGCGGGCCCCGGGATCAGGCGTGCGCGCATTGGCCATCGCCGGGATCGCCCTGGGTGGCGGGTGCGGGCTTCGGCACCCGGGCGACTTCACCATCGTCGCGTTGCCAGACACCCAATACTACGCCGCCGACCATCCGGAGATTCTTCAGGCTCAATCGGAGTGGCTGGTCGACCAGGGCAGCTCATCCGATGTCGCGCTGGTGGTTCATGAGGGCGACATCGTCGACAAAGACGAGCCTCGTCAGTGGACGTCGGCATCGCGGAGTCTCCATCTCCTGGATGGCGTCGTGCCCTACATGGTGACCTCGGGAAATCACGACTACGCGCGCAGCGGCACCGTGGTCACCCGCGAGACCCTCCTCAATCGGTACTTCCCTGCCACGACCTTCGCCGCGATGCCCTCCTTCGGCGGCGCGTTCGAACCACACCACGTCGAGAACAGCTTCCAGCTCATCGATACGCCCGGCGGACCGTGGCTCGTTCTCTCTCTGGAGTTCGGACCACGGGACGCCGTCCTCGACTGGGCGAACCAGATCGTGAAACAACACGCGTCGACGCCGACGGTCGTGGTCACGCACGCCTACCTCTATTCCGACAACACCCGCTACGACCATCTGACGCGTCCCGATCAGCTCTGGAACCCGCACGTCTATCTCGACGATCACCTGCCCGGCAGCGTGAACGACGGCGAAGAGATCTGGCGGAAGCTGATCCTCGACAACGACAACATCTTGTTCGTGCTTTGTGGCCACGACCTCGAGGATGGCGTCGGCCGGCTGACCAGCACGCGCCCGGACGGCTCCAAGGTTCACCAGATGCTGGCCAACTTTCAGATGGAGCCCCTGGGCGGTGGCGGTTACCTCCGCCTCTTGCGGTTCAGCCCGGCGGAACGGCGGGTGACCGTCCAGACCTATTCGCCATTTCTGGACAAGTTCAAAACGGATCCAGACAACGACTTCACCCTCGACTACTGACGCAGGCCCGCTGTGGGCGACCCAATCAAGAAGGAGATGACACGATGAAACGCACGCTCATGACCCTGGTTCCCGCTCTGCTCCTCGGCTTCGGCTCTGCCGCCTTCGCGGCGGACGCCGCAGCCAAACCCGACTGCACCACGCAGCAAAAGGCGGTCGATGACGCCACCGCGGCGGCGAAGACCGCAGCCAAGCCCGATCTGTCGTCCTGTTCAGACAAGAAAGGCAAGGACAAGACCGCCTGCGAAAAGCCGCTGAAGGACAAGGCCAAGGACGACAGCAAGGCGGCCAAGGACAAGGTCACGGACGCCAAGAAGGCCCTCGCCTGTTGCAAGAACCCCAAGAAGAAAGGCTGCCCTGGCTAGCCGCGCACCCCGAGCTTGCGACGCCGGGCTACCCTTCGATCCCGTCCGGCGGTTCTGAGAGGCAGGGTGGCATTTTGGTCGGTCAGGGTGCCACCCGCCCGGCGCGCAGGTACCCCGCCAGCAGATCGGTGGCCACCTTCTTGTGCTCGGTCTGCCAGCCGGGGGCCAGGAGGTCGGTGCGAAACAGGAAGGAGAGGGTGTGGGCGTTGGAGCGGTGAAAATAGCAGAGCGCCACCATGACCACGTAGAGGTGAAGGGGATCGACGCCCGGACGGATCAATCCCTTGCGCTCGCCCCGGCGGAGCAGCTCCTCCATGAGCGGCATGAGGGGCGAGCTGATGATCGGAGTCTTGGCCGAGCTGCGCAGGAAGCGCCCGCGCAGGAGGTTTTCGCCGCTGAGGAGCGTCATCAACTCCGGATGAGCGGCGAAATGCTGGTCGACGAAATCGAACAGCTGCAAAAGCCCGTCGACCGGATCGATCTGGTCGACCTGGTCGACCTCGAGGCGCAGCTCCTCGAGGCGCAGCTGGCCGATCACATGCTCGAGCACCGCGACGTAGAGACGGCTCTTGTCACCGAAGTAGTGATAGATCATCCGGGTGTTCGCGCGCGCGCGCTGACGGATTCGCTCGACCCGGGCGCCGCTGTAACCATGGGTGGCGAACTCGCCGACCGCGGCGCGGAGGATCTTTTCTCGGGTTCGATCTGCGTTCCGCTTTCCGCTGTTCATCGCACAAAGAATACAGCGGTTGGATCGCCGGGCCGCATCGCAGCGCCCATTTCGCGGCCCTTGGAGGCCGGGAGGCGCGTGTAACGCGGAGGTTTCACGCGGGCGCATTCGATGTAAATAACTACTTACTTATGGATCCGGGCGCCCCGACCCCGCTAAAGTGGCTTCAGTGTCGCTGTCGTCGGTAGCTCGCGTTCCCCTGATCGGTCTCGGTTTGCGCACCATCGTCGTGACGCTCGACCCGGGGTGTCGTGAACCACGCGCCGGATCTCTGGCGGCCATGCTGCGGGCCCTCGGTCATGAGGTGGTCGTCTCCGGCTACGACCTGATCGAGTTGGCGCCCTGCCTGGCCCCGGTAGACGTGATCATCGTGGAAGCGAAGGAGCACCTGGAGATCGGGCGACAGGCGATCCAGCGGCTGCGGCAGCGGCCGGAGCTGATCGCGGCGCGGATCCTCCTCTGCCTCGAAGTGGGGCGCGTCGTCGCGCTCACCGCCGAGATGGGCGCGGACGATTTCATCCTGATGCCCGCCACCCCGGACGAGCTCGCGGCGCGGCTGTGGCAACTGAAGGCGCGTGACAGCCGGCCCCGCGCGGCGCTTCAGTTGCGCTACGGCGATATCGTCCTCGACTGCGAGATGCGGCAGGCCTACCGGAGCGACCAGTCGTTGACGTTGACGTCGTTCGAGTTTCAGCTGTTACGGTTTCTGATCGAGCGGGTCAGTCGCGTGTTTACCCGTCAGGAGCTGCTGACGCGCGTCTGGGGCTATCGCCACGAGGGGACCGGGCGCAGCGTCGACACGCACATCCTCAACCTGCGCAGGAAGCTGGGCGACCTCGGCGAACGTCTGCAAGCGGTCATCGGCGTGGGCTACAAGCTTCAGCGTCTGGATCTCCCTCTCGATCGTCCGTCTTCGCCGCCGGCGCACTCCCGGGCGGCCCGCTCGAGCCGAACGCGCCCGGTTATGCCGGACACGCGCTCTGCGCCTGCGCCGATGAGGCAGACCTCGTCCGGCATGAGGTAGCGGCCAGCGCTGGGCCATCGCTCCGCAGGGGGCTATCGCTCCGCAGGGTTGTTGATGCTCCGGGCCTCCGCCGCCGCATGGTCGGGCACGCCCTGAGAGGCCTCCACGGGGGTCGCGCTGAGCGTGTCACCCCTGTCATCCTTGCTTCGGGCCTCCGCCGCCGCATGATCCGGCACACCTGGAGGGGATTCGGCGCCGGCCGCGCTGGCTGTCTCACCACCTGTGGCCCGGGCCTCCGCCGCCGCATGGTCGGGCACGCCTTCGCTCGCCTCAGCTCCGCGGGGGCTGGTCTCGCCCGCAGCCAGCGCGACCGTCGGAACGAATCCCAGGGCGCCAGTGAAGATTGCCGCCCGCAGCATCGACTTGATTGCCGTCTTGGTCATTGCTCGGCTCCTCGCCGGACCGGTCGCCTGCGTCCGGTCCCATCCTTCAACCTGATGGCGGGCGCCCCGGAGGCAAGCACGGCCAGGAGGCCGCGAGGCTCAGCCGTCGGCGGTCACGCCGTCGGCGGTCACGCCGTCAGCGATCGGCGGTATTCGCGCCAGCCGCCGAAGCGGGAGATGTCGTGCGCCCCGTTGAGAGCGTGGCTCTCGCAAAGAAATCCGTTGACCGAGCTGCTGTCGTCGAGCTCGATGCGGCCGATGCAAAGAGGCGCCGGGATGCGGGCCACGAAGGTGCCGAAGGCAGCCGGCGACAGCGACCAGACCTCCAGGTCGATCGGAACGCCGCCGGTCGCGACCCGCGCCAATCCGGGCTTCGGAGGCGAGGTGTTGGGAAGCGCGTAGAGAGCGTAGGCCGCGGTGGTGCGGGTGGCGCGCACGAACTGGGCGCCGAGGTCGGTCAGCTGGTGATTCAGCGGCTCGCCCGAGAGATGCGCGCCGACGACCGCGATCGAGATCCAGCTCGGCGGCGCGGTTGAACCGACCGCCGCCCGCTGCTCGAAAGTCTTGTTGGTCGTCCCCAGGCTCAGCGAGGTGGCGCGGTGGAGAGCGGAGGCGAAGGCGGCCAGCTTGGCGTCCGCGCCCCATGGCCCGACGAGCGTCGCGCCCGTCGGGAGGCGATCGCCGCGCAGGCCGGTCGGGACGGCGATGGCCGCGAGATCGAGCGGGTTGACGAACGTCGTGTAGGCGCCCAGCGCGGCGTTGAGCCGGAGGGGATCGGCCTGCAGATCGTCGATGCGATAGATCGTCGGCGTGGTGGGAACGAACAGGAAATCGAACGCCGCGAGCGCCTGCGCCACCTTCCGGCGGAGGCGCGCCAGCCGGCGGGTCGTCTCGAAGACTGCGCGCGCGTCGATCGATCGGGCGGCCTCCAAGATGGCGCGAATCGTCGGGAGCAGCGCCTCGGGCTGGTCGGCCAGGAGGCCACCGGCGGCGATCAGGCGCTCCGCCACGAACGAGCCGCCGTAGACTAGCTCGCCGGCCTCGCGAAACGGCGCGAAATCGACGTCGACGCGTTCGCCCCCGAGCGCGCCGAGCCGCGCCAGCGCCCGCTCGAACTGTTCCGCGGCTTGCCCGTCACCCAGGAAATCGAGCGCGCTGCCGCGCGGGACCCCGAAGCGGAAACGCGGCGGGCGCTCGAGCGCGGCGAAGTCGAAGGTGTCGGCGGCGGAGCGCGACCAGGGGTCTGCTTCGTCGTAACCGCGTGCCACCGTCGCGATCCCGCAGGCGGCTTCGACGGTGAGCGCGAAGATCGACACGCAATCGAGGGACGGACAGGCCGGCACGACGCCGGCGGTGCTCAAGATCCCGCGGCTCGGCTTCAAGCCGACGATGTTGTTGAAGGCGGCCGGGACGCGCCCCGAACCGGCGGTGTCGGTTCCGAGCGCGAAGTCGACGAGGCCTGCCCCCACGGCGACCCCCGAGCCGCTCGAAGACCCGCCCACGATGTAGGCGGGGTCGAACAGGTTTCGCGCCACCCCGTAGGGCGAGCGGACGCCGCCCAGGCCGGTGGCGAACTGGTCGAGGTTCGTCTTGCCGACGCAGAGCGCGCCGGCGTCGAGGAGGCGCGCCACGACGGTCGCATGCCTGGTTGGCACCGTGGAGAACGCAGGGCAGGCCGCCGTGGTGGGCAGCCCGGCCACGTCGATGTTGTCCTTCACCGCGAACGAGAGGCCGTAGAGAGAGAGCGATTCGCCGGCCCGGCGTCGTTGCTCGATCGTGCGCGCCTCGGCGAGCAATCGGTCGCGCGGCGTCACCGAGATCCAGACGCCGTCGTCCCCCCGCGCGGCGATCGCTTCGAGCGCGCGCTCGGCGACCTCGACGGGGGACGCAAGCGCCGTTGCGTGGTCGTCCGGCATGCGCTCGGCAGGATGCCGGATCGGATCTCCGTCGACAACCCGGCGACGGCGCCGTCGGGCCAAAGTTACCAACTAACCTGTCCGACGAAAAAATTGAGAAACATGGCGCGTCCTATAAGGGGTCATGATCAAAGCTCGACGAGTTGGCAGCTGGTTCGGACGGAAGACTCTGGCATTCGGAATCCTGGCAGGGGTCATCGGGTTACTCCCGGAGGGCCGGCACGCCCCTCGCGCCGAGGCGGCCACGCCGCTGACGATCGGCTTCGTCTACGTCGGTCCGAAGACCGACTACGGTTACAACCAGGCGCACGCGCAGGGCGCGGCGGTGGTCGCCAAGATGCCCGGTGTGAAGATCCGCGAGGAAGAGATGGTCCCCGAGACCAGCGCCGTGCAAAAGACGATGGAGAGCATGATCAACCTGGACGGCGCCACGCTGCTGTTCCCGACCTCGTTCGGCTACTTCGATCCGCACATCCTGAAGGAGGCCAAGAAATATCCGAACGTCACCTTCCTTCACTGCGGCGGCCTCTATCAGGAGGGCAAGCACCCGGCCAACGTCGGAAGCTACTTCGGGTACATCGATGAGGCCCAGTACGTGGCGGGCATCGTGGCCGGCCTGACCACCAAGTCGAACAAGCTCGGTTTCATCGCCGCCAAGCCGATCCCGCAGGTGCTGCGCAACATCAACTCGTACACCTTGGGAGCGCGGTCGGTGAACCCCAAGGCGACGACCACCGTCATCTTCACGGGCGACTGGTCGATGCCGGTCAAGGAGGCGGAGGCGACCAACAGCTTGATCGACCAGGGCGTCGACGTGCTCACCATGCACGTCGACTCGCCGAAGGTGATCGTCGAGACCGCCGAGCGCCGTGGCGTCTTCGTGACCGGCTACCACGCCAACCAGTCTGCGCTGGCCCCCAAGGGCTACCTGACCGGCGCCGAGTGGAACTGGGGGAAGGTCTACACCGACTACGTGAACATGATTCAGGGCGGCAAGCCCTGGCCTCACCTCCTGCGCGGCGGCCTCAAGGAGGGCTTCGTCAAGGTTTCGCCGTACGGCAAGGCGGTCTCCGCCGCCGCCAAGAAGAAGGCCGACGCGGCCAAGGCCAAGTTCATGGCCGGGACGATGGTCATCTATAAAGGACCGATCAAGGACAACACCGGCAAGGTCGTGATTCCCGCCGGGAGTGAGCAGAAGCAGACCGACATCGCCCTCGAAAAGATGGACTACCTGGTCGACGGCGTGGTCGGCAAGACGCACTGACCCCCAACGGACAGACCTTGGGAATCGGTGTGACCATCGGCGCGCTCTCGCCGGCGACCGAGCCGTCGCCGGCGGAGGCCGCGGCGGCGGCGGCGGTCGCGGCGGCCGCGGCCGCACGACGGGCGGCCCGGCGAAGATCGGTCGAGTCGATCGCTGTTCCGATCGGCGCGATCGTGGGGGCCCTGGTCCTGTTCGGCGTATTCGTGGCCCTCACCGGGCGAAACGCGCTCTCCGTCTACCATGAGATGTACCGAGGCTCCTTCGGGACCTGGTTCTCGTTTCAAAACACGCTGCAGAGGGCGGCTCCGATCATGTTGACCGCGCTGGCCACGGCGATCCCGTTGCGGCTGGGGCTGGTGGTGTTGGGCGGCGAGGGGGCGATGGTGCTGGGTGGCCTGGGGGCCGCGGCGATCGGAATCCACCTGCACACGCCGATGTCGATCAAGCTGGGGATGTTCGTGACCGGAGCGCTGGTCGGCGGCGCCTGGATCGGGATCGCCGGCGCGCTGCGTGCCTACCGCGGCGTCAACGAGACGATCAGCACGTTGCTGCTCAACTACATCGCCATCGCGCTGCTCAACCACATGGTCGAGGGGCCGCTGCGCGACCCGGCCAGCCTCAACAAGCCGTCGACGCTGCCGATCGGCGACGACAACATGCTCGGCAACCTGCCGGGCCTCGACGTCCACTGGGGCCTCGGCTTCGGCCTCATCGCCTGCTTGCTCGCCTGGTTCCTGATGTCGCGGACGACCTTCGGCTTTTCGGCGCGGATGGTGGGCGGCAACGTGCGCGCGGCGCTGCTCAACGGACTGCCCGTTCGCCGCCTGATCGTGATCGCGACTTTTCTCGGAGGCCTCGGTGCGGGGCTGGCGGGCGCGGTCGAGGTCGCGGCGATTCACGGCAACGCCAACGCGTCGCTGGTGACCGGCTATGGCTACACCGGCGTTCTGGTGGCGTTCATCGCGCGCGCCAACCCCCTGGGGGTCATCCCCGTGGCGCTGCTGCTGGGCGGCATCGGCGCCAGCGGCGGGCTGCTCCAGCGGGTGTTCGAGCTGCCCGACGCGACGGTCAACGTCCTGCAGGGGGTCATCTTCATCTCGATCCTGTTCTCCGATTCACTGTACGGCCGCCGCTGGGGACGCCAGAAGAAGATGGTGCCGGCATGAGCGCGACTGCGGGCGTGGCGCTGGGGGTGGTCGGCGGCGCGATCCGGATCAGCACGCCGTTCCTGTTCGTCAGCCTGGGCGAGTGCCTGACCGAAAAGAGCGGCCGCGTGAACCTGGGCCTCGAAGGGACGTTGGTCATGGGCGCGATGGCCGCCTACGGCGTCTCCTATCTGACGAATTCTCCGTGGCTGGGCGTGCTGGCGGCCGGTGGTTGCGGCCTGGTGCTGGGCGCGTTGCACGCCTGGCTCTGCTCTCGCCCGCGCGTCAACGACGTCGCGGTCGGCATCGCGCTGATGCTGTTCGGCATCGGCCTGGCGTTCTTCCTGGGCAAGCCCCTGGTCGGGCCCACGGCGCCGCATCTGCCGGCGTTCTCGCTGGGGTGGTGGAGCGCCTCGGATCAGGTCCGCTCGGCGCTGCAGGTGAATGGGCTCTTCGGGCTGGGGTTGGTCACGACGGTGGCGGTTCGCTTCGTCCTCCAGCGGACGCGCTGGGGGCTCATCATCCGCACCGTCGGCGAGAGCGCTGACGCCGCGCGCGCGATGGGCTACGACACCAACCGCGTCCGGCTGCTGGCGACGATGGCGGGGGGCTTCCTGGCCGGAATCGGCGGTTCGTTCCTCTCGCTGTTCTATCCGGGCAGCTGGAACGAGGGGCTGTCGAGCGGTCAGGGGCTGATGGCCGTCGCGCTGGTGATCTTCGCGCGCTGGGATCCGGTTCGCTGCCTGCTGGCCTCGCTGCTGTTCGGCGGCGCCAGCGCGCTCGGCCCGGCGCTGCAATCGGTGGGCGTGACGTCGGGCTACTACCTGTTCAACGCGGCGCCGTACGCGCTCACGCTGGCGATCATCGTGGCGACCAGCTCGCGCGATCGGGCGTTGGTCGGACAGCCGGCCGAGCTGCGGGTGGCCCGATGACCGCCGCCCGTTTTGTCCCCGGCGATCCCTATCCCTGGCCCTGGAACGGGGACCTGCGCCCCGAAAACACGGCGCTGGTGGTGATCGACATGCAGACCGACTTCTGCGGCAAGGGCGGCTACATCGATCTCATGGGCTACGATATTTCGGTCTCCCGCGCCTGCATCACGCCGATCCGCGCGGTCCTCGACCGGATGCGCGCCGGGAAGTTCCACATCTTCCACACCCGCGAGGGACACCGCCCCGACCTGGCCGATCTGCCGGCCAACAAGCGCTGGCGCTCGCGCCGGACACCGGGGAACGAAGGGATCGGCATCGGCGACGCCGGCCCCTGCGGCCGCATCTTGGTCCGTGGCGAGCCCGGTTGGGACATCATCCCGGAGCTGAAGCCGCTCCCCGGCGAGACGATCATCGACAAGCCGGGGAAAGGGACCTTCTGTGCGACCGACTTCGATCTGATCCTGCGGCAGCGGGGGATCGCCAACATCGTCCTCACCGGCATCACCACCGACGTCTGCGTCCACACCACCATGCGCGAGGCCAACGACCGCGGCTACGAGTGTCTCTTGCTGGAAGACTGCTGCGCGGCCACCGACGCCGGCAACCACGCCGCCGCCATCAAGATGGCGAAGATGCAGAACGGCGTGTTCGGTACCGTCTCCAGCTCGCGCGCCTTATTGGAGGCGCTGGCGTGACGCTCGATCTCTACGACGGCGCGCGCGCGGTGGTCGACGCGGCCACGCCGGCACTGGAAGCGATCGGGATCTCCAAGCAGTTCGGGTCGATGCTGGCGCTCGACAACGTGTCGTTGAAGCTCGCGCGCGGATCGGTGCACGCGCTCCTCGGCGAGAACGGCGCCGGCAAGAGCACGCTCGTCAAGTGCATCATGGGCTACTACAGCGCCGACGCTGGCCAGGTGCTGGTGAACGGCGTCACCGCGCAGATCAAGAGCCCGCGCGACGCCGCCGCGCTGGGGATCGGGATGGTGTACCAGCACTTCACGCTGGTCGACAACATGACGGTGGCGGAGAACCTGGTCCTCTCTCGCCGCCAGCATCCCTTCGTGTTCGACTGGGCCGCGGAGCAGAAGGCCATCGCGGCGTTCATCGACAAGATGCCGTTCAAGCTCGATCCGAGCCGCCCGGTGCGGATGCTGGCTGCCGGCGAGAAACAGAAGCTGGAGATCCTGAAGCAGCTCTATCTCGGCAGCTCGATCGTGATCCTCGACGAGCCGACGTCGGTCTTGACGCCCGACGAGGCCGACGACGTGCTGGGCCTCTTGCGCGGGATGGCCAAGCAAGAGGGCGAGAAGCCGCTCACGATCTTGATGATCTCGCACAAGTTCCGCGAGGTGATGACCTTCGCCGACGAGGTCACGATCCTGCGCCGCGGACGCCCGGCCGGCAGCGGGCGGGTCGCCGATCTCACGCCTGACGCGATGGCGCGCATGATGGTGGGCGATGAGCCGCCCCGCGCGCGCGGGACCCGAGCGGCGGCCCCCCGCGACGAGATCGTTCTCGAGATCGACGCGCTGTCGGCCGACGACGATCTCGGCACGCCGGCGGTCACCACCTTCTCGATCCAGGTTCGGGCCGGCGAGATCGTCGGTCTGGCGGGCGTGTCGGGAAACGGACAGGAGGAGCTGGTCGAGGTGCTGGCCGGCCAGCGGGGCGCGCGGTCCGGCAGAATCGCGGTCAACAAGACCCCCTATTTCGCCAAGCGCGCCGAGATGCGCGAGCTCAAGGTACGTTGCCTCCCCGACGAGCCGCTGCGCAACGCCTGCGTAGGTGGCATGTCGGTGGCCGAGAACATCGGGTTCCGCAGCTTCGATCGCCACCCCTTCACCTTCTTGAGGGCGCTGGTGAGCGGACGCGCGCTCCGGAAGACCGCCCAGTCGCTCATCGTCGAGTACGGGATCCGCACGCCGGGTCCCGATGCGCCGATCGGGAGCCTCTCGGGCGGGAACGTGCAGCGGGCCGTGCTGGCGCGGGAGCTCTCCGACGACGTCGCGCTTCTCATCGCCTCGAACCCCTGCTTCGGGCTCGACTTTGCCGCGGTGGCGGAGATCCGCTCGCGACTCATGGAGGCACGCAACCGTGGCGCCGCCGTGCTCCTCATCAGCGCCGACCTCGACGAGATCTTCGCGCTCGCCGACAGGATCGTGGTCATCAGCGAGGGGAAAGCAGTTCATGAAACGGCGATCGCGGAGGCCGACTTGGGGGTCATCGGACGGCACATGGCGGGTCACGCTTGACCAACCGGCGGGTAACCGTCGTACCGTGCCTGCAGGATGAAGCGTGACGACCTCGATCTCGACAATCTGCGCCAGCGCGCGCAGGAGCCCGGTTTCCCTTGGCAGCTCTTCAGGCCCGGCGTCGAGATCCACCGCCTGTGGGACGAACCGGACGGACGCTCGGCGGCGCTCCTGCGCTACGCGCCCGGCGGGTCGGTCCCGGCGCACGAGCACCAGGCGATCGAGGAGATCTTCGTCCTCAGCGGCGCGCAACGCGACGCGCGCGGCGTCTACCCCGCCGGATCGCACGTGGTCAACCCGGCCGGATCGAGTCACACCGTCGAGAGCCCCGACGGCTGCTTGGTGCTGGTCATCTGGCAGAAGGCCAACCGCTGGCTCTCGCCGACGGGACCCTGACGAATTGGGCAATCTGCGCAACGTGGGCCAAGCGGGCAACGTCGGCAGCGTCGGCAACGCCGGCTGGCACGCGGCGCTCGAGCTGGGGTTCTCCGCCGACCGCGGCGCGACCCGCCTCGCGCACCGCGCCCACCGCGGGCCGTTCCTCGTTCAACGCCCGTTCCTTCCCGAGGGGCCCGAGATATGTCACGTCTACCTGTTGCACCCGCCGGGCGGCTTGGTGGGCGGCGACGAGCTGCGGCTCGATCTGCGGGTCGGCCCTGCCGCGCGCGCGCTGGTCACCACGCCGGCGGCCGGGAAGGCCTATCGCACCAGGGGCGCGACGGCGCGCCAGTCGCACGCGCTGACGATCGAAGCAGGTGGGACCCTGGAGTGGCTGCCGCAGGAGACCATCGTGTACGACGGCGCCGTCGTCGAGCTCGAGACCCGGGTCGATCTGGCGCCCGGTGCCAGCTTCTTCGGCGCCGAGACGATCTGCTTCGGCCTGCCGGCGCGTGGGGAACGGTTTTCGCGGGGCTCTTGCCGGCAGGCGTTCGAGCTCTGGAGCGAGGGTGCTCCCCTCTTCGTCGAGCGCGGTCGGTTCGAGGGCGGCGCGCCCGTTCACCGGACGCGCTGGGGCCTCTCCGGCCTGACGGTCATGACGTTGCTGGCCGCCTCGCCGGCGCCCGACGAGACGACGCTCGAATCGTTGCGCGCGCTCATCGCGTCGTCGATCGATCCCCCCGAGCGGGCCGCGGCCACGGTGCTCGGGAGCGACGAGGTGCTGGTCGTGCGGCACCTCGGCGACGTCGCCGAACGATCGCGGACCTTCGTGCAGGCCGTCTGGCGGCTCCTGCGGCCGTCGCTGCTGGGACGCCCCGCCATCGCCCCGCGCATCTGGGCCACCTGAGAGACAGAGGGACGATCATGGAGCTCTCCCCGCGCGAGAAGGACAAGCTTCTCCTGTTCACCGCCGCGCTGCTCGCCGAGCGGCGAAAGGCGCGCGGCCTCAAGCTGAACTATCCGGAGGCGGTCGCCTTCATCTCGGCGGCCATCCTGGAGGGTGCCCGCGACGGACGCACGGTGGCGGAGCTGATGTCCGAGGGGACCCGCATCCTGACCGAGGACGACGTCATGGAGGGGGTCCCCGAGCTCATCACCGAGGTGCAGGTCGAAGCGACGTTTCCCGACGGAACGAAGCTGGTGACCGTCCACCAGCCGATCCCGTCGGGGCGAGCGCTCGGCATCGGCGCGATCGAGGCGCTGCCCGGGACGATCGCGCTCAACGCCGACCGGCCGACGCTGCGCCTCGAGGTGGCCAACGCCGGCGACCGCCCGATCCAGGTCGGGTCTCACTATCACTTCTACGAGGTGAACCCGGCGTTGAAGTTCGACCGGGAGAGCGCGCGCGGCTACCGGCTAGACGTCCCGGCGGGGACGGCCGTGCGCTTCGAGCCTGGCCAGTCGCGCACCGTCGATCTGGTCGCCTATGGGGGCGCGCGCGTGGTGCAAGGGTTCCGCGGCGAGATCATGGGACCGCTCGACAAATGAAGACTCTCGACCGCCAGGCCTACGCCGAGATGTACGGCCCGACCACCGGCGATCGCGTACGTCTCGGCGACACGGATCTCACCATCGAGATCGAGCGCGACCACACCATCTACGGTGAGGAGGTGAAGTTCGGCGGGGGGAAGGTGATCCGCGACGGAATGGGCCAGAGCCAGCGCGCGGGGGCCGACGTCGCCGATCTGGTGATCACCAACGCCGTCGTCCTGGACGTGGGCGGAATCGTGAAGGCCGACGTCGGGATCAAAGAGGGGCGGATCAGCGCCATCGGAAAGGCCGGAAACCCCGACGTGCAACCGGGGGTCGACATCGTGATCGGACCGGGCACCGAGATCATCGCGGGCGAGGGATGCCTGCTGACGCCGGGCGCGATCGACACGCACATTCATTTCATCTCGCCCCAGCAGGTGGAGCACGCGTTGATGTCGGGTGTGACCACCATGCTCGGCGGCGGCACCGGCCCGGCCGCCGGGACCAACGCCACCACCTGCACGCCGGGGACCTGGAACATCGCCCGCATGTTGCAGGCGGCCGACGCGCTGCCGATGAACATCGGCCTCTTCGGCAAGGGGAACGCCAGCAGACCCGAGGCGCTGGTGGAGCAGATCGCCGCCGGCTGCGTGGGGCTCAAGCTGCACGAAGACTGGGGGACCACCCCAGCCGCGATCGACTGCTGCCTGAGCGTCGCCGAGGCGCACGACGTCCAGGTGGCGATCCACACCGACACGCTCAACGAATCGGGCTTCGTCGACGACACGCTGGCGGCGTTCAAGGGGCGGGCGATCCACAGCTTCCACACCGAAGGCGCCGGCGGCGGCCACGCCCCGGACATCATCAAGGTCTGCGGCGTTCCGCACGTGCTGCCGTCGTCGACCAACCCGACCCGTCCCTACACCGTCAACACCGTCGACGAGCACCTCGACATGCTGATGGTCTGCCACCACCTCGACCCGGGGATCGCCGAGGACGTCGCCTTTGCCGAATCGCGCATCCGCCGCGAGACGATCGCCGCGGAGGACATCCTGCACGACATCGGCGCCATCAGCATGATGTCCAGCGACTCGCAGGCGATGGGGCGCGTCGGCGAGGTGGTGACCCGCACCTGGCAGACCGCTCACAAGATGAAAGCGCAGCGGGGCGCGCTGGCCGAGGATGCCTCCGCGGGCGGGCGGCACGACAACTTCCGGGTCAAGCGCTACCTGGCGAAGTACACCATCAACCCGGCGATCACCCACGGCATCTCCCACGAGGTCGGCTCGATCGCGCCGGGGAAGCTGGCCGATCTGGTGCTGTGGCGGCCCGCCTTCTTCGGCGCCAAGCCGGCCCTGATCATCAAGGGTGGGATGATCATCGCGGCGCCGATGGGCGATCCCAACGCGTCGATTCCCACGCCGCAGCCGGTCCACTACCGGCCGATGTTCGGTGCGCTCGGCGGCGCCCGGCACGCCACCTGCGTGACCTTCCTGTCGGGGTTGGCCATGGCCGCGGGCGTTCCCGCGCGGCTCGGCCTGCAAAAGCGGACCGTCGCCGTGAAGGGGACGCGGACGGTGCGAAAGAAGGATCTCCTGCTCAACGGCGCGCTGCCGGCGATCGAGGTCGATCCGCAAACCTACGAGGTCCGTGCCGACGGCGAGCTCCTGACCTGCGAGCCGGCCGCGACGCTGCCGCTCGCGCAACGCTACTTTCTCTTTTGAGGTGACGAGCCCCGCATGCTGCGCCTGATAGAAATCGCCCGCGATCTGGGCGGGCTGCACGTGGCAGGCGTCCTCACGCTGGCCTTCGGCGATCGCCGCCGGAGCCGGTTGCGCTCCCGCCTCGACGACGGCCGCGAGGTGGCGCTCATGCTCCCGCGGGGCACGCTGCTCCGCGACGGCGATCGACTACGGGCCGAGGAAGAAGCTCTCGTCGTGGTGGTCCGGGCGGCCAACGAGATGCTCTCCTGGGTCCGCGCCGACAACCGCCTCCTGCTGGCGCGCGCCGCCTACCACTTGGGGAACCGTCACGTCCCGGTTCAGATCGGCCCCGGCTGGCTCGCCTACGAGCACGATCATGTGCTCGACGGAATGATCGAGGAGATGGGATTGCCGGTCGAGGCGCGGCGGGCGCCGTTCGAGCCCGAGGCGGGGGGCTACCGCCACGGCACCAGCGAGCCGCCCGCGCACGGGGGCCACCACCATCATGATCACTGACGATCTGGCGCTCATGCGCCTGCTTCAGCTCGTCAGCCCGGCGCTGCCGATCGGCGCCTTCGCCTACTCGCAAGGGTTGGAGCAGACGGTGGCCGAAGGCTGGGTCACCGACGAGGAGGAGGCGACCGCCTGGCTGCTCGGCCTGCTCGACTCGAGCTTCGCGACGCTCGATCTCCCCGTCGTCGCCCGGCTCCACGCCGCCTGGCGCGCGGACGATCTCGAACGGGTGGAACACTGGAGCGCCTGGCTGCTCGCCTGCCGTCCGACGCGCGAGCTCCGGGCCGAGGATCGCCAGCTCGGCGCCGCGCTGGCGCGCGTGCTCGTGGCGCTGGGGGTCGAAGAGGCGGCCGGGTGGACGACGCGGATCCACGTCACCCACGCGGCGATGTTCGCGCTCGCCGCCGCGCGCTTCGAGCTGCCCGTCGTCTCGTCATTGGCGGGGCACGCGTTCTCCTGGGCGGAGGCGATCACCAGCGCGGCCGTGCGGCTGGTTCCGCTCGGCGGAAGCTCCGGCCAGCGCATGCTGGCGGCCGCCGGCGCGGCGATCCCCAAGGTCGTCGCCCACGCGCTCACCCTCCCCGACGGCGAGCTTGGCGCGGCGGCACCCGGACAGGCCATCGCCAGCGCGCGCCACGAAACGCTCTACTCGCGACTGTTTCGCTCATGACGACGGCATGACGACGGAAGGACGACAGCCATGACCAGATTGCAACCTCTACGCGTCGGCGTGGCCGGCCCGGTCGGCTCGGGAAAGACCGCCTTGGTCGACGCCCTGTGCAAACAGCTGCGCGACCGGTTCGAGATCGCGGTGGTCACCAACGACATCTACACCAAGGAAGACGCCGAGTTCCTGGTCCGCAGCGGGGCGCTCCCCGCCGAACGGATCGTCGGGGTGGAGACCGGCGGTTGCCCCCACACCGCCATCCGCGAAGATGCGTCGATCAACCTCGACGCGGTCGACGCGCTGGGGGCGCGCTTCCCCACGCTCGACGTGGTGATCATCGAGAGCGGGGGCGACAATCTGGCCGCCACCTTCAGCCCCGAGCTGGCCGACCTCACGCTCTACGTCATCGACGTCGCCGGTGGCGACAAGATCCCGCGCAAGGGTGGCCCGGGGATCACCCGCTCGGATCTCCTGGTCATCAACAAGACCGATCTGGCGCCGCACGTGGGCGCCTCTCTGGAGGTGATGGATCGCGACGCCCGCAGGATGCGCGGCGAGCGTCCGTTCGTCTTCACCTGCGTGCGCGGCGGTGACGGCGTCGCCGCGGTGGCCGACTTCGTGATCCGCGAGGGGATGCTGGACGGCTGAGAGGGGTGACGCGGCGTCACCCGCGCCCTCACCCCAAGCCTTCGATGGCAGCCTCGACGGCGTGCTTCGCGTGGGCTTTCTCCGGCGCCACCGCGACGGCGAACCGGCTGCAGGCGAGGAGGACGCTGGCGATCACCAGGTAGGCGACGACGACCGGCGCATTCTCGAACGCTCCGACTTCTTCGCCGTGCATGAGGCCGAAGAAGGTCAGAACGGCGCCGGCGGCGGCGAACCCCGAGGCCTTGGAGAAGTCACGGTCGATGATGAAGGTGGTGATGGCCCCGAGGACGACGCCGGCGAGGATCGAGCCTCCGCCGAGGATGGAGAGGCCGTGGTAGAGCACCCCGACCTGTTGCATCGCGGCGATCATGGCCGGCGTCACGTGGTGGATGCCGGAGACGGCGCCCAGCGAGTTGTCGATCTGCAGCTTCGCCCAGGCCGCCAGCGAGGGGACGAGCGCGACGACGATGGCCGGCGCGTGGCGATGCGGGCTCTCCTGAAAGGCCTGCGAGCCGATCAGCATTCCGATGTAGAGCAGAATCGGTGAGATGGCGACCACCGGCACCAGCGCCGTCATCAGCGAGATGACGCCGAACCAGGAGAGCATGATGACCATCAAGCCGGTGGCGGCGGAATAACCGATACGGCCCCCCATCGCCTTCCAGCCCGGGTGGCCGATGTACACCGCATTGATGTACGGATTGCCCATCAGACATCCGATGAGGCTGATGACGCCGTCGGCGGTGAGGACCCGCGTGGTGGGATATTCGTCGCCGGCCGCGGAGGCGCTGACGACGTTGTCCATCGCTTCGACGAGGTCATAGATGCCGAACGGGATGGCCGTGACGAGAATCGTCTTCAGGAAGGACCAGTGCAACCCGCCCAGGACCAGCCCGATGACGGGGTGGGGAATGGCGAAGCCAAAGGTCTGGAAGGAGGCTTTGAGGGCTTCGCCGCTCATGCCGCCGAAATTCAGGCCGAAGAGGTTGGAGCCCCAGGCGATGAGCGTGCCCGCGGCGATGGCCACCAGGCCGGCCGGAACGCCGCCAAATTTCACCCCTCCGAACCAGCTGGTCAGGATGATCGCGAAGCAGACGACCCCCACCATCGGGGTCATGAACATCTCCAGGGCCGGCTTCATGGAGATGAAGGTGATGGAGACACCGGCCAGCGCACCGAGCAGCGCGGCCTTGGGCGTGATGCGGCGGATGAGCGGGGCGATGTAACCGCCGGCCATGAGCACGAAGCTCTGGATGAAGACCCAGGTCAGGCCGGCCTGCCAACCCTTCATGGGATCGCCGGTGACGATCTTGACCGGCAGCATGATGACCAGCGTGACGATGAACATGTGCGGAACGCTGATCCCCGACGGCAACGCGCAGACGTCGGTGCGGCCGGTCTTCTTCGCCAGACGATAGGCGAGCGACGCGTAGTAGACGGTGCTCATACACATCATCAGGCCGGCGGCCGGGAGGATGCGCTTGAAGACCAGATCGGCCGGCATCTGCAAGACGAACCGGAGCAGACCGGTGAGCGTCAGCAGGTTGACGAGGATATTGGTGCCGAAGCCGAAGAAGGCGTTCCAGTCACCCGGCACCCAGAGTTTTGGTTTCGCGTTTTCCATGGCCCAGTCCCCCTTTGGTTTTCGTCGGCTCCTTACGAGTCGTGTGCGGCGAGGATTCGCGTCGAGTCCGACACCCAACCGAAGATCCCGCCCTGCGCCTTGATCATCTTGAGACCCATCTCGTGGAACTCGGGAAAATACGAGCCGCAGCAGTCGCCGGCCACGATGCAGCGGTAGCCGCGATCGTTGGCCTCGCGCACGGTCGTGTGCACGCAGACCTCGGTGGTCACGCCACCGACGATCAGGTTCTCGATCCCCCGGTTCTGCAAAATCGTCTGCAGGTCGGTGGCGTAGAACGCCCCCTTGCCGGGCTTGTCGACCACCGGCTCGCCCGGCTCCGGCGCCAGCTCGGGGATGATGTCGTGGCCCGCTTCGCCGCGAATGAGGATGCGTCCCATCGCGCCCGGATCGCCGATCCGCATCGAGGGCGCGCCGCGCGCTACCTTCGCCGGGGGCGCGTCGGCCATGTCGGGGCGGTGGCCTTCGCGCGTGTGGACGATCAGCATGCCGAGCTTGCGCGCCCAGCCGAGCAGGGCCTTGGCCGGCTTGACCGCCTTGGCCAGCAGCGAGACGTCGTTTCCCAGCGTCTCGCCGAACCCGCCGGGCTCGAGGAAGTCGCGCTGCATGTCGATCATGACGATGGCGGTGCGCGCCGGATCGATGGCGATCTTTCCCGGCTCGGCGTCGATGGTCAGCTTCGTCATTGGTCTTCCCCCTGGTTCACACGGTCAGGTGCCGGCGGACGAGATCGTCGGTGAGGTCGCCGATTCCGCCGCCGGCGACCACCTTGCCTCGATCGAGGATGCGGAAGCTGCGGCCGATCCGCCGCGCGAAGGCGAGCTTCTGCTCGACCAGCAGCACGGTCATCCCCTCGTCGACGAGCTGGATGATGACGTCGCCGATCTCGCGCACGACGTTGGGCTGAATCCCCTCCGTCGGCTCGTCGAGGATGAGGAGCTGTGGATCGAGCGCCAGCGCCCGTCCCATCGCCAGCTGCTGCTGTTGCCCACCGGAGAGATCGCCGCCGCGGCGCCGCAGCATCTCCTTGAGCACGGGAAACAGCTTGAGCACACGCTCCGGGATCTCGTCGTGGGTCCCCTGCCGGCCGCGGCCGATGCGCAGGTTCTCCTCCACCGTGAGGAAGGGGAAGATCTCCCGCCCCTGCGGGACGTAGCCGATACCGGCGTGGGCCCGGGCCTCGGGCGCGGCGCCGGTCAGCTGGGTATCGCCAAAGCTGATCTTCCCCGACACCGTGGGGAGCAGCCCCATGATCACCTTGAGGAGCGTGGTCTTGCCGACCCCGTTTCGCCCCATCAAGCAGACGCAGTCCCCCTTTTCGACGTCGAGGTCGACGTCCCACAGCGTATGGCTGCCGCCGTAGAACTGGTTGACCTTGGCCGCCGTCAGCACGTCATTCCCCCAGATAGACCTCGATGACGCGCGGGTCCTTCTGGATCTGCGCCATCGGTCCGTCGGCGAGCACCTTCCCTTGGTGCAGCACCGTCACCCGCCGGGCGATGCTGCGGACGAACTCCATGTCGTGCTCCACCACCACGACCGTGTGGGCGCCGGCCAGGCTGCGCAAGAGCTCGGCGGTCCGCTCGGTCTCGGCGTGGGTCATCCCGGCGATCGGCTCGTCGACCAGCAGCACGCTCGGCTCCTGGGCCAGCAGCATCCCGATCTCCAGCCACTGCTTTTGACCGTGGGCCAGCAGTCCGGCCTGGCGCTGGGCCTGGTCCTTCAAACCGATCAGCTCCAGGATCTCGTCGATGCGCGTCCGCTGGGCCGCACCGAGTCGCGCGAACAGCGTGCGAAAGACCCCCTTCTTCCCCTTCAGCGCCAGCTCGCAGTTTTCGTAGACGGTGTGCCCCTGGAAGACCGTCGGCCGCTGGAACTTCCGGCCGATGCCGAGCTGGGCGATCCGCACCTCGGAGAGCTTGGTGAGGTCGGTCAGGCGGTTCTCCAGGTAGACCGCGCCGCTGTCGGGGCGAGTCTTTCCGGTGATGCAATCCATGAGCGTGGTCTTGCCGGCGCCGTTCGGACCGATGAGGCAGCGCAGCTCGCCCTTCTCGAGCGTCAACGTCACGTCGGTCAGCGCCTTGAACCCGTCGAAGCTGACCGAGAGGTTCTCCACCCACAGCGCCAGCGACGGACGCGCGGCCTCGGGGATAGGGATGTTCGAGATCGGGGTGAGGCGATCGTCTTCTTCCATCGGGGTCACGGAGATCGCGCTCATGTCGCCGGCGGGGGTGGTTGACCGGCGGCGACCGGTCCGGTGTTTTTCCTGGCGGCGAGCCGGGTGGCGATCTTGGATTTCAACCGCGCTCCCAATCCGACCAGCCCGTCGGGCAGGAACAGCGTCACCGCCACGAACAGCGCGCCGAGCGCGTACAGCCAGGCCGAGGGGATCGCGGCGGTGAGCCAGCTCTTGCCACCGTTGACCAGCCAGGCGCCGAGAACGGCGCCGCCCAGCGTGGCGCGCCCCCCCACCGCGACCCAGATCGCCATCTCGATCGAGTTCGAGGGCTGCATCTCGCTCGGGTTGATGATCCCGACCTGCGGGACGTAGAGAGCGCCCGCCAGCGCGCAGAGCATCGCCGAGAGGGTCCAGATGAAGAGCTTGTAGTGGGTCGAGTCGTAGCCGCAAAACCGACTCTTGAGCTCGGCGTCGCGCACGGCGGTGACCACCCGGCCGAGCCGGCTGGTCACCACGAAACGACAGAGCAGATAGGTGCCAAGGAGGGCGATCGACGACGCCACATAGAGCATCCGACGGGTGGCCGGATCATGCAGCGGCGCGCCCAAGATCCGCTTGAAGTCGGTGAGGCCGTTGTTGCCGCCGAAGCCGGTGGCGTTCTGGAAGAACAGCAGCGTCGCCGCGTAAGTGAGCGCCTGGGTGACGATCGAGAGATAGACGCCGCGGATCCGGGAGCGAAACATGAACCAGCCGAACACCAGCGCCAGCAGGCCGGGCGCCACCAGACACATGACCGCGGCGAACGGAAAGCTCTGAAACCCGTGCCAGTACCAAGGCAGCTTGTGCCAGTCGAGGAAGACCATGAAGTCCGGGAGGTCGCTGCGGTAGACCCCCTCGCCGGCCATCGACCGCATGAGGTACATCCCCATCCCGTAGCCGCCGAGCGCGAAGAAGAGGGCGTGGCCGAGGCTGAGGATCCCGGCGTAGCCCCAGACCAGATCCATCGCCAGCGCGGCGATCCCGAAACAGAGGAACTTCCCCAGGAGCGGGACCATGTACTCCGGCGCCACCAGCGGCGTCACCAGGCAGATGGCGAGCGCGGCGCCACCCAGCAGCATCCAGGCGCGGGGCGAGTGCATCTCGCGCAGCCGTTCGACCATCAGGCCTCCACGCGCCCCTTGATGGCGAACAGCCCCTGCGGCCGCCGCTGAATGAAGAGGATGACGAAGACCAGCACCACGATCTTGCCGAGCACCGCGCCGGCCGCCGGCTCGATCAGCTTGTTCACCACGCCGAGGCCGAGCGCCGCCGCGACGGCACCGGCCAGCCGCCCGACGCCACCCAAGACGACCACCATGAACGAGTCGATGATGTAGCTCTGCCCCAGCTCGGGGCCGACGTTGCCGAGCTGCGAGAGCGCCACCCCGCCGAGGCCGGCGATCCCAGAGCCGAGGCCGAACACCAGCGCGTCGATCCGCTTGGTGGGGATGCCGATGGAGGCCGCCATCGAACGGTTTTGGGTGACCGCCCGGACCTCCAGCCCGAAGCGGGTGCGCTGCAGAATGAACCAGACCGCCGCGGAGACCACCACCACGAACCCGACCACCGCGATGCGCGTCCAGGGGAGCACCAGCCCGTGCGCGATCTCGAGCCCCCCCGACAGCCAGTCAGGGTTGGCGACGGAGACGTTCTGGGCGCCGAAGATCAGCCGCACCGTCTGAATGAGCCCGAGGCTGATCCCCCAGGTGGCCAGCAGCGTCTCGAGCGGGCGCTTGTAGAGGTGCCGGATGATGGTCCGTTCGAGGAGCACGCCGACGAGCGCGGTGGCCAGGAACGCCACCGGGATCGCCGCCAGCAGATAGAAGCGCGACCCGTGCATGAGCGTCTGCACGGTGTAGGTCGCGTAGGCGCCGAGCATCAGCATCTCGCCGTGGGCCATGTTGATGACCCCCAGCAGGCCGAAGGTGACGGCCAGACCCAGCGCCGCGAACAGCAGCACGCTGGCCAGCGAGAGGCCGTGCAGCAGATCGCCGATGAATCCGACGATGCGCTGGTGCGAGAGGATGGCGTCGCGCGCGTGCGCCGCCGCCGCGCGGACCCGGGCGTCCGGCTCTCGCGGCGTGCCGTTGTCGTTGAGCGCCAACATCTGTTGCAAGGTGGAGAGAAAGTCGTCGTCGCCGCTCTTGCCGACCAGCTCCAGCGCCCCGAGCCGGGCGCTCGGATCGGCGCTGGTCAGATCGACACGGGCGATGGCCAGCGTCAGGGCGTCGCGCACCTTGGCGTCGTGCTCGCGCGCCAGCGCCCGGTGGAGCAGCACGGGCGCTTGGGCATCGCCGCCGTTGGAGAGCTCCTTGGCCGCCGCCAGCCGAACCTCGGTGTCCGGCGAGCCGAGCTTGAGCTGCGCCAGAACGGGGTCCACCAGCCGCCGTATCTCGTTGCTGACCTCCACCTCCTTCAGCGGCCGCGGCTCCGGAGTGACGACCTGTCCGGTGAACGGGTTCCGTACGTCGCGCGTCTTGGAGTCCCAAACGTACACATGACCGTCGGCGCCGAGCCGCAGACGGTCGTCGTTGAGCGCGTCCAGCGCCGGGATCGCCCGCGGATCGTCGAGCGCTCCCAGCTTGGCGACGCTCTCGTCGATCTTGTCGTCGGACGACGCGCCGAGGCCGTCGATCGCCTCTTCAAGGGGGCCGGCGTGAGCCGTCGACCAGGCGGCAGTCCCCGTGACTGCGACGATCACGGTAGTTAGCCACAACCACCGTCCTGGTCTGGACGCGGAGGTCCGATATGAACCTCCGCGCCCCCCCACGAAGACCTTCTCGCGGATCGTGCCCACGCCGGCCCGTCTTCGTCTGTCTTGATCCGCGGTCACTTGGACGCCGTGACCTCCCCACCCGCACCGTATTTTGGCGCCGTGCAGTTGCCGCAAGCCCACGGATAGAGCCAGTTCGCGATCTTGCCTTTGTCGTCGGGGATGTATGGACTCCAGGCCTGGGCCTTAATCGGGCCGTCGGTCTTCCAGACGACGTGGAACTGACCGTCGGCCTTGACCTCGCCGATGAAGACCGGCTTGTGCAAGTGGTGGTTCTCGGCGTCCATCGTGATGTCGAACCCGTCGGGTGCCATGAAGTGCTGGTATCCGACCGCCTGACGGACGGCGTCGACGTTCACGCTGTGCGCCTGCTCAGCGGCCTGCGCCCACATGTGAATGCCGATGTAGGTCGCCTCCATCGGATCGTTGGTGACCCGCTTGTCGCCGCCCGGGAGGTTGTTCTTCTTCACGTAGGCCATCCACTTGTCGATGAAGGCCTTGTTGGTCGGGTTGTCGATCGACTCGAAGTAGTTCCAGGCTGCCAGCTGCCCGACCAGCGGCTTGGTGTCGATGCCGCGGAGCTCCTCCTCACCGACGGAGAAGGCCACCACCGGGATGTCGGTGGCCTTGATCCCCTGGTTGCCGAGCTCTTTGTAGAACGGAACGTTGGAGTCGCCGTTGATGGTGGAGACCACCGCCGTCCGCTTGCCGGTGGCGAACTTCTTGATGTCCCCGACGATTGTCTGGTAGTCGCTGTGGCCGAACGGCGTGTACTTCTCCATGATGTCGTCGTCCGCGACCCCCTTCGAGTGCAGGAAGTAGCGCAGGATCTTGTTGGTCGTGCGCGGATAGACGTAGTCGGTCCCCAAGAGGACCCAGCGCTTCGCGCCGCCGCCCTTCTTGCTCATCAGGTACTCGACGGCGGGGATCGCCTGCTGATTGGGCGCCGCGCCCGTGTAGAAGACGTTCCAGGACGACTCTTCGCCCTCGTACTGCACCGGGTAGAAGAGGAGACCGTTCAGCTCCTCGAACACCGGCAGCACCGACTTGCGCGAGACCGAGGTCCAGCAGCCGAACACGACCGACACCTTCTGGTTCTGGATCAGGTCGCGCGCCTTCTCGGCGAAGAGCGGCCAGTTGGAGGCCGGATCGACCACCACCGGCTCGAGCTTCCGCCCGAGCACGCCGCCCGCGTCGTTGATCTCCTCGATGGTCATGAGCGCGACGTCCTTCAGTGACGTCTCGCTGATCGCCATCGTTCCGGAGAGCGAGTGGAGAATGCCGATCTTGATCGGCCCCTTGTCGTCCGCGGGCGCTGCCGGCGCCGCCGCTGCCGGCGCGGCTCCGGGCGCCGGAGCGGGTGGCGGGGTGCTGCAGCCCATCGCGCTCGCGAGCGCCAGGACGGCAATGAACGAGCCCGTTAATGATTTGCGCATGATCGATCTCTCCCCTTCACTTGGTTGTCTTGGAAGCAATGAATCTTTGATGATTGCCCATCTGCGGCACGTAAACTTTAGAAGAAGATTGCCTGCGCCCCGAGCTGGATGGAGTTGGCGGTCGGATTAGAAGCGCCCGGCGTCGCGCTCGGACCGAGGTTGGTGTAGCTGTAGGTGGCGAGGATCCGGAGCGCGGGGCCCTTGATCAGGTAGGACAACCCCACGTCCAGGTTCCACGGGTTGGTGCCCGTGTTGCTCTTCACCTTTTCCCACTGGTAGCGGACCATGGGCTGGAGGTTGCCCACGCCCATCGTGGGGGTGGCGTAAGCCAGGAGCGCGTAGAGCGAGTCGCTCACGCCGAGGTCATTCACGTTGAAGTGGTAGTAGGCCGCCTCCGCGGTCACGAAGCTGCCGCCCCCGAGCTTCTTTTCCAGAAGTCCGTCGACGTTGATGTCGGCGTAGGTCTTGTCGCCGCCGGCCATGGTCGTACTCCCGTGGTCCTGGGCCTGCGCGCCCACGTCGAACGACAGGATGTCCTTGTCGCCGAAGTAGCTGCCGTTGCCCCAGAACCCCGGCTCCGCGTCGAGGAGCGCCAACCGCAACTTCCCCGAAAACAGAGGGCTGGTGGCGACATTGCCGTTGTCGAACACGCCCGCGAAATAGCTGAACTTACCGCCCTGGATGTCCCCCCAGAGGACGGCGCCGTTGTTTCGCCCAGAGGGGCCTTCCGCCGGCGCGCCGACGATGCCGTTGCCCACCGCGAAGAACCCCGGGTAGTTCCAGGGGATCATGAAGAACGGACCGGAGGCGTTGGATCGGTCGACCGGGACCAGCAGGTGGCCGGCCCAGAGATGAAACTCGTCGACGAAGTCGAACGAGATGATGGCGTCCTCGATCGCGACGAAGCTTCCGGTGGTGAACGTCGAATTGGGGAAGCTGGACATGTTCGAGTTCAGGTTCAGCGTGACGCCGATGTTCTTGGTGATCTTGCCGCCCGCGTGGAGCTCTATGTAGGCGGTGTCCATGTGCCAGTCGTTGACCTTGCTGGGGTCTTGCCCCTGGAAGATGCCGCCTGCGCGCACCCAGGCGCCGACGTCGATCGGCGGCAACACGTCGGGACGGGTGGCCGGCATCGCCTCGGCTGAGGTGGGCGGCTTGGCCTCGGTCGCCACGGCCGCCGGCGGCGTGGCCGGAGGTGGCGCTGCGGGTGGAGGCGGCGGTGGCATCGCCATCGGAGCAGCCGGCGGAGCGGCGGGTGCGGCCGGCGGCGGGCTGTCCGCCGCCTGAGCGCGGGCCGCGCTCGCTGCCCCTGTCAACAAAATCGCAAGCGTGGCTCCCCAGACCTTCGATGGCGCCAACCGTCGTCGCTCTTCCATTTCTTCGTAGTTCCCATCTCGTGATCGCAGCTGTGGCTGTGACGCGCGCCCGGACCCCTTTCCGGGCGAACATCTCGGGTCAGCGCAGGCAATCACGCTCGCGACAGGCTGACCTCGATTCGTCTCTCAAAACCGAACATATCGAATCGGTGTCAACGCTTGATTTCGTCGGCTATGGACTTTCGTAAAATCGAAGGTCCTCGATCACCGAAGGTCAGCGAGTAGCCGCTACTGGCAGGGGGGGTTGCTCACCCCGGGCGAGCCGTAATCGGCGACGACGGAGCCCCCTCCGGTGGTCGCCTGGTTGTAGATCGTGCTCCCCTCGCAGTAGTAGGCGGGGTTGTCGTTGTCGACCGCGCTGTAGTGCGCGGGGTCGACGCTGAACGAGTGGCCGCTGGTCTGCGCCTGGCTCTTGGTGTACGAAAACTTGTCGATCAGCGTCGATCCGCAATAGATGCTGACCAGGTCGGCGTTGTCGTTGTCGAACTTGATCCCCGAGTACGTGTAGTCGGGGACGAAGCCGCCGCCGATCGCGAAGATCGCCAGCGTGCGGAAGGCGTGCGGCGGGACCAGCAGGTGGGCCGTGATCGTGTGAGCGTTGGCGGTGTCGCGGATCTGGCAACCGTACAGATCGTAGGTGACCGCCGGGGCCGGGTTGTAGATCTCGAACCACTCGCCGAAGTCGTCGCCCACCACGTCGGTGTCGTGCATCAGCTCGGTCACGACGATCTGGCCGGCCAGCGTGGGCGTGACCGTCGGGGCAGTGTCGATGCCGCCGTCGGTCTGACCGCCGGCGCCCCCGCCGCCCGATCCACCGCTGGCGGCGGTGCCGCCCGCGCCGCCCTGCCCCGCGCTTCCACCGGCCGCGCCGCCGCTGCCGCCCGTTGCGCCGCCACCGTGGCCCCCGGCGCCTTGCCCGCCGGCGCCAGCCGCGCCGCTCCCCGTTCCGCCGGCCGCGCCGTTGCCTGCGCCTCCACCGGTTCCGGCGTTTCCCGCGCCGCCCCCGGTTCCGGCGATTCCGGCGTTTCCCGCGCCTCCGCCACCGCCACCCTTTCCGCCGGCCGCGCCGCCTGCGCCGCCGTCGGCGTGCTCGATGACGGCGGGCGTGCAGGCCACCGCGGCCAGGGTCAGCGCGAACGCACCAAGAGAAACCCGAACGCTAGAATCGAATCGCACAGGAAACCGCTCCTATTCCGCCCATGCAGGCCACCGCGCGGGCACGCTGGTCGGCGGGCCGCGACCACAGGATTGCCGCTGTCGTCCCCAGCGCGATGCCGGCGACACCCAGACCAACCGTCACGCCGATCGCGGCATTTCGCTGCGTGCTGATGCTGGATTCGGTCGTGCAGCGATCGCCGGCGTCGGCCGCGGATCGGCAGGCATCCAGCTCGTGCTGCCGGTCGTGCCACCAGAGCGCGCCGACGCCCGCCCCCAGAATCGCGGCGACCGAGGTCCCCGCCAGCCACAGCGCCGGGGTGCCGGGGCCTGAGCCAGCCGAGGCGTCGACCGGTTCGTCTCGGTGCGCGGACGAGCTGTCCGGCCTGGTGTCCGACGACCCGAGCAGCGCGACCGGCGCCCTCGAGGCGTCGGGTTCGGCGACCGGCGGCGCCGCGGCGGGCGCCAGCGTGATCTCGACATCCGCCCGTTCGCCTCCGGTCACGTTGACCTCGACTGTCTTCTCGGGCGGCACGCAGGCCGCGCAGCGCGCGGTGAAGCGGTGCCGCCCGAACGGCGCCAGCACGGCGCCGCCATCCTCGCGGCGCGCGGGCTGTCCGTCGATCAGCAGCTCGGCGTCGACCGGCTGCACGTGCGGCGTGAACCGGCCGACGAACGTTTGAGCCCGCTGCAGCAGCGCCTCGACCTGCCGCCGCTGCTCGTCGGTCAGCGGCCGGCGCTTGTCTTGCAGCGCCTGGCCCAGCGCCCGCGTCGCCTCGACGTAGTCGCGCAGCTCGAACGAGGCCATGCCGATGCCGCGCAAGGTCCGCGCGGTCGGCGTCCGCGCGTGGGCGGCGCGGAACAGGGCGCGGGCCTCCTCGAATCGCCCCACGTCGTACTCGGCGACCGCGTCGGCGATCAGCCGGACGGTCTCGGGATCGGCGTGCTCGTCGGCACGCGCGGCCGCGGCCACGCCGGCCGCTTCGCTCACCACCGCGGCCATCAACAACCCGACCAGCAACGTCCCCCCCCGACAAACCATCTTTTTCTAGAAGTCGTCGACGGTCAGTTTGCCGGCTCGCAAGGGCCGGGCGCGGCCGAGCTTGCCGGGCTGGCGAGACGCGGCGTCATCGGGGGCGCGCGCGCCGTGGCCGGGGATATGGCGCACGAGCGAGGCTGCAGCCGGCGCCGCGGCCAGATCGGGCGCCGCGGCCTCGCCACCAGACGGCGCGGGCGACGTCGGCGGCGGAGCCGTCACGGGCGCCGTCGCAGGAGGCGGTTCGACCGCGGCGGTCGGCGCGATCGCGGGGGGCGCCGGGCGCTTCGTCTGGGTCAAGCGGACGCCCAGCGCCATCAGCAACACCACGAACGCGCCCACCGCGAAGCCGGCCGACCGGGTCAGGCGGAGCCGCTGCGACGAGCGTGACGGCGGCTGCGAGGTGTTCGGCGTGGGCTGCTGCAGCTCCTCGTGCGCCGCCGCTTCGACCGCCTCGATGAACGCCGGCATGTCCTGAAAGCGCCGGTCGACGTCCTTCTCCAGAGCCCGGTGAATCACGCCCGCCAGCTGCTTTGGCACCTCCGGGCGCAAGCTGGTCAGCGACGGCGGCTCCCGCTGCATGATGTCCAGCATCAGCCCGGAGAAATGCTCGCCGACGAACGGCGGCCGCCCGGCCAGCGTCTCGTAGAAGACGACCCCCAGCGAGTAGACGTCGAGGCGGCGGTCGACGTTCTTGCCGGACCGCACCTGCTCAGGCGCCATGTACTCGGGCGTCCCGACCACATCGCCCGACAGCGTGATGTCGCCCGTGGTGGCCGCGTCGGCGACCGCCAGCTTCGACACGCCGAAGTCCAGCACCTTGCAGTCGCGAATCGATCCGCCTTCGCCCAGGCAAAGGAAAAGGTTGTCGGGCTTGAGATCGCGGTGGATGACCCCACGGGCATGCGCGGCCGCGACCCCGCGCATGGCGGGCAAGAGGATCGCGACGGCCTCGGCCACCGGTAGCGGGCCCGTACGCTTGAGACGCGTCGCCAGCGTCTCGCCGTGCAGCAACTCCATGACGATGCAGGCCGAGGCCTGGTGCTCGACGACGTCGAAGATCGCGACCACGTTCGGGTGGTTGATTCGACCGGCGGCCAGCGCCTCGCGCCGGAAGCGCGCCATCGCCTCCTTGCTGGTCGCCAGCGCCGGGAGGATCCACTTGAGCGCGACCTGCCGATCGGTGAGCACGTTTACGGCGGCGTAGATTTCCGCCATTCCGCCGCTGCCGAGGAGGCCCTCGATCCGGTATTTCGTCGCGACGACCTCCCCGATCGCCAGCGTGTGCGACGGCTCGGAATCGATCGCGGAAGGCTCTTCCATTTCCAACCGCGTAATTCAAGCTGATCTGACCCGCATCATCAAGGCGACAGGAAGGCAAATGTTTCACTCTGCGCGCCCCGAGGCCGCGTGGCGGGTTGAGCTCGTGAGCCGCCGGTCCTCGCAACGGCAACCCTGTCGTCAACCGGACTGAAACCGACCGGAAGGGGGCTGGGCATGAACGCTCTACGGGTGACGATCGCGGTGGGGATCCTCGCGCTGGCAGGCTGCAACATCTTGGAAGAGGAGCTGCGCGAGATCGAAGGCGGTGGCGGTGCGACCACCGGCCAGGGAATGGGTGGCGCCGGCGGGATGGGTGGCGCCGGCCCCGGGACGGGTGGCGCGGTCGCGACCGGCGGGGTCGCTGGCGGCGCTGGGGATGCGGCGGGGACGACGCCGTCGGCCTGTGCGCCCGCGGCGGTGAAAGGTTCGGCTTGCGCCGAAAGCGATCCGCAGGTTTGCTCGCGAGCCTGTGGTCCGGAAAGCATCGGCTTCAAGACCGAGACCTGCGTCGCCGGTGTCTACGCCGAGAGCACCTGCCAGTTCGATCCGGCGTTCGACTACTCCTGCTACAAGATTCCGGCAGCCGACAGCGCCCAGTGCCCGAGCACGCTGATCCGGACCGGCACCTCGTGCACGATTCCCGACTGTGTCGTCTGCGGCGGATCGTTGGGCGGCTTCCTCGATTCGACGGGCGCCATGAAGGACGGCTTCTGCGTTTGCCAGGCGGCGGCCACGAGCCCGAAGTGGAGCTGCGCCGCCGTCACCGCCTGGCCCTGCCCGGGCGGCAACGGCTGCTAGCTCTCAGGCGGTCTACGATCGGCAAGCATCTCCCGCCCCCGCCAGCGACTCACGTCGCGACGAATCGGCGAACGCCGAAAGCGCGCGCCCCGGGCGACGACCCGGCGAAGATGACGGGCGGCCGGCCGGTCTCGTCGCTGTGGCGCGCCGCGATCGCCTCGACGGCGGCCCGGCTCCCCTTGCGCGCGAGAACGGCGACGGTGCCGCCGCTTCCGCCGCCCGTGATCTTGGCGCCATAGAGCCCCGCCGCTGGTCCCGCGGCGCGGACCAGCTCGACCAGGCGATCGGTCGCGGTGGCGCCGAGCCCGCAGGCAGCGTAGCTGGCGTGCGCTTCGTACATGAGCTCGCCGAGCAGCGTTCTCGACTCCTCGCTGGCGGCGCCCGCGGCGAGGATCGCCCGAAAGTCGCGGACCCGCTGGTGCTCCTCGATCGGGTGCTCGGTCGCGGCCCGCACCCGATAGCTCCGCCCGGGGTCGACCCGCGTGGCGGGATCGGTCGTCCCCTGAAACTCGGCGAGGAATTGCGCGCCGTCGATCCGCTCCGGGACCAACGCCCGAAATCGGCTGCGCCAGCGGGAAGGGGTGACGTTCGCCAGGTGACCGCCGAAGAGAGGATCGTCGACGGAGACCCGACCTTCGTCGACCGACCGCGCGGTGAGCCCGGCCGCCGCGGCGATCATTCGATAACCCATGAAGGCGGCCACGCGGACCGAGCCGTAGTCGGCCCCGGAGACCGCGTGCCGCACGCCCGAGTCGATCCCGAAGACCTCGATCGTCGGCGGCAGTGGCAGGCTGCCGAGGAGCTCCGCCGGCTGGCAGAGGATCTCGAGGAGATGGTCGGCCTGCCCGCAGGCGGAGGTCAGCTGGTCCATCACGCCGCAGGGGGCACCGACGATGAAGTTCTCGACCTTCTGGGCGAGGAGAGCGAGCGCTCGGCCCTCGAGAGCGAGGCCCTGCAGAGCGGCGATCGCTTCGAGCGCGGCGACCTCCAGCGCGGCCGAGGAGCTGACCCCCTTGCCGGTCGGGACGTCGGAGCGAATCAGCAGCCGCAGGCCGCGCGGGCGAACGCCGTGCTCGCGGTGAAGGATCACCAGCGCGCCGAGGACGTAGGCACTCCAGGCCCGACGGGGATCGCGCGCGAACAGCGCCCGCGCCGCCGCAATTTCGAGCGGCGCCCCACCGTCGGCGAGCTCGGCGAGCGCGAAGGTCGCCCGCGGCTCCGCCTCGGGATTGCCGCACTGGTCGCTCTCGATGACCACCTCGTCGCCGCCGGTCTCCTGGGCCACCACGAAGGTCGCGACCCCGAGCGGCAACTCGAGCACCAGTGACCCCGAGTAGTCGGCGATCCCGCCCATCAGATCGAGACGTCCCGGCGCACGCGCCAACAGGAGCGGGCGGCGAGGATCGAAGAAGGCGGCCCGGGAGGCGATCCAAGAGACGGCGCGCGCCAGCTCCGATTGCGCGGCGGCCGGCTCCCCGTCGATGGTCTCGCCTGCGAGGCGCCAGGGCATGGGCGGCGGCGTGCTCATGACGAGACGAGCCCCCGTTCGCGCAACGCCTCCCGGAGTGCCGGCTCCACCTGGCCGCGGATGGTCCCGTTCGCGTAGCCGATCCAGGCGATCTCCGAGAAGACGTCGAGCGGCGCCCGCAGCCGCCCGCCCGCCCCGTCGGTGACGATCACGCCCGCCTCGCGCGCGATGAGCTCGGTGGAGAGATCGTACGGATGGGCGCAGAGCCCCAGCGCCTCGCCACGCGCGCGCAGCACCGGTTCGACGAGCGGGCGGAGATCGGCGATCCAGCGGTCGTGGCCCACCATGAGCTCGTAGAGCTGGCCCCCGCTGGAGATGTATTGATCCTCGAAGGCGCGGGCGCGCCCTTTCTGGCTCGGTCCGAGGAGCCGCGCGACCACCGCGTCGTCGATCGCCGCGAGCTCGGCCCGTGCGCCGGGGAAGAAGCGCGACAGCCCTCCGTACCCCTGGTCGATGGTCTCGGCGCGCGACGGACCGAGCGGCAACGGCCGGCGCTCGCCCGTCAGGCGATTGAGCCGCTCGGCCTGCGCGCCGCCCGACGCAACAGCCCAGAGCGCGTCGCAGAGGTGCTGCTTGACCAGCGGAATCTCCGTCTGCACGGCCAGCTCGATGTCGGCGAGGGTGGCGGGCGCGGCGCCTCGGCGGAACGGGGCAACGCCGGTCAGCACCCAGGCGGATCGCTTCTGGTACATGAGCCCCCGCGTGCCGTCGATCGGATCGACGAGGACGACGATCTCGACGTCCTCGGGGCGCGTCCCCCGCGGCAGCACGCGGCGGCCGTCCTGCCCGAGCCCCTCGGCGACGAGGAGCAACGGCCAGTCCCGGGCCAGCGTCTCGAACTCGGCGAGCAGCACCTCCTCCGACACCCGATCGATGGCAAACAGTGTGTCACCGGCGTCGTCGCCCACGACGGCCGCCAGCTCGTCGCCGGGCCGTGTCTCGCAGCTGGCGACGAGCCGGTCGCGGATCACCTCATGGATGCTGCGAATCCGGCCCAGCAGCCTTTCGACGTCGCGCAAAGCGGGCAAGGCGGCCGTCACGACCGGTTCGACGAGACGTGGTGGACACCCGACAGCGCCCGCAGCTCTGCCGCCTTCGCCTCGGGGGAGGTGTCGGCCAGGAAGTTGCCGCCGCCGATCTCGGGACCCGCCAGATATTTGAGCAGGCTCGGCTGCCGCAGCGGCGGGTGAAAGGCGATGAAAAAGTGGTAGGCGTCGAGGCCGCCGGCCCCGACAGCCGCCTTGGCCGGCGCCTGGTGCAGCGCCATCACGTACGGAAAGGAGCTCTGCCACAGGTTGTCGAAGCGGGCCGTGACGTCCCCCAGCGCCGCCGCCAGCGACGCCACCTCGGCGTCGTCGAGCCCGAAGACGTGAGGCACGCGCCGCTTGGGCGCGACGTAGACCTCGTAGGCGTAGCGCGCGAAATAGGGGACGAAGGCGATCACCCGCTCGTCCTCGAAGAGGATGCGCCGGCCGTCCTGCTGCTCGGCGCGGATCACGTCGTCGAAGAGCGCGCGCCCCGTTCGGTCCCGATGACGAATCGACGCCGCCAGCTCGACCTCGACCGTCCTGAACACGAAGTTCGTGGCGTAGATCTGCCCGTGCGGGTGGGGATTGGAGACGCCGACCACCTCCCCTTTATTCTCGAAGCAGAGCACGTGCTCGACCTCCGGCCGTGCGCCGAGGTCGCGCGTCTCACGCCGCCACACCTCGACCACCTCGCAGATCGCGGAGGCGGGCATCTCGGCGAGCGTGAGATCGTGACGCGGCGAAAAGCAGACCACGCGCGCGACACCAGCGGCGCGCCGCGCCTGATAGGGGGGCGGCGGCACGATCGCCTCGGGCGCGTCGGGCCCGACGCAGGGGTGGTCGTTGTCGAACACGAACGTCCCGACGTAGTCGGCGTTGCGCACGCCGCTTATGCGCATGTTGCCCGGGCACAGATGACAACGGGGATCGTAGCGGGCCGGCCGCGTCGTCGCGCTGGCGACGGTTTCGCCGGTCCACGGCCGCTGCTGGCGGTGGGCGGCGACGATCACCCACTCCTCGCGCAAGGGGTGCCACCGCTCTTCCCAGATCTGTGGGACGCCGTCCGACGTCATGCGTGCCGCTCCCGCCACCGATTCAGAAGGCGACGTCGGCTTGGAGCTTGATGACGTTCTTGTCCGGCGTCATGCCCGAATAGGGGCCCGCTTGGAGCACATCACTCCCCGCCACGAGCGGGGCGCCCCAAGGCCACTGCCCGGCCAGCACCATCTTGTCCCCGTAGAGGTATCGAGAGTACTGAAAGTAGATGCGCTCGCTGGAGAGGAAGTGCGAGGAAAATATCACGCGAGGCGTGATGGTGCCCATGCCGTATCCGGCGTGGTCCAGGTCGTAATCGACAAAGTCGCCGCGAATCATGAACGCCAGCCAGGTCAAAGACTGAAGCGTCACGTCCGCACCGCACTTGAATTGTTTGATACTGTTTTCCAGAGCGGCCGAGCCCGGTTGCATAACATCCGAGCCGGCTGGCAAATCGAGACTGGCGTCCGCCAGCAGCCCGAAGATGCTCATCGACACGTCGGGCACACCTCCCGGCGCGTTGCCCTCGATGCCGGAGAGCGTGTTCTCATAGAGGAAGCCGAGATTGAGCATCGATCCGCTGCCGGTGGAGTTGCTGGGGTTGTTGGTCCAGGCCATGTAGTTTGTGGCAATGCCAGCGCCGCTCAGCGAATGCATGACCTCGGTGCCCGCGTTGTTGAGCGCCCAGCCATTTCGGACGCTGATGAAGGAGGGCGAGATCCATAAATGACCCGCGCGGGGGGCACGCAGGTTCAGCTCGCCGCCGGCGACCGATAGATGCGCCGCCTGGACCACCTCAAAGGACTTGGGATCCGGCGTTGATTGCGGGGCCAGATTCGGGTCGGAGGTCCACGAGGTGTTGACGTGAACACCAAAGTCCAGAATCTTCCCGTAACTGACTTTGACGTTTGCGTAGGCAATCAAATCCACGGCCGTTTTGGCCCCATAAAACGGGGGAGCCCCGGGATTGAAGGTTCCGTCCCGACCGGTACCAAAGCCCAACACGGGAGTCACCGTGACATCAGGATTGAGGGGGGCCGTCAGCTTCAATTGTGCCCCCAGTTGGCGAAAACGCCCGAGCGTATAGGTGTCGTATTTCTCGAAATATCCAAAGCTCGGCCAAAAGGCCCCCGCCGTGAACGCGATGTTCTGTTTGAGGTCACCCTCCCCGAAGTCCGTGTCGAGCGCGACATAGGCCAGCCCCGGTGCCCAGGCCGCATCGTAGTTCCGGAAACCGACCGACTGAAACCAATACCCCATCCATCCCACCGCGGCGTCGACATGCTTCTTCCGCGCGTGGATGAAGACCTCTGCCCAGTCCTGCTCCTGCAGCCGCGTGTAGCCGAAGCTGTAGTAGTTCGAGTCGATCGTCCGATTCGGTCCGTACGACACCTGTGTGCTGGAGGGACCCGTCATGTTGTCGGGCCCGGGGCGCGAGCTGATACCGAGGGCCATGGGCGCTCGGAAGTACCCGTTGACGTCGATGTGCCAGGGCCCCGGTACCGGGGCAGGTTCTGCTGCCGTGGCGGGTGGCGGCTGGGGCGGCTGCGCGGTTGGCGGAGCAGGCGGCGGACCGGTCGGGCGCGAGGGGGGCGGCTCCTCCGTCGTGGGCTCGTCATCTGCGGGCTCTGCAGACGCCGCTGAAACGGACAGGAGGCAGACCACCAGGACGAATGACGCTTGGAATCTTCGCAGCATCGGGCCGCTTACTTACCGTATCCCGCAGCAACGATGTTGGCTTGAATGGCGTTGGCGGTCGCCAACGTCGCGGCGCCGCTCGCCATCACGCCTTCGAACCATTGTCCAGTACCACTGTCGCTGTTGTCCCCGCCGGTCCCGAGGATGATGGACCCCTGTTTCTGCATGGGGAAGTAGCCGGTGGGGCGAACCCCGTCCCACTCGGTCGTCAAGACGCCCGTCTGCGCGTTGCCGCCATAGATGGCGAAGCGCCCATTCGGATACGCCGAGCCCGTGCCCGCGCACTTAGCCTTCCCAGTGCAAGAGTCGCCGACGACGATGCCAGTGACGAAATTGTCCTTGAGGGGCGTGTTGGTCGAAATATTCTGGTTCTGACTGTTTTGCCAGCCGGCAAAGAGACCGTTTTCGAGGTCTGCCATGACCCACGGGCCGCTGGTGTGGCCGCCGGGAGACCCCGTGCCCCAGGAGACGCCTCCCCCAAAGTAGACGGCTTCCATGGTGCCGGCGCCGTCGTCATGGAGGGTCGTTTCGGCGTTGCCATAGTCGAAGCAACACCCTTCCTTGTCGCCGACTTGCTTCCCGTTTTGGCTGGTCACCATGTATTCGGTCTCGGCTGCATCGCCGATCGCCGTCCCGGTCGCTTTCGCGACTCCGCAGCCGGTGCATCCCGCTCGATACCCCATGCCCGTCATGATGTAGACGCCGTAGACCTTGTGGGTGTTGAGCGTGGTCGGGAGAGCCGTGGCGCTTGCCGGGTTGTCGGCACTGGCGACGGCACCGCCGCCGCTGGGCGCGGGCTTGAGGTGATTCCCGTTGGGGGACTGGTCGTAAATGATCGATATGGTGCAGCTTCCGCCAGAGCAGAACGTGTCTTGCGCGGCGGCGTTGGCGTAGCCGCCGGTCACGATCCCGATGTCCATGGTCGTCCCCTTGCAGGAATTCGGACCGGCGGCAAAGGATCCCTTACAGACCTGGTAGAGATTTCCGGTATAGGCGCCGTAGAGAGCGCGCACCGTGCTATGCGCCGCGACACACGGGTTGCCGGCGGCGGCCAGGATGTCGCAAACCCCCATGACGGTACCGCCGGTGCAGGCGCCGCTGGCGCAGGTCTGACCGCTCGCGCAAGCCTTGCCGCAGGTGCCGCAGTTGGCGGCGTCGGTCTGCAGGTTCTTGCAGGTGCCCGAGCAGCTCGTCTGACCTGAGGCGCAGGCGCAAGCGCCGGCGGTGCAAGTCATCCCGCTCGCGCAGGCCATGCCGCAGGTGCCGCAGTTGGCCGCATCGGTCTGCAGGTTCTTGCAGGTGCCCGAGCAGCTGGTCTGGCCGGTGACGCAGACGCAAGCGCCGGCGGTGCAGGTTTGGTTGTTCGAGGCCGAGCAGGTGGTCGTGCAGGCGCCGCAATGGTCGATGTCGGTCTGCAGATTCACACAGGCGCCCGAGCACGCGCTCGTTCCCGTGGCGCAGCTCGTGGTGCACGTTCCGGCCGAGCAAACTTGCCCCGTCGTGCACGCTTTGCCGCAGCTACCACAGTTTGCGGAGTCCGAGGTCGTGTCGATGCAGGTCGTGCTGCCGCTGCACAGGACACGCCCGGTGGTGCAGGCGCAGCTGCCGCTCTGGCAGGTCTTGTCGCTGTCGCAGGCGTTCCCGCAGGTGCCGCAATTGGCGTTGTCCGTGGTGGGAGTGACACAGGTGCCGCTGCACGCCAGCATGCCGGACGCGCAGGAGCCGCCGGTGCCGGTCGAGCCGCCGGTACCCGTCGTGCCATCACCGCCGCTACCGGTGGTGCCCCCGGTGTCGGACGTCCCGCCGCTGCCCGTCGTGCCGCCGGTGCCGGTCGTGTTATCGCCGCCGGTGCCGGTCGTGCCCCCCGTGTCGGACGTGCCACCGCTGCCGGTCGTGCCGCTCGCGCCCGACGAAAACGCCGAGCATGAAGCGACGAGGGCGCCGAGTGACAGTGCGACGCACGCTGGTACGAGGGAGCTAATCTTCTTCATTGCGACATTCTCCAGTTGCGGTGGTCCGTCGACATGGACCCGGGGTTGGCGGCTGAGAGAGAGGGGCGATAAGCTGAATGGACGTTCAGTGCGCGAACCTGCTTGGAAACCCTCAGAGCACGTCCAATTCCAAGAAGGGTCGGTTGGTCGTGGATTGATGCAGTCGAAAAGTGGCGAGCCGCCGATCGTTCGGCTCAAAAAATAGGATCTGGGAACACGCTTGCGCTGTCGCGTCGCGCGTTGCACCGTGCCACCGATGAGCCTCGGCCGTCGCAAGGTCGGCCTCGAAGAACCGTCGAGGTGGGTCTTCAATCGAATGGCGGCGTTTTACCCGGCCCGCCCGGCCTACCCGGCCGCGCTGGTCGACGCGCTCGCCGAGCTCGCGGGTCCGGTCGGCAGCCGGATCGGCGATCTCGGCGCAGGGGTCGGCCATCTCGCCCTCCCGCTGGCGGCGCGGGGCTTCGAGGTGGTGGCGATCGAGCCGGCGCAGGCGATGCTCGAACAGCTCCGCGCGGCCGCGGCGGACCGGGGCCTCGCGCTGCGCGCCCTGCACGCGACCGCCGAGGCATTGCCGCTCGAGCCGGCGTCACTCGATCTGGTGGTCATCGCCGACGCGCTTCATTTCTTGGACGCCGAGCTGCTCGCCCGGCAGATCGCGCGCGTGCTCGCGCCGCGGGGCGCGCTTGCACTCCTGACCTGCGGGTTCGGGCAGACGCCGTTCATGCGCGGCGTCGTTCGCCTGATGGAGGAGGCGGCCCCGCGCAGACCCCGCGCGCTCACCCAGTCGATCGTCCACCTCTCCGCCCTCTCGGGTGTGCGGCTGACCGACGAGCGGCGATTTCACGACGAGACGCCGATCGACCACCCGACCCTGGAACGGATCCTGCGCTCGATCTCGTTCATCGGGCCGGCGATGAATGCGGCGCGGTTCGCCGCCCTGCGCGAGCGCGTCCACGCCTTGCCGGAAGCGCCGGCCTGGGCACGAACATTCGTCCTTCGATCTGGCCGGCGCAAGCTGGTTCGCGGGGCCGCCCGGCAGGCCCCCGGCTGAGGCTTTCGACTTTTCCGGAATCGCGCCGGCTCCCTTCGAACTGGTGTTCACGAGGAGCATTGACCTAGAATTGCCGCGCCCGTAACGCCCTCGGCGCGTCATCCTGGACAGCGCGAATGGCTGTCTTCCGAGGCCCCCTCGTTCCCCTAAGGAGTGCCTATGCGAAATTCGAGACTAATCGGCGTCAGCGCCTGCCTGGCGGGTCTGCTCTCGCTCGCCGAGTGCGCGGCGCCTACTTCCGGGCCGGTGCAGGGGGGGACCGGGTCGGGCGGGGCGACTGGGTCGGGTGGCGCGACCGGCTCGGGTGGCACGACCGGCTCGGGCGGCGCGACCGGCTCGGGCGGCGCGACCGGCTCGGGCGGCGCGACCGGCTCGGGCGGTACGACCGGCACCGGCGGCACGACCGGCACCACGACCGGCTCGGGCGGATCGGTCGCGACCGGCGGCACGACCGGCTCGGGCGGCAACACGAACAAGGGGGGAACGACGGGCACCGGTGGGACCGGGACCGGCGGAGCGAGCTCCACCGGGGGAACGACCGGCAGCGGCGGCAACAGCGCCTCGGGTGGCGCGACCGGGACCGGTGGCGCGACGGGCACCGGCGGGACCACCACGGATCAAGGCGGCGTTGCCCTGGCGAAGCTGAGCTCGGGTTGCTTGAGCGGCAACCCGCCGACGGGCCCCACGCAGCCCGCCCAGCCGTACTACTTCAATCTCGGCGACATGCGGCTCATCAACAACCGCTGGGGGTCGGACAAGCTGAGCTGCTCGCCCGCGACGCAACAGCAGGTTTGCATCAACAGCGACGGGAGCCTCGGCTGGAGCTTCAACCGGGGGAACTGTGGCGACACCAGCCACGCCAATCCCGACTTCCCCGAGGTGGAGTTCGGCGTCGCACCGTTCGGCAACCAGAGCTCGCTCTTGACCTCGCCCCCCTACTCTTCCACCACCCTCCTGCCAATCCAGATCAGCAACCTCAACAGCGCCACGCTCTCCCTCAGCTCGTTCAGCACCACGTTCTCGGATCCCACCTTCTGGGACAGCAACTTCGAGTTCTGGATCAGCGAGGAGGATCCGACCAAGAACGCCAACGCCGGCGTCTACGCCGAGATCATCGTCTTCCTCGGCTGGGAGCCCAACCGGCAGGGGACCACGAACGGCGGCTGGGCATGCATGGTGAACGGCACGGTGCCCAACACCAACTTCAACCTCTGCCACGAGAGCGACACCTGGTCCACCGGCCCCCAGTGGCGCTTCTTCAACTTCGTCACCAGCAACGGCCCCTTGACCTCGTTCAGCGGGACCGTCGACATCAAGGCGATTCTCGACTGGATCATGCAGAACTACGCCAAGTCGACGAACTCCGCGCTGCCGTCCTTCAGCAATTCGATGTGGCTGACGCGCATCGAGGTCGGCACCGAGATCAACGACAGCACCGCCGGCTCGGCCAAGATGAACAACATCAGCTTCGCGATCAACGGCACCACCAAGTCCCTCCAGTTCGGCAACTGACGAACCGTCGGACTCGGCGGCCGGGCGCCGGTTTTGACGGCGCGCTCGGTTACGCCTGCGGCTTCGGCGCGGCGGCCGGCTTGGCGGCGGCCGACTTCGCGGCAGCCGGCTTCGCGGCGGCCGGCTGTTTTCCGGCAGCGGCTGCCCGTGCCGCCTTGCCCTCCGGCGAGTTGTATTCGCTGCGGTAGGCGTGCCGGCGATTGCGATGAGCCGCCTGGGCGGCGGTGGTCGGTCGGTTGCGTTTGCTCATGGCGTGGGACCTTACCAGCTTCCGCGTGACCTGCACGGCTGTGTTTGGCGCAGACGCACCCTGCGAACGACATCACGCTCGTAACTTTTGGTACACGGAGATGTTGCGGCTCCGGCATCGCCGCGATTGCGGCGGTTGCGCATACTGCGCCGCATGCTGACACGACGGACTTTTCTTCGGCTCACAAGCGCTTCGGGTCTGGCAGTCACCGGCACGGAGCTCTTGGCGCGCACGGCGGCGCGTGCGGCGCAGGCGACCTCTCCCCACGGATCGAACCGCATCGAGCACGTGGTGATCCTGATGATGGAGAACCGGTCGTTCGACCACTTCCTCAGCTGGCTGCCGGGCGCCGGCGGGCGCCACGACATGGTCTATCAGGCCACCGACGGCAACTTCTATCCCAACTATCCGCTGGCGCCTGATTTTCAGGGCTGCGGCTACAGCGACCCCGACCACAGCTGGGAGGGGTTCCTCGTTCAGCACAACTTTGGAAAGATGGACGGCTTCCTGCAGCGGCCGACCCGAGGTCGCCGGACCCGCCAACGACGCCGCCGCGGTCTGCAGCGCCACCAGCGTTCAGTCGGTCGCGCCACCCGCGGTGCACTTCGGCAAGCCGCCGTTCGGTCGTCCCGGGCGCCCCGTGCTGCCGCGGTCGGGCTGGCCGACCGGATCGGGAATGGCCGGCTTCGGCCGCAAAAACTGGAAGTAGCCGAGCTCTCGGCGCAGCTGCCCGGCTCGGGATCCCGTCAGTGGACGGAGGCGTGCCGCTCGGGGCGCAGGAGTTTCTTGAAGGCGACGAGCGTCGATTCCGTTCCGGTGCCGGCGAGGGAGGCGATGACCACGGTGGCCAGGCAGGTGAGCGTGGCCCGGTGCGGGCCGCCGACGCCGAGCACCATCATGATCGCGGTAACCGGCAATCGGTAACCGCCCGCGATGCCGCCCGCGGCGCCCGCCGCCCCGGCGAGATCGTTCCCCACGCCGAGCGCGGGGGCGAAGACCCGGCCGGCGAGATCGCCGACGGCGAGAAACGGGATGAACACGCCGCCGCAGCCACCGGCAGCGACCTCGGCGGTAGTGGCTGCCACGCGCAGGAGGCAAACCGCGAGCAACGTCGGGGGAAGCGCGTTGACGCTCTCGGCCCAGAGGATGGCGCCGCCGCCCGGGCCGACCGCCGCCAAAGGGGCCGCGATCCGCGCCAGCACCAGCGTCGTTGTGATGACAGCCGCCCCGCCGAGCGCCAGCCTGACGACGACCGAGGCCCGCCACTTCTTCGCCTTGTAGACGGCCAGGCCGGCGGCGGAGCTGATGGCGCCCGACGCAACCCCGATGAAGAGCGCGGTGAGAGCGGCTTGCGCGAGGCTCCGAGGCGGCTCCTTCGGCACGACGAGGCGGATCAGGTTCAGGTGCCAGGCCGCGTTGATCCCCCAGCCGATGAATCCCCCGACGAGCGCCGCCGTCACGCGTTCGGCGTTGAGCGGCGCACGGCTTCGGCGGCCGAGCTCGAGCATGAATGCCGTTCCCACCAGAGGGATCGCCATCAGTGCAGCCACGCCCGCCGCGCCGCCTCCCAGGGCGGCAGGACGGAGAAACCGGCGCCACCGGCGGCCACGATCTCCGAGGCAGACCCCCGCAGCCACGCCCAGATACGCGGCCGGCGCCTCGGTCCCCATCGCCCCGCCCGTGGCAACCGTGGCGAGGATTGCGATCGTGCGAAGTGGGGCCAGGCGCCAGGGAAATCGCTCTTCCTGTCCGGCACTGTCCACGACGTCGCTGCTGATGTCCGCCCGGGCGGCCTCGGGATGAAACGTTCGCCATGGCTGTGGCTGCGAGCCGTCGACGGCCGGCGGTGCGTGCTTGCCGTACCCGTGCAGAACCAACACGGCGATCACCAAGCCGAGCGGCGGCACCACGACGGCGAACCATGTGTCTTGCCTGGAGGCGAAGTCGATTCCCGCCTTGAGCACCAAGGTCACGGCCACCACCACGAACCCACCAACCGATCCGCCCAGCAGCGCGCCGAGGCCGGCGATGCCGATGCTCGACCAGCGCGCGCGTCCCGAGGACCCCGAGGACCCCGAGGACTCCGAGGACTCCGAGGACTCCGACGATCCGCTGTGCGGGATCGCGGCGCCGCGAGGGTGACTAGCGCGAGACGGCGAGCGCATCGGCGCGACCCAGCTGTTCGCGGCTGCCCAAGGTGATGAGCGTGTCGCCGGCGGCGACCGGCGCGTCGTCATCGGGGTTGAAGGCCAGCTGCCCATCCGGGCGCTTGATGGCCACGAGGACCAGCCCCAACCGCGAACGAAGCCCGCTGGTCCCCACCGTCTTGCCGTCGAGCGGGCTGCCCGGACCGACGAGCTGCTCCTCCATCCGTAGATCCGGGTGCCTCTTTCCGGTCGCCTCTTCGATGAAGTCGAGCAGGGCCGGGCGCAACACCGCCTGCGCCATGAGGCCCCCCGCGATGGCGTGGCGCGAGACGACCCGGGTCGCTCCCGCCCGCTCCAGCTTCTGCACCATGCTCTCCTCTTCCGCGCACGACACGATCGGCAGCGAAGGACACAGCAGGCGCGCCGTCATGGTGATGAGGATGTTGTCGGCGTCGGTGCCCGCGACCGCGACGAGCGCGCGGGCGCGCCCGATGCCGGCGCGACTCAAGAGGGCCTCCGCGGTCGCGTCGCCGACGAGCAGAAGCGCGCCCGCGTCGCGCGCCGCCTCGAGCGCCGCCTCCCGGCGATCGATCACCACGACCGGAACGCTGCTGCCGAGGAGATCCGCGCAGACGTGCTGGCCGATGTGGCCGTAGCCGCAGACGATGACCTGCTGCTCGAGCGCCTCGATCCGCTTGCCCATGCGCCAGGTCCACCAGAAGTTACGCAGCTCGCCGGTGATGATCGTGCTGAGGAGCTCGGTCGCGGCGACGGCGACGGTGAAGATGCCACCGAGCGCCAGCACCATCGTGAACACGCGTCCCGCGTTCGACAGCGGATTCCTCTCGCCGTAGCCGATCGAGGAGAGGGTGATGACAGCGACGTAGAACGAGTAGAACCACGACCAACCCTCGAGGTAACGGTAGCCCACCGTGCCGAACCCGATCAGCAGCGCCGGCACGCTGCCGAACGCCAGGAAGCGCAATGGGATCGGAAGCTTTCGCGGCGGCGGAGACGCCACATACACTATCTGGACACGGGCGGAATGAGATCAATGTCCGACCGACGGGCCGCCGTCCGCACCGTTCGTTTCGTCCAACGCCTGAGGGTCCCCCAACAGCTGAGGGACTTTCTGGACCGACGCGGCCCGCGCCGCCCTCTCGCGGGCGATCTCGGCGTCGAGCTCGGCCCCCAGGATCACGACGTAGGCCGACAACAAGAACCAGGTGAGGACGGTGATGATGACCCCCAGCGATCCGTCGACGAGATCGGTCTTGGCGGTGGTCGACACGAACCAGGAGAAGACCGCCGAGCCCGCCAGCCAGAGCCCCGTCGCCGCCAGCGATCCGAACGTCACCCAGCGCCGGCGGACCGGCGCCTGCGCCGGACCGAAGTTGTAGGCCAGGCTCAGCGCGCAGAGGACCACCGCCGCCAGCATCGGCCAGCGCAGCCAGCGGACCAGCCCCTCGCCGACCCGGGAGAGGTGGAAGAACGAAAGTATCACCGGCAGGACGATGACCGCCGCGATGCTGATCGCCCCCGACACGATCGCCCCCATGGTGAACAGGAACGCGGTGACGTTCAGGCGGATGAACCCCCGGGTCTCCTTCTGCCCAAACGCCAGGCTGAGCCCGGTGATGAGCGCCTTCATCCCCTTCGTCGCCGCCCAGATCGCGGCGATGATCCCGATGGTCGCCTCGACGCTCAAGGTCCGCGGCGAGCGCGCGGCCAGCTTCGCCATCTGGTCGTAGATCGCGGCGCGGATGTCGGGGGGAAGCGCGCCGGCGAAGACGTCCACCTGCCGGGTGACGTCCTCGGGATCGGCCATGAGGCCGTACAGCGAGACCAGCGCCGCCAGCGCCGGGAACATCGAGAGGAACGCAAAGAAGGCGACCCCGCCGGCCAAGATCGAGGCCTGGTGGCGCTTGGTGGCGCTCCGCATCCGGTTGGCGATCCCGCGCCAGCCGGCAGCGCCGAGCGGCCGCGGCCCCGGATCGGCGCTCAAAATGCGCCTCCCCCGGCCGCGCTGAACACAAATCCCACGCCGACGGCGCCGTAGTAACCGGTGCGCGGTTGGGGGAAGAGCTCGGCCAGGCCGGCGTGCAGGTTGAGGAGGACGTCGCCGAGCTCGACGTTCAGCTGATATTCGGCGTGCACGACGGCGGCGAGCTGGCTGCGGATCAGCCAGGAGCCGGTGATGTTGAGCTGGTGGCTGAGGAGCCCTGCCACGCTGAGCCCGAGCGGGATCAGCACGCCGGTGTCGATCACGGCGGCGCGGCGGCGCGCGGGCGCCTGGAACGTCCCGCCCGCGCCGAGGTAGGTCTGCGCCGGAACGAACGGGATGCCGAGCTCGAGGCCGCCCACCAGCGCCACATATGGATCGCCGGGATTGTCGAAAGGGGCCGCCGACCAGAACGAAGCGGTCGCCACCATGTCCTTGTAGGCGGGGCGAATGGTGAGCTGCAGCGGCACCAGCTCGCGATCGGCGGAGGTCTCGGTCGCTTCCCGTTTCTTTTCTTGGACGAAGATCTCCGCCACGTCCGCCAACAGCTCGGGCGCGTCGATGGTGAAGGGGAGGATCTGCCACACGGCGATCTCGTCGTTGGGCGTGCGCACGCCGAGCACGAAGGCGGTGAGGATGCCGCGGACGGAGAGGGTCGCGGCCTCGAGAACGTGGCGCTTCCCCTCTTCGTTGGCCGGGTTGTCGAGGCGACCGTCGCCGAAGGTCATCCACTGGTGACCGGCCCGATCGGTCGCCACCCGCCCGCGCGCGTTCCAGGCGTCGTGAAAGGATTTCGCCGCCGCCGCGCTCGACGCCGCGCGGTTGAACCCCATGTGCCCGGCGGCGAACGAATCCTGGAGGTAGTGATCGGCGAAGGCGCTCTCGAAGACGGCCAGCTGAAGCTGCTCCACGCTGCCGAGTCCCTCCGCCGCGGCCGCCGCCAGCGCATAGCTGATCGCTTGCGCGTGGTACTCGGCCCACGAGCGGGTAGAGGTCGGATTGAAGTGCGCGCTGTTTTCCAGCGCGAGCAGGTAGTACGACTTCTTGCTGTTGAACCGCCAGGCGCCGCTCTGAGAGAGGAACTCCGACGGGTGCCCGAGGAAGTCGCCGGCGATGGCGGTCGCGTCCCCGTAGAGGCGGGCCAGCACGGCCAGGTTCTCGCCGCACACCCGCTCGAAGCGCGCCTTCACCTGGGCGTCGGTCGGTTCGTGGGCGGCGAGCGTCGCCGCCAGATCGGCACAGGCGCGCCGGTACGACGCCCGACCGATCTCCTGGTGCTCGACGGAGGCCCAACCGTAGGCCGGCGAGGCAAAGCCGAGCGGCGCCAGCAAGACCACGGTCGCCGCCAGCTCCCGTCGCCATCGCCGACGCCGCGGTGAGATCAGGCGTGTCGCCCCCGTCGATCACCCTCACCCTGGCTTCCGTGTCGTCGCACGGTTGGCCCGCGGTTCGCCATCGGCGCAACGTGAGGTTTCGGCGCGCGCCCGCCAGATGCGGCGACGACGCAAACGATGTCGAGCGCCGCCCGCCGGCGCGGGAATCAGACAATCCCTTCCTTGCCAGGTTCCAGGCCAGCCACATCCTGACGCCCAGCAAGAGAGACCACTCACGTGATGGAGGGGCGATGTTTGACCTGCTGTTCGAGACGTTCCGCAAGGCATCCGAGTCGTCGATGCAAATGCCGCTCGACATCATCAAGAACCTGACGCAGCAGATGCCAAGCGCCTCGGGGGCTTCCCTCGAGTGGAGCAAGGCATTTCAGAAGCGGTGGAGCGAGTTCGCGATCGAGAACCTGCAGAAGAACCGGGAATCGCTCGACGCGACCTACCGCTCGGGGATCCAGCTCATCGAGCAGACGTTCCGACTCTCAGAGGCCAAGTCGACCGACGAGCAGCGGCGCATCGTCGAAGATCTCTGGGGGAAGCTGCTCGACATGTTCAAGCAGCAGTCCGAGTCCCAGGTTAGCGACTTCCAGAGCTGGGCCGCGAAGTCGTTCGAAATGCAGCGGGCCTCGGCCTAGCGAACATCGCAACATCGCAAACAACCGGACCAGGGGGTAGACCCGAGTGGAAAACGGAGCTCGTAAGCGAGTGGCGATCGCGTGCCAGGGGGGAGGAAGCCACACCGCGTTCACGGCGGGCGTCCTCGAAGGCCTCATGACGCGCATTCCGGAAGACGTCGAGGTGGTGGCGCTCTCCGGCACGTCCGGCGGGGCGATCTGCGCGACGCTGGCCTGGGACGGCCTGGTTCGAAACGATCCGGCCGGGGCGGTGCGAAAGCTGAGGGCGTTCTGGGAGGCGATGTCGGCCCGAGACCCCTTGGACAAGATCGCCAATCAATCGCTGATGAGCATGATGAGCCTCCGCGATCTGATGGTGTTGCCGGAGGTGAGCCCGTACAACCTGCCGCTTTGGGGCGAGGAGAAGTTTCGTTCCCTGCTGAACGAGTACTTCAACTTCGAGGAGCTGCGCGCGCTCTCCCGCCGGCCGGGAGCGCCGGTCCTCAAGATCGGGGCGGTGGAGGTGCTGAGCGGTCACTTCGAGCTGTTCACGGGCGACGAGATCTGCGCGGAGTGCCTGTTGGCCTCGGCGGCGATCCCGGAGATGTTCCGCGCCGTCAACGTGCCGGGGCGGGGCGTCTTCTGGGACGGCCTCTTCTCTCAAAACCCGCCCATCCACGACCTGATGGAGCACCAGATCGACGAGATCTGGGTGATTCAGATCAACTCCAGCACCTGCGCCCGCGTCCCCACCGACACCCACGAGATTCTCGATCGCCGCAACGCGCTCTCGGGGAATCTCTCGATGGAGCAAGAGCTGAAGTTCATCGACACGATCAACCGGGCGCTGGCCGAGAACAAGATCAACGACTCGAAGTACCGCCGGATCCGCGTCGCCCGCATCTCGCTCGATCGCGAGCTCAACTACCGCTCCAAGCTCGACCGGCGGCCCGAGCTCCTCGCCGAGCTGCGGGACTACGGAATCATGAAGTGGAAGCGATTCGTCAAGGAGCGCCAGGCCTGGTTGGACGACAGGCGGGCGCTCCGGATGGAATCGCAGATGTCGGTCTGAAGAGAGAAGGAACAACCGGGCGATGGGCATTCGAATCTCGGGCGTCGGGGGCTACGTGCCGCCAAGGACCGTCACCAACCAGGAGCTGGCCCGAAAGGTCGACACGTCGCACGAATGGATCGCCGCCAAGACCGGTATCTTGGAGCGGCATTTTTCCGAGCTCGACGAAGCGCCCAGCGACATGGGGCGGGAGGCCGCCCTGCGCTGCCTGCGAAACGCCGGCGTCGACAAATCGGCGGTCGATCTGATCGTGGTCGCCTGCGCCACGCCCGACCAGTCGCAGCCGGCCGTCGCCTGCATGATTCAAGAGAAGCTCGGCGTGGCGGAGCGGCAGATCCCGGCGTTCGACGTCAACTCGGTCTGCGCCGGCTTCGTGTTCGCGCTCAGCGTGGCGCAGGGGATGATGCTGGCCGATCCCGAGGCGTTCGCCAACGTGCTGGTGATCGGCGTCGACGCCTTCTCCAAGATCATGAACTGGGACGATCGGCGCACCTGCATCTTCTTCGGCGACGGCGCCGGCGCCGTGCTGCTGTCCCACACCGAGGACGAGCGGCGGATCCGCTTCAAGCTCGGCAGCGACGGACGCGGCAGCAAGTGCATCGCCGTGCCGGCCGGGGGAACCCGCATGCCAGTCGACGCCAACGTGCTCGAGAAGCGGCTGAACACCTTCACCATGGACGGCCCGAAGGTCTGGGAGTTCGCGGTGAACGCCGTCCCGCGCGTGATCCGCTCGCTGCTCGCCGCGGAGGATCTCGCCCCGCACGATCTGAGCCTCTTGATTCTCCACCAGAGCAACCTCCGGATGATCGAGGCGATCATGAAGACGCTCGAGCTGCCGGCGGATCGAACGGTCACCACCATCGAGTCGTTCGGAAACACGGCGGCGGCCAGCATCCCGCTCACGCTGGAAAAGGCCTGGGCCACCGGGCGGCTTCAGCCCGGCGCGCGGGTGTCGCTGTGCGGATTCGGCGGCGGCCTCTCCTGGGGCGCGGCGCTCTTCGAGTGGTGACCGGCCGCCAGCTGCTGACGCGCGCTACCCGTGATGGCCGCCGGGGCCGTGCACGTGACCGTGCCCGAGCTCTTCCGGCGTCGCGTCGCGGACGGCCACCACCTCGACGTCGAAGTGCAGCTGCATTCCGGCCAGTGGATGATTGAGATCGACGGTCGCGTAGTCGCCGCGAACCGCGACGACCTGCGCCAGCTGAGCTCCGTCCGCCGTCTGGACCCGGCAGCGCGTCCCCGCCGTGACCTTGCCGTCGGCGGAGAGCTTCCGCAGCGGGACGTTGCGAACGTTGCCGTCGTCGCGCGGACCGTAGGCCTCCTCCGGCGCGAGCGTCACCGCGATGGTGGCGCCGGCCTCCTTCCCGGCGAGCGCCTTCTCCAAACCGGGCACGACGTTGCCGGCGCCCTGCAGGTAGTTGAGCGGATCGCGCCCCCGCGAGGTGTCGAGGACCTCGCCCGCGTCGTCCTTGAGCGTGTAGTGAATCGTGACGGCCTTCTGGTCGGTGATCTGCATGGTGCGCGGGTGAGCGAACCATCACCCGCCGCGCGATGCAACTGTCACTTGCGGGGCGCGCCGCACTCCTCGAGGCGGCGGTCGAAGAAGCGGCGCTCCGGGTCGTTGCGGGCGAGCTCGCGCGCGCGCAGATAGTGCGGCAGCGCCTCCGCCCGGTGGCCGGACCGGCGCAGCAGATCGGCGCGCGTCGCGGCCAGAAACAGGTAGTCGTCGAGCCGCCCGAGGCTCTCGATGGCGTCGATCGCCGCCAGGCCCGCGGCGGGACCGCGCGCGAACCCCACGGCCACGGCGCGGTTCAGCGCCACCACCGGGCTCGGCCGCATCACCGCCAGCCGATCGTAGAGCGTCACGATCGCCGGCCAATCGGTCGCCTCGACCGACGGCGCCATGGCGTGCTGCGCCGCGATCGCCGCCTCGAGGTGCATCTCGCTCACGGTCTCGCCGGCGGTCGCCTCGGCCAGCGCGGTCAGGCCACGCGCGTTCAACGCCGCGTCCCAGCGCGACCGATCCTGCTCGTCGAGCGGGATCAGATCGCCGCCCGCGTCGCAGCGCGCCGGCAACCGCGCCGCCAGCAGGCACATCAGCGCAAACAGCGCCTTGACCTCGCCGACGGCGGTCACCGGATGGTCGGCCATCAGCGCCGCCAACCGCAGCGCCTCCGCGCAGAGCTCCTCACGCACGACCGCCCGCGGGTCGCTGCCGTGATACCCCTCGCTGAACATCAGGTAGAGCGCGCGGCAGACGGCAGGCGCCCGGGCCCGCGCGCGCGAAGCGTCGCCGAGATCGGCGAGGCCGCCCGCCGCCTGCAGGGTCGCGCGCGCCCGAACGAGCCGCTTCTCGATCGCCTCCTCGCCGCTCAGAAAAGCCTGCGCCAGCTCGCGCACGCCGAAGCCGCAGAGGTACTTCAGTACGACCATCACCTGCGTGTCCTCGGCGAGGCGGCCGTCGCAAAGCTCGAACATCAACCGCAGCTCGGCGTCCACGATCTCCTTGTCCTCGAACGCCGACGCGACCGTGGGAACCAGCGACCACTCGGTCGAGAGCAGGTCGGCGACCTCGGGCGCGAACCGCCGCGCCGTGCGCTCGCGGCGGATGACGTCGATGGCGCGGTTCTTGGCCGCCGCCATCAACCAGGCGGCGGGGTTGGCGGGGACGCCCCGGAACTTCCAGACCTCCAGCGCCTGCACCAGCGCGTCGTGCACGATGTCCTCGGCGAGGTCCAGGTGCCCGAGGCCCAGGAGCCGCACCACGACGGCCGACATCCGCCCCGCCTCTCGGCGGAAGAGATTCTCGACGTCGGACGTCGTGGTGGTTGGCTCGGGCGTGGTCACATCCTCATTTCGCGGACTTCGCGAACCTCGACGCTGCCTTCGCGCTCGAAGATCGGGCAACCTCGCGCCAGCTCCGTGGCGGCGTCCAGGCTGGCCGCCGTCACCAGCAGATACCCGCCGACGAGATCCTTGGTCTCGCCGAAGGGGCCGTCGGTCACCGTCTTCTTCTTCCCGGTCACCACGCGCCCCCCCTCGCCCAGCGGATCGCCGCCCTTGAGGTTCCCCGCCTGCGACAGTTGCCCCATCCAGGCCCCCCACTTCTTCATGTTCTCTTCCATCTGCTGCGGGGAGAGCCCCGCCATGTCGCCGCCTCGAAAAATGTAGAGATAGTTCGCCATGACATCCTCCTCGTCCGTTCCTCGGAAGCCTAGCCGGGAAGGCCCATCCTTCGTCCGCTTCTGGCTCCCTTCACAGAGTCGACGTTCGACCGAACCCTGAACGGACAATTATTTTCTCGGGGCGGATGACCCCGACAATCGACACCTCCCCCGCCCTGACCGCGAGGCCGCGCTTTCTGAACCGTCTTTTCTGAGCCGTTATCGGCCGCCGGTGGGACCTCCCTCGCATGGCGCGCGGAACGATCCATTGGGCAGGTGTGCTCGCGTTGGCGACGGCCCTCGGGTGCGCAGACAGCGGCTCGACCACCACGACCGGCAGCGGCGGTCAGCCAGGGACCGGCGGAAGCGCGACCGGGTCGGGCGGCACCACGGGCACCGGCGGCGCGACGGGCACCGGCGGCAACGTCGGTACTGGCGGTAGCACCACTGGCACCGGCGGGACGACCGGATCGGGCGGCGCGACGGCGACGGGCGGCACGACGGGCACCGGCGGCGCGGCCGGAGCCGGAACGGGGACCGGCGGCAACGGGACCGGCGGCGACGGGACCGGCGGCGCGACAGGCACCGGCGGCAGCGCCGGCACGCCCGGAGCCTCCGACTATCCCTACTGCAACTACGGCAGCGTCCCGAGCGCGACGCCGCCCGTGGCCTGGAACGACAGCCCGACGCTGACGCCAATCGGCCAAAATCCGTACGGCAAGCCGACCAACACGATGGCCGTCGGCTACATCCTCCTCAGCTCGGGGCCGACGCTCCCGACGGGCGTGACCACCGCGCTCGAAATGTCCTCGCTGATGCGCATCAACGCCGACATCAAGTACGTGACGCAGTTGACGTACACCCACCTGCCGCCCTGGGCCACCGGCGGCGCGCTGCACTACATCGACTACCTCCTGGTCGGAACCGGCCTGCCGAGCGACCCGACGACGGGCGGCGACTCCAGCTACGAGGGCTCGTATCCGGACGTCGAGACGACGGGCGTGGCGATGACCGACACCTCGCAACGCTACGACCTCACACACGAGTTCTTCCACGTTCTCGAGAACTCCTACGGCACGGTGCCCGGACAAAAGGTCTCCTGGATTCAGGAGTCGTACAACGACTACCTGATCCTGCGCGTCGCCGAGAACGTCGGCAACGCCACGGCCGGCCAGGCCACGCAGTTCAAGCTGCCGTCCAACGTCGGCTATCTGGACGCGCTCGTCTATCAGCAGCCGCAGGCGCCGATCGAGAGCTGTGGCATCGAGTCGGACAAGACGACCATCACCGGCCCCGCCGACTACTTCATGGACAGCACCGGCTTCCGCTACAACGACCTCTTCCCGCTGTTCGTCTCGCAGCGAGTCGGCATGTATTTCTTCGCCGACGTCTGGGAGCAGGCCAAGACCACCGAGCAGATCCTGCAGACGATGACCCGGCTGCTCGACAAGCCGCGCGTCCAGTGCATGGTGCAAGAGTACTCGGCGCGTTTGGCGCTGGGCGACTTCATGGAGCTGTCGAGCAGCGTCCAGGGGTTCGGCAGCGCCCAGATGTACGCGGCCACCACCAACACGGGCGGCACGCTCGCGCCGAGCGACGCGACCAAGCTGCCGCGCTACACCTCGCGCAACAACATCCCGATCACCGTCGCCTCGGGCGCGACCTCGGTCAGCGTCAACTTCATGCCCGACGCCACGGGGAGCAAGGGGACCCCTTCGACGATGTCCGCCGAGCTGGTCTACCGCGCCACCGACGGCACGGCCGTCTACGGCCAGCCGGTCGCCACCGGCACTGCCTCGATCACGCTCACCAAGGCGCCCAAGGGCGGCGTGGTCGTCCTGGTCATCACCAACGTCACGCTCGACGGCTACAAGACCGCGCTCTCCTACGGCTGGGATCCGAGCGAGACCTTCGGCTACAAGATCCAGATCACC
>DATAVR010000134.1:0-11120 GCA_036267635.1 Polyangia bacterium | reverse complement strand
GGCGCCGGCGGCGGGGGCGAGGAACGCCGCGTAGAGAGGGTTGTTGGCATGAGAGTAGAGGAGCGCGATCTCCCCGGTCGGCGCGACGGCCGCAGCGTCCACTCTCACGCCTTCGCGGCCCGGGTCGGCCACCGGGAAGAGCACCTGCGCGTGACCCTTGCTCGTGCCGGTCGTCCGGTCGAATGCCTGCACGTAGATGTACGGGAGGTTGGGGCCGCCGCCATCCCCCCCGGGGTCCGGGCCCTGGTAGCCGTTGAAAACGAGCAGGTCGGTCGCCGTGCGCGCGCCGACCGCCGACGTGAAATACGGATTGGTGTCTCCCGTGGCGATCCTCCCGAAGGTGAGCTGCGGGTTCGCGCACGAGCTGCCGCCGTCCTTGCCGCCGCTGCTTCCGGCGGAGCCGCCGCTGCTGCTTCCGCCCGAGCCGCCGCCAGTGCTTCCGCCGGCGCCGCCGCTGCTGCTTCCGGCGGCGCCGCCGCTGCTGCTTCCGGCGGAGCCGCCGCTTCCTTTGCCGGCCGCGCCGCCCATTCCTGGACTCCCGCCCGCCCCGGGACTCTTGCTGCCGCTGTTCCCGCAAGCGGCCACCGTGATGGTCAGACAGAGCGCCAGCGCCATGAACAGGCGGGCGGAGCGAGCTAGGTTGCGATCTCGTTCGGGCGGCGAAAGGTCCATCCCAAAGACCTACGCCGGGAGACCGTCATTCCACCATCATGGAAAACCCTATCCCTGCAGTCCGAATAGCCTTCCGACGAGACCGGCCCGCGATCTGGCGCCCGAGCGCCGGAACAGCTCCGTGAGGTGATTCTCGATCGTGACCTCGGCGCAGCCGAGCGCCCGGGCAATCTCCTTGTTGCTCTCGCCGTTCGCGACCAGCTCCAAGACCCGCGCCTGCCGCACGCTCAGGCCCCACCGCTGCTGGACCAAAAGAATCCGCTCGGCGAGCTCGGGCGGTGCTTTCCGGATCGCCAACATGTAAGTGGGCCAACCTGGCGCGGTCACGGGCGTGATCGAAAACGGACCGGCATCTGATCCCCCACGAGTGCTCTCTGCGATGGCGTCCAGCACGTCCTTCCGGCCACGCTCGAGAAGGGTCAGGCCCAGGCTATTGGCCATCGCAATGCCGCCACCGGGGCCGACCACCAAGGCCGCCGTCGGGAGCGCCTCCAGCGCCACCTCGAACATCCCGGGCAAGGCGCCCGGCCTCGGTTGCCCCAATTGTTGCTCGAGACGAAGCCGTCGCTGGAGCGGTCTCGTCAGCCGTCGCAGCAGCGTGAGCTCGCGCTTCGTGAACGGCTCCTCCCGCGTGGCGCCGATCCAGCTGAGCTGTCGCGGCCCGTCGCAGATGAGCACCCGAAGCTGATCGTGACCGAGGATGCCGATGGCTCGAAAGAGAGGCGTGTACGGTTGGTCGACCTTCAAACGCGCGAGCTCTCCGAGCGGCATCACCCGATTGCGCTGCTCCGTCTGAACCAGGTGCGGGTTGCTGTGCCCGAGGAACTGCTCCGACGGGGACATGCGGGCCACGTACGCTCGAAAGTTGGTCGAAAATAGCCGCTCGTTGTCGCCCGCACCGTACATGAAATCGAGCGACCAGCCCGCCTCGGTCGCGGCCGGGCGATAGGCGCCGGTGAACTCCGCGCGCAGGACCGTTCGCAGCTCGGGCAGGAACCAGGTCGCAGCCGGCGGCTCACCGGGTGTCCATTGGGAAAGCGCTTGTTTGATCGCTTGCAGCACGCGGCCGTCGATCCCTTCAGCTTCCGTCGAGCTCCGGGTTGCCGAGAAACCCCTCGACGGCCCGGAGCGCCTCTTGCGGACGCTCGATCAGAAGGGCGTGGCCGGCAGCGGCGAAAGCCACAAACGTTCCGCGTCTCGCCAGCCGCGCGAGCTCCGCCGACGAAGCCGCCGGCACGGCGTTGTCCGCCTCACCGGCGCACACCAGGATTGGCGCGTCGATCTCTCGGAGCCGTGGTCGAAGGTCGGGCGCGTCGGCCATCGCCACCAACTCATCGTAGATGACGGCACGCGGGGCGGCGTCCAGCCAGGCGAGCACCCGGGCCGCGCCCTCGGGATCACGCGCGGGGAATCCGGGGCTCGCCATCCGTTCGAGCCACGAGGGCCGCGGATCGAACGCGCCCGCCCGAGCGGCCGCCGCGAGGCCGCGGTAGCCCTGCGCAATTTCCGGATCGAGCCCCAGCACCGGCGCGAACAAGACCATCCGCGACGCTGCGATCCGGCCGCGAAGAGCGATCGCTACTGCCTTGTAGCCGCCGCCGGAGAAGGCCACGAAGGCCGCGCGAGAACCCCCTTCCCCGAGCAGCCGCTCCTCGACGTCCCTGATGACCTTCTCCAATGAGTAGGGCTGCAGAGCCGCACCCGTTCGGCCGTAACCCGGCAGGTGGGGAATCAGGACCTTTCGGTGCCTCGCCAGCCTGTCGGCCAGCGGCGCAAAATCGTCGGGAGAGCTGGGGCTCCCATGCAGCAAGACCACCGCCGGGCCTGACCCGTACACGTCGACGTGTGGCCCTCCATCGGCACCCGGCATCCCCGCGCGAACCCCCTTTTTGAAATCGCATAATATCGGCAGACGGGCAGGAGGTAGGACAAAAAGCCCAGCGGCAGGTTCGATTAGTGCGCCAGATCACATCCGGGTCGGCCCGGCAGCTCAGGCGGCGGCGCGGCCGGGGCTGCGGCCGGGTTGCACGGCGGCGATGAAGGTCAGGTCCTGGTTGACCTCGACCGCGTCGCGCAGCGCCCAGTCGGTGTCGAAAAGGATCAACGGCCGGCCCTCGACGTCCAGCACGCAGGTGGTTCGGCCGGGACGCTCGAACTTGTTCGGCTCGAACGGCGCGCCGGTGACCCAGCGCGCGTACTTGTAGGGCAGCGGTGACAGATTCACGGCCACGCCGTACTCGGCCTGCAAGCGATGCTGAATCACCTCGAACTGCAGGACACCGACCGCGCCCAGGATCGGATCGCGTGCCAGGCGATGGCGGTCGAAGAAGAGCTGGACGGCGCCCTCTTCCGAAAGCTGCTCGAGGCCCATCTTGAGCTGCTTGCGCTTGAGTGGATCTTTGAGCGCGGTCATCACGAAGTGCTCGGGCGAGAAGCGCGGCACGCCCTGGAACTCGAACGGCTTGCCGCTCACCAGCGTGTCGCCGATGCGCAGCACGCCGCCGTCCCAGACCCCCAGGATGTCGCCCGCGTAGGCCTCATCGACCTGCGTTCGCTCCTGGCCCAAAAACTGGACCGTGCGGCTCATCGAGAACGGGCGGCCGGTGCGCGCGTGCAGCACCTCCATGCCGCGCGTGAACTTGCCCGAGCAGATGCGCACGAAGGCGATCCGGTCACGGTGGCGCGGATCCATGTTCGCCTGAATCTTGAAGACGAAGCCCGAGAACTCGGGCGCGGTCGGCTCGATGGTCCCGCTGGACGCGACGCGCGCCACCGGCGGTGGCGCCAGGTCGACGAAGCGGTCCAGGAACGGCTCCACGCCGAAGTTCGTCATGGCGCTGCCGAAGAACACCGGAGACAGCTTGCCGGCCAGGAACAGCTCACGGTCGAAGGGGTGGGTCGCCCCCTCGAGCAGGGCCACCTCTTCCTGCAGCTCGCCGAAGGCGCGCTCGCCCAGCGTGTCGCGCACGATCGGATCGTCGAGCTCGATCAACGTCATCGGAGCGCGCGTCGTCCCGGAGGCGATCCGATCGAACTTCAGGACCTTTCGGGTCTCCCGATCGACGACGCCCACAAAGCTGGTCCCCGAGCCGACCGGCCAGTTCATGGGCGCCGTCGGGATGCCGAGGACCCGCTCGATCTCGTCGAGCAGCTCCAGCGGCGGCCTCCCCACGCGGTCCAACTTGTTAATGAACGTCACGATGGGGATCCCGCGCATCCGACAGACCTGAAACAGCTTGATCGTCTGCGGCTCGATCCCCTTGACGCTGTCGATCAGCATCACCGCCGAGTCGGCCGCCGCCAGCGTCCGGTAGGTGTCCTCGCTGAAATCATTGTGGCCGGGCGTGTCCAGCAGGTTCATCCGCCGCCCTTGATAGGTAAACTGCAGGACGCTGGTGGTGATCGAGATGCCGCGCTGCCGCTCGAGCTCCATCCAGTCGCTGGTGGCCGCCCGCGATCCCTTCGAGCCTTTCACCGTCCCAGCCATGTGCACCGCGCCGCCGTAAAGCAGCAGCTTCTCTGTCAGCGTCGTCTTGCCCGCGTCGGGGTGCGAGATGATGGCGAACGTTCGGCGCTTGAGGACAGAATTTTCGAGCGGCGTGACGGCCGGCAGCGTCGATTCCGCCGGCGCCGGCGCCCGAGGCTCCGCGGCTTCCAGATCCTCTCCGAGCGGCTGCCCGGCAAACGGTTCGCTTCTACGGCCCGACATGGAACTAAATGGCCACCAAGCTGACGCGCAGTATGCGCGATGGACATCGGTCCTGCATGCGGCGATCTACATTACCTCATCCGGCAGGGCTCACAGTCCTCTCGTTGGCGGAAAGAGGTCGAGGCCGCTTCAAGGCCCCGGGATCGTGGCCTGGCGGCTGGTGCGTCCGCCCATCGGTCGCGCGATCAGAGGAGCGGACGGACCGACCCGAACAGCGCCGCGAAGCTGGGGCCGAAGCCGGTGGCGAAGGTCCAGGTCGGGGAGGCGAACGGCACGTTGTTCGCGCCCGCGCTCCCGCTGCCGAGGAAGTAGGCCGTTCCATTGTCGGGCGTCGAGGCGACGAGATCGTCGATGCCGTCGCCGGTCGCGTCGCCGACGCCCCCCAGGAAGGCGGTCAGGTCGCCGCCCATGAAGTCGTGACCGGGAATGGGGATCGAGAGGAACCGGCGGCAGCCGTTCGTCCCGCAGGAGCCGGGCGCGCCGAAGTAGACCCGCTGGCGATCGGTGAGGCGCTCGACCGACGACAGCGAGGAGATGATGTCGCTGTAGCCGTCGCCGTCGACGTCGCCCGCGGTGCCCGGCGTCGCCTCGCCCGCCTGATCGAACACGAACAGCACCCCCGCGCGCAAGGGCGTCGCCGGCTGCGTCACCCCCCCGGCGCCGTCCAGCTGGGAGAGCACCTGCGTGCAGGCGCGGTCGTCGCAGATGTCGACCGTCGCCTGGCCGGCGGGGGTGCAGTGGAAGGTCGGCTGCCGGCTCCCGCTCAGGCTGCCCGACAGCGGCGCCAGCGGCCGCAACGTGTTGCGCGCGCTCGCCGCCGGATCGGCCGCCGTCCCGGTTGCTTGCGTGGCCGCGGTCGTGCGCGTGTCGACGCCCGGCGCGGCCGCCTGATCGTCCCCACAGCCGGCGCCCGCGATCCCCAGCGCCATCACCGCCGCCGCCACCCATCCGTTCCGCCCGATGTTCTCCATGACCATGGCCGTCCTTTCGGGGCCCGCGCACCAGGTTGATTGCGAGCGGCAACGTGGCCATGGGCTTCGGACCGTCAAGCAACGGCAGTGCGAACACGCTTCCTCGTTGCCAGTGCGACGATCTCTTGCCGCCGCATCCATGAGCTCAGCCTGCTGATACACTGCGGCCTCGAGGTGTCCGTCATTGATGCCGGCACAACTGGCTTCGCCGCCACGCCCGAGACGGTGCCCAACCTGACCGGTGTGACCGCAATTTCGTTAACCGAGGGGCTTTGCGCCATCGTCGCGGGCGGCGCGGTGGAATGCTCCCCGGCCGGCAACGAGCCGGCTCTCGTTCCAGGCGTGACTGCCACCGCGATCGCCGGTGACTGCGCGCTCACGCCCAGCGGCAGCATTCAGTGCTGGGGAAACCTGAGATGGCGACCGGACGCCGGCGGTGTGTCGGCACTCGAGGGCGGCGGGTTCACGTCTCTGTCCGACGACAGCTACTCGGCCTGCGCGGTGCAGGGTCCTGGGGGCACCTCGATCACCTGCTGGGGTTACAACGATACCGGTCAGCTGGGCGGCGGACTCCCGATCGAGGGCGGGCCGTTCGCCGTCCCGGGCCTGACCGGTGTCGCCTCGGTCGCGATTGGCGGATCCGACATCGGATTCGCGTGCGCTCTCCTCAAGGACGGCACCGTCCAATGCTGGGGGGACAACCAGCATGGGGAGCTGGGCAATGGCACGACAAATGATTCGAGCTCCGGTCCGGTCCTCGTCCCGCAGTGACGCTGTAAACGCCTCCCTGCATCTGCCCGACGGACGCCGCGCGCGACTGAAATCCCGTGCTTCGTGTTACCGTCGAGCGAGCAGAATTCTGCCGACGGAGGCTCCCCCATGCATCACCGTTCGAACCTGACACTCGCCGCGATGGTCCTGGCCGCCAACACCGCCGCCTACGCGGCGCCGCCGGCCCCCGCTGCCTCCGACGAGAAGAGCGAATTCCAGCTTCAGGACACGCACACGGCCAAGGGGGCGCACGGCGCCACGGCCTCGAAGATCAAGCCGACGAGGACCGAGGCGGCGATGAAGCTGTTCGTCGTCGACAAGGACAAGGGACCGGTCAAGGGGGTGGTCATCTTTTTGACCGGGCCCGACAAGACGAAATACTACGCCGAGCCGACGGACAGCGAGGGGTACGCGGAGGTGCTGGTGCCGGTGGGCAAGACCTACGACATCACCTACTTGAGCCTCGGCCGGCACGAGATAGCGGCGACGGTTCCGGTGGCGGACGAACCGAGTCAATCCGTCAAGCTGACCCTGCGCTACAAGCGTGAGGTCGCCCAGCGGCCCTTCATCCTGGCAGGGGTCAACTTCGACACCGCCAAGGCGACGATCCGCCCCGAGTCGTTCGCGCAGCTCGACGCGGTGGTCGACTTCATGGTCCACAAGAAGAGCGCGCGCGTCGAGATCTCGGGCCACACCGACAACGTGGGGAACGCCGGGGCCAACAAGACGCTGTCGGAAAAGCGCGCGCAAGCGTGCCGCAACTACCTCGTGTCGAAGGGCATCGACAAGAAGCGGCTGGACGCCATCGGCTTCGGCGACGAGCACCCCATCGCCCCCAACGACACCGACGAGGGCCGCCAGAAGAACCGCCGCATCGAAGCTAAAGAACTGTAGCGCCGGCTGGCAGCGGCGTTTTGGAGGTTGGACTCAGCGCACGCACCACAGGACGGGGCCGAGGGCGACGACACTCAGGTCGGCGCTGGCGGAGGTGACGCCGGGGGGCAGCTCGTCGATGATCTGGTCGGTGGCCACGTCGTGAATGCGGGAGGTGAATCCAGGCGCGACGGTGCAGGGGGCGTGCGCGCAGGCGCCGGTGATGACGGCGTCTGCCGAGCCGGAGACGGCGACGGGACACTCGGCGAGGCCCCAAGTCGCTGCCTTCGGACGGGCCGGGTACTGTCGGAGCAGCGACGGGGAGGGCAGGATCTGCCACAGGTCCGCCTCGGTGGGCTGTTCGCTGAGGTAGACGCGACCGTCGAGCGAGACGATTCCCCCCGCCGTGTCGGGGGCGAACGCGGGTCCGTTGCACGCGCCGCAGGCGCGCCAGGCGCTGTACGAGCCGAGCGAGTCGACGACCGGGCACCCCGCCGACACGCCGTCGAGCTCCAGGTAGCTGCGAAAGCTCAGCTTGGGCGACAGGGCGCCGGTGGAGAGCTGAATCGACATGAGCGTCCCGGCGTCGATCCCGTTCGGCATCAGAAACCCGAGCATCGTCTGTCCGTCCGGCTGAAAGGCGAACGTTCCCCACGAAGAACCCGCCGGCGCTTCCTCGAGGAGGTCGATCAGGAATTTGCCGTCGGATGTCTGGAAGACCCCCATCGGGAAAGATGGCTCGTCGCTGAGCGCGTTCTGGTCGTAGAACCTGACGATCGCATGTGCTCCGTCGGGCGACAGCTGCATCGACTCGACTTGGTAATCAGATCCGAGGCCGATCGTCGAGAGCAGCGCCCCGTCCGTGCGGCGCTGCATCCGAACCTGGGTCCCTGCGGTCACCGCGACGGTCTGGCCGTCGGCCGTCAGCTTGGGCGTCCCGCTTTCTTGCGGATCGGCGAAGCAGGTCTGGGCGAACAAGCCCATCGACGGCCTCCAGACGGAGAGCAGGTCTAGCCCGGCCGCGCCGGCCGCGATGGTCGAGCCGTCGGCCGAGATCGCCACCGTCGTCGGCGCGGCGGCGACGCTGGTCAGCAGGGAGCCGTCGGCCACCCGCTGAAGCTGGAGCGTGCCGTTGCTCGCCACCAGGGCGGCCGTCCCGTCGGGCGTCACCAGCAGCGGGACGCCGGTGAGACCGGGCGCCGGCAATACCCCGCCGTCGCTGATCCGAAACGCCTCCGGCACCGAGTCGACGCCGAGACCGACCAGCATCAGGTCGGCGTCGGCCGCAATCAGCGTTTGGCCGGGCTCGAAGAACGGCATCTGGCCAGGGGCCGTCAAGGCTATGGGCGCCTCGATCGGCGTCAGGCTCGCCGGGTCCAAAATGGCGACCCTTCCACCGGTGGGGTGAACCCCGCAGGTGGTGCCGGCGCCCGTCAACGGCGACTCTTCCATTGCGATCCGCTGCCCACCGAGGCCGTACCCCGCCGCGAGCACCACGTCCCCCCCGGAGCTGCGAGTCGCGCGGATCGCTCCGGTCGCGGCGTCGAGCAGGAAGAGATCGCTGCCGGGCGAGACCAGCACGGTGGTGCCGTCGGGGGAGAACGCCGTTGCTCCAGTCTCCGTGTAATAGGTTTGCCCCGGCAATGTCGTGCTCCAGATCGGCGCAAACGTGTCGGCACGCCAGGCGGTGGCCACCAGCTCGCCTTTCGCGAACGTCAGGATCGTGGTGCCGTCGGGCGAGAACGCCGCCGTGTTGATGCTCTCGCGGGGCGGCGCCAGGACCCCGACCACCATGTGCGAGGCCACGTCGATGATTCGGGCGATACCGTCGGCTTCGATGAGCGCGACCCGGTTTCCATCGGGGCTGACGGCCAGGGCGGTCGTCCCGCTGCTCGAGAAGCTCGCACACCGTGCGTAGATCCCCGGAGCTTCCGCGCCGGGCCGTGGGAAGAAGAAGGTGCCGGGCAGAGGCGTGCAAGAGAACGGAACGGGCGTCGGGTCGCCCCAGGCAGCCGGCGGCCGCGCGCTCACCGAGTCATGGGCGGCCGCGTCGACCGCGCTGAAATCGCTCGCGCTGGAGTTACTCGCGCCGGCGTCGTCAGGCGCAGCGGCGGCCGGGCAGATGGCGCCCCCGTCCGCGGCCTGGTCGCCGCTGGGGACGCCGCCACCCGACCCAGCGCGGCCCGCATTGCCTTGTCCTGTCGTTTCACCGCTGCCACCGCTGCCACCGCTGCCACCGCTGCCGCTGCTGCCGCCGGTTGCACCGGGGCCAGCGTCCCTCGCAGAGGTGTCCCCGGCCGCGTCCTCGGTCTCCCGCGGCGTGCCGGCGTGCCCGCCGGATCCGCCAACCCCGCGTCTGCCGGCTGCATCCACGGGTGCCGTCAGGTTCGCCCCGCAGCCCCAGAACGTAACGGCCACGACCCACGATCCGACCGCCAGCCATCGCATCCACCGCCTCCGACGTCAGCTCAAAACAACGTGGGCGCGGGATGCGGAAAGCGTAAGCCGGGGAGCGCCGCTTCATTGTGACGTTTGAAGACCCAGCGTGGAATCTCGTCCTGGGATTGCTAACGGCGTGACGGCGAGCGATGTGGAACGTCCCGGCCGTTGTCGTCGGTCGCGCAATCGACGCCGTCTTCCACGAAGGATGTTCGCCAGCGCGCTGCCGTTCGCGAGCTGTGACAACGCCAGGCCGGGCGGCACCCAGTCGATCTCTGGAAAGTCCTAACCTTCAAAGGCCCGCACGGGTCGGTCCCTCACGCGCAGAGGGGGGGCACTTCATGAAAATCTTCAGAAATACGCGGTGGCTGCTTCTGGCCGCCGCCTTGCCCGCCGCGGCCAATCTCGGCTGCGGCGTCACCGTCAACGCCGTCATCCCGGCGGCTTCTGGCTTGACCGCCGTGGCCAAGCCACCCGATTGCCATCTCGACTTCTTCTGGACGGCCCCCGATCGCCCGTACCAAGAGCTCGCGGCGGTGTCCTTGATAACGTCATTTGGGCGCTCTGACTATGCCGACTACCAGGCGGCCCTCCACGTGCAGGCCTGCGCGCTCGGGGGCGACGCGGTCATCGTGCTGTTCCCCTTCAGCTCCAGGGAAGGCATCGTGGTGAAATACCGCCAGGCCCCCGCCCAGGGCGACGGCGGGAGCAGCCAGGGTGTCGCCAAGGTTCGCGCGCGCGAGCAAGCAGCGGGCGCAGCGGCGCTTCCACCCCAGCACTGAACGCGGTCGACGGGGTCGGGGATTGCCCGATTGACCGGCGGCCTGCCGTCGCGCAGACCCTAGACTGTGAACCGCGCCTATGGACTCGCGTTCGTCCTCCTGCTCGCCGTGGCCGGGGGGCTCCTCTGGTGGCGGCATCAACGGTCCGCCGCGGAAGTGCCGGCGACACCGATGCCCGCCATCGCCCCGGCTGCGCCTCCAGCCGCGGCCGCGCCGCCGCCGCCCGCCCCGGCGATCCGGCATCCGCTACCGGCGGCGGCGTCGAGCGGGCTGCCGTCGCTCGACCGGTCCGATTCCTACCTCGAGAACGCGCTCGTCGATCTGCTGGGGCACAAGAAGGTCCGGACGTTTCTTCAGCTGGACGGTGTCGCCCGTCGGTTCGTCGTCACCGTGAACAACCTCGCCACCGATGACGCCTCCGCGTCGCGGTGGCCGGTGAAGACGACGGAGGGGCGGTTCGAGACCGAGGCGCGCGGCGGCGAGACGACCATCGGGGCCCGCAACGGAGACCGCTACGTCCCCTTCGTGCGCTTCGTCGACGGGATCGACGCGCGGCGTGCGGTCGCGCTCTACCTCCACGCCTATCCGCTGCTGCAGCAGGCGTACGAAGATGCCGGGTTTCCCGGGAAGTACTTCAACGATCGGGTCGTCGAAGTGATCGACAACCTGCTCGCCACCCCGACGCCCGCGGCGCCGATCGCGGTCAAGCGGTTCGCGGCCGACGGCGGGGCCAGCGGGGGAGGGCTCTACGTCTACGCAGATTCCGCGCTCGAGGCCAGCTCGGCCGGCCAGAAGATCCTGCTGCGCATGGGGCGCGACAACGCTGCGCCGTTGCTGGCGAAGCTCCGGGAGATCCGGGCGTTGCTCGTTGCCCGGCCGCCCGCCGAGCGGTAGCGCCGCCTC
>DATAVR010000133.1:0-21154 GCA_036267635.1 Polyangia bacterium | reverse complement strand
CGCGATTCACCTGGTGGCGACGGGGGCGAATCCGCTCGGTGCGTTCATGCATGCAACCGGATCTGGCACCACCTTCAACGCATTTACCCGCGAATTTCCGTCTCAAACGTTCACTACACCAGGTGCAGCGATCGCGTTCCGTGGCGACCTTTACATGTTAGGCGCCAATGGGCCGATCGTAGATGACGTGACCAACGGCGTTTACACCGAGATAACGCCCATCACCGACCTTGTGAACAGCTTAAGCAGTGCCCTCGACCTGACCGACGTCCCCCCGACCGGTTTGCAAATCCTAGCCGCGTTCGACAGCGGTGGACTACTGGCAACCTACGGGAAATATTTTCCCACGTCGGAGCCCCCGTTCTGGGCACTGGAGGGGCTTCAGGCCCCGAATGGCACCAGCTTTAGCTTCAGCCCCAGCATCTGCGGCGACGATGGTCTAATGGCCGATTCCGTGGTTCACGTCGTGGCTGTGGCGAGCGGACAGGTCTGGGACACGTGGACGCCGGATTGGGGTAGCATTGGATTCTCTCCCTGGGAGCGGATTGGTACGCAGGGCGCCTCGGCGCCTGACTGCACAATGATGGGGGACGAAACGGTTCACGTCGTGACGTTGAGCAACGCCGGCCACATCCTCGACATCTACGGCAGCCCCGGAAGCTGGACGACGACCGACCTCGGAACGTTCTAACCGAGCTACGACTGCGACCCGGCCGGGGTTCACCATAGCCCTGGTGAGGCGTCGCCGAGCGCCGAGATACGCTGCCCCCTCACGCAGCCGAAAGTTACCTGATTCGCGATCGTGTTATTCTTGATTGGTGAAGGATCGACTGTTGGCGGGTCTGGTCGCATTCGCGGTGTTTGGCCTCGCCTGCGGCACCTCGAGCGGACCGGGATCGGCGAGCGGCACCGGCGGCCAAGGTGGATCGTCCGGATCGTCGGGCACGGGCGGCTGCACGCCCGACTACAGCTGCACGCCGACGGCGCCCGACACGGGTGACTACAACGCGGACTGCGTCGCCCGCGTGAATCAGTTTCGCGCCTGCGTCTGCCTGCCGCCGCTCGCCCGCTGGAACGCTGGCGAGGACTGCGCCAACCAAGACGCCGCCTACGATCCGGCCAACGGCGCGCACGCCGGCTTCATCGCCGGGATCTGCACGCCCGAGGGCTTTGCGCAGGACGAGTGCCCCGCCTGGCCATCCGAGACCCAGGTCGTGAGCGGATGTCTGCAGCAGATGTTCGACGAGGGACCGCCGCCAGCTGGACCCTGCACCGGAACCTGCTACGAGACGCACGGGCACTTCATCAACATGACCAACACGAGCTACTCGATGGTCGCCTGCGGACTGGCCACGGTGAGCGGCCAGATCACCGCCGTGCAAGACTTTCAGTAGCCGCGCGCGCCCGCGACAACGACCCGCGCGAAAAGTTCCTACGGAACTGCGACGCGCACGGCGTGTCCTTCGATCCAGGAGGACGCCATGCAGCCGTTCGATCTTCGCCGTTCGTTCCCGCCGTCTCATTCGTATCCACCCGTCTCGTTCGCCGGCGCGGATCCGCCGCCCGACGCCGACGCTCCCCCGGGGGCGCCGCTCGCATCGGCGCCGCTGCGCCTCGCGGCGCCCGCGCTTCTGATCGAGGCACGCTTCCGCGACATCACGCTGGCGAGCCGCCTCCTCCGCGCCGACGATGCGCGAACTTTCGAGATCGGCAACGCGCGCGGAACGGACGCACCGGTGAACCCGGCCTGGCTCCCGGAAGGGACCGATCCCGTGGAGCCGCGCCGACACCTGCTTCTCGAACCGGCGCCCGGTGGGTTCGTGCTGCACCTGACCCAGGCCATGCGCGCCGTGCTGCGGACCGAGCGGCAGGCACTGCCGCTCAACCCCGACGCGGGACGCGCCGTGGCGCCGCTGGCGCTTCCCCCGGGCAGCTGCCTGCACGTCCCCTGCGGTGAGGTGACGTTCGACATCTACCCGGCCGAGCCGGTCGCCGCGCTCCCCCGCCCCTGGCTGCCGCCGCGCTGGCGCTCCGGTCTCAAGATCCCGCTCCTCGTCGCGCTGGCGATCGGCCTCCTGATGCTGATGGCGCACTTGATCCCCGCCGATCCGCGCGCGCTGTCGCTCGACACGATCGATCGAACGAACCGGATGCTCGCCGCGCTCGTCATCCCGCTCGAGGTGAACGCCCCCGCGGTCGACCGCGCGCGCGATCTCCAGAAAAGCGGCGGCATCGGTGCGCCCGCCGCCCCGAAGCCGTCCGGACAGGCGGGGGACCGCAAGGCGCGCCAACCCGGACGCCTGGCGATGGAGGGCAAGGCCCGACCGGAAGACGCACGAGCGGCGGCTGCCCGGGTCCGCGCCAACACATTGCTGGCCGTGCTCGACGGGCCGCGCGGCGGCGCGCTGCAGGCGGTGTTCGACGACGGACCGGCCATGGGCGCCGACCCCGAGAACGTCGTCGGCAACCTGATCGCGTCGAATGCCGGCCCGGGGTACGGTGTCGGTAGTTTCGGCCTGGTCGGAACGGGCGCCGGCGCCGGCGGCGAGCACGAGGGGACGGTGGGGGGCGGCGGTCCGCTCGGCACGACCGGTCGGTTCGGCGGCCACGGCGGTACCCGCTACGGCCTCGGCCCCACCATCGGCGGGCTCGGCACGCACCACACCATCGTGCCGGATCCCAGGATCGGAATCGTGCACGTCAGCGGAACTCTCGACAAAGAGATCATCCGCCGCACCGTCCGCCGCCACCTGAACGAGGTGAAGTACTGCTACGAGCAGGCCCTGGTCACCCGGCCGTCGCTCTCCGGACGCGTGGTCATCCAGTTCGCGATCGCGCCAACCGGACGGGTGTTGACGTCAGTCCTTCAAAGCTCGTCGCTCGGCGTCGCCGCGGTCGACAACTGCGTCGTCAACGCCGTCAAGCGCTGGGAGTTTCCCGAACCCGAACGCGGCGGCCTGGCGATGGTCTCCTATCCGTTCACCTTCTCGCCCGCCGGGAATTGAGGCGGTCGGCTCAGCCCCCTTGCCCTTGCCAGCCATCAACCTCGCAACCGCGCCGTGCGGCTAGAAGGTCACCCACTTGTTGGTGCAGGGGTTGGGCGTCGACGAGCCGGAGATCTTGTTGGTGACGGTCACGCCCGTTCCCGACGGCGTGAAGCTCACGTTGCCCGGCCCCAACGTCACGTCGGTGTACGAGGCTGCCAATTTCGGCGTCGGGTCGAAGATGACGTTGTCGAGCGTGACGCTGTTGATGTACGAGGAGCTGTATCCGTCGAGGGTGACCGTCGGCGAGTTCCCGCCCGTCAGGACGTGAATGTTCGAAAACGTGATGTTCGTGTAGTGCGGGATGTCGCTGCCGGTGGCGGTCGAGTAGGTCGGCGTCAGGAAGATCGGGTTCGCGACGCCGCGCATGCAGATGTCGCTGTAGCTGACGTTGTTCACTAGACCGCCACGGCTCGAATCGGATTTGATCCGGAGCCCGTTCGAGCTCCCACCGCCGGTGCCGGTCCCAATCTGGTCGATCGAGATGTCGTAGACCTTGATCCCCGAGACGCCGCCCGTGAACTCGCTGCCGATCGATATACCGTGGCCGGCCTCGAGGTGGTTGTGGGCGATGGTCAGGTTGGTGACGCCCGTCGAGCTCGACCCTTTGATGGCGATGTGATCGTCGCCGTCGCTGATCTCGCTGCAGACGATGTAACCGTTGCTGGCTGACTCGCCGGGATCGATCCCGTCGGTGTTGTGCGCGCTCGTGTAGCTGAGCGCCGTCCCGGCGCTGTTGGTCGACTTCGACGGCGTCTTGATCGTCACGCCCCACGCTACGAACCCGTTCGCCGACAGCTTGACGTGGAACATCGGCGCGTTGTGCAGCGTGATCTGATACAGGGTGAAGTTGGTCGCCCCGCTGACCTGGATCAGCGCGGGGCTCGAGCCGCTGTTGCCGTTGGCGTCCCAGAACGACAACGAGCTGCCGACGTTCGGCTCGCCCCCCTGGCCGTCGATGATGCCGCCCCCGACGATCCCGGAGCTCGCCCCCTTTACGGTGATGAGCGCGCCGGCCCCGTTGTAGACGTTGGGGTCGCGCGTGCCGAACAGCGTGACGCCGGTGTCGACCCACAGCGTGACGCCGGCGGGGACGGTAATCGGCCCCGTGATGAAGGCGTTGTTCGAACCGCTGGTCACCAGCTTGACGGCCTTGCCCGAGCCGCAGCCCGTAAGCGCCGACTGGATCGTCGAGGTGTTGGCGCCCGATTCGCTGGGGACACCATTCGTGGCGACGTTCTGGGTCGCCTGCAGCGTCGTGCAGACCGTCGACGGCAGCGTCGGTTGCGCCGGTAGGTTGGTGTCGCCCGCGCCGCAAGCGCCGGTCGTCCCCGTCCCGCCGGTCCCCGTCGTGCCCCCCGTTCCCGTCGCCCCGCCGCTCCCGGTCGTGCCACCGCTGCCCGTCGTTCCGCCCGTTCCCGTCGTTCCGCCCGAGCCCGTCGTGCCGCCTGTCCCGGAAACGCCGCCCGCCGCGCTGGTCCCGCCGCTGCCGGTCGCCCCTCCGCTCGCCGAGCCGCCCGTGCCGGCGTTGTCTCCGCCCGAGCCCGGAGCTCCGGTCGCGGCGTCAGCGCTGCTCGAGCCGCCGTTGCTGCAGCCGACGAGCAACGTCGCGAAAGCGCCCGCTGCGACGAGGCCGAGCCCGCGCCGCATGACTAGAATGTGACCCACTTGTTGGTGCAGGGGTTGGGCGTCGACGAGCCGGAGATCTTGTTGGTGACGGTCACGCCGGTTCCCGACGGCGTGAAGCTGACGTTGCCCGGTCCCAGCGTCACATTGGTGTACGAGGCCGTCAGCTTAGGCGTCGGGTCGAAGATGACGTTGTCGAGCGTGACGCTGTTGATGTACGAGGAGCTGTACCCGTCGAGGGTGACCGTCGGCGAGTTCCCGCCCGTCAAGACGTGAATGTTCGAGAACGTGATGTTCGTGTAATGCGGAATGTCGCTGCCGGTGGAGGACGAGTAGGTCGGCGTCAGGAAGATCGGGTTCGCGACGCCGCGCATGCAGACGTCACTGTAGCTGACGTTGTTCACCAGACCGCCGCGGCTAGAATCGGACTTGATCCGGATCCCGTTCGAGCTCCCGCCGCCGGTGCCGGTCCCAATCTGGTCGATCGAGATGTCGTAGACCTTGATCCCCGAGACGCCGCCCGTGAACTCGCTGCCGATCGATATACCGTGGCCGGCCTCGAGGTGGTCGTGCGCGATGGTCAGGTTGGTAACACCCGTCGAGCTCGACCCCTTGATCGCGATGTGGTCGTCGCCGTCGCTGATCATGCTGCAGACGATGTAGCCATTGCTGGCCGCCTCGCCCGGATCGATGCCGTCGGTGTTGTGCGCGCTCGTGTAGCTGAGCGCCGTGCCGGCGCTGTTGGTCGCCTTGGACGGCGTCTTGATAGTGACGCCCCAGACGACGAACCCGTTGGCGCCCATCTTGACGTGGAACATCGGCGCGTTGTGGAGCGTGATCTGGTACATCGTGAAGTTGCTGGCGCCGCTGACCTGGATGAGCGCGGGGCTCGAGCCGCTGTTGCCGTTGGCGTCCCAGAACGACGACGAGCTGCCGACGTTTGGCTCGCCCCCCTGGCCGTCGATGACGCCGCCCCCGACGATGCCGGAGCTCGCCCCCTTTACGGTGATGAGCGCGCCGGCCCCGTTGTAGACGTTGGGATCGCGCGTCCCGAACAGCGTGACGCCGGTGTCGACCCACAGCGTGACGCCGGCGGGGACGGTGATCGGCCCCGTGATGAAGGCGTTGTTCGAGCCGCTCGTCACCAGCTTGACGGCCTTGCCCGAGCCGCAGCCGCTCAGCGCCGACTGGATGGTCGAGGTGTTGGCGTTCGATTCGCTGGCGACGCCATTCGCGGCGACGGTCTGGGTCGCCGACAGCGTCGTGCAGACCGTCGACGGCAACGTCGGTTGCGCCGGCAGATTGGTGTCGCCCGCGCCGCAAGCGCCGGTGGTCGTCGTTCCGCCGGTGCCGGTCGCGCCGCCCGTGCCGGTCGTCCCGCCCGTGCCGGTCGTCCCGCCCGTGCCGGTCGTCCCGCCCGTGCCGGTCGTCCCGCCGGTGCCGGTCGTGCCGCCGGTGCCGGTCGTGCCGCCAGTCCCCGTCGTCCCACCCTTGCCCGTCGTGCCGCCGGTCCCCGTCGTCCCGCCAGCTCCGGTCGTTCCACCTGAACCGGTTGTTCCGCCGGTCCCGGTGGTACCGCCAGACCCCGTCGCGCCACCTTTGCCGGTCGCGCCGCCAGAGCCGGTCGCGCCGCCGCTGCCGGTCGTCTGTCCGCTGCCGCCGGTGCCCGTCGTCGAGCCGCCCGAACCTGTGGTGCCGCCGGCCCCGGTCGCGCCACCGGTCGCCGAAGAGCCGCCAGCGCCTGTGCTGCCACCCGTCGCCGCGCTGCCGCCGCTGCCGGTCGCGCCGCCACTTCCCGTCTGTCCGCTGCCGCCGGTCCCGGTGTCGGTCGCCGCTTCCTGGGCGCACCCGGCTGTCAACAGGAGCGTAAGGCCAATCGAGGCAAGGGCGCACGCGTGCCGGGGGGGACGGGACGAACTGGACATCGGGGACCTCCGCATGGGCAAGGCGACTACACGCTTCGCGCCGGCATCAATGCCGATGACGCCATCATCAGATCACGAAATCGACAAACACCAAGAACGCGCCGCGACGAAATGGGAACCCAAGCGGGACGACCCGTCGGCGGTGCCACGGATCGGGAGTGTCGCCGCCGTTTCAGAAAGGGTCGCCAGGCGTCGCATTGGTGAATCCCCCCGCCCGATCGCCAGCTACCATGTGAGCGGAGTCACGAACAAGGTCGGCCTGTTAGTTGAGCTGTGCGGATCGTTGGGCGTCACTTCCCGCTGAGGAGCCCCACATGAACCCCCCAGTGACGCGGTTCTCGATCTCGTCCGTTCTGTTTCTCGCGCTCGCTGTCGTCGCGCCGCGCCTCGAGGCGGCGGGGACCTGGCAGAAGGCGCCGTCGAGCGCGACCAACGGCGGCGCTGCGTTCGGGCTCTGGTTGTTGACGGACGGGCGGGTGCTCTCGCACGGAAATGCGCTCAACCATTGGGTGATCCTGACGCCCGACAAGACCGGCAGCTACGCCAACGGGACCTGGACCACCGTGGCCGCCAGCAACTTCTCGCGCGGCGGCGCGCAGGAGCACGTCCTCAAGGACGGACGCTTCTTCGAGGCGGGCGGCGAGTTCCTCTACGTCTGGCCGGCGCACGACGGCGTCGCGGCCTGCGCTTCGAACTGTACCAACCCGGCGGGTGGCTCAGCCCTCTTCAAGAACACCGAAATCTACGATCCGGTCGCCAACACCTGGACGATCGAGCCCGACGCCCCCTACGACATCGGCGACACGGGGAGCGCCACGCTGCCGGACGGCCGCATCCTCGACAGCACCCGCACCGGCAACCAGACGCAGATCTTCGATCCGACCACCAACACCTGGTCGACCGGCGCCGCCAACACCAACCCCAACGGCGACGAGAACGCCTGGGCGACGTTGCAGAACGGCGGCGTGCTGGCGGTGGCGCCGACGACGACGTCGATCTACGACCCGACCGCCAACAAGTGGATCAAGACCGGCGCGCTGCCGGCGGGCCTGTCGGTCACGCTGACGGCCGCCTCGGGTTATCCCGGCACTTACCAGTTCGGCGACGCCGCCGGCATCTCGCTGATGTTCGACGGACGCGTGCTCGCCTACGGCCTCGGGACGACGGCGATCTACACGCCGGGCGCCACCGCATCTTCGCCCGGCAGCTGGACGCTGGGGCCGGACATGCCGTTCAAGATGGGCCCGCTCGACGGCACGCCCGGCAACGAGTGCGAGGACGAGTACACGGTCACCGAGACGAACGGCAAGGTCATGGTCGCCACCCACGCGTTCGGCCAGGCGATCGACACCTTGCAGGAGTTCGACCCGACGACCAACACGATCGCGACGATCTCGCCGCCGAACGATCCGGGGGGCGGGTACCCGGTCAGCTACCTCAACCTTCCGAACGGCCAGCTCATGACCACCGGCGGAAGCATCGACTGGCTCTACACCCCCGACGCCTCGCCCCAGGACGCCTGGCGTCCGGCGGTCACCTCCGTCACGTACGACAGCAGCGCCAGCAACTACACGCTGACCGGCACGCAGCTCTCCGGTCTCATCAACGGCGGCGACGAGGGCGACGACATGACGATGGCGGAGAACTACCCGATCGTCTGGCTCAAGGACACGTCGGGGAACGTCTACTTCTGCAAATCGTCCAACTTCAGCACGATGGCGCCCGAGGTAGGGACCGCGCCGCAGACCTGCCAGTTCACCACGCCCGCCAATCTCCCGAGCGGGACGTACAGCCTCTACGTCTCGTCGGCCGGCGTGCAGTCCAAGAATGCGTTCCTGTTCACCGTCGGCGTCGGCGGCAGTGGAACGGGTACGGGCGGCACGACCGGCACCGGTGGCACGACCGGCACCGCCGGCAGCTCCGGGACTGGCGGCCACGGTGGAACGACCGGGACCGGCGGCAGCACGACCGGCAGCGGCGGCACCACCGGCGCAGGCGGCAGCGCGTCTGGCGGCAGCACCGGTACGGGCGGCAGCGCGATCGGGACCGGCGGCAGCACCGGCAGTGGCGGCGCAACAGCCACCGGCGGCGCCACGGGAACCGGCGGCAGCACGATGGGGAGCGGCGGAGCGACGGGCAACGGCGGCGCGACCGGCAGCGGCGGAAGCGCCGTCGGCAACGGCGGCAGCTCCGGCTCCGGCGGAAGCAGCGGCGAGACCAGCGCGTCGTCGGGTTGCAGCTGCGAGACGGCATCCGGATCGCCGGGCACGCTTGGAGCGACGATCAGCTTGTTCGGGCTCGCGCTCGTCGTCGGCCGGCGCCGGCGCGCCCGTCGCTGAATCAACGGCGCGAGGCACCGACGGCTGAGGTTACCTGCGACCTGCGGGTGGCCCCGTCCCGCCGGACGGAGTTACAGTGCCGACGATGCGCAATCGCCCTCCGATTGGATGGATCGCCGCGACCTCGTTGGCGTTCGCGCTCGTCGTCGCGGGCTGCGGAAATAGCCCGACCTCGAACGACAGGGGTGGCGCCGGTGGCAGCGGCGGCGCGTCGAGCTCAGGTGGCAATGGCGCCGGTGGCAATGGCGCCGGCGGTGTCTCGGGCAGCGGCGGATCAACCGGCGGGCATGGCGGCGCGTCGGGTTCCGCAGGCGCGGCAGGGCACGGCAGCGGCGGTGCGATCGGCGCTGCCGGCAGCGGCGGCGCAGTCGGCAACGGCGGCCACGGCGGAAGCCTGGCGGCCGGCGGCACGACCGGCGCCGGCGGACAGGCCGGCGGCCACGGCGGCGCGACCGGGAGCGGTGGCGCGCAAGGCGGCGCCGGCGGGCATGCGGCGACCACCCTGCGCATCATGCCGCTCGGCGACTCGACGACGGCGTCGATCTGTTACCGCTCGCACCTCTGGCAGATGCTGACCCAGAACGGCAACACCACCTTCGATTTCATCGGGACCCGCCACGGCGATCCCGGCTGCAGCTTCACCGGCTACGATCAGGACAACGAAGGGCACGCCGGCTACATCATCACGGACCTGCTCAAGGCCGCAGGGACCGGCGTGCGGCCGGGCGGCGCCGACTCGACCGATCCGTATGTCTCCGACGCGCGCGATCTGGCGACCTGGTTCAACGGGCACCCGGCCGACATCGCGCTCATGCACTTCGGCACCAACGACGTCTGGAACAACATCGCCGCCTCGAAGATCCTGATGGCCTACAGCGCGGTCCTCGCCAGCCTTCGGGCCGCCAACCCGAACGTCCGCCTGATGGTCGCGCAGATTACGCCGCTCGATCCCTCCGGATGCACCAGCTGCGCGACCGGCGTGACGACGTTGAACGCCATGATCCCGGCCTGGGCCAGCAGCAACGCGACCGCGGCGTCACCGATCACGGTCGTCGATCAGTACACCGGGTTCGACGACGCGACCGACACCAAGGACGGCGTCCACTCGAACGACAGCGGCTCGATCAAGATCGCGACCAACTGGTACAACGCGCTCGTTCCGTTGTTCTAGCCGGCTGGGCTGGGGCGCCCGATTTCGTGATCGACGCGCAGCCGAACCGACATAGAGGGTGCGACACGGTCGTCGCGCCGAGCTGGATGTCTAGCCAAATGCGTCAGTCGTTCCGCGCGAGCTTGCTCGCCTGCTTGCTCGCCTGCGCCTGCCAGTCGTCGGCGGTCGACGACGTCGACGCGGGCGGCGGCACCGGCGGAGCCGCAGGAAATGTAGGGACCGGCACGGGCACCGGCGGCGCGGGGGGCAACACCGGCTCAGGCGGCAACACCAGCGCGGGGGGCAACACCGGTGCGGGGGGCGACACCGGTGCGGGTGGTGCGGCCTCGGGGGGGAGCGGCGGCAACACGAGCACCGGCGGAGCGGCGGGCACCGGTGCGGGCGGCCGCGCTGGCGCTGCTGGCGCGGGCACGGGAGGCACGGCGGGCGCCAAGGGCGGCTCAGTCGGCACGGGCGGCGCGGCGGGCCCCGGCGCCGCTGGGAGCACCGGCGCCGCCGGGAACAAGGGCGCGGGCGGTGCGACCTCGAGCTGCACGACGCCACCAGCCGCGAGCGCGCTCCTCGGGTGGGCCTCCGTCTCGGGAATGGGTGTCACCACCACGACCGGCGGCGGCACTGCCACGCCACAGATGGTGACGACGGAATCGGCCCTCGCCTCGGCGGCCGCCGGGACGAACGCCGCGGTCATCTACGTCAAGGGCGTGCTCTCCGCCGGAAAGATCAAGGTCGGCTCGAACAAGACGATCGTCGGGCTCTGCGGCGCGGAGATCCACGGCCATCTCGGGCTCGGCGGATCGTCGAACGTCATCGTTCGCAACCTCAAGATCGTCGGCTACGGCGTCGGCAACTGCGCGCTCGATCCCGACTACGACTCGTCCGTCGGCTGCTCTTCGGGCAACGACGCGGTGACGGTCGACGGCGCCTCCCACCACCTCTGGTTCGACCACTGCGACATCTCCGACGGCACCGACGGAAACCTGGACATCACGAACGGGTCGGACTTCGTGACCGTGTCCTGGACGAAGTTCCACTACACCTCGCGCGCCGACAACAGCGGCAACGATTCGACCGGCGCCGAAGGGCACCGGTTCTCGAACCTCATCGGTGCCGCCGACGGACTCTCCGTCGACGTCGGCCACCTGAACGTCACCTGGCACCACGACTGGTGGGCCGACAACGTCAACCAGCGGATGCCGCGCACGCGCGCCGGGAAGATCCACCTCTTCAACAACTTGTTCACGGCGACGGGCGACAGCTACTGCACCAACGCCGGCGACGGCACGCACCTGCTCGTCGAGAGCAACGTCTACGACGGCGTGAAAGCGCCGCTGCAGCCCGACTCCGACGGCGACATGCTGGCCAAGAACAACGTCTTCACCAACACCAGCGGCACGACGATCGCCAACGGAACGGGATTCTCACCGACCTACGCGTACACCCCAGACGCCACGTCCGGCATAGAAGCCGCTGTCGAGGCAGGAGCAGGTCCACAATGAAGAGCCTCCGACTCACGTTCATGGCCATCGCCGCGCTCGCGCTTTCAGCCTGCGCCACCAGCGACAACCCGACCGACGACACCTCGGGCAGCGGCGGCTCGGCCAGCGGCGGCAGCGGCGCGACCGGTGGCTCCGGCACCGGTGGAGCGACGGGCAGCGGTGGCAGCGGTGGCAGCGGTGGCAGCGGCGGAACGACGGGCGCCGGCGGCGTCACCGGCAGCGGCGGCAGCACCGGCTCTGGCGGCACCATCGCCACCGGCGGCGCGACCGGCACCGGCGGCGCGACCGGCACCGGCGGCAGCACCGGCACCGGAGGAACCACCGGAACGGGCGGCGCCACCGGCGCCGGCGGAACGACTGGGACCGGTGGAGCGACCGGCACCGGCGGAAAGGGTGGCGCGACCGGCACTGGCGGCGCAACCGGAACCGGGGGAACCACCGGGACCGGCGGGAACACCGGCACCGGCGGCAGCACGGGAACCGGCGGAAAAGGCGGCGCGACCGGCACCGGCGGCGCAACCGGAACTGGGGGAACCACCGGGACCGGCGGAACGACCGCCACCGGCGGCAGCACCGGCACCGGCGGCGCGACGGGGACCGGCGGCACCAGCGGCACGGGGAACGCGCCCGGCAACGCGAGCTCGGTCTATCCGCCCGAGAACGGCACCAACGTCTGCCCCGATCCGCAGCTCCGCATCACCTTTGCGGGCGGGGCGCCGACCATCGGCACCTCCGGCCTCATCCAGGTCTTCAACTCAGGTGGGACGGCCGTCGCCTCCGTCGACGTCGGCGCGAGCACCTTCAGCACGACCAACGGCGGGATGACGTTCAGCTACCAGCGGCCCGTCTACGTCGACGGCGACACCGTCGTCGTCTATCTGCCGTCCAAGCCGCTCACCTACAACCAGACCTACTACGTCAACGTCGCCTCCGGGGCGATCAAGAGCTCGTCCGGCGCCGCGTTCGTCGTCACCGGCACGACCGCCTGGCGGTTCACCACCACCGCCGCCGCGCCCACCAACAAGACGGCAATCGGCGTGGCACTCGACGGTTCGGCGCCGTTTTGCTCGCTGCAGGGGGCGCTCGACTTCATCCCCGCGAGCAACACCACGGCGACCACTGTCTCGATGGCGAACGGCACCTACCACGAGATCGTCTACTTCAAGTCGAAGAGCAACGTCACCATCCAGGGCGCCAGCGAGACCGGCACCATCATCGAGGGGACGAACAACAACAACCTGAATCCCAGCACCAAGGGGCGCGCCCTCATCGGCGGCGACAGCACCAACGGACTCACCATCAATAACCTGACCATCTACAACCAGACGCCCCAGGGGGGATCGCAGGCCGAGGCCCTGCGGCTCGAGAGCTGCAGCAAGTGCGTCGTCACCAACTCGACGATCATCAGCTACCAGGACACGTTGCTCTGGGACGGAACCATCTACGCCAAGAACGACCTCATCGAAGGGAACGTCGACTACATCTGGAGCAGCGGCGCCGCCTACTTCGACAGCTGCGAGATCCGCACCATCAACCGCTCGGGCGGCGTCATCGTGCAGTCCCGCAACGCGGCGGGGGGCTACGGCTACGTCTTCGTCAACTGCAAGCTCACCTCGGACTCGGCGTCGACCGGCATCGCGCTCGCCCGCATCGACGCCTCGGCCTACCCGGGCAGCATGGTCGCCTACGTCAACTGCCAGATGACGAACAACATCGCCCCGGTCGGCTGGACCCTCACCGGCGGGACCGCCACCTCCACGCTCCGGTTCTGGGAGTACAAGAGCGTCACCACCTCTGGGACCGCGGTCGACGTCAGCAAGCGGCTGGCCGGCTCGATGCAGATCTCCGACTCCGAAGCGGCGACGCTGAGCACGCCGTCGAACGTCCTCGGCGGCTGGACGCCGCCCGGGAGCTGAAAATCGCGGCACGCCGCTCAGCGCGGCAGCACGCGCGCGGTGTAGATGCTGAGCACGCCGCTGCGGTTCGATGTGAAGTAGAGCGTGGTTCCATCAGGGGAGAGCCAGGGATCGCGCTCGTCGGCGGCAGTGTTGAGATCGTCGAGAGGCTGCGTGCCCGAAAACAGTTCGCTGGTCGACAGCCGCCAGGCGACGAAGAGATCCGAGTTGGGCGCGCCGCCGTCGATCGTCTCGCCGCCGTCGACCGGGGGCGCCGCCGCATCGGCCGCCTCCGCCAGCGGCGCCGAGGAGAAGAACATCGTCAGCCCGTCGTCGGTCAGGAAGCCGTCGACGGTGCTGCGATCGGCGTAGTCGAGCTCGGGGATCGTCACCGGCGCCCCGAACGGCGCGCCCGTCGTGGCGCGCGTCGCCAGGTAGGTTTGATAGTTGCCCGCCGCGGGGTTGTTGGCGGTCGTCTTCGTCGAGGCCATCGGCATCACCAGCGCGTGCTCGCCGGGCGGCCGCGGGATGTCGTCCGAGGGGGAATTGAGCGCCACGACGTTGACCGGCGTGGACCAGGGCGCTCCACGCGACGCCCGCTGCGACACCCAGATGTCGTTGGCCCCCACGCCCCCTGCCCGGTCCGACCCGAACCAGAGCGTCAACCCGTCGGTGGAGATGGCCGAGCTGGTCTCGAACGAGGCGCCGTTCACGGCCGTCACGGGCGCCGGTGTCCCGAACGGCGCGTCCGCTGACGTGCGGGTCGCGAACCAGACGTCGCCGTTGCCGCTCACCCGGTCGGTGGTGAAGTAGATCTCCAGGAGATCGCCGGTCAGCGTCGGGTTGTCGGTGCGCGACGGCGACGCCAGCTCGGTCACCATCACCGCCGGGGCGAAGTGGTACGGCTCGGGGGAGCTCGACCCCAGTCTCACGATCTTCCCACCTGAGCAGGCCTGCCCGGCGAGCGCCAGCGCGCCGGAGAGGAACCCGATGCGCGCGATCCGAAACGCGGGCCGCATGCGGCGATGCTAACATCCTCGCGGGGTGCGCTCGGCACGGGTCAACTCGCTTCTTTGCGCCCTGCTGCTCGTGGTGACGCGCGTCGCGGGCGCCGAGGAGGAGCTCGCCGTCACGACGGCGCGGCTGGAGGTCCAGGCGCCGCCCGACTGCACGACCCGCGAAGAGCTCGCCGCCCGCGTCGCGGCCCGCTCACGCCGCATCCACTTCGACGACGAGGCGAGCGGCCCGAGCGTCCGCGCGGCCATCGCCCGCGCGCCCCGCGGCGGCGCCGTCGGCGAGCTGGTGATCGTCGAGCCCGGCGGCCGCAGCTCGTCGCGCCGCCTCTCGGCCCCGACGTGCGCGGAGGCGACCGACGCCATCGCCCTCATCATTGCGCTCACCCTCGATCCGGCGTCGAAGCCGGCGCCGGCGACCGCGACGCCCGTCCCCCCCGCGGCAGCCGCAACGCCTCCGCGCACGGCTCCGGTCACGACCGGGGCCGCGCCCGAGCGTGCCCGGGTCGAACCCTCCGACGGACGCACGCCGACACCGGCGGCAACGCCATCGGCGGCAACGCCATCGGCGGCGTCCAAGCCAACGATCAGGACTGAAACGGCGCCGCAGCCCGCGACCTCGGCCGGCCGGCGCGCCGTCGTCATCGGGGAGACGCCCGAGCCGCCCGTGGCCACACAGGTCCGGTTCGGCGCCGGCGCCGCCGCGCAGGCGATCTTCGGACCGGCGCCCGGGACTCTCCCTGGGGTCGCGGTCTATCTGCTCGCCGCGCTCGATCGCGACGCCGTCTGGTCGCCCGCCGTCATCGTCTGGGCGACCCACGCCCTTTCGAGCGGCCTCGTCGAGCCGGGCGGGAGGGCGGCCTTCACCCTCGACGCCCTGATCTTGGATGCCTGCGCGCTTCGCCTGCGCGTCTCGGTCTTCGAGGGTCGCGCCTGCGCGACCGGAATGTACGGCCGGCTCGCCGCCAGCGGCTCCGAGACCTACTCCCCCGCCACGGCGGCCCGCCCTTACGCGGTCGCCGGCGGTGCGCTGCTGTTCTCGGCGGCGCTGGGGCGGCTCGATCTCACGGGACGAGTCGGAGGCGGCGCGTCATTGGTCCGCGACTCGTTCGCCTTCGCACCCACGGTCTTTCATCGCACCGACGCCGTCACCGTCGCGGCGAGCCTGGGATTGGGTGTGCGCTTTCCGTGATCGAACAACGCCCGCAAGGGCATAATGGGGGCGGGTCATGCTGGGGAGATTGCGGTTGGTTCAGATGGTTCAGGTTCAAACTGGGGGTGGCGAGAACAGCCACGCCGCCCCGCCGTCGCGACCCGAGGCCGACCGCGCCCGCCTCGAAAGGATGTTCCTGGCCCATCACGTGATGGTCTGGCGCACCATGCGGCGCCGCGGGCTCACCCCGGACGCCGCGGGCGACGTGACCCAGCAGACCTTCCTGGTGGCCGCCGAGCGTCTCGCCGACATCAACCCGGACAGCGAGCGTGCCTTTCTGGTCGGCACCGCGCTGCGCGTGGCCCAGTCGCTGGGGCGCAAGACCGTCCGCTGGCAGCTCGAGGACGACATGGATCAGCGCGTGGCCGACGCGGGGAGCGTGAGTGACGCGCGCGCCGCCGTGCAGCTCTGCGATCTTGCCCTCTCCAAGGTCGATTCCGATCTGGCCGAGGTGTTCGTGATGTTCGAGCTGGAGGGGCTGTCGTCGCCGGAGATCGCCGCCTCGCTGGAGATCCCGCTCGGCACCGTCGCCTCGCGACTCCGCCGCGCGCGCGAGCAGTTTCGTGTCGTGGTCAGCCGCCTCGAATTGACCATGCGCCGCGAAGGACACGCGTGAACCGCTCCGACTCGGGCATCCCCAGCCAGCTTCGCGTCGTCGGCGCCACCGATCTCGAACGCCGGCTGCTGGAGGCCGGCGCGCGCGAGCTGCCGTCCGTCGAGCTGACGCGGAAGATGCAGCAGGCGCTGGGGCTCTCGATCGGGGCGGCGGCGGTCACCGCGGCCAACGCGACGGCGGCGGCCGCCGCGAAGTCTTCCGGCCTGGGCGCCGGCGCGGGAGCCACCACGCCCGCGTTCGCCTGGCCCGCCATCTCGGTCGGGGTGATCGCGCTGGCGGTCACCGGCGCCGTCGTCGGCGTCCGGTCGACCGCGAACCACCACGCCGCGGACAAGCCACCCGCGGCGATCGTCGCCCAGGCGCCGGCCCGGGCAATCGCGCCGCCTCCCGCCGCCGGGATCGCGCCGTCCCCGGTCCTCGCACCGGCCACCATCGCCGCAGACGTTGCGCCTGCCGCAGGTCTTGGACGTCGCATGGCCCGCGCGTCCGCGCGTCACCATGCCGCGATCGCCACCACGTCGAGCGACCTGCGCGCCGAGATCGCCCTCGTCGATGCGGCCCGCACTTCCGTGGCCGGGGGCGCCGACGACCGCGCCCTTGCTCTGGTGAATCGCTACCAGACGAACTATCCGCGGGGCACCTTCCGCCCCGAGGTGACGGCGCTGCGCATCGAAGCCCTCGACCATCTCGGCCGGGGCGCCCAGGCACGCGCGCTGGCGCAGAAGTTCGTCGCCGCCCATCCCGACAGCCCGCTCGTCGAGCGCGTCGCCCGCCTGACCGACCCGGCGATTCGCTAGCTGGCCGACAGGCTGGCGCGCTCAGAAGCTGCAGGTGTCCGAGCAGCTCCCGGTAGGGCTGGCGCCGGTCATTGCTTTGTAGTGCGCGCCGATCTGGGCCTGGGTCAGCAGCTTGTCGTAGATGGCAACCTTGCCGACGGCGCCGGGGAACCAGGTGTCCTCGGCCATGGTGCCGATGTTGAGCGGGCTGCCGTTGGCCGTGGGGACGACGTTGTACTGGCTCATGCAACCGGTCTGGCCGTGCTGCCCCTGATCCCATTCGACGCCGTTGACCCAGACGTTGATAGACCCCGGGTAGGTTCCGGTGTTTTGGCAATCCGACGGCGCCGACAGCGTCGTGTACTCGCCGACGACGTAGTACCAGCTGCTCGCCTTGATGAGGCCGCCGACCGGCTGCCAGTCGGCGGCGGAGCCGAGATTGGCCGTGTCGTTGAAGATGTAGGCCGACATCCGGTTGGGGCGGCTCTCCGAGGTGGTCGTGCTGTACATGCGCGCCTCCCACTCGCAGGTGGGCGAGTGGGAGGCGCACTTGCCCATCCAATCGACGTAGCCGTCGCTGCTGGCGTTTGGAAACTGCAAGGTGTCGGCGTTGATCCAGCCTTCCCAGGTCAGGTTGTGCGTCGTCGGCAGCGAGAGGACCGCGCTGGACGGGATGGTCAGGTAGCCGGTCGCGCCGTTGAAGTGCGCGGCTCCTTCGCCGTTCGGCAGCGTGGCCGAGGTCGGCGCCGCACCTCTGTACGTGCCGGTGTTGCTGCCGACGAGATCGGGCTCGGTCGCCGCCGTGGCCTTCATCGCCCAATACGCGACCGGCTGGTCGCAGAGGACCGTCTGATCGTACGTGGTCGGCAACGCGCAGCTGGCAGTCGTGCCGCCCGCGCCGGCGCCCGCGAGGCCGGTCGCGCCCGCGGCCCCTCCGCCCGCGCCCGCCTTGCCGGACGCGCCGGCCGCTCCGCCCACGCCCCGCCCGGCCACGCCGCCCGTCGCAGTCGCGCCGCCCGTCGCAGTCGTGCCGCCCGTCGCAGTCGTGCCGCCCGTCGCAATCGCGCCGCCGGTCCCGCCGATGTTGTCGCTCGATCCGCCGTTGCAAGCGCCGGCGAGCAACGCTGTCAGCGACAAGATGAACCTCGATCGTAGGAATGGGTTCGGCAAGGGAGCTCCCGAGCGAGAGGAGATCAGTAGCAGCCGATCTGCTGCGTGCCGATCGCGATGTCGTCGTACCAGATCTCGGAGGAGGGACCGGCGTACTTCTCGAAACCGAAGCGGAGGTAGTCGTAGGCGTCGATCGCCCACTTGGTGGAGCGGAGGTCGGGGATCTCCGTGTCGTTCAGCCAAACGTCGATCGCCGGCGCGGCGTGGTCGAGCAGCAGCTCGACGCAGGCCCATTGGCCGGCGACCAGGCCGGGGCCGATTATGTTCCCGTCGCTGTAGAAGTCGTTGTTGGACATCGCGCCCTGCGCGTCGCCGCCGATCGACTCGGCGAACATCTGGTTGTCCTCGCTGAAGCGCAGGCTGTTCGCGTTGCCGGGCGAAGCGAAGAGATCGCCGAGCACGAAGCTGTTGTGGCCCGCGGTCATCGCCTTGGCCAGGCGGATGTAGAAGCGAACGTAGATGCGCCCGGTCGTCGAGGGGAGCACCGCCGTGTCGTGAAATGCCAGCAGCGTGTCGTAGTCGCCGTCGCCGTCCTGGATGTGGACCGATTTGGTCCCGCTCGCCGCGGGGTCGGTGCCGTCGATGGTGACCGTCCCGGCGCCGTTGATGCTGGTGGTCCAAGGGGACGGCGGCGCGCCCGGCGTGTCGTTTTCGAAGTCGTCGCAGTAAAGCAGCCCCGGCCGAGCCGCGCAGTGGCTCGCCGTGCCGCCGCCTGCCGTGCCGCCACCACTGCCCGGGCCGCCCCCCACACCGCCCGTGCCGACGGAGCCAGCGCTGCCGCCGCTTCCGCCGCTTCCGGCCGCGCCGCTGCTTCCGGCCACGCCGCTGATGTTCGATCCACCCGCGCCCGTGACGCCGCCGCTGCCTGAGCCGCCGCTGCCCGAGCCGCCACTGCCCGAGCCGCCGCTGCCCGAGCCGCCTGCTCCGATGGCGCCCCCGCTCGCGCTGCCGCCGGTTCCGCTGCCGCCGGTCCCGATCGTGCCGCCGCGGCCACCGGCGCCCGTCGTCCCGCCGCTACCACCTCCCGCGCAGCCGACCGACAACAGCGCCGAGAGCCCGGCCGCGCGCACGATCCACAGAGCGCTGCCACGACAATTCGAGGGGGCGAAAGCTTTCATCCGTTCTCCCGATGACCGCCGTGCCGTCGGTCACCCTCGGCGGCGGCGGCGATTTTCCACATCATACACGCCCTCCGGCTTAGGCTGGGGAGACGATGGGGCCAAGCGTTAGGGCTTCCACCGCGCGCGTGGGAGTGGCCGCGCCAGACCGCCAAGCTCAGCGCGACAACGGTTGAACCAACGAGCGGTTGAACCAACGAACGGTTGAACCAACGAATGTTGAGCCGTGACGCGTCGAGCGGCGCACCTCATAACTGGGTCATGAAGGGCCACCATCGCCGGAGATTTACCTGGACCGGCGCTCTCGTGGCGGCGCTCATCGGGTGTGGCGGCGGCAGCGGCAGCCCCAAGCCCGACGGCGGGGCGGCCGGCATAGGCGGCGCGGCCGGCGCTGGCGCAGCCGGAAGCGACGGTGGCGCACCGACCGCGCACCTGGTCCAGGCTCACTCCGGATCGCTCGAGCTGAGCCCGACCGGAAAGCAGCTCTTCGTCGTGCACCCCGACGCCGACAGTGTCAGCGTCGTCGATCTGGCGTCGCGCACGGTCACGCATGACGTGCTGCTGGCCGCCGCGCGGCCCGCCGCCGACGCCACGGGCCACTACGCGCCGGCGGTCGGCCCGCGGGCGCTGGCGCACGACTCCACCGGGAGCACGCTTTACGCCAGCGGCCAGTGGTCCGGAGCGGTCTACGCCATCGACGTCGCCTCCGGCAGCTTCACGCAGTCGGCGACCATCTGCTCCGAACCGATCGGCGTGTTGGTCAGCGCCGATGACGCCAACGTCTTCGTGGCCTGCGCGCAGGACGACGAGATCGTCGAGCTCGCGGCCCACGACCTCAGCGTCGTCGCCCGGGTCCCCTGCCCGCGCAAACCGTGGGCGCTCGCCTGGGCGGCCGACGGCAAGACGCTGCTCGCGACCCACCTGCTCGGCCCGGGCGTGAGCGCCCTCGCCACGCAGCCCTTGGCCTTGAATACCACCTGGACGCTCGCCGATGGCCCCAGCAGTAACGATCAGACCGAGCCCCACGGTCCCGTGCGCGGGATCTACGACGCGGCCATTCGCCCCGGCAGCTCCGAGCTCTGGGTCGCGCACATCATGCTGGGGATCGATACGCCGCAACCGGCGCTCGACTTCCAGAGCACGGTCTTCCCCGCGCTGTCGATCCTCGATTCGAGCGGCAACCAGAGCGCGCGCCTGTCGGTGCAGGCCAACCCCGGCGACGGCCAGGCCTTCGGCGACGTGGTGTCGGGCCCGCGCGCCATCGCCTTCTCCGACGACGGCGGGTTGGTCTTCGTCGCCGACACCGACAGCGAAGACGTGCTGGCCATCGACACCACGGCGCGGGTCGAGAGGCAGATCGTCCGTCCGCTGCCGGGGCACCTGCCCGAAGGGATCGTCTGGGCCGACGGCGAGCTCTACGTCCAGGAGCGCAACACCGAGGACATCGCCGCCTTCAAGGTTGCCAGGAGCGGCTCGGCGCTCACCATCACTGCCGACGGCACACCGATCCCGACGCTGGCGTCCGATCCGATGCCGCCCACGCTGCGGCTCGGACAGAAGCTCTTCTACTCGGCCAACAGCGACGACGTTCCCCTGACCCAGAACCACTGGGATAGCCGCCGCGTGGCTCGAGGCCACGAACCTTGACCACCCGCACCCGGCGGCGTTCGTTGCCGTAGTCGGGAGCGTTCTGCTCGAGCAGGAGGACGCCGTGGGCGATGCTCTGCAGCTGCCGGTCGTCCTCGGGCGCGG
>DATAVR010000132.1:0-5020 GCA_036267635.1 Polyangia bacterium | reverse complement strand
CGTTCACCTGACGAAGCAGTAGCTCGTCGGCCCGCTACGCCTCTGGGTGCGCGAGCAGCTGCCGCACCCAGAGGTCGGTCAGCTTTTCCTGCACGGTGTTCTGACGCAGACGATCGGCGAGGTTCTTCCAATCGACGAGGTCCTGTGGCTGGTCCTGATTCGAGCAGGAGAAGACGATCGTCTCCTTGCCGGTCGCGGGATCGATGTGGCGCTGCAGACACTGCGCGCAGATCTCTTTCATCATGCACTGCATGGGCGAGTTGATGGACGCGATGGCGATGTGCCCGGGGCGGAAGTACTGCGCCAGCTGGCCGTGGCGCGCGTCTTTCACCGCCGCCATCATCCGGTCGCTGCCGATGGCGATGATGCGCTGGCAGTCAGGCAGCGCGACCAGCGTCTCGCCCAGCTCGCCGCGCGCGAAGGCGCCCATCGCCTGCACCACGTTGCCCTGGAAAGCCCGGTCCTGCGGGCGGCGCGGATCGGGGAGATCGCCGGTGTCGACGCTCCAGACGATCTGATCGGCGGCCGCCTCGATCTCGTCGATCTTGTAGATGTCCTCGCGCTTGCGGTAGGCGGCGAAGTAGAGGACGCGGCTCCCTTGCTCGCGCATCGCGCGGCCGATGGAGAACAGCACCGCGTTGCCGAGACCGCCGCCGGCCAGCACCACCGACTCGCCTGGCGGCGTCTCGGTCGGCGTTCCCGTCGGCCCCATCACGACCACCGGCTCGCCCGGTTTGAGGCTCATGCAGAGACGCGAGCTGCCGCCCATCTCCAGGACGATGAGCGACAGGAGCCCCTGCGGCTTGTCGACCCAGGCGCCGGTGAGCGCCAGCCCCTCCATCAGGAGACGTGAGGTGTGGGTTCCGGCGAGCTTGGCCAGCGCCTCGTAGTTCTGCAGGCGGAAGAACTGCCCCGGCTCGAAGTGGCGGGCGGCGGCGGGCGCGCGCACGACGACCTCGACGATCGTCGGGGTCAGGCGCTCGACGCGGACGACGGTCGCGCGCCACTCGTCGTCGAGGCGCGCGGCGAAGGTCTCCCAGGCGGCGTCACGCGCCGGCTGCGCGGCGGCGTCGAGCCTGGCGATGTCGTCGGCGAACAGCGCCTCGACGTGCGGCGCGCCGTCCTTGGCCGAGGCCATCGCCCGCACGACCGACCCGGCATACACCGGGTGATTGTCGCCGTAGTAGCTGACCGTATGCCCGTCGCGCAGGTAGCTGGTGAAGAAGCCGACGCCACTGCCGGCCGACTCCAGCGTCAGGACGCCGTCCTCGCCGCGTACGGCGCGGAAGCTCTTGAAGGCCTTGGCGCGCGGATCGATCTCGAACGAGCCGGGGCGCTCGCGTTCGTAGGTGACGTTGGGTGAGGTGCCGGCGGCGACGAACAGGCTGCGCGCCGGGAGCGTGACCTTCTCGCCGGTGCCTTTGAGCTCGCCGTCGACCAGATCGAGGCGTTCGAACTCGACCGCCGAGAGCGCGCCGCGCTCGTCGGGGAGGCAGGCGAGCGGCGACAGCTTCTCGACGAAGCGGACCCCCTCCTCGAAGAACTTGGTGATCTCCTCGTGGTTGAGGCGGTAGGCCGGGCTCTCCGACATGTTGCGCCGGTAGACGAGTGAGACGCCGCCCCACTTTTCGACCAGCGGCGCGAAGTTCGGCGCTTCGCCGGCGGCCACGGCGCGCGCACGCTCCGCCCGCACCGCGCGCCCGTGCGCGAGGAACTCGGCGGCGATCTCCCGCTCCTCGTGGTCGTAGGTGAGGTCCAGCGTCGCGGCGGCCTCCTTACCCAGGGCCTCCCAGCGTTCGAGATATTTCTCGACCTGCACCGGGTAGTAGGCCGCGGCCTCGGTCGTGGTGTCGATGCCGGTCAGCCCGCCACCGATCACGATGGCGGGCAGCCGCACTTGCAGGCTGGCCAGCGAGTCGCGCTTGAAAGCGCCGGTGAGCTGCAGCGCCATCAGGAAATCGCTGGCCTTGCGGACGCCGCGGATCAGGTTGTTCTTCACGTTGATGATGGTGGGCTTGCCGGCGCCCGCGGCGATCGCCACGTGATCGAACCCCATCGCGAACGCCTCGTCGGCATCGAGCGTGCCGCCGAAGCGAACACCGCCGTACACCCGGAAGGTCGGGCGTCGCGCCAGGTTCAGGTGCAGCGCGGTCAGAAAGCTCTTGTCCCAGCGGACGGTGATGCCGTACTCGGCGACGCCGCCAAATCCCGACAGCCGCCGCTCGTCGAGCGGCGTGGCCAGCTCGTCCCAGCGCTCGACGGCGCGCGGCGGCCAAGCGTCGGCCCCGATCAGGTCCGCCGGCAGCGGTTCGATCTTGAGCCCGTCGATCCCCACCACGCCGAACCCGGCGTTGAGCAGGTGCTGCGACAGCGTCGATCCGGCCGGGCCGAGCCCGACGACGAGCACGTTCTTGCCGATGTACGGCCGGGTGACCGGGCGCGCGCGGTTGAGCGGGTTCCAGCGCGTGAGGAGGCCATAGATCTCGTAGCCCCAGCGCATGCCGAGCACGTCGGTCAGCACGCCGGTCTCGGCCTGCGGGATGTTGACCGGCTCTTGCTTCTGGAAGATGCAGGCCTTCATGCAGTCGTTGCAGATCCGGTGACCGGTGCCCGGCAACATCGGGTTGTCGACGACCACCATGGCCAGCGCGGCGATCGAGTCGCCGTCGCGCCGCAGGACGTGCATCTCGCCGATCTTCTCGTTGAGCGGGCAGCCGCGCAGCGTGACGCCGATGGGGTTCTTCTTCACCCCCCCCTGCTTGTCGTGCATCCCCTTCGAGCAGGAGTCCTTCTCCCGCTCGTGGCAGTACATGCAGTAGTCGGATTCGGAGGCGACCTCGCGGCGCGACATCCGCCCGTCGGTGAGACCGAACCCGTCGCGCCGCCGGCGGTGCTCGGCCGGCCCCTCGGTGATGTTCGCCAGCTTTGGTTCCGGCCGCCGCAGCGGCACGAGATCCTCGAAGTCGACCGCGTGCGCGTGGCGGAACGACACCCAGCTGGCGACCGCCGCGCTCGCCGCCGGAACGAACCGGTGCACCGCCGCCCAGCGCTCCAAGAGATCGAGCTCCGGCTGCGCCGCGCCCGCCTTCTCGTTCGCCAGCAACGCGTCGAGCACCGCCGCCAGCGTCAGCTCCTCGTCTCCCTCGACGACGAGGTCCGGGAAGGTGGCGCAGAGCTCACCGACCGCGAGGCGCAGCTCCGCCGGATCGTCGGTCGGCAGCTTGTCCTCGGGGTAACGCTTGCAGGCCCGACGGACGATGAAGTGCTTCATCCGGAAGATGGCTGCCTCGCGCGCGGCGACGTCGATCTGCCCCTGCCGCGTCGCCGTGGCGTGGAACAGCCGCGCGACGAACGCCCCCAGCGGCCGCGCCACGTCGATGAGCAGCGCCGACTCCTGCGGCGCCGTCACCGTCGCGCCCGCGCGGTACTCCTCGAACCGTGTGCCGAGGCCGGCGTCGGCCGCCGCCAGCTCGGCACGAAAAAGCGCGTCGAGCGCGGCGAGCCGGCCGGGCTCGTACAGATCTCCGTAACGGAAGCCGTCGATGCCGAGCGCGAAGTCACGCGCACGGTCGCGCGGCGCGCTTCCGGCGCCGCTGGCGAACGCGAATGGGTTGTCGTTCAGAGCGTCAGACTCTTACGTTACAGAACTGCTGATAGTCAATCAGCTCGATGTCTTCGGGCTTCTTGCCGTCGCCGCACACTGGACAGGTCGGATCGTGCGGCCGCTTGAACTCCCGGAACTTCATGGCCAGCGCGTCGAACACCAGCTGCCGCCCCGCCAGCGTCTTGCCGATGCCGAGCAACACCTTGATCGCCTCGACCGCCTGCAGCGAGCCGATCACGCCGCAGAGCACGCCGAGCACGCCCGCCTCCTGGCAAGACGGCGCCATGTCGGGGGGCGGCGGCTCCGGGTAGAAGCAGCGGTAGCAGGGACCTTTGAACGGCAGGAAGGTGGTGACCGTCCCGTCGAACCGGTAGATGCTGCCGTCGACCACCGGCTTGCCCAGCTTCAGGGCGGCGTCGTTGATCAGGTAGCGCGTCGGGAAGTTGTCCACGCCGTCGACGATGAGGTCATAGTCCTTGATGATGTCGAGGACGTTGTCGGAGTCGAGGCGGACCTGGTGCTTGTTGACCTTCACGTCGGGGTTCAGCTTGGAGATGGCGATCGCCGCCGACTCGACCTTGGGCATCCCGATGCGATCGGTGGAGTGGATGATCTGCCGCTGCAGGTTCGACGCGTCGACCACGTCGTCGTCGACGAACCCGATCGTGCCGACGCCGGCCGCCGCCAGGTAGAGCCCCACCGGCGAACCGAGCCCGCCGGCGCCGAGCAACAGCACCTTCGACTTGAGCAGCTTGATCTGCCCCGCCTCGCCCATCTCGGGGAGCATCGTGTGGCGCGCGTAGCGCAGGCTCTGCTCCTGCGTCATCACGTACGGCCGATCAAACGCCAACCCGGCCCGCTTCCAGGCGGAGAACCCACCGGCCAGCGACTTCACGTTCGTGTAGCCGAGCTCGCCGAGCGTGCGGGCCGCCAGCGCCGACCGCGTCCCGCCGGCGCAGTAGAGGACAATCTCTGACGACTTTTCGGGAACCTGATCCTCAATGCGCAGCTCCAAGAACCCACGCGGAATCCAGCGCGCGCCCGGGATCGACCCCTCCACCCACTCGTCCTTCTCGCGCACGTCGATCAGGATCGGCCCGGCGCCGTTGCCGTCCCCCGCCTGCCCCTTCTGGGCCTCGACCGTCTTGCGCAGCGTCTCGACGTCGGTCTCGCGAATCTGCGATTTGACGTCCTTCAGTACTTTCCCAAAGCTCATGGTTTCCGGGCTCCTTCGGTCTCGACCGTCCCCTTCAGATGCCGCTCCCCGCAGGCGGTGACGGTTCCAAGAAGACGAAAAGAGGGCGTATTTTGCCCGATCGCGCCCCAAAGAAAAAGGCCCGGCCGATCGGAGGATCGGCCGGGCCCGATGGTCAGGCTTGAACGAGCGCTAGTCCTTGTAGAACTTGATGTTCGCGA
>DATAVR010000131.1:0-11251 GCA_036267635.1 Polyangia bacterium | reverse complement strand
CGGAGACCAGCGCGGGTGCCCGGCGAAGCGCCAGCGCGAGCGAGCGGACGTTGCTGTTGCGGCGTGAGAGCGCCACGAGCTCGGCCGAGAGCTTGTCGAAGCGATCGAGCGCGACGCCGGCGGCATCGAGCTGCCGCCTCGACGCCGCGCTGGCGCCGGCCGCCAGCGTCTCGAGCGCGTCGCGCGCGGTCGCCTGGCGCTCCGCCATCTCCTTTTCGATCTTCGCCATTGCCGCCTCGTCGGGCTCCGCGATGTGCGGCGCTTGCAGGATCTGGATCTCGCGGACCGCCAGCTCGGCGCGCGCGACCAGCGCGCCGACGCGACAGCGATCCTTCGCCGGCGCCGAAAGCGCCACGGCCCCGAGCGCGTCCCGGATCCCGTCGGCAGCCTCTCGCACGGGGCCGAACGAGAGGCGCTGCGCCTTGAGGTTGGTGTTCTGAACCGCCAGATCGAGAACGTTCCGGTCGAGGTCGCGGTACGCGGCGAAGTGGCCGGTGAAGTCCTGGAGCGCGCGAACATCGGCCGCATAGCCGAGGCTCTGCAGGCGCGCCGTCAGCGAAGCCGCGTCGGCTTCGATCGTCTGGGTCGCCTTGCCGGCGTCGCGCGCGAACGCGATCGACTCCTGGTCGGTGTCGGCCATGACCGCGCGATCCGAGGCATCGGAGGCCTTCGCCAGCTGAACGCGCAGATCGTCGGCCAACCCGCGTGCCTCGACGAGCTGCGTGAAGGCCGGATCGGCGCCGCCGTGGCAACCGAGAGCGACGAGGCTGAGCACGGCAGCCGCGCGGCCGAGGCGGGCGAGCGCAGGCGCGCGCGATGGACGAGGTGGGTCGACCCTATTCATGCAGTCTGGCGAGCTCATGTCCTCCTGAGGAGTGCAAGCCGGGGACCAACCAACCCCGAGCTCTGGCGCGAGGATATACTCCGGTGGTGAGTCGTGCCGCCGCGCTGAGCATCTTGCTCGGCGCCGGCTTGCTCGTCGCCGTCGGCGCCAACGGCCAGCCGGCTCCGTCGGCGCCGCCCGCACCGGACGGTTGTCGCGAGAGCTTGCGGGGCGCGGGCCTGAAGTGGATCCCCTGGCCGTTGCGTCCGCAGAAACTGTCGACCGGCGTCGTCTGCGAGGCGCCGGAAGGGATCGCCATCAGCCGCGGCGCCAGCGGAATCCGTTATCAACCCGGCCGCCACTTTTCTCCGCAAGCTCACGCGGCGCCTCTACGACGAGCAGATCTTCAGCGTCGTGCTCACTCCGTCCTACGACAAACACCACCGGAATCACCTTCACCTCGACGGCGCTTCCTACACCGTCGACGGGACCTGAGCCCTCACGGCAACGCTCGGCGATAGCGAAGATCGCTGGCAGAGACGCCCCAGATGGTTTCGATCCGTCTCGTGCCATCGGGCACCCAACCGTCGGAGGCATAGAAGCGCGCCGCGCGATCGTTGCCTTCGAGGACCCACAGGATCGCCTCGCCGTAACGCTGTTGATGGAGCTTCCTGCGGGCGGCTGCGATCAGGCCACGCCCGACGCCCTGGTGCCACGAGCCCGGATCGACGTAGAGGGCCAGCAGCTCGCCTGCACCCGCGGCGTCGGCGTCTCGCGCCGGTCCGGTCGTCGCGAAGCCGCGGATGAGGCCGGCTTCGACCGCGACGATCGTGGCCGGGCGCTGCGGACCGACGTCGCCGAAGGTGTAGCGCGCGGCGCGGTCGTCCGCGCGAAGCCCGTCGAGGTAAGCATCCGGCAAGATTCCTCGGTACCCGACCTGCCACGCGCGCACGTGCACCCCGGCCACTTGGTGGACGTCCTGCCGTGTCGCTGGCCGTAGATGCACCTGCTGCTCGCCGCCAGATTCTCTCATTCGAAAGCCGGCGAGGCGAAGAGCTGGTCTTGTCGGCGGCGAATTGGCACCATGGCCGGCGTGCTGGCGTTCGTGCTCATCGAGGCCGTCGTCTTCGTGCCGCGGCGGCTCGAGCGCCCGTGAACGGCGCTCTCGACGTCGGGGTGGTCGGCTGTGGTTTCGCCGGCGCGGCGACCGGGCTCTTGCTGGCCCGCGCCGGTCACGCGGTGACGATCTACGAACGGGTCCCGCAGCCGACGGCGATCGGCGCTGGGATCTTGCTGCAACCGACGGGGCTGGCGGTGCTGGCGCGGCTCGGGCTCTACGACGAGGTGCACGGGCGTGGCGCTCCGGTCACCTCGCTCGACTGCCGGGCGGCCAGCGGACGCAGGTTGTTCGACGTGCACTACGCGCAGATCGCGCCGGGGGGCCACGGGCTCGGCATCCACCGCGGCGCGCTCTTCGAGGCGCTGCTGGCCGCCCTCGAGGTGGCGGGCGTACGGCTCGCGACCGGCGTCGAGATCGTGGCCGTCGATCGAACCGAGACCCGCCCTCGGGTGCGCGGCCCGAACGGCCCACTCGCCGCGCACGATCTGGTGATCGTCGCGGACGGCGCCCGCTCGCGCCTGCGCGATCGCTCGCCGGCCCTGCGCGACGCGCTTCCCTACCGGTGGGGCGCGCTCTGGTTCGTGGGCGCCGACCCCGAACGCCGCTTCGGCGCCACGCTCTCTCAGGTCTGCCTCGGGACGCGGCGCATGCTCGGCTTTCTTCCGACCGGCCTCGGGCCCCGTGGTGGCCAGATGCCGCTCGTCAGCCTGTTCTGGAGCCTGCGCATGGATCGGATCGACGAGTGGCGGCGCGCCGGGCTCGCGCCCTGGAAGCGCGAGCTGCTGAAGCTCGAGCCGCGCGCCGACGCGCTCCTCGATCAGATCCACGACGCCGATCAGATCCTGACCGCCGGCTATGTGGACGGGGTCATGCATCGCTTTTCCGACGGGCGCCTGGCGTTCGTGGGCGACGCCGCGCACGCGACCAGCCCGCAGCTCGGGCAGGGGACCAACCTCGCGCTGGTCGACGCGGCGATCCTGGCCGACGCGCTGGCGGCCGACGACGACGTCACGCGCGCGCTGGCGCGTTACTCACAGGCCCGCCGGGGGCACGTCGACTTCTATCAGCTGGCCAGCCGCTGGCTGACGCCGCTGTTTCAATCGGACCTCGACTGGCTGGGGGCGCTGCGCGATCGTCTGTTCCCGCTGCTGCTCGGCCTGCCGTTCGTGCGTGCCCAGATGCTGCGCACGCTGGCGGGCGGGCGGCGCGGTCTCTTCCGACGCGATCTGGATACTCGGCTATTGGGGGCCGTTTCGTAACCGCAACCCCGACCGAGGCCGGCGGCGACTTTGATTGCGTTTCGCGGACCCCCGACGCGCAGCTCGCAATATCTCGCTAGATCAGGGTGTCCCGATTCTCGAGCGTGCCGGTCAGTCGCTTGAAGTAGCAGTGTCCGTCTTTATCCAGCAGGCCCTGGGCGCGCTTGACGTCCGCGAACAGGCCGGCCGGTTGCGGCGATTCTCGCCAACCTTCCAATGCGGCCGGATGACCCTTGGCCTGACAGTAGAGCGAATGATCGAACCACGCCGTGGCGTGGACGGTTCCGTCGTGGATATGAACCGTGGGGAAGAACAGCTTGCCGCCGGGAACCCGCGGGAACTCGAAGGCCATGGGGTGTACGGTGTGCGCGTCCTTCTTGAGCTTGAACACCGCGAACCCGAAAGACCGGTACTGCGGCAATCGGCGCCACACCCCGTCGGGCATGCGGAAGCGCGGATCGAGACGCGCGAAGTCCTGGGCCGACGGAACGAAGCTCGCCTCGAAGCTCCCCACCTGCTCGACTGGCAGCGGCGCTGCGGCGGCCGTCCTGCCAAGGGGACCGTTGCTGACCGAGCGCGAGGGGGGCTCGGGGAATCCCGATTTCAGCTGGTCGAAGAACTCGGGATAGCCCTCGAGGTCGATGAACCTCAGCGCGCCGTCCGCCGTTCCTTCAGGAACCGGGAGTGGAAGAATCATCGCCAGATCGGTCGCGGTCGAGAACGTCATCTGATAGGCGAGCAGTTGGCGCTCGTGCGCAGTGGCGCGGGCGAAGATCTTCGTGTTGGCGACGTCCCGCACCGGCCCCGAGAAGCAGCACATGCGCACATGGTAATCGACTGCCCTCTGGGTGAGCCCGCGCGATTTCGTGATCGAATCGGTGGGGGCTGTGGCATGGCCGTGTGCGCGGGAGCACAGCCACCCGCGGAGGTCCTATCAAGATGCGTCAAGGTGCCCTCGGTCTGGCCACGATCTTGTCTCTTGTCATGTCGGCATGCGCCAGCTCGGGCGTGCAAACTGAAACCGGTACAGGAGGTGGCGGCAGCGCGGGCGAGGGCTCGGGCGGGATGGAAGGGACAGCCGGGGCTTCAGGCACCTCCGGCAGCGGGGGGACCGGGAGCCCAGGGAGCGGCGGCACGGGCGGAACAGGAACGACGGGCACCGGCGGCGCCAAGGGCGGCACCACGGGAAACGGTGGGAGCACCGCTAGCGGCGGCGCCACTGGAACCGGAGGCAGCGCTACCGGCGGAACCACTGGAACCGGGGGCAGCGGGACCGGCGGAACCACCAGTGCGGGTGGCGCCACTGGAACCGGGGGCAGCGGCGCCGGAGGCACCACCGCCACGGGCGGCGCCACGGGGACCGGGGGCAAGGGTGGCGCTGCTGGGATGGGCGCCGGAGGCACCGGCAAGGGTGGTACCGGCGGAACCGGCACCGGCGGAACGGGCGTGGGGGGAACTGGCACCGGGGGAACTGGCACCGGCGGAACGGGAGCAGGGGGAACTGGCACCGGAGGAACTGGCACCGGGGGAACTGGCACCGGCGGCACGGGCACCGGCGGGACGAGCGGCTGCGCGACGCCGCCAGCGGCGAGCGCGCTCGTCGGCTGGGCGTCGATCTCCGGGAACGGCATCACGACCACCACCGGCGGTGGCAGCGCGACGCCGCAGACGGTGACCTCGCTGTCGGCGCTCAACTCAGCCGCCGGGGGGAGCAGCGCGGCCGTCATCTACGTGAGCGGCGTGTTCCCGAACGGTACGGTGAAGATCGGCTCGAACAAGACCGTCGTCGGCATCTGCGGCGCCGAGCTCCACGGACACGTCGACATGGTCGGCTCGTCGAACGTCATCGTCCGCAACATCAAGATCGTCGGCTACGCCGTCGGAAACTGCGCCCTCGACCCGGACTACGATTCGTCGGTCGGCTGTTCGTCCGGCAACGACGCCATCACCGTCGAGCAAGGGACGCACATCTGGTTCGACCACGACGACATCTCCGACGGCACCGACGGCAACCTCGACATCACGCTCGCCGCCGACTACGTCACCGTGTCGTGGACCAAGTTCCACTACACCTCGCGCACCGACAACAACGGCAGCGATTCGACGGGCGCCTCGGGCCACCGCTACAGCAACCTCGTCGGCGGCTCGGACAACTCCAGCGGCGACGTGGGCAAGCTGAACGTGACCTGGCACCACGACTGGTGGGCCGACAAGGTCGTGGAGCGCCAGCCGCGCGTCCGCTACGGCAAGAACCACGTCTTCAACAACCTCTATACGTCGACCGGGGACGACTACTGCGTGCGCGCCGGGATGGACGCGCAACTGCTCGTCGAGAACAACGCGTTCGTGGGGGTGGCGAGCCCGCAGCAGTTCAACAGCACCGCGGACCAGGGCACCTCCTTCATCACGGCTAACAACAACCTCTACAGCGGGACCTCTGGGTCCGAGTCGACGGGCGGCGGCGGCACGGCGTTCACGAAGCCGCCCTACACCTACACGCTGGACGCGGCCTCGAGCGTTCAGAGCGCGGTTCAATCCGGCGCCGGGCCGCACTAGCGCTTCGCGATTCGCCTGCTCGTGCCCCGGCGCCTCAGAGCTGAGGATCCCGGCCGGCGAACGCGTCCTCGAGCAGGGCGCGCACCCCGGCGCGATCGACCGGGCGGGGATTTTCGTACGGGCTCTGCGTGGCGAGGTCGGCGGCGCGATCGAGATCCTCGTGGCGCATGCCGATCGCGGCCAGCGACGCCGGCACGCCGAGCCGCCGTCCGAGCGCGAACAACGCCGCGGGCGCCTCGGGGATGCCGGCCCCGAGCGCGCGGGCGAGCCGGCGCATCGCTTCGGGCGCCGCCTCGCGGTTGAACGCCGCCGCGTACGGCAAGATGACGGCGTGAACGGCGGCGTGCGGCAGGCCGAAGCTGCCGCCGAGCACGTGGGCGAGCTTGTGGTGCACGCCCATGGTCGCGCGGTCGAGGCAGACGCCGGCCAGCCAGGCGCCGTAAAGCGCGTCTCTGTGACCGGCGCGATCGCTGGCCGGTCCCCCCGTCACGACGAGCGGCAGCGCGCGGGCGAGCGCCGCGACCGCCTCCTCGGCCAGGAGCGCGATGACGGGATCGAGCTTCGGCGTGTAGAGCGCCTCCATCGCGTGGGCGACGGCGTTGAGCCCGCTCTGCGCGGCGAGCGCCGCCGGCAGCGCGTCGGTCAGCTCGGGATCGTAGAGGACCGTCTTGGGTCGCACGCGCTCGTCGCGGCCGGTGCGCTTCTCTCCCGCTTCGGTCTGGCCCCAGATCGACGTCATCTCCGAGCCGGCGTAGGTGGTCGGGACGGCCAAAATCGGCAGACCGCCGTCCGGCAGGCCGCGATCGCGCGCGACGGCCTTGGCCAGGCCGATCGCCGATCCGCCGCCCACGGCGACGATCCCGTCGGCGCCGGCCTCGGTCGCCGTCGCGCTCGCGGAGGCGGCGATCTCGGCGGGCACGTGCATCACGCCGCCGCCGATGGCAACCGCCGCGCGCGCTCCGAGGATCGCGGCGATCTCCGCGCCGAGCCGCGGCGACGCGATCACCAGCAGCCGCCGCAACCCGAGCCGGTCGACCTCCTCGGCGAGCCGCCGCCGGCAACCGTCACCGAACATCACCCGCGCCGGATGCGCCTCGTGCGTAAAATGAAGCGGCAGCATCACGGGAAGCCTGGCCGGTCCAAAAGACGGGCGAGCAGCTCCTGCGTGGCGCGGACGGCATCGTCCGTCACCAGGTGCCCCGCGCCCGGGTAGACGCGCAGGTCGACCTCCGCGCTGGTGGCGCGGAACAGCTCCGCGGTCTGGCGCACGCGCTCCACCGGCACCCAGGAGTCCGGATCGGCCGTGGCGAACAGCGCCGGTGTCCCGTCGAGGCTGCCCGAAACCGAAAACGTCGTCTCGGGCGGCCCGATGAGGCCGCCGGTGAGCGCGACCAGCGCGCCCCAGCGCGCGGGGTGGCGAAACAGATAGGTGGAGGCGAGGCAGGCCCCTTGCGAGAACCCCACCAGCGCGATGCGCGCGCGAGGGAGCCCGCGCGCCTCGATCGCGCGGACCGCGCTCTCGATCCGCGCCAGCGCCTGATCGAGGTGGGGCTGGTTGCTCGCCAGCGGCGCCATGAACCGCTCGGGGTACCAGCTCCCGCCGGGCGCCGGCAGCGCGAGGTAAGCCATCCCCGGCAGATCGATCCGGCGCGCGAGCGCCAGCATGTCGTCGGCGCTGCCGCCACGACCGTGCAGCAGGAGCGCGACGGCCGCCGCCTCGCCCACGACCGGTCCCGCCGCCAGCGGCGCCAGATCGTCGAGGTCGAGGCCAAGGCGCGCGGACATCCGCATTCCGCCCGTCTCAGTCGTGGACGCGTTCGAGATACTTCACGAGCTCGTCCTTGCGGTGGGCGAACACCGGTGGGACCTGCATCGACGAGCCGAGCTTCTCGAACGGTTCGTCGATGAGGAATCCCTTGGGCTTCGACACCGTCGCCTCGAACAGAGCGCCGCCCGGAGTCCGGACGTACACCGAGTCGAAGTAGCCGCGGTCCTTGACGTCGGAGACGTCGGTGTAGCCGAGCCCCTCGAGGTGGGCCTTGGTGTGCTTCTGCACGTCGAGGGTGTCGACCTCGAACGCGCAGTGGTGCGGGACCCCCTCGCCGTAGGCCCACGAACCCTGCGCCAGCTCCGGCTGGACCCGGAAGTCGACGATCGTTCCGCTGCCGCCGGCGCCGACCTCGAACCGCACGTAGGCGCCGTCCTGGCGGCGGTGCTGTCCGTTCCAGCCGTACTGCATGAACTCGTCGGAGCACTCGAGATCGCGGACCGACACGGCGATGCCGTGCGTGCCACGAATCCCGTGCTCGGCCGGCACCGCCCCGTTCGAGTACGGCTTGCGCACGTCGTCGTCGATCCCGAACATCTCGTACGGGATCCCGCAGGGGTGCGCGAACCCGATCAGCTTTTGGCCGAAGCGCTCCGATTCGCGGACGTCGAACCCGCGCCCCTGCAGCCGCGTCCGCCAGAACCCGAGCGAGCCCGCGGGCACCGAGAGCGCGATCGCGCTGATCTGCCCGGTGCCCGGGCGCGCCTTGCGGCCCGACTGCCGCATCGGAAAGCAGGTGATGAGCGTGCTCGGATCGCCGTTCTCGTTGCCGTAGTAGAGGTGAAGGATCGGCTCGTCTCCGTCGTAGAGGGCCGTCTTCTTGATGCTCTTGAGCCCGAGCACCTTGGTGTGGAAATCGTAGTCTTCCTGGGCGACGCCCACGTTGAGCGTCAGATGATGGTGGCGCAGGATGTCTCGATTGATCTTCATGTCGACCTCCGTTCAGTTCGCGGGACCCGCACGGTCCGCGCTACGAATTGAGTAGTCTTCGACCCTTTGGCGCCTCGGTCAAGCGAGCGCCTCGGCGAGCCCGCGTCGCAACTGACGCGACCCCCGCTCCGGGTCTATCATCCCGACGTGCGCCCTCAAGTGCTGCAACGGCCGCTGCGTTTGCATCCGGGCTTCGTCCGCCGGACCTATCTCGGCCTTTGCGCCAGCGCAAGCTGATGGCTGCCTCCGCGCTCTGGCAGACCGGGACCGAAGCCGATGACGCCAGCGTCGACGGGCACGAGACGTCGCACAACTTTATCCTCAACAGCTACGACCTGAACGTCGAGTTCGTCGACCGGGCGGGCGGGACGCACCAGGGGAAGGTCGAGTTCGACTCGCTGTTCGCGTCGATCGACCAGAAATCGCGGGTGCTCGTGAAGTACGATCCGCAGGCCCCCGATCGTCCGGCGTTGCTGGCGCAGCTCGAGCGGCTCCGCAACGACCCCGACCTTCAATCGTAGCGTTTCGGCGCAACCTGCGTCACTCGATGGCGCGCAACGCGTACGGCAGTGGCCGGTAGCCGCGGCGATAGTGCTGCATGACGCTGTCGAAGTCGTTGATCTCCAGTGGCGCGCCGGCGGGGGAGGCGAAGACCAGGTGGTGGACGCGCGAGTCGGTGAAGAACGGGTCGAGGCTCATCTTGTTGCGGTTGAGGATCGCGACCAGGAAGAACCCGAACCGGCCGGCGGCGGCCGAGGTCGTGTAGCCGGACGTCTGGCTGAGCGAGACGTGCAGGACGCGGCGGTCGTCCACCTCGGTCGTGGTCACGGCGAGGGCCAGGCCGGCCGACGTCACGAAGGCGCGTCCGGGCCCGAGCGCCGGCACGAATCCGTCGTACACCTCGCGGAAGTGGGCGTCCGAAAACAGGCGGCCGTAGTATTTCGCCCGCCGCGCCACGAGGCCGGCCGCGGCCAGCGCGACGACTATTCCGAGGATCGCCCAGGGCATCGGCGAGAGTCCCGCATCGACTGGCCGGCACGATACTGCCGTTCGGCGGCGCGAACCACTAAGTGGCAACGGCCAGGATTGTGGCCGATCCTCCTGGGAGCAGTCACCCGGAAAACCGCTGGCCGCGCGACCTAGTCTCGACGGTGCGCGCGCTTGGATGGTGGCATGTGCCTCGCATTACGTGCGAGGTATGAAACCAGTCTCCCAAGCGACCAGGCAAGTCACGGTGTGGGCGCTGGTCATCGGTTCGTTGGCCGGATGTGCCCCCGACCGCCGCGCCGGTGCCGACCGACAACTTCGCCAGCCTGCTGGCCGTCGCGGAGGCGATAAGCCCTCCCCAGGACCCGAATTGGGCCGGCACGCCGTTCGCAATGGCCGCGAGGTATGAGGCAACTACGCAGGATAGGGCGATGGGTCGCGGGTATGTTCGTGATCGCGCCCTTGTTGGGATGCGCGATGGCTCCATCACCGACCCCGGCGCCGCCACCGCGCAACGACTTCGTCGCCCCACAGATGATTGCGGAGAGCGTCTCTCCGCAGGACCCGAATCGAGTCGCGCTGGGACGGCTCCTGTTTCACGACCCGCGGCTTTCGAAGAATCGCCAGGTCTCATGCAATAGCTGCCATGTCCTAACGAGGTTTGGTATCGATGGCAAGGCTACCTCCACCGTCTGGGGGGCCCAATCCGGCAGGCGCAACGTGCCGAGCATCTTCAACGCGGCCACGCACTTGGCCCAGTTCTGGGACGGTCGTGCTCTCACCGTCGAGATGCAAGCTGGAGAGGCGATGACGAATCCCATCGAGATGGCCATGCCCAACGAGGCGGCGGTCGTCGAAGCGATCTCTCGGGTACCGCGATACGTCGAGATGTTTCAGACCACGTTTCCCGGCGACGATCAGCCCATATCGGTTCGAAACGTCGGCGAGGCCATCGGTGCCTTCGAACGAGGCCTGGCGACAACATCGCGCTGGGACAAGTTCATAGCGGGCGACCATGCGGCGCTGTCCTCGCAGGAGAAACGAGGCTTGGACGTATTCATGCAGCGCGGATGCATCGCGTGCCATGCCGGACCCCAGGTCGGCGGAACCAGCTTGCAGAAGGTAGGCGCGGTATTCCCCTGGCCGAACCAGGCGGACAAGGGTCGCCTCGAAGTCACCCGCTTCGAACCGGATCGAATGGTGTTCAAGGTGCCCTCCCTGAAGAACGTCACCGAGACGGGACCTTATTTTCACGACGGGTCCACCTCGAGCCTCGAAGTGGCGATAAGATTGATGGCGTTTCACCAACTCGGGCTCGAGATCACCGAGGCCGAGGTCTACGCGATTGCCGATTGGATGCGTTCGATGACCGGGGAACCGGATCCTCGCTATATCGCGGCTCCTGAGCTCCCCCCCGGAGGCTAGGGCGCCGGGAGTGAATGGCAAGGTGCGCGGCAGGACCGGTGTACACTCGGGCTGTGCAGACCTTGATCGTCGACGACGATCCCGCCGTCCGGACGGTCTTGCGAAAGCTCCTCACCCGACGGGGTGACGATGTCGTCGAGGCGGAGGATGGGAAGCAAGCCATCGATCAGCTCGGTGACCGCGCGGTCGATCTGGTCATCACGGATCTGCTGATGCCTCGCGCGAACGGGCTCGAGGTTCTGCGCTACGTCCGGGCGCGAAAACCCCAGATCCCCGTGATCGTGCTGACCGCCGAGGGATCGATTCGCGACTGCGTCGAAGCC
>DATAVR010000130.1:0-17214 GCA_036267635.1 Polyangia bacterium | reverse complement strand
GCGTTCGAGCTCCCCGGGCGTGTTCGCCAGGGCCACCTCGCCGTCGTAGCGCTGGATCGGCAGCGCGGCGAGCTCTTCTTTCGTGATCGCGCGGGGGATCATGGTGGCCCTGGACTGTTCAGCGGCCGCGTTGCTTGCGGCGGCGCTCGGCGGCCGGCTCGGCGCGCGCTCTGTCGGCAGCGAACGAGGCGACCCCGCTGAGCTCGTCAGCGCGTTTGAGGGGAAGCGGCTCGCTCACCGTCATGAGCGGCAGGTCCCGCGCGGCTTCCAGCAGATTTCGCAGCGCGTGCCGTCGAATGGGCCGGCGACAATACGGGCCACCATCCTGGGTGTCAACGCCGGCCCAGAGTCTGGGCTGGAACTGTCCCAACCGCCGCTCCCACGCGCCACGCCGAGACACCCTTCGCCCTCAAAATCCGCCGCCCTTGGCTCATAGTTGTCGCAATGACCTGCCTTTCACGGACCCGGGTGGGCCTCGTCGCGTTGAGCTTGGCGAGCGCATGCGGCAGCCAGGCTGCTTCGCCCGCGAGCCACGTCGACGCGGGCCCCCTCGACAGGGGCTCCGTCGATGCAACGGGGACCGATGCTGGCGGAGTCTGGTCGCCGCCGATCGATCCGGGCGCGTTCGGAAGCGCCGATCTGTCGCGGGCACTCACCGTGGCGGCGTTCAGCCAGTCGAACGTGACGGACAGCGATCCGCAGGTGCTCGAGCTCCGCCCAGACATCGTTCCGCGGGCCTGGGGGCAGTGGAACACCTCCGGATTGCTGGCGACCGACTATCTGGCCAGCTACCCGGCCGCTTGTGAGGCCGCGGGGATCACCTTCGTCGGAGGTCTCACCGCCTCGACGATCTTCCAGGACGAGATGAGCGACGGCGAATTTGCAGACGCCGTGAGCCGCGACGCCACGGACGCGATGGTCGCCGAGAGCGCCACGCCCCCGATTTCCTATCGCGGCGCTCTCGCCAGCCCGACGTTCAGGCAGTTTCTCATCAACATCGCCGAGCTACAGATCGACGCGGGTGCGGCCGGCGTCTTCTTCGACCAGATCGATGCCAGCTACTCGGACGCCAGCTTCGGCAACGACGCCGGATTCGACGACTACGACGTGGCCGACTTCGGACGGTTTCTGTGCCAGACCCACGCCGGCGATCCGGCCGGCCTTCTGCCCTTCGGATTCGCGGCCGCCGACAACTTCGATTGCATGGCGTCCGACCCGGGCGCGGGGTTCGACTACCGCGGGTACATCGCGCGCCACGGCGCCAGCGTTGCTCCGGTCGGACCGGCCAACCCGTTGAGCGTTCTCTGGGGCACCCTCCAGGGGAGTCGCCTCGATCCCTCGCTGGGGACGTTCGTCGAGACGTACATGCCGCTCGTGTACTGGCAAGCCGTCGTGGTCGCGGTCCGCAACTACGCGCGCACCAAATACGGCAAGGAGGTCCTCATTACGTCGAACGGCCTGTTTCCTTTCGTCGATTTCCAGAGCGTGGGCCTCTACGACTACAACCCCGACGGCCCGGGGCCGATCGGCGTCGACTATGCGCCGTTGACCGGCTCGGACTACGACGGGACCTTTTCGTTCATGCCCACCTTCGCGTCGCTCAAGGCGCGCTCCGACCGCATCGTGACGGCCAGCGGAGGCCGGCCGGTTCCGTTGCTGCTCTTTCTCGATTGGCCGACCTCGACCATCGAGCGCTATTACGGAATGCCCACCAGCGAGCGGCAGGACTACGTGCGGGTGATGATGGCCGAGACGCACGCCTACGGCGAATCGTTCGCGCTGCCGCTCTCCACCACCACGGACTCGGATACTGCGACCGCGCTCGACATGATGGACTTCTTCCAGACGATACGGGCCTTCTACGAAGGACACGCCGACCTGCTGATCGGCGCGGAGGACGCCGCCTTCTCCCCCGCCGTCTCGGCGTCCTCCGTGGCCAGCCACGCCACCGTGCTGCCCGACGGCCGGACCGTCGTCCATCTGGTGAACCACAACTACGCCGCGGCGTTCTTGCCGCAATCGGGCCTGACGGTGACCCTGCCACTTCCGCAAGCCCCCACCGCGGTGACCATCGCGTCACCGGATCTGCCCACCGACCAGAGCGCGACCTTTACCTACGGCGCGGGTCAGGCCGTCGTCGAGGTGGGGACGCTCGTCTCGTCGGCCATGGTCGTCGTGCGGTGAGCCGGCGCCTGACTCAGCGCTTGCTCCTCAAACGCCGATAACGTCGGATGAGCGCGTTGGTCGAGGCGTCGTGTCCGAGCGCGGGCTCGCTCTCGCTCTCGAGCTCGGGGATGATTCGGGTGGCCAACACCTTGCCGAGCTCGACGCCCCACTGATCGAAGGAGTCGATTCCCCAGATGGCGCCCTGGGTGAAGACGAGGTGCTCGTACAGCGCCACCAGCGTCCCCAGCGTGCGGGGCGTCAGCTTCTCGGCGAGGATGACGTTGGTTGGCCGGTTCCCCTCCATGATTCGGTGAGGCGCGATCGCCGGGGAAGTCCCCTCGGCCAGCACCTCTGCCTCGGTCTTGCCGAAGGCGAGCGCCTCGGCCTGGGCGAACACGTTCGACATGAGGATGTCGTGGTGATCGCCGACGGGGTTGAGCGACTGGGCGAACCCGATGAGGTCGACCGGGATCAGCTTCGTCCCCTGGTGAATGAGCTGGTAGAAGCTGTGCTGGCCGTTCGTCCCGGGCTCGCCCCAGTAGACGCCGCCGGTCTGGAAATCGGCGACCGTTCCCGCCTGGGTGATGTGCTTGCCGTTGGACTCCATCGTCAGCTGCTGCAAATACGCGGGGAAGCGCTTGAGGTATTGCTCGTAGGGCATCACGCCGAAGCTCTGGGCGCCGAAGAAGTCGCCGTACCAGAGACCGAGCAGGCCCATGAGCACCGGAAGATTGCCGGCCAGAGGAGCGGTGCGGAAATGCTGGTCGAGCGCATGAAAGCCGGCGAGCATCTCGCGGAACTGATCGGGGCCGATGGCCAGCATCGTCGAGAGACCGATCGCCGAATCCATCGAGTAGCGCCCCCCGACCCAGTCCCAGAAACCGAACATGTTCGCGGGGTCGATGCCGAACTCCGAGACGCGCTGGGCGTTGGTCGAGACCGCCACGAAGTGCTTGGCCACCGCCGAATCGCTCCCCAGCCGGGCCACCGCCCACTGCCGCGCCGACCGGGCGTTGGTCATCGTCTCGATGGTTCCGAAGGTCTTCGACGAGACGATGAACAGCGTCTCTTCCGGCTCGAGATCGCGCGTCGCCTCGACGAGATCGGTGGCGTCGACGTTGGAGACGAACCGAAATTGCAGGTCTCGACGGCTGTAGAAGCGCAGCGCCTCGTAGGCCATCACCGGCCCGAGATCGGAACCCCCGATCCCGATGTTGACCACGTTGCGGATCGGCTTGCCGGTGTGGCCCTTCCACTCGCCCGAGCGTACGCGCTCGGCGAAGGCGCTCATGCGGTCGAGCACCTCGTGCACCTTGCCGACGACGTCTTGGCCATCGACGATCAGGGTGGCGCCGCGGGGCATGCGCAGAGCGACGTGGAGGACGCTGCGGTTTTCGGAGACATTGATCCGGTCGCCCCGGAACATCGCCTCGATGCGCTCGGAGAGCGCGCTCTCCTCGGCGAGCTGCAGGAGCAGTCGAATGGTCTCCCCGGTGATTCGGTTCTTCGAGTAGTCGAGGGTGAGCCCCGCCGCCTCCAGCGTGAAGCGCTCCGCCCGGGCCGGATCGGAGGCGAACAGCTGGCGCAGGTGGAGGCCGTCGATTTCGCGCTGGTGTCGTTCGAGCGCCTTCCAGGCCGGCCGCTCCCGCAGTGGGGCGGTCATGAGATCTCCTGCTGGCGGAACACGCTCGGATTCCTGTCGGGCATGGTGGTGAATGTAAACGGCGGCGAGAGGCCGTGCACCTACAAGGTGCCCGGGCGTCAGGGATTCGAGCACGGGGGACCCGCGTCGGTGTTCGATCGGACGCGACCTCGGGACGCCTTTCGAGACCTCAAAAACCTGAGGCCAGACGTTGGTCTCCTGACGTTCATCTCGAGGGCGCCTCTACAAGCGGCGTTCAGGTATGGTCCGGAGCGCGGGCCCGCTTGCACCCGGCGATTGGCCCAGAATGTGCATAGTTAGCTCAAAATGCGCCTACCTTCGATCGCAGCCATCGCCCTTCTTTCACTCTCGTCCGCGCTGGGGCTCTCGGCCGCCTGCGGCGGCGATCGGTTGGACACCGACACGCAGGCCGAAAGCCTCACCTGCCAGGCCCCGCCGGGCGTTTCGGCCCAGCCGGACGCCGGGGCTGCCGGCTGCTTCCGCACGGCGTTTCAGATCTGCGATTCGATGAGCTGCAAGGATGCCTGTGGCGCCTCGGACTATTCGCTGAGCTGCTCCGGCGCGAGCGCCTTTGGCTCGATCCCCCAGCCCGACGCCACGCTCGGCTGCACGGTTCTTCCAATTCCCACCCCGAGCGACGTGCTCATCTATTGCTGCCCTTGCGTGGCGCCTCCGCAGTAGCCGGCGGTGGCCTCAACCTCACGAAGGAGGCGAGCCAGGGCCGGACCGCCGCCATCCACGATATCTAGGAACCTGGATTCTTGTGGCACCCCCGTTGCGTTTGGGGCTTTGCATGCCTACGGTCGCAGGAACCCTTTTTCAGTCATTCCCCGAGGCCATAGGTTGATCACCCGAGGGCGACCCGCACAGCGCGCGCGCATAGAAGAAGCCTCCTCGCTGAAGGAGAGCGACGAGCGATTTCGCGTTCTGGTCGACAGCATCCGCGACTACGCGGTGTTCATGCTCGACCGCGACGGGCGGGTGCAGACCTGGAACACCGGGGCGGCGCTCATCAAGGGGTATCGGCGGGAGGAGATCATCGGCAAGCCGATCGACCTCTTCTACACCCGCGAGGACAGGCAGAGCGGGCGGCCGGCCAGGCTGTTGGCCCAGGCGGCAGACGAAGGGCGCGTCGAGGACGAAGGCTGGCGCGTCCGCAAGGACGGAACCCGCTTCTGGGCCGACGTGGTCATCACGGCGCTGCGAAACGAGGCTGGCGCGCTGGTCGGGTTCGCCAAGGTGACGCGCGATCTGACTCAGCGCCAACAGGACGAAGCGGAGCGGCGGCGGCTGGAGACGGACCGAATTCGTGCCGAGGAGGCGCTGCACATCCGCGACGAGTTTCTCTCCGTTGCTTCGCACGAGCTCAAGACGCCGCTCACCGCCCTCCAGATCGAGCTCTACGGGATGCGGGCGTTGCTCGAGAAGGAGGGCGATGAGCGATTTGGGAGCAAGTTGACGCGGGCCTCGCGCAGCGCCGATCGACTGTCGCGGCTCATCGAGATGCTGCTCGACGTGTCGCGGATCGCCACCGGTCGCCTGACGCTCACGCGGGAGCCGTTCGATCTCCGGCCGGTCATGGAACAGGTGGTGGAGACGATGCAGGGGATCGCGACCCAGGCCGGCTGCGATTTCTCGTTCGATTCGTCAGTGGATGCCGGGGCAATCGTCGGATGCTGGGACCGTCTTCGGATCGAGCAGGTGGTCATGAACCTCCTGTCGAACGCCTTCAAGTTCGGCGCGGGCCGGCCCGTCACGCTCTCCGTTTCGCGCGACGGAGACGAGGCGACCATCGAGTTGCGCGATCACGGCCCGGGGATCCCGGCAGGGGATCTCGAACGGATTTTCGAACGCTTCGAGCGCGCCGCCGGGTTGGGCAACCACAGCGGCCTCGGGCTCGGCCTCTACGTCTCGCGCGAGATCGTCCAGGCGCATGGTGGCTCGATCGCCGCGCAGACGCTCTCCGACGGCGGCGCCCGTTTCACGGTTCGCCTTCCGCTGGCCGCTCGAAAGTAGCGGCCGCGGGTCAGTGCGAGCCAGGCTTGTGGACGATGCGATGCGCGACCTCCGCCGCCTCGCCCAGCCCGAGGCGCTTCTGTCGAAGCTTGCGAAATTCGTTCTTGAAGGCGTCCAGCTCCGCCTCGGTGGCGTCCTCGAGATCGGCGAAGGCGTTCCGCGCCTTGCTCGATCGAATGAGCTCGTCGAGCTTCAGGTGAATGGCCTTGGCGTCGCGGTTCTGCGTGGCCTGAATCAGAAAGACCATCAAGAAGGTGACGATGGTGGTGGCGGTGTTGATGACCAGTTGCCACGCATTGCTGAATCGAAACAGCGGACCACTGATGAGCCAGAGAACCACCACAAACACCGAGATGGCAAATGCCCAATGGCTGCCCAGCCGATCGGCCGTTCGAGCGGCGAAGACCCTAAAACGATCGCTCACGGTTCTCTCGACGCTTGCCGCTGAGCTCATGCCTGCAACGTAAGCATCGTGGTCGGCGCTGCGCCTCTGCGACCGGAAGCCGCCGCGATGACGTCGAGTGGCTTGTTGGCGCCGAAAATACGGTTAGGTTCTGACGGAAGGAAGAAAGGAAGGAATGAAGGTGCCATGGGCGCAGTCTTTCTCATCGGACGAATTCTCGTCGGCGGCTACTACCTCATGAGCGCGGTTCATCATTTCTCCGATCTCGGCCCGATGGCTCGCATGGTCGGCCGCGCCGGCGTCCCCCTCCCCGAGGTGGCCATCGTGCTCTCCGGCCTCTTGTTGGCGCTCGCCGGGTTCTCGTTGCTCCTCGGCCTCTATCCCAACGTCGGCGTCGGCGCGCTGGTCCTGCTTCTCGTGCCGGTGACGCTCGTCATGCACGCGTTTTGGGCCGATCACGATCCGCAGCGGCGGCAGATGGATCTCATCAACTTTACCAAGAACCTGGGTTTGCTCGGGTCGTCGCTGATGTTCCTGGCCATCCCGCGCCCCTGGGCCTACAGCCTGGAGCGGCGCGCTCGCCTGCCGGTCCACTTGCCGGTATGACGGCGGTCGGAGTTCCTGCCTGCCGAGATCACTTGCTTTGCCTCTGCAGGCCGCCTAAACGAGCTGGCGGGACGGTGAGTTGAGCTCGGTCATCGCGCGGGTATTGATCATCGAAGATCAGCTGATTGTGCGCGACGCTTTGGTCTCTTTGCTTGGCGCCCGATCCGACATCGAGATTGTGGGCGTTGCGGCGAGCATCAGAGAGGGCTGGTCGGTCCTGCAACGAACCGCGCCCAGTCTGCTGCTCCTCGACCTCTCCCTCGAAGATGGCAGCGGGTTGGAAGTGGCGAGAATGTTGTACCGGGCGCGATCGAAGACGCGGGTCCTGGTCATGACGGCGTTCGGGGACGAATTCGCAGCTGCGGAGGCGTTGAAGTTCGGCGTCGCCGGATACTTCATGAAGGAACAGCCGACGGCGGAGCTGTTCGAGGCCATCGAAGCGGTCAGTCGAGGAGAGACCTATATGTCCCCCACGCTCGCCGGTCGCATCTCCGAGGACCCGTCAAAGCCTGACGGTCCACTGGCGAACCTGTCGCGCCGGGAGCGCGAGATCTTTCGGCTGGCCGTGCTGGGGAGCACCAGCCGGGAGCTCGCCAAGCGCCTCTTCATCAGCGTGAAGACGGTCGATACGCACCTGTTCAACGTGGCGCGCAAGCTGGGTGTTCGAACAGCCAGTGGTCTGGTACGTTTCGCGGCCGCGCACGGCATCACCATCGGACCAAAAGTCGAAAAGGGTCCACCGACCGACTGATCCGGCGGCAGTCGCAGGTCAGCCGCAGGTCAGCCGCGGTGGCGCTTACGGGTTGCAGCGGCGCGTTTGGCGGCAACGGAGCGCTCGCGCGGCCCTTTCGTGGCGGCCGCCCTTTTTGCGGCACTCGAGCGTTCGGCGCTGGTGCGCCCCGCTGCAGCGCCGCGCGCCTGGCGAGCGAGCGCTTGTGGTGATGCGGCCTCGCGTCCCTCCCGTTTGAGCGCTCGCTCGACCGCCGGTCCACGTCGCGCCGAAGGCGCTCGCGGCACGCGCCGGCCCTGGCCCTCCTCGTAGGCCAGCGCGGCCGATCGTTGGGTCCGGGCCGACGTTCGGCCGGTCCGCGGCGGCTCGAGCGGAACGCCGGCGCGCCGGGCCTTGGAGAGACCAATCGCGATCGCCTGCTTGGTCGAACGTGCGCCGTGCTTGCCCTGGCGGATGTGGTCCATCTCCTCGCGCACGAATTCCCCGGCCGCTGTCGAGGCGCTCTTGCCGCCGCTGAGGTCGCGCTTCGCCTTTTGAACTGTGCTCTTGATTGGCATGAGGGAAAACTGAATCGCTCGGACGGGAGTGCTAGGGGGAGGGGGAAGGAGCGTTCGCCCGGGGCTCCCACCCGCCCCGTTCTTCGAGATCGCTCAGCCCCTGGAGGAACTTGGAGCTGAAGGATTCCAGATCGTCGGGCTTGCGACTGGTGATCCAGTTCTGGTCGACCACCACCGGCTGGTCCTTCACCTTGGCCCCCGCCTGCCGCAGGTCGCTCTGGATCGTCTTCCAGGCGGTGAGCGTGCGACCGCGCTGGAGCTCGGCGGCGAGCAGCAGCTGCGGGCCGTGGCAAACCGCTGCCAACGGCCGCCCGGTCCGATCGAAGTCCTTCACGAATGTGATGAACCGCTCGTCGGCGCGCAGCTTGTCGGGCGAGTAGCCGCCGGGAATGAGCAGCCCTTCGTAGTCGTCGACCCGCGCCTCGTCGATGCCGAGATCGGTGGTGGCCGTCTCCCGCTGGTGCTCGCCCTCCAGCTCGTCACCGGCGCGGGCCCCGATGATCTCCACCGCGTAGCCGGCCTCCCGCAACCGATCGCAGGGGATGCGGAACTCCGAGTCCTCGAAGCCCGTTGCCAGCAAGCAGGCGATCCTCCCCTTCTTCGATCGGTCCGCATTCATGATGCGCTCCTTGGTGGTTGCCTTGGACGATGCGCCGGCCAGATCGCCGGATGCGCCCTCCAAGAAGTGCGCTTCAAATCGCCGCCGTCCAGCTCCGGGCTTTCCGTATTTTCCGCACAGAATCGTCGCCTCTGACCCGGTGATGGGTTCACATCTACGGCATCGACACTAAGGTATCGGGGCAGCACACACCCTCCCTTCGCGTTCGTTGCCTGCGCTCCACGGATCCGCATGAGAAATATCGCCCCTGGCAAGGCGTTCCCGCGCGGCGCCACGTTTGATGGGAACGGGGTCAACTTCGCCGTGTTCTCCAGCGTCGCCGAACGGGTGGAGATCTGCCTCTACGATCCGGCCGACCCGAGCCGCGAGATCGAGCGCTTCGGGTTGCCCGAACGGACCGGCGACGTGTGGCACGGCTACGCGCCGGGGCTCGCCGCCGGGGCACTCTACGGGCTGCGCGTGCACGGCCCCTACGTGCCTGAGCAGGGCCACCGCTGCAATCCGAACAAGCTGCTGGTCGATCCTTACGCCAAGGCGATCTGGGGCGAGGTCGACTGGAAGCAGCCGGTGTTCGGCTACAAGAGCGACGACCAACGGGTCGATCTGGCGATCGACGAGCGCGACAGCGCGGCCGGTGCTCCCAAGGGGGTGGTGATCGACGAGGCGTTTGATTGGGGGGGCGATCGCTTTCCCGAGACACCCTGGCGGAAGACGATCATCTACGAGATGCACGTCCGAGGGTTCACCAAGCTGCACCCCGAGGTCCCCGAGGAGCTGCGCGGCAGCTATGCCGGCCTGGCGCACCCGGCGGCGATCGGGCACCTCAAGAGCCTGGGCGTGACGGCGGTCGATCTGCTCCCCGTTCACGAGTCCATCGACGACGGGTTCATCGAGGACCGGGCGCTCCGCAACTACTGGGGCTACAGCACGCTTGGCTACTTCGCTCCCGAGCAGCGCTACGGCAGAGGGCACACGCCGGGCGGGCAGGTCGCCGAGTTCAAGGCGATGGTCAAGGCGCTGCACGCCGCGGGGATCGAGGTGATCCTGGACGTCGTCTTCAACCACACCTGCGAGGGGAACCACCTCGGCCCTACGCTGAGCCTGCGGGGCATCGACAACGCCGCCTACTACTGGCTGATGCCCGAGCCGCGCTACTACCTCGACTTCACCGGCACCGGCAACAGCCTCAACGCCTCGAACCCCGAGGTGGCGCGGCTCATCGCCGATTCGCTGCGCTACTGGACGGGCCAGATGCACGTCGACGGGTTTCGCTTCGATCTGGCCAGCACGCTGGGGCGCGTGGGCCACGGCGAGTTCAGCCGCGCGGCGCCGCTGTTCCAGATCATCAACCAGGACCCGGTGCTGTCGCGGACCAAGCTCATCGCCGAGCCCTGGGACACGGGCATGGGCGGCTATCAGGTGGGCAACTTCCCGCAGCCGTTTCGAGAGTGGAACGGCAAGTTCCGCGACGCGATTCGCCGCTACTGGAAAGGGGACCGGAGCCTGGCGTCCGAGATCGGGTATCGGCTGACCGCCTCGGCCGATCTCTATCAGGGCGATCGGCGGCAGCCGCAGGCGAGCATCAACTTCGTCACCGCGCACGACGGCTTCACCCTCCACGATCTGGTCAGCTACGGCGGCAAGCACAACGAAGCGAACGGCGAGAAGAATCGCGACGGCGCCGACGACAACCAGTCGTGGAACCACGGCGCGGAAGGGGAGACCGACGATCCGGCGATCGTCGCCCTGCGCGAGCGGCAGAAGCGCAACATGCTGGCCACGCTGTTCCTGTCGCAGGGGGTTCCGATGCTGCTCGGCGGCGACGAGCTGGGGCGCACGCAGGGCGGAAACAACAACGCCTACTGTCAGGACAACGAGATCTCCTGGCTCGACTGGAAGCTGGACGACCGTCGCCGCAGCCTGCTCGAGTTTACCCGCCGGATGATCGCGCTCCGGCAACACCACCCGGTGCTGGAGCAGACCCGCTTCCTCATCGGCGAGTTCATCTGGGACTCGCAGTCGCGGGATCTCGCCTGGCTGCGCCCCGACGGCGAGGAGATGTCGCCCGAGGACTGGCAGAAGCCCTGGATCTCGTCGATCGGGTTCATGCTCGGCGGCGACGCCATCCACATGCTCGACGCCCAAGGGGACCGCGTGGTGGGCGACGGGCTGCTCGTGCTGCTCAACGCCCACCACGAGCCGATCGCCTTCCAGCTGCCGTCCGAGGGGGAGACCTCCTGGCTGCTGGAGATCGACACCACTGACCCGTCGAAGAAGGTGGCGACCCCGTTTGCGGGTCAATATGAGGTCGGCGCACGCGCGCTGGTCCTGTTCCGGCAGCCGCTGGAGGCGACCGTCGCCCGCGAGGCGGCCACCGCGCCGGCCCGCATCGCCCGCGCCGAGACCCGCCGCCGGCGCCGGCGCGCCGGGGTGGTGGTGCCGATCTTCTCGATCCGCTCCGACCGTGGCTGGGGCCTGGGGGAGATTCCCGATCTCGCCCGGTTCGCCGTCTGGGCCGGTCGCGCCGGCTTCTCCGTCCTGCAGCTCCTGCCGGTCAACGAGGTGCAGGCCGGCGATCCCAGCCCGTACGCCGCGCTGTCGGCCTTCGCGCTCGATCCGGTCTACCTCTCGCTCGACGACTGCCAGGACTTCACCGCGGCCGGCGGGCGCGGGGCGCTCGGCCCCGAGATCTCGGCGACCATCGACAGGCTGGCCGCCGCGCCGCTCGTCGACTGGAAAGGGGTGCGCGCGGCCAAGCGCGCGGGCGTCGAGCTGGCCTTCGCGCGGTTCAAGCGCGAGGAGTGGGAGAAGAACACGGTGCGCGCCCGGCACCTGGCCGGCTTCACCGCGGAGAACCGCGGCTGGCTCGACGACTACGCGCTGTTTACCGTCTGGCACGAAGAGCTGGGCAAGAGTTGGGTCGACTGGCCGGCCGGGCCGCGCGATCGCGCGCCGGCAGCGATCGCCGCGGCGCGCGCCAAGCATCGCGATGCTCTGCTGCGGGTCGAGTGGGTGCAATGGCAGCTCGACCTCCAGTGGCGCCAGGCGCGCCGTGACGCCAGCGCCGTGGGCGTCGAGCTGATGGGCGATCTTCCGTTCACGGTCGGCGTCGACTCGTCGGATGTCTGGGCCAACCGTGATCTGTTCCGCATCGACGTGCACGTCGGGACGCCGCCCGACGACGACCAGCCCGACGGGCAGGACTGGGGGCTGCCGGTGTACGATTGGGATGCCTTCGATCGCGACGACTACGCCTGGATCAAGGCGCGGGCGATGCGGGCCGGCGAGCTCTTCAGCACCTACCGGATCGACCACGCGCTCGGTTTCTACCGGACGTATTTTCGCTCGACCGACGGTCGGACCACCGGGTTCAGCCCGGCGGAGGAGCGGAGCCAGGTGGCCCTCGGGGAACGCATCATGCGCATCATGACCCGCTGGGGCGAGGTGGTGGCGGAGGACCTCGGTCGCGTTCCGCCGTTTCTCCGGCCGTCGTTGCAGAAGCTCGGCGTCCCCGGATACCGGGTGCTCCGCTGGGAGCGCGACGGTGAGGACTACCGCGATCCGGCCTCCTGGCCTCCGGCGTCCGTGGCCACCAACGCCACGCACGACACCGACACCACCGCCGCCTGGTACGACGGTCTGTCGCCCGAGGAACGCGAGCGGCTGCGCAAGATCCCCGGCCTCGGCGAGCTCGATCCCGAAGCGCCATTCGACGACCGCGCGCGCGACCTGCTGCTCCGCGCCGTCTATCGGGCGCCGGCCACGCTCTGCCTGGTGCTCTTCCAGGACGCGATCGGGAGCCGCGAGCGCATCAACAGCCCAGGGACTGTCGATGCCGCGAACTGGAGCTGGCGGGCGCCCAGGAAGATCGACGAGCTCTTGGCTGACGCGAGCACGATCGAGCGCCTGGCTGGGCTGGCGGAAGAAGCCGGAAGGTTCGTCCGGCCCAAAAACTGACCGCGAGGATGACGGCGGCGAATGCCGGTTGCCTCTAAGCTAGCGCGGCTGCCGCGACGTCTGAGCTGGTGATCCTGGATCCAGGATCCGGACTGGGCCGTGAACGAAACGGCGAGAGCCAAGGGAAGCCCGATGCCACGCCCGGGCGGCGTTTGGTGCGAGAATCCCAGCGTTTTCTAGGTCATCGACCGACATTTCAAAATGCTAGGCTCGCGGTTCCACGAAGAACGATCCTCGAGGGGAAAAGCTAATGGCAGAGACGACTGAGGGCCAAGTGGACAAGAAAGAGGTGGGCGTGCCGCTCGTGGAGCCGAGCTCGCTGGCGCCGGGACGCGACAACGGCGACTCCCCGGCCGGCAAATCCTTCGCGCAAGAGCTGCTGGCGGCGATGGTCCGCTACCGGGACGGCGACTTCAGCGCCCGCATGCCCTCCGACGTCCTGGGGGTCGAAGGAAAAATCGCGGACGTCTTCAACGGCATCCTCGCCGTGAGCGCGCGGCGTACGGCCGAGACCGTACGGGTCTGCCGTGTGGTCGGCAAAGAAGGGAAGCTCAAGGAGCGGATGCGTGTTCCCGGAGCGGTCGGTGGGTGGGCGGACGACATCACCGCCCTCAACACGCTCATCGACGATCTCGTCTGGCCGACGACCGAGGTGACGCGCGCCGTGGGCGCGGTGGCCAAGGGCGATCTCTCGCAGGCGATGGCGCTCGACGTCGACGGCCGGCCGCTGGAGGGGGAGTTTCTCCGCTCGGCGCGCCTGGTGAACAGGATGATCGATCAGCTGTCGGTCTTCTCGTCGGAGGTCACCCGCGTGGCCCGCGAGGTCGGTACCGAAGGGAAGCTGGGCGGACAGGCCCAGGTCAAGGGCGTCTCGGGCGTCTGGAAGGACCTGACCGAGTCCGTCAACCAGATGGCCGGCAACCTGACCGCCCAGGTTCGCAGCATCGCCGACGTGACGATCGCCGTCGCCAGCGGCGATCTGTCGAAGAAGATCACCGTCGACGTCCGCGGGGAGATCTTGCAGCTCAAAGAGGCGATCAACACCATGGTCGATCAGCTGCGCGCGTTCGCCTCCGAGGTGACGCGCGTGGCGCGCGAGGTGGGGACCGAGGGGAAGCTGGGCGGCCAGGCCGTCGTCCCGGGCGCCGCCGGCACCTGGAAGGATCTCACCGACAACGTCAACGCGATGGCCTCCAACCTCACGGGTCAGGTCCGCAACATCGCCGAGGTCACCACCGCCGTCGCGCGCGGCGATCTGTCGCGCAAGATCACCGTCGACGTCAAAGGGGAGATCCTCGAGCTCAAGAACACCATCAACACGATGGTCGATCAGCTGAACGGGTTCGCCTCCGAGGTCAGCCGGGTGGCGCGCGAGGTGGGGACCGAGGGGAAGCTGGGCGGGCAGGCGCAGGTGCCGGGGGTGGCCGGGACCTGGAAGGATCTCACCGACAACGTGAACTCGATGGCGTCGAACCTGACCAACCAGGTGCGGAACATCGCCGAGGTGACGACCGCGGTCGCCAAGGGCGACCTGTCGCGCAAGATCACCGTCGACGTTCGCGGCGAGATCTCCGAGCTGAAGAACACCATCAACACGATGGTCGACCAGCTGAACGGGTTCGCCTCGGAGGTGAGCCGGGTGGCGCGCGAGGTGGGGACGGAGGGGAAGCTGGGCGGACAGGCCCAGGTGCCTGGCGTGGCCGGCGTCTGGAAGGATCTCACCGACAACGTCAACTCGATGGCCTCGAACCTGACCAACCAGGTGCGCAACATCGCCGAGGTGACCACGGCGGTCGCCCGCGGCGATCTGTCGCGCAAGATCACGGTCGACGTCAAAGGGGAGATCCTGGAGCTGAAGAACACCATCAACACGATGGTCGATCAGCTGAACGCCTTCGCCTCGGAGGTGACGCGCGTGGCGCGCGAGGTTGGCAGCGACGGCAAGCTGGGCGGACAGGCCGCCGTCCCGGGGGTGGCCGGGACCTGGAAGGATCTGACCGACAACGTCAACGCCATGGCCTCCAACCTGACGGGGCAGGTGCGCAACATCGCCGACGTGGCGACGGCGATCGCCAACGGCGATCTGTCGCGCAAGATCACGGTCGACGTCAAAGGGGAGATCCTGGAGCTGAAGAACACCATCAACACGATGGTCGATCAGCTGAACGCCTTCGCCTCGGAGGTGACGCGGGTGGCGCGCGAGGTCGGCAGCGACGGCAAGCTGGGCGGTCAGGCCGAGGTCGAGGGGGTGGCCGGCGTCTGGAAGAACCTGACCGACAACGTGAACTCGATGGCCTCGAACCTGACGGGCCAGGTGCGCAACATCGCCGAGGTGGCGACCGCCGTCGCGCGCGGCGACTTGTCGCGCAAGATCACCGTCGACGTCCGGGGCGAGATCCTGCAGCTGAAGAACACCATCAACACCATGGTCGATCAGCTCAACGGATTTGCGTCCGAAGTCAGCCGCGTCGCGCGCGAGGTGGGGACCGAAGGGAAGCTGGGCGGTCAGGCGCAGGTGCCGGGCGTGGCCGGCGTCTGGAAGGATCTAACCGACAACGTCAACTCGATGGCCTCGAACCTGACCGGTCAGGTGCGCAACATCGCCGAGGTGACCACGGCGGTCGCGCGGGGAGACCTGTCGCGGAAGATCACCGTCGATGTCAAAGGGGAGATCCTGGAGCTGAAGAACACCATCAACACCATGGTCGATCAGCTGAACGGATTCGCCTCGGAGGTGAGCCGGGTGGCGCGCGAGGTCGGGACGGAGGGGAAGCTGGGCGGACAGGCGCAGGTGCTCGGCGTCGGCGGCGTCTGGAAGGATCTGACCGACAACGTCAACTCGATGGCCTCCAACCTGACCAACCAGGTGCGCAACATCGCCGACGTGACCATCGCCGTCGCCAAGGGCGATCTCTCGCGCAAGATCACCGTCGACGTCCGCGGCGAAATCTTGCAACTGAAGGACACCATCAACACGATGGTCGACCAGCTCAACGCCTTCGCCTCGGAGGTGAGCCGCGTCGCGCGCGAGGTGGGGACCGAAGGGAAGCTGGGCGGACAGGCCCAGGTGCCGGGTGTCGCCGGCGTCTGGAAGGATCTGACCGACAACGTCAACTCGATGGCCTCGAACCTGACGGGGCAGGTGCGCAACATCGCCGAGGTGACCACGGCGGTCGCGCGTGGCGATCTGTCGCGCAAGATCACCGTCGACGTCAAAGGGGAGATCTTGGAGCTCAAGAACACCATCAACACGATGGTCGATCAGCTGCGCGCCTTTGCCTCCGAGGTGACGCGGGTGGCGCGTGAGGTCGGGACGGAGGGGAAGCTGGGCGGTCAGGCCGATGTCCCCGGCGTGGCCGGGACCTGGAAGGACCTCACCGACTCGGTCAACGTCATGGGCGCCAACCTGACCAACCAGGTGCGCGGGATCGTCAAAGTGGTGACCGCCGTGGCGAACGGGAACCTGCGCCAGAAGCTGACCGTCGAGGCGAAGGGGGAGGTCGCCGCGCTGGCCGAGACGATCAACAACATGACCGACACGCTGGCGACCTTCGCCGAGCAGGTCACCAACGTCGCGCGCGAGGTCGGCGTCGAGGGGCGCCTGGGCGGTCAGGCCAACGTCCCGGGCGCGGCCGGCACCTGGAAGGATCTGACCGGCAACGTGAACCTGCTGGCGGCGAATCTGACCACCCAGGTGCGCGCCATCGCCGAGGTCGCCACGGCTGTCACCAAGGGGGATCTGACCCGGTCGATCCAGGTCGACGCGCGCGGCGAGGTGGCGGAGCTCAAGGACAACATCAACACCATGATCGACAACCTGCGGGCGACCACCGATCGCAACCAGGAGCAGGATTGGCTGAAGACCAACCTGGCCAAGTTCACCAGCATGCTGCAGGGGCAGCGCGACCTCGTCACCGTCGGCAGGACGTTGCTCTCGGAGCTGACGCCGCTGGTCGAGGCCCAGCAGGGCGTCATCTATCAGATGGAGCGCAACGAGCCGGGCGAGGTGAGCGGCGAGACCGTCGACCCTCGGATGTTGCACCTCTTGGCCGGGTATGCGCAGCGGGAGGATCAGCCGGAGCGGATCACCACCGGCGTCGGTCTGGTCGGGCAGGCCGCCGCGGAGAAGCAGCGCATCTTGCTCAACGACGTTCCGCCCAATTACACGCGGATACATTCCAGCCTGGGGACGGCGCCCCCACAGAGCATCCTGGTGCTCCCCGTGCTGTTCGAGGGGGAAACGATGGCGGTCATCGAGCTGGCGGCGCTGCGCCCCTTTACCAACACCCACCTGGCGTTCCTCGATCAGCTCACCCAGTCGATCGGCGTCGTCCTCAACACCATCGAGGCGACGATGCGGACCGAGAACTTGCTGATCCAGTCGCAGCAGCTGACCACCGAGCTGCAGACGCGGCAGATCGAGCTTCAGCGCACCAACGAGGAGCTGGCCTCCAAGGCCAAGCAGCTGGCCGAGCAGAACGAGGAGGTCGAGCGCAA
>DATAVR010000129.1:0-65725 GCA_036267635.1 Polyangia bacterium | reverse complement strand
ATGCCCGACAGGCCCGGATCGTGCGTCCCCGTCTCGACGTCGCTGGCCTGCTCACCGCAGCCGATGAGGCCGACGATGGCGCCGAGCGCAATGCTGACTTGGATCGTCCTTTTCCCGAGCTCTTTCATTTGAAGTCCCCCCATGAGGCAACCCAGCCGATTGCGAGAGTCCCGTAGGCTTTGCGTCGCCCGATCGCTCGGATTTTGCCGCTTTTTACCAAGGCGTCCGTTTAGCACGACCGAGTACAAAGCAGTAATCAGGCCAACACTTCCTGTGGCGTAAAACTTGATCGTTCGGGCGTTCCCATGGGGGTTCTGGACCCCGGTTGTTACGCCGGCAGCAACAGAGAGATGTTCGCCAGACAACGGATCACGGCCGCAATGGCAGCCGTCATTCCCTGGGGCCCTCGGGGGAAGGCGTCAGGCGAACTGAGCGGATGACGCCAAAGCGGAGCGCGGTGCGCTCTCGACGGCGGCGACGCTCGCGATCTGCGGAACGCCGTCTTGGTAGACGACAGTGTTGGCGAGCGTCGCCTGGACCCGTGGTCCGGGCGTGACGATGCCGACCAAGTTCAACGGATCGCAGGCCGACAGTCGGACGATCTCACCGCGCCGTTCCTCGCGCCGCGTGGCCCGCAACGCATCGACGGCGTCGGGCGCGGCGAATTGCTCGCCGACGAAGCCGCCGACCAGGCGGCCGCCCCTCAGCTCCCCGCTCATCTCCAGGCGGCGGTAGACGCGGACCAGATCGCGCCAGACGGGAGCGTGGGCCTCGCGCGCGAGAAGATCGCGGAATACGACGCCATATCTTCTTATGTACTGACGCGCCAGCGCCTCGTGGCGGGTCTCTTCGTCGTTTTTGTCGCTCTCGTCGCTCTTCGCTTGGCGCAACACCGACCACCGCCCGGCGCCCACCGGTCCGCCGGTCCGGCGGCTCCAACGGGAATACCAGCGCGCGCGCGCGCCGCCGCGGGTCTGAGTCGCCGAGATGAGCGCGCGGAGGCCGGAGAACCCGTCGCCCGTGACCCGACCCGCCGAGACCAGCTCGCCGAGCGCGTCCTCGGCCTCGGTGCGCAGGCGCCGCGTACCGGCGATGATCTCGTCGAGGAAGCTCGCCCCGCGGCTCGTGAGATGACCGAGGACGTCTCGCGCGGGCGCCGACAGGGCGCTCTCGTCGAAGCTCTCCGTCTCGGGGGAGAGCAGCCAGGGGAGGTCCGGCCGCCGGACCAAGGCGATCGGCGCGGCGCGGCTCGGTGTCCCGCCGGAGGATCGCGCGCCGAGGCGCCCCCAGGCGACGCCGCCCGAAAGACAGAGCGCGTCCAGCCAGGCGGAGTCATAGCCGACGAGGCGCGCGGGCAGGATCGCCCGCTCCCAGGCGCCGGCCGCCGCTTCATAGCCCTGCAGCTGAGCGATCACGCGCGCCAGACCCGGCTGACCGTGCAGCTGACGGCCAGGGCGTACGTTCTGCCAGCCGAAGAGAAACCGCAGGAAGTCGGCGGCGGTGACCGGCTCGATCTCGCGGCGAAGACCGTCGAGCATCCGGCGGTTGATCCGGGCGAGCAGCCGGCGCTCGCACCACTGAACCCCGTCGCCGAGCTCGGACAGGAAACGGCCCCGCAGCACGGCCCCCGCGAGCTCGATCTGCGCCAGCGCCGCTTCGACGTCCGAGGGTCGCACGCCGAGCGGCGCCGCGATCCGGTCGGCCGTGGTGGGCCCGTGAAAGGCCAGGTGGCCGCGGACCACCTCGACGAGCGCGCTCTCCGGATCGGACCAGGGCGGCGCGCGCCGGGCGGGCGGTTCGACGACGTCGGGGACGAACCGGTGCGCGGGCCAGACGAGGGCGGCCAGCGAGCGTCGCTCGGCGGCGACCCACAGGATGGGATCGCCTTCGAGCCGCGCGGCGCGCCGGTCGGCAACCAGCGCCTCGAACAGATCGCCGAACCCCCGGGCGCGGCCCATCGCTTCGGGCAGCGCGCCGGCGTCGAGCAGGAGATCGTGGAGCTCGTCGGGATCGCGCGCCTCCAGCTGCGACTCGGCGAGCACCGACTCGACCGCGCGCGGGTCGAGCCCACCGATTCGCTCGACCACCGTGGCGGGCAGCCCCCGGCGGAGGCTGACCGCGCGGGTACGCCGCTCTTCCAGCGGAGCGTCGTCGAGGAACGCGTAGGGGTTGGCGTTCAGGATCTCGTGGGCGAACACCGACGGTTCGGGCAGCTCGTGCGCCGTCGCTTCGATCCGGCCATCCGCCACGCCCTCGAGCACCGCGCGCAACCCCACGGCGTCCATCGCCTCGACCAGGCAGTCGCGGATGGTCTCGCGGACCAACGGATGATCGGGGATTTCGATCGCGCCGCCGCCGTGGTTGTCCTGACAGGCGGTCTGGGCAGGGAAGACCGAGGCGATTAAATCTTGCGCGCGCATCCGCTGGATGGCGGGCGGAACCCGCTTGCCGCCGCGGCTGCGCAGGAGCGCCAGCGAGCGGGTGGCGTTCCAGCGCCAGCGGGTCTCGAACATCGGCGACTGCAGCGCCGCCTGCGTCAGCAGCTCCTCGACGTCGGCCGCGCGCAACATCGAGAAGACCGATTCCAGCGGAAAGCTGTGCTGTGGTCCGAGCGACAGCACGATCCCGTCGTCCGTCGCCGCGGCTTGCAGCTCGAAGTCGAACGACCGGCAGAACCGCTTGCGCAGGGCCATCCCCCAGGCCCGGTTGATTCGGCCGCCGAACGGCGCGTGAATCACCAGCTGCATCCCTCCCGCGTCGTCGAAGAACCGCTCCGCGAAGAGGCGCGTCTGCGTCGGCACGCCGCCCAGCACGGCGGCACCGGCCAGGACGTAGTCGCGCAAGAGCTCGGCGCCGCGCCGATCGAGCGCGCATCCCGATATCAAGGCCGGGGTCGGATCTTCATGGCGCGCGTGGGTGTCGACGATCTGCTGGCGCAGCGCCGCGACCTCGGCCGACAGCTCGCGCGTGCGGGCCGGCCCCTCGCCCAGCCAAAATGGAATGGTGGGCGCCGCACCGTGCGCGTCCTCGACGCGGACCTTGCCGGGCTCGACCCGGCGGATCCGCCAGGAGGAATTTCCGAGCAGGATGATATCGCCCGCCATCGACTCGATGGCGAAGTCTTCGTCGATGGTCCCGATCTGGGTCCCGTCAGGCTCGAGGATGACGTCGTAGTTGGCGTTGTCGGGGATGGCGCCGCCGGAGGTGAGCGCGGCCAGGCGCGCGCCCCGCCGTCCGCGCAGCCGCCGGTGGACCGCGTCGCGATGCAGGAGCGCCCCGGAGCGCCCCCGGCTGGTGGCGATCCCCTCCGAGAGCATGTCGACGACACCGTCGAAATCGGCGCGCGAGAGCCCGGCGTAGGGGCCGGCCCGCCGACAGAGGTCGTAAAGCGCGTCCTCGTCCCATTCGTCGCAGGCGGAGGCGGCGACGATCTGTTGCGACAGCACGTCGAGCGGCGCGTCTCGCAGGCAGACGGCGTCGATCTCGGCCCGTCGCGCGGCACGCACCAGCGCCGCGCACTCCACCAGTTGGTCTCGGGTCAACGGGAACAGGCGACCCTTGGGCGTGGCGTGGAGCGAGTGGCCGGAGCGGCCGATCCGCTGCAACCCCGTCGAGATCGAGCGCGGCGAGCCGACCAGGCAGCAGAGCTCGACGGCGCCGACGTCGATGCCGAGCTCGAGCGATGCCGTGGCGACCACCACCTTTAGATCGCCCGACTTGAGCAGCCGCTCGGCGCGGTGCCGGCGCTCGCGCGACAGGCTGCCGTGGTGGGCAGCCACGGTGTCGGCGCCGAGCCGTTCGCCGAGGTGCAGCGTCACCCGCTCGACCAGCCGCCGCGTGTTGACGAACACCAGCGTCGATTTGTGCGCCCGCGCCAGGGCCGCGATCCGATCGTAGAGCTCGCCCCACTGCTCGTTGGTGGCGACGGCGCCGAGCTCGTCCTCGGGCACCTCGACGCCGAGGTCGAGATCGCGCCGCTGCCCGACGTCGACCAGCGAGGGCGCCGGTCGTGCGCCGCCGACCAGCAGCCGCGACGCGACGTCGAGCGGCCGAACCGTCGCCGAAAGACCCAGGCGCTGGAGCTTGGCCGGGCCCACCAGTGCCTCCAGCCGCTCCAGCGACAGCGCCAGGTGCGCGCCGCGTTTGTCGGGGACCACGGCGTGGATCTCGTCGACGATCACCGTTCGCACGTCGCGCAGCGCCCGCCGTCCCGACTCCGAGGTGAGCAGGATGAACAGCGACTCGGGCGTGGTCACGAGGACGTGTGGTGGCCGGCGGGCCGCCTCGCGCCGCTCGCGTGCCGTCGTGTCGCCGGTCCGCACCGCCGTTCGGACCTCCGGCGCCGCGTAGCCGAGCTCGGCCGCCAGTGCCTTGATCTCGCCGAGCGGTTCCTCGAGGTTCCGGCGCACGTCATTCGACAGCGCCTTGAGCGGCGATACGTAGAGCACGCTGGTCCGGTCGGGGAGGGTACCCCCGGCCGCGATCGCCTCGCCGACCAGCCGGTCGAGCGCCCAAAGGAACGCCGCCAGCGTCTTGCCCGAGCCGGTCGGGGCGGTGACCAGCACGTCCTTGCCCGAGGCGATCAGCGGCCAGGCTTGCGCTTGTGCCGGGGTCGGCGCGCCGAACTTCCGTACCAGCCAGCTCTGAACGACAGGATGAAACATTTGTTCAGGTACGCAGTTATAGATCGAAACGGGCGCGGCGCCTTGGGTTTCGCTTGACGTCAGATCTGGGGTGTTTACCGTTACCGCGAAACGCAAGCCAACCCTCCGAAGCGACAGCGAAAAAAGGAAATCAGCTCATGGGCAAAATCATCGGTATCGACCTCGGCACCACCAACTCCGTCGTGGCCATCATGGATGGCAAGGATCCGACGGTTCTCGCCAACGAGGAGGGCGGCCGGCTGACGCCGTCGGTGGTGGCGTGGGACGACAAGGGTGAAGTTCTGGTCGGCCAGATCGCCCGGCGCCAGGCGATCACCAACCCCGAGAACACCGTCTACTCGGTCAAGCGGTTCATGGGGCGCCGGTTCGACGAGGTCAGCCAGGAGGCCAAGCGCGTGCCGTACAAGATCGTGCGCGGCGGCAGCGGCGAGGCAGAGGTCGACATTCGCGGCAAGAAGCTGACGCCGCCCGAGGTTTCCGCCCGCATCCTGATGAAGCTCAAGAAGGCGGCCGAGGATCACCTCGGCGAGAAGGTGACCGAGGCGGTCATCACCGTCCCCGCCTACTTCAACGATTCGCAACGCCAGGCGACCAAGGACGCGGGCCGCATCGCCGGCCTCGACGTCAAGCGCATCGTCAACGAGCCGACCGCGGCCGCGCTCGCTTACGGCCTCGACAAGAGCAAGGATCACCTGATCGCCGTCTACGACTTCGGCGGCGGCACCTTCGACATCTCGATCCTGGAGGTCGGCGAGAAAGTCGTCGAGGTCGTGTCGACCAACGGCGACACCCACCTCGGCGGCGACGACATCGATCAGGTGGTCATGGACTGGCTGGTGGCCGAGTTCAAGAAGGACCAGGGGATCGACGTCTCCAAGGACAAGATGGTGATCCAGCGTCTGCGCGAGGCGGCCGAGAAAGCCAAGATCGAGCTGTCGTCGGTGGCCGAGACGGAGATCAACCTGCCGTTCTTGACCGCCGATGCGTCCGGCCCCAAGCACATGCAGATCAAGCTGTCCCGCGCGAAGCTGGAACAGATGATGGGTGACCTGGTCCAGCGGACGATCGAGCCGACGAAGAAGGCGCTGGCCGACGCGGGCAAGAAGCCGGCCGAGATCGCCGAGGTCGTGCTGGTCGGAGGGTCGACCCGCATCCCGATGGTGCAGAAGCTGGTGAAGGACTTCTTCGGCAAGGATCCGCACAAGGGCGTCAACCCCGACGAGGTCGTCGCGCTCGGCGCGGCCGTCCAGGCGGGCGTGCTGGCGGGCGACGTGAAGGACATGCTGCTCCTCGACGTCACGCCGCTGTCGCTGGGGATCGAGACGCTGGGCGGTGTGATGACCACGCTCATCCCGCGCAACACCACCATCCCGACCAAGAAGAGCGAGACCTTCTCGACCGCGGCCGACAACCAGAGCTCGGTCGAGGTGAAGGTGTTCCAGGGGGAGCGACCGATGGCCGGCGACAACCGCCTGCTCGGCAAGTTCGGCCTCGACGGGATTCCGTCGGCGCCGCGCGGCGTGCCGCAGATCGAGGTCACCTTCGACATCGACGCCAACGGCATCGTCAACGTGTCGGCCAAGGACAAGGCGACGGCCAAGGCGCAGCACATCACCATCACCGCGTCGTCAGGGATGTCGGAGGCCGACATCCAGCGCATGGTGAAGGACGCGCAGGAGCACGAGGCCGAGGACAAGAAACGACGCGAGGCGATCGAGGCGCGCAACAAGCTCGAGTCGCTGACCTTCCAGGTCCAAAAGCACCTGGACGAGAATCGCGACAAGATCGCCGAAGGGGACCGCATCGAGCTGGAAGCGGCGCTCAAAGAGGGCAAGGAGACGGTGGAGAACAACCGCGATCCGAAGGAGGCCCAGCTGTTCGAGGGGGTGTTCGAGCGGCTCCAGAAGGCGTCGCACAAGATGGCCGAGGCGCTTTATCGCAGCGCCGCGGGCGCCGCGGGCGGTCCCGACGCACCTCCGCCGGGCGATGGCGCCCCGCCACCCTCGGCAGACGAAGCCAAGAAGGACGACGTGATCGACGCGGAGTACACGGAAGGACCGAAGTCGTAGCCGCGAGGCACCCAGCGCCGAAGGCCTAGTGCCTGAGGCGTAACGTGGGAGGGGGCCGACTCTCCCCCCGGGCCCGCCCTCAGCGCCGACGCCTCAATCGTGAGGGCGGTCCGGTCGCGGGGGGCGGGATTTTGTTATCGTCGGCGCATGTCCGTCGCTGGCCGACGTGTGGTGGTGCGGGCGGTCGAGCTCGCGCTGCTCTTCGTCGTCTACGCGGCGACGGCGAAGCTGGGGCTGTCGTTCGACGCGATCGGCGGGATCGCGACCACCGTCTGGCCGCCCACCGGTATCGCGCTGGCGGCGCTCTGCCTGCGGGGCGTGGGGCTCTGGCCGGCGATCGCGGCCGCCGCCTTCGCGGTCAACGCGACAGCGGGGATTCCGCTCTGGAGCGCGGCGATCATCGCCGTCGGCAACACCCTCGAGGCGGTGATCGGCGCGGCGCTCTTGCGGCGGGCGGGATTCGACCGCCGCCTCGAGCGGTTGGGCGACGTGTTCCTGCTGGTCGGAATTGCGGCGCTGGCGAGCACGACGGTGAGCGCGACTTTTGGCCTCCTGGCCGCGCTTCTCGGTCACGTCCGTACCGCCGACGGCCCGGTGGCGTTCTGGGCGGTCTGGTGGGTGGGCGACTCGCTCGGTGATCTGCTGGTCGCGCCGCTTCTCTTTGCCTGGGCGGCCAGCGGCACGCGATTCTCCCGCCGGCCGCTTCGCTGGCTCGAGGCGGCGCTGCTGACCCTGCTGGTGGCCTCCGTCAGCGCCACCGTGTTTCGTCACACCTTCGCCTGGCGGGCCATTCATGGCGTCGTGCGCGGCACCTATCCGACGGTTCCGCTGCTCATCTGGGCGGCGCTGCGGTTCGAGCAGCGCGGCGTCACCTCGGCGCTGCTGCTGGTGTCGGCGATCGCCGTGTCGGGGGCCGCCTCGGGCAGCGGCATCTTCGGCGCCGAATCGCCGCACGAGCGCCTGTTGCTCGTGCAGTGCTACATGGCGGTGACGGCGGTGAGCATGCTGACGCTGGCCGCGGCGCTGGCGGAACGGCGCGCCGCGATCCGCGCGCGCGACGAATTCATCTCCATCGCCTCCCACGAGCTGAAGACCCCGCTCACCGCGCTCAAGCTGCGGCTCGGTTCGGCGTTGCGTCTCGGCGAGCGTCGGGCGGCGGCCGGCGACGAGCAAGCGGAGAAGATGACGCGGGCCCTGACGGCCTCCAGCCTGACGGCCGACCGTCTGGGAGGTCTGGTCGACGATCTCCTCGATGTCTCGCGGCTGACCGCGGGGCGGTTCGCGTTGCGCCTCGAGCGGGTCGAGCTCGGCGACCTCTTGCGTGAGGTGGTGGCGCGGCTGCGCGATCAGGCCGAGGAGGTGGGATCGACCCTCGAGCTGACCGCGGCCGCCCCGATCATCGGGACGTGGGATCGGGGCCGGCTCGAGCAGGTGGTGACCAATCTCCTGTCGAACGCGATCAAATACGGAATGGGCAAACCGATCCTGGTTTCGGCCGACGTCAGCGTGAACCGCCTGCGTCTCCGGGTCCGCGACAGGGGGATGGGTATTCCGCGCGCCGATCACAGTCGGATCTTCCAGGCCTTCGAGCGGTTGCCGACGGCCGAACGTGTCGGTGGGCTCGGCCTCGGCCTCTACATCGGGCGCCAGATCGCGCTTGCCCACGGGGGGACGCTGGTGGTGGAGAGCGACCCCGAGCGCGGCGCGACGTTCACCCTCGATCTGCCGCTCGAGACGCCGGCGCCGTAGCGCGCTTACGGTGTGGCGAGCGCGCGGAGCTGCGTCTCCGCCGACTCGACCCAGCGGTGCTCGCCGGGGCGTCTCTCCATCGATACATAGGTCTGGTAGGCCTTGCGTGCGTCGGTCTTGCGGCCGAGATGTTGGAGCGCGCGCCCGAGCCCGTAATAGGCGTCGGCATCACCCGGACGCAGCTTGATGTAGCGCTGATAGGCGTCGACCGCCTCGGCCGGCCGATCGCGCACCCGCAGCGCGAACGCCAGGTCGTAGAGCGCCGCGGGATAGGTGGGGTTCTTGTCGAGCGCGGCACGAAACACCTCGATCGCCTCGTCGTCGCGGTGGACCTTGAGCAGCAGCTCACCCAGCGCCGCGCGGGAGGCCAGGCGCTTCGGATCGGCGGCGATCGCCTGCTGGTACTTGGCGACCGCCTCGTCGACGTGCCCGCGCTCGCGCAGCGCCTGCGCCTCGGCGAGCGGGCTGGCCGTCGGCGCCGCCGTCGGCGCTTTCGGGCTCGAGTTGGCCTCGGCAGGCGTAGGAGAGGATGCCGTGCCAGCACCGAGCTCGGTCAGGATCTCGTGCGCCTTGTCGACCCATCCCTTCGACGCGGGCTGCTTTTCGATCGCGATGTAATGCTTGAGCGCCTCGATGGCGCCGGCCTTGTCGCCCGTCTCGCGCAGGCAGAGCCCCAGGCCAAAGTACGGCTCCGACTTGTCCGGCTCGAGGATGGCGTAACGCCGGTAGGCCGAGATCGCCCCCGTGCACTGATTCAAGTGCCGTCGCGCGACCGCCAGCGCGTACCAGGCTTGGGCAAACCCCGGGTCGGCGGCGACAACCGCCTCGAATTTGTCGGCCGCTTCGACGAACTTCTTGGCGTTCAGCAACGTCTGCCCTTCGTCGTACGTGGGCGAAGCGGGCGATGCCGCCGTCGCGCGCGCCGAGGCGAAAGCGGCGAACGCGGCAACGACGATCACCATGAGGCGAAGCGACTTCACGCCCGGCATCTTAGTCGAATTCGGCGCGATTCTTTTGACAAAACCTACAGGTGGTTTAGTGTAGGCAAACGTATGGTTCAAATCGTCGGAAGCTTGATGATGGGATCTTTCGCCGTCGCGCTCTTCTGGGCCACGATTTCTCTTGGCCGCCCGTCGCCCTCCCGGCGCCGGCCCTGATTCGGCGCGAACAGACGGAGATTCGGCTGGCGGTCGCCGGGGAGGCGACCTAAGCTGGCTCTGCCCGCATGCGGCCCGTTCGCTATGAGGACTTCACCCTCGGCGACCTGACGGCGATCAGGAACCTCCTTCGCGGTGGCTCGGTGATCGACTGGCACCGGCTGTACTTCACCGACCGCGACGAGGTCGATCGCTTCCTCCGGGTCAACGAGCTCGATCCCAACGACGCCCACGACATGCGGCGCCTGGGAGAGCTGCGCTCCGCCGCCGTCGAGTACCTCGAGCGCCACCTCGGCCTCCAGATCCCCGACGAGGTGGCGAGCGGGGTGCCGCCGCGGGACCTCCTGCTGATCGCCTCGCAGAAGGGGCGGCGGCGCACGCACGCCTGTGTCGTCCTCAAGGTCATGCACGTCCTGCATCACCTGGCGGGGCGCGAGCTTTTGACCAAGCTGCCGGTCTCCGGCGACCAGATCTTCCACCTGGTCGAGGAGAAGGTGCTGCGCACGGTGGAGGAGATCAAAGCGGTCGGCTGCCCGGTCGTGGAGTTCGAGTGGAGCCGCAAGCACGTCGACAGCTTGATCACCAAGCTCTTGGCCAAGAAGGAGTCGATCGCCGCCGACGTCTACGACAACCTCCGCTTCCGGATGATCACCAACACCGAGGAGCAGCTGGTGTTCGTGCTGCGGGAGCTGACCGAGCGGCTGGTGCCCTTCAATTATGTGATCCCCGGCCAGTCGGTGAACGACATCGTCAAGATCCGCGAGACGCTGGCCCGTTCGCCGGCGCTGCAGCGCTTCCTGCCCGACATCACCGATCTGGCGGCGGTGGCTGCGGACAAGAAACCATCGCCGCTGAACGAGTTCTCCGGCCCCGGCTACCGGGTGATCAACTTCGTCGGCGATTTGCCGGTGCGGATCGACAAGTACCTCTGCCGGCTCCCCGACGATCCGATCTTCGCCGAATACGGCTGCGTCGTCTTCGTGTTGACGGAGTTTCAGATCATCGACGTGCGCACCGCCGAGAGCAACGAGCGGGGCGAGAACAGCCACGACAAGTACAAGGAGCGTCAGGCGGCACGGGTCAAGGCCCGCCTCATGCACGGCATGAAGGACGACGGCCTCGGCGACTGAGCGCCGAAGTCAGTGGTGGCGGAGCGCCTGGGGTTCTTTCTGGGCCTGCTTGACCACCCGCCGGATCCGCTCGGCCCCCTCGACGGCGTCGGCGACCAGATCGTGAAGCTCGGCCTCTTCCGGGTTTTGGCTGCCGGCGGGGAATTTTTGGGCCAACACGTGCAAGTTGGCGAGCACGTAGGTGAGCGGGTTGTTGATCTCGTGGGCGATCTCGGCGGCCATGAGCGCGAACGCCGCCGTGCTGTCGGCCGCCGCCTGCCGCTTCTCGGCCGCCTCGGTGACGACGCTGCGAATGCGTCGGACCAGCCCCTCGAAGTCGAGCGGCTTTCCGACGTAGGCGTCGGCGGCGATGGCTGTCGCCTTGGCGCTCCGGTCGGCCGACATGGCGATGAGCGGAATTCCCGCCAGCGCCTGGTCGGCGCGCTGTGCGACCCGGAACTCCCAGCCGTCCATGACCGGCATCATGAGGTCGAGCAGGATCAGGTCGGGCGGCCGCGAGGCCCGCAGCTCGTCGAGGGCCTCGCGCCCGTTGGCCGCCGTCGCCAGCGTGGCCCCTTCGTCGCGCAGGAGATCGGACAGCGAATCGCGGATGTTTTCATCGTCCTCGACCACCAGGAGGCGGAGCCCCTGTAAGGGAGCGCTGGCGAGCACGTCTCGGAAGCTAAGGTCGCCCCGCCGCACAACAAGGGGCGTTCCGAGGGGATGTCGCGTCAGCCTCCTGACGGGCCCAGGAGCTCGGTCACCAGGGGACCGTGGATGTAGCGCTCGCCCCCATCGCAGACCATGAACACGATCGTCTTCCCCTCGCTCTCGGGGCGGCGGGCAATCTTGAGGGCGGCGGCCAGCGTCGCCCCGGATGAGACGCCCGCCGAGATCCCCTCCTCCCGGGCCAGTCGTCGCGCGTGCGCGAAGGCGTCGTCGTCGCTGACGGCCACGACCTCGTCGACGACAGCCCGGTTGAGGAGGGGCGGGATGAAGCCGGCGCCAATCCCCTGAATCATGTGGTTGGCGGCCCGGCGGCCGGAGAGGACGGCGGCGGCGGCCGGCTCGACGGCCACCACGCGCACGGCCGGCTTGCGCCCCTTCAGCACTTCGCCGACGCCGGTGATGGTGCCGCCGGTCCCGACGCCAGCCACGAAGACGTCGACCTCGCCGGCGGCGTCTTCCCAGATTTCCCGCCCCGTCGTTTCGCGGTGGGCCTCCGGGTTGGCGGCGTTGCGAAACTGGTCGAGCGCCACCGCGCCGGGGATCTCCCGGCGCAGCGCCTCGGCCTTCTCGACCGCCTCGCGCATGAGGGCGCCCGGCGTCAAGGTGACCTGCGCGCCGAGGTAGCGCAGCAGCGTGAGGCGCTCCTTCGACATCCGCTCGGGCATCGTCACGTGCAGGGTGTAGCCCTTGGTCGCCGCCACGAAGGCCAGCGCGATCCCGGTGTTGCCGCTGGTCGCCTCGACGATCGTCCCCCCGGGCGCCAGCGCGCCGCGCCGCTCGGCGTCCTCGACCATCGCCGCGGCGATGCGGTCCTTGACGCTGCCGCCCGGGTTGCGCAGCTCCAGCTTGCCGAGGAGGCGCACGCCGTTCTCCCCGATTCGCCGCAGCTCGACGAGCGGCGTTCGGCCGATGGTGGCGTGCACGCCGCGGTAGAGCATCAGTCGCGCATCATAGCGCGCGCCGCGGTCAGAGCCGGACGGCGATGCCGACGTCGAGATCGAAGTTGAAGGTGAACTTCGGCGCGCCGATCTCGGTGTTGATGCCCGCGACCAGGTTGAACGAGTCGCCCAGCTCGTAGAAGAAGCCGGCGGTGGGGCCGATCAGGAACGGGCCGCCCAGGAGCGCGTCGACGCACTGGGTGCTCCCCGCGTTGCTCTGCGACGTCCCGCACTTGGTGTCGTTGGCGAAGACCACTGCGTGGGCGACGTAGCCGCCGCCGATCTGACCACCCACGGTGAAGCGGAACGGGCCGTCGGTGACCAGGAAGGTCGCGCGCGCCAGGACCGCGCCGACGATGGTGAGCGGGTTGCAAAATTGATTGCCGCCCGAGCCGCAGAGGTTCTCGCCGTTGAGGCCGCTCACGTACTGGAGACGCCCGACGAGCGAGAGCAGCGTCGTGGGGTTCACGAAGAACCCGACCTGCGGCTCGATCTGTCCGAGCTGGCCGACGGCGAAGCCGGGGCCGCCCAGGGTGTGCGCCGGGTTCATGTGGCCGCTGCCGCTGGCGACGCCGGCGCCCGAGCCAATCGTGAGGCCGAGGTAGATCGTCCCCTTCTGGCCGGCCCCTTCGTCGTCCTTGTCCTTGCTGTCGTCGTCGTCGTCCGACTTCTTCTTGGGCCTCGGCTTCGGCTTCGGGTGGGGATGGTCGTCGTCGTCGTCCCCAGGCGCGGCGCCGCCGTTGTCGTCGCCGCCGGCCGCGGCCGCCCCGCCGGCGCTGCCGCCGTTGTCGTCGCCGCCGCCCGCGGCCGCCCCACCGCCGGCCTTGCTGTTGTCACCCGCGAGCACCGCCTCCTCGAACGCGTCCTGCAGCTCGGGGGTCACCAGCGACTTGGTCAGCTTGATGTCGGGCTCGATCGCCAGCGCCTTCTTGAACTGCTTGAGGCCGACCTCACGCTGCTTGAAGCCGACGATGGCGACCACGCCGAAGTGAATGTGCGTGCGCGCGGTGATCGGATGCTGGTCGAGGCCCGCGCTGTCGCAGATCTCGAGCGCTTGCTTGAGCAGGTCGCGCGCGGTGTCGTAGTCCTGCTGGGCGTAGGCGTCGAGCGCCTTCTTGTTGAGGTTGGTGACCTTGGCGACCGCCGCGGGATCACCGGCGGGCGCCGCCGCCGCGACGGCTGTCGTTGCGATTTGGACACCGACCACCACCGCCACCAACAAGAACGAAAAGGAGAAGGGGCGACGCAAAGCTGCCATGGCCGCGCATTAAAAGACGGCCCGCGTCCGAACGCAACACCTCATCAAGTCGGGGGACGTCGGGCGCTGCGCGCCCTTTGGTCCCCCGCGCCCCCGGCTCGCTTCGGGCCGGCGAAGCCACCCTGCGCTCGCGGCAGGTCGGCGCGCCACCCCTCGGGGCGACCCTCGCGCTGGCCCGTGGATTTACGGAAATATTCCGCGTTCGGAGTAGGCGCGGCCGATGCGTTCGATGGCGATGGCCATGGCGGCGACGCGCCAGTCGCACTTCTTGGCGGCGGAATACTCGCTGACGGCCAGGTAGGTCCGTTTCATCCGCTTGGCCAGGCGTTCCTCGACCTCTTCCAGGTCCCAGCGCTCGGAGCGCTTGTTCTGCAGCCACTCGTAGTAGCTGACGACGACGCCGCCCGAGTTGGCCAGGATGTCGGGGATGAGGGCGATCCCCTTGTCGTAGAGGATCGGCTCGGCGTCGGTTTCGGTCGGGCCGTTCGCCCCCTCGACGATCAGCTTCACGTTGAGGGCCTTGGCCTCCTCGATGCCGATCTCCAGCTCCAGCGCGGCAGGGATGAAGACGTCGGCGGTGGTGGCGAAGAACTCGGCGCGGGTGATGGAGCGCGTCCCGGGGTAGCCGACCACCGAGCCGGTCTTTTGCACGTGCTCGCTGAGCTTGAAAGGGTTGATGCCGTCGGCGTTGGCGAGGTAACCCTTCCAGTCGCCGGCGGCGACCAGCGACGCGCCGGTGCGGGCCAAAATCTTGGCCGCGTTCGAGCCGACGTTGCCGAACCCTTGCACGGAGTAGGTCGCGCCGTTCAGGTCGAAGCGGCGGTCGCGCGCCCATTCGGCGATGCAGTGGACGATCCCCTGGCCGGTGGCGCTCTCGCGGCCGAGCGACCCGCCCGAGTTCACCGTCTTGCCGGTGACGACGCGCCGGTTGGCGTTCTTGTCGGTGAACCCGACGACGTTCATGTACGTGTCCATCATCCAGACCATGATCTGGCCGTTGGTGCCGACGTCGGGGGCCGGGATGTCGTATTCGGGGCCGATGTTGGCGCCGAGCGCATGGGTGAAGCGCCGGGTGATCCGCTCCAGCTCGGCCTGCGAGTGCTGCCGAGGGATGAACTTGATCCCCCCCTTGCCGCCGCCGAACGGGATGTCGTGCAGCGCGCACTTGTACGTCATCCAGGACGCCAGCGCCTTCACCTCGTCGAGCGAAACCTGCTCGTGGTAGCGGATGCCCCCCTTGTAGGGGCCGAGAATATTGCTGTGCTGGACGCGGTAGCCCTTGAACATCTTGTACTCTCCGCTATCCATGCGGACCGGAAAGTTCACGATGATCTCGTTCTTGGGCTGCGACAGAATTTCGCGAACCGCCGGGCTGATCCCGGCGACGCGCGCCGCCTTGTCCAGCTGGGCGAGGGCGACGTCGTACGGGTTGGGCTTCGCTTTTTCTGAGTCGGGCATTGGGTTCACAATAACATCGGGGTTGGGGTCGTGCCCGCGTCGAGGCTGAGCGGCGGCGCGCGGGCGCTGGCGCTCGAGCTCGCGGCAGAGGCGCGCGCGGAGTGGGGCTTCGCGAGCGATCTCATTGCGCGGGCGTTCCGCGCTCACCGCGAGCTTTCGAGCGGCGACCGCCGGCTCGTTTCGGAGACGGTCTATGGGCTCATCCGGATGGATCGGCGCCTGGGCGCCATTCTTGAGGAGCTGACCGGCGTGACCGCGCTGGCGCCCCATGCGCGCGACGAGCTGAAGCTGCTGGTCTACGAGGCGCGCACCGGGACTCCGGTGGCGGCGCTGGCGGCCGAGACCAAGCGGCTCGGACGCGAGCCGATTGATCTCTCACGCGTCGTCGACGACGAGGCTGGGTTGAGCGGACGGCGCGGGCTCGAGCGCGAGGCGGTGCGGCTCTCCTACCCGACCTGGATGATCGAGCTGTTCGTCGAGGACCACGGCCACGACGAAGGGCTGGCGCTGGCCGAAGGGATGAACCGTCGCGCGCCGCTGGCGATCCGCGCCAACACCGCGCGGGGGACGCGGGAGGCGCTGATCGAGCGGCTCGGCGACGAGCAGGTGGTGGCGCGGCCGACCGCGCTCGGGCCGGCCGGGCTGGTCTGCGAGACCCGCATGAACGCCTTCGCGCTGTCGGCGTTCCGCGATGGCCTCTTCGAGGTGATGGACGAAGGGAGCCAGCTGGTCGCCGACCTGGTCGCCCCGCCCCCCGGCGGGCGGGTGGTCGACGCCTGCGCCGGCGCCGGCGGCAAGACGCTGGCGATCGGCGCCGCGCTCGGCGGCAAGGGGCGGATGCTGGCGCTCGACACCGACGGCAAGAAGCTGGAGGAGCTGCGCCGCCGCGCGCGGCGCGCCGGGCTGACCAACGTCGAGGCCAAGCAGGTCGGCGACGGTCCGCTGGCGGTCAAAGGGCAATTCGATCGGGTGCTGGTCGACGCGCCCTGCTCCGGATTGGGGACGCTGCGCCGCAACCCCGAGGCGCGCTGGCGGCTCACCCGCGCCACGGTCGAGTCGTTCCCTGCCCGGCAGGTGGCGCTGCTCGTGACCTACGCGCCGCTGGTGGCCGTCGGCGGCCGGCTCATCTACGCGACCTGCACCGTGGCGCGGGCCGAGAACGACCTGGTCATCGAGCGCTTCCTGGCCGAGCGCGACGACTTCGTCGCCGTGCCGGTCAAGGAGATCTGGGGCCGCGAGCGCGCGCTCCGCCTGGGCGACGGCATGACGCTGCGACTTTTTCCAAATCGTCACGACACCGACGGCTTCTTCGCCGCGGTCCTGCGCCGGGTGCGGTGATAGCCTAGAGGGGATGTTTGGTCCGCGTGCGCTGGGGGTGCTGGCGGCCGTGGTGTTTTGCGCGGCGAGCAACGTGGTCGCGCGCGGCGCGCCGGCGGCGCCGCCCAAAGCTGTCGCGCGCGGGGATTCTGCGGCTGCCGTCGCTCCGCCCGATGATCCGCTGACGATCTATGCGGTGACGTTCGGGCCGGGCGATCACCCTTTTTTCAAGTTCGGGCACGACGCGATCTGGATTCACGACGCCGACGGCGGGACGGACAAGGTCTACAACTTCGGGACGTTCGCTTTTTCGCCGCGGGTGATCGTCGACTTTCTTCACGGCCGCATGACGTACTGGCTGTCGGTGTCGTACCTGCCGGCGGTGATCGCGTCGTACGAGCGCGAGAACCGGACCATCGACGTGCAGGAGCTGACGCTCGCTCCGCAGGCGAAGCGCGAGCTGCGCGCGCGCCTCGACCTCAACGCCCGCCCCGAGAACCGCGACTACAAATACGACTACTTCCTCGACAACTGCGCGACGCGGGTGCGCGACGCGATCGATCTGGCGGTGGGCGGCCGGCTGCGTGAGAGCGCCCGCGCGCCGGCGCGCCTCAGCCTGCGCGGGCAGGCGTTGCGGATGACGGCCGACTACTGGCCGCTCTACGTGGCGCTCGACATCGTGCTCGGGCCCGACACCGATCGGCCGATCGATCGCTGGGGCGAGATGTTCATCCCCGAGGAGCTGGCGCGCGGCCTCGCTGCGGTGACGGTGGCCGCACCGTCGGGGCCGCGGCCACTGGTCAAGGAGGCGCGCGCGATCTATGCCGCGGTCGACCGGCCGCCGCCGCTCGAGACGCCGCCCGCGCGCGGAGGGCTGTTCTTTGTCGTGGGTTGCATGGTCGGGCTCTGTTTTCTCGGCCTCGGCTGGGGGGCGAGCAGGCCGCGCCTGGCGCGCCCCGCGCGTGTCGCCTGCCGGGTGGCGCTCGGTCTCGCGTTGGCGACCTGGGGCCTCTTGACCGGGTTCGTCGGCAGCTTCCTGGTTTACGTCTGGGGCTTCACCGATCACGTCGTCGCGCACCACAATCAGAACATCCTGCTGTTCGCCCCCTGGGCGCTGGCGCTGGCGCTGCTCGGGTTCGGTGTCGCCTTCGGATCGCCACGGATGGGGCGCGCGGCACGTGGCGTCGCCACCGCGGCGCTGGCGGCGGTCGTGGCCGCCTGCGCTCTCAAGCTCGGCGTCGTCCGCCATCAGGAGAACGGCGCGTTGTTGGCGTTCGCGCTGCCGGCCTGGATTGGCGTTCGGGCGTCGCTCTCCCTGGTTGTCCGCTCGTGGGCCCGCCAGTAGGCCCGCTCCTGGGCCCGCTCGTGAGATCGATACCAACGTTGAATCTGTCCGCGGACGTCCGGCGGACGTCCGCGACAGGCGGTATTTGGCCTGTTTTTGTGCGAAAACCTTCTGGCCAACGACACCGCACAAGCCATATAAAATGAGCCGTCCCGTTGGTCCTCGGACCTGCCGTTTGTTTTCGTTTGCTTAGGAGGCTCGCCTTGACTCGTGTCTCGCTCTCCGCCGTCGCCGCGTCTGTCGTGGGGTTGCTGCTCTCCGGTTGCTCGACGCTCTTCCCGGACAACACCAACAAGAACTCGGGTCCGTCGACGCCGGTGGGTTGCGCCGCGACGACCAAGCAGGTGGCGCCTGGCGGCTACTACGTCAACGGCAACACGGTCTGCACGGCGGCCGGGCTGCCGCATCTGTTTCACGGCTTCGATCGCCCGTCGCTCGAATGGCAGCCCGGCGGTGAGAACATCGCCCCCGCCGATTTCGCGCTGATGGCGACCTGGAAAGCGAACGTCGTGCGGATCGCGCTCAATCAGGACTTCTGGCTGGCGGGGTCCAAGTACTACAGCGCCAGCTACGCCTCGACCGTCGACAACGCCGTGCACTGGGCCGAGGAGGCGGGCCTGGACGTCATCCTCGATCTGCACTGGTCCGACCAGGGGGTGCTGGGGAGCTGCAACCCTGCGAACGGGTGCCAGCAGGTGATGGCCGACGCCAACTCGCTGACCTTCTGGCAGGACGTCGCGTCCATCTATAAGGGCGACGGGCGGGTCATGTTCGAGCTCTACAACGAGCCCCACGACGTCCCCTGGAACGTCTGGAAGTCGGGCGGGAACGTCGGCGGATTTCAGGTGGCCGGGATGCAGCAGCTCTATGACGCCGTACGCACCGGTGCCGGCGCGGACAACCTGGTGCTGATCGGCGGGCTCGACTGGGCCTACGATCTCAGCCAGGTTCCGGCCAACCGCATCGCTGGCTACAACATCGTCTACGCGACCCACCCGTACAAGAACGACGCCGCCCAGCAACCGAGCGGCTTCGACAACGGTTGGGGCTTCCTCACCAAGACCGACCCGGTGGTGGTGACCGAGTTCGGCGACGGTCACGACTGCGACGCGTCGAAGAACTTCACCACCACGGTGACCGACTACGATTCGGCGGTCATCAGCTACGCCGACCAGCACAACGCCGGCTGGACCTCGTGGGCCTGGTTCCCGGGGAACTGCAGCTTCCCGTCGCTGATCAGTGACTGGACTGCCACACCGACGGCGCTGGGGAGCGTGGTCCATGCCGCCCTCGCGGGCTACAGCGATCCGGCTCCGGACGGGAAGCGCGACGGTGGCCCGCTGCCTGACGCCGCGTCCGCGACCGTCGACGCCGGCACCGGCGACGGTGGTGGCGAGACGGCCACCGACGGTGGCGTATCACCCGCGGACGCCGGCCAAGGCGGCTGACGGCCGGCTGGCGCGGGCTAAGCGTGTCCGTGCAGGCCGCGCCGGTGGTGGAGCAGCTCGAGGTGGCTGTTCGCCAGCGTGAAGGCGAACGACAGGATGACGAACGCGCAGCCGAACGCCAAGCTCAGCCAGGCGAGCCAGGGCGTCGCGCCAACCGCCAGCGCGAATAGCCACGCCGAGATCAGGACGACCCCCACGAGCGGCCAGGTGCCAATCCCGGGCATCTCGGAGGTCGCCGCTGGCCCGATCCCGGCGAGCGCGACGACGGCACACCCCAATATGGTCCAGCTCAACCAGCCCGAATGGCCGTAGCCGATGGCGAACATCCAGGCGACCACCAGGCCCGAACCAAGCAGAGCCGCCACGCCGAGCGCCCTCTTTTCCATGATCTCAAGGTGGCCATTCCCTACAGGATTCGGTAGGTCCAGACCTTGAGGTGTCCGGTTTCGGGGACCCCCCCCAGCTCGGGATGATCGCGGCCGGCCCCCGCCCGCGACAGCACGTGCGCGGCGCGGCCGGCGTCGGCCAGCGCGTCGGTGCAGATCTCCTCCCAGTGCGCGCGGGTCACCCGCCCCGAGCAGGAGCAAGCGCAGAGCAGGCCCCCCGCCCGGGTGAGGCGCGCGCCGCGGAGGATGAGCTCCTTGTAAGCCCGCGCGGCGGTCGCCAGCGCCGCTTCACCGCCACGCTTGGCCAGCGCCGGCGGATCGATCACCACCACGTCGAACCGTTCGCCCGCGCCCTCGAACGCGCGCAGAAGGTCGAAGGAGTTGGCCCGCTGGACCTTCAGGTTGGGCAGATCGTTGCGGCGGGCGTTGGCCGTCGCGCGCGCCACCGCCGCCTCGCTCTCGTCGACCGCCACCACCTCGCCAGCGCCTGCCTTGCGCGCCAGCGCCAGCGCGAAGCCACCGTGGTAGGTGAAGGCGTCGAGCGCCCGCGCGCCCCTCGGCGCCAGCGCCGCCAGCGCCGCCTGGTTGTCGGCTTGATCGAGAAAACCGCCGGTCTTTCCGTCGGCCAGCAGATCGGCCTCCAGGCGGTTGCCGCCCAGGCGATAGACGATGCGCGCCTCCTGGCCGTGCAGCAGGCCTGCGAAGCGGGGGAGATCCTCGAAGTCGCGCGCCGAGCCGTCGTCGCGCGCGACCACCACCCGCGCGTCGAGCCGGGCCCGGACGATCTCGGCGATCTCGGCCCGCGCGGCGTTCATCGCGACCGAGGTCGTCTGGATGACCGCCGCGTCGGCGTAACGGTCGACCACCAGGCCGGGGAGGCCGTCGCTCTCCGCGTGGGCCACGCGGTAGGCATCGCGCTCGAGCCCCATCCCGAGGCGCAGATTGAGCGCGGCCGCCAGCCGCTGGTCGACGAGCTCGGCCAGCGGGCGCGCCTCGCCGTCGCGGGCGAGCATCCGCAGCGCCAGCCGCGCGCGCGCCGCCCAGGTCGCCAACCCCAGCCGCTTCCCGCGCCCGTCTTCGACCGTCACCAGCGACGGACCACCGTCGCCAGCGTCGATCGTGGGCCCGCGGATCACGTCGGGCCGGTAGACCCAGGGGTGGCCGGCGCGGATTCGCGCCGCGCCGCGCGCGCTCACCACGGCGATGGCGGAATCGGGGCGCATCGGTCGGAGGCGCATCATAGGCTAAGATCAGCCGCATGGCCGTCGCGCCCCTGTTCAAAACCGCCGCGCCCCCCGCGATCTATGCCGAGCGCCGGGCCCGCCTCTGTGAACGCCTCGGCCTGAACGCCGCGCTCTTGCTGATATCGCCACCCGAGCGGCTCCGCAACGGGGACGCGCACTACAAATACCGGCAGGACAGCGACATCCTGTACCTGACCGGCTTCGCCGAGCCGGGAGCCGCCGTCCTGCTGCGCCCGGGGCACGCCACGCCGTTCGTGCTGTTCGTTCGCCCGCGCGATCCGGCGGCGGAGACCTGGACCGGGCGGCGCGCCGGCCTCGAGGGGGCGGTGAGCGCTTTCGGGGCTGACGCCGCATTCGGCAGCGACGATCTCGACGAGAAGGTGGCGGAGATCGTCGCCGGCGCCGAGGAGGTTCACTACCCGTTCGGGCGCGAGCCGGAGCAGGACGCCGCCGTGGGACGCCTGCTCGGTCGACTGCGCGCGGGCGAGCGGCGCGGGCGGCGGGCCCCGGTGCGGCTCTGCGACGCGCGCCTCACGCTGCACGAGATGCGGCTCTTCAAGTCGCTCGACGAGATCGAGATCTTGCGCCAGGCGGCGGCGATCACCGCCGAGGCGCACACAGCGGCGATGCGCGGGGCGCGGGCAGGGGGGAGCGAGCGCGAGATCGAAGCGCTCATCGACTACACCTTCCGCCGCCGCGGCGGGACGGGGCCGGGCTACGGCACGATCGTCGGCGCCGGGGACAATGCGACGATCCTCCACTACGTGGAGAACGCATCGACGCTGGCGCGCGGCCAGCTCTTGCTCATCGACGCCGGCTGCGAGGTCGACGGCTACACCGCCGACGTGACCCGCACCTTCCCGATCGGCGCGCGCTTCTCCGAGCCGCAGCGGCGCTTCTACCAGGCGGTCCTCGAGACGCAGCAGGCGGCGATCGAGATGGTCAAGCCCGGCGCCACCCTCGATCAGATCCACGAGGCGGTGGTCGCGCGGCTGACCGGGCATCTGGTGGCGCTTGGAATCCTCCACGGCGAGGTCCCGGCGCTGGTGGAGAGCGGCGCCTACAAACCGTTCTACATGCACCGGACCAGCCACTGGCTGGGGATGGACGTGCACGACGTCGGCTTCTACTCGGAGAACGGCTCCGCGCGTCCGCTCGGGGCCGGGATGGTCCTCACCGTCGAGCCCGGGCTCTACGTCGCCGAGGACGCCGCGGCGCCGGCGGAGTTTCGGGGCCTCGGCGTCCGGATCGAAGACGATATCCTGGTCACCGCCACCGGCTATGAGAACCTGACCAGCGCTACGCCGAAGACCGTCGCAGAGATCGAAGAGCTGACCACCGACTAAAACTGAAACTCGACGCCGCCGCCGAAGTCGACCACCGAATAGGTGTGGCTGCCGTGGAAGGTCCCGTCGTAGGCGATCCGGCCAAACGAGAATCCGACCTGGATCCCCAGGCCCAGCCAGTCGAAGAAGAAGTAGTTCGCGCCGCCCGCCCCGCGGACGGCCAGCCCCTGCGCGTCGGTGGCGCCGTTCGGGAAGGAGAAGACCAGACCGGCGTTGGCGTTGACGAACGGCACGATCGGCAGCGGCGTGGCGAACTTCCACTCGGCGCCGGCCATCGTCTCGACGATGTCGCCGGTCACCGCCGCGCAGTTGCCCGGACCGCCCGGCGCTGGGTCGCAGCCGCTGTGCTCGAAGCTGAGGAGCAGGTTGAGCCAGAGCGGAGCCCATCCCTCGGTCAGCTTGTAGCCGTAGTCGAGCTCCAGCTTGGCGCCCGAGAGCGCGTCCCCCTGGCCCTCGCCGATGAGCGCGTGGACGGAGAGCGCGTTGTCTTTCAGGAACGGGTGAGGACCGTGCAGCAGGTTCTCTTCGGCGCGCGCCGCCGACGGACGCAGCAGCACCGCGCAGAGCGCGAGCGCCGTCAGCAGCAGTGGATATGACCCGCGTTCCCGCATAGCCTGAGGTTCGGTCGAGGATATGGAAGAACGATCCCGGCGTACAATTATTGCTCCGCTGCGGGCGCCTATTGCTCCGCTGCGGGCGCCTATTGTCCTGCCGCGGGCGCCGCTCGCTCTGCTGCTGTCGCTGGCGCTGATCACCGGCGGCTGTATCGGCCGTCACGCTGGTCCCCGAACGCTGGCCGCCATCGGTGGCTTGGTCGTGGGTGCCGGCAGCGCGACCTGGGCGGCGGGCGAGTCTGTCGAAGGGAACAGCGCCTCGACCACCGGTCGCGCGCTCACCGCCGGTGGGTTCGCCGCGGTGGCGGTCGGTCTGGCGGCAATCGTCGCGGCCGGCGGCTGGATGGCTGCCGCCGTGGCCTGCGACGCCGATCCCGACTGCCCCGAAGAGGAGACCTGTCGCGAGGTGCCCGCGCCTCCCGGCGGCGTCCCCTACAAGCAGTGCGTGCCGCGAAGCTGACCCGCGCGGAGCTCATCGCGGGAGGGCGAGGGAACCCTCCCAGGGTTCCCTATCCAGACGCGTCGAGCGGAGCGCAGCTCTGCTGCGCGGAGCTCATCGCGGGAGGGCGAGGGAACCCTCCCAGGGTTCCCTATCCAGACGTCCCGTCGGGCGCGTCGATGTCGAGGTCGGCCCAATCGACGTCGGCGCTCGACGGACGTGCCGGCTCGGACCACTCGTCGTGCGCTCCGGCGGCGTCCTGTCGCCCGGAGGTCTCGCCGCCGTTGACGACCGGCGGCGGCGTCACCTGGTCGACGGCGTTCGCGCCGGCGATCGGCAGCTCCATCGGCAGGGTGATCCGCTTGCGCTCCTTGCGGCGGGTGAGGAGGATCGGCCCTCCCGCGGCGGCGGCGCCCGGGCTGGTGCCGTCGTTCCGCAGCTGCGGCGTTCCGGTTGGCGTGACGATGGTCCCCGAGACCTGCACGCTGTTTCGTTTTTGGGGGATCGGGGCGGCGGCCTCGGCCACGCTCCGTTCGATCGAGCGGCGGTAGCGGACCGAGCCGTAGCAGCGCTGCAGCTCCTCGTGCAGCTCCTCCATCGACTGGTGGCGCTTGAGCGGATCCTTGGCCAGCGCCCTCATGATGAGGTGCTCGGCCTCGGGGGTGATCTCGGCGCCCGGCGCCCGCTCGCGCGGCGGCTGCACCGGCTCCGAGACCACCTTCAACATGACGTCGACCGCCGTCTCCCCCGAGAAGGGGATCGTGCCGGTGAGCATCTCGTAGAAGATCACCCCCAGCGCGTAGATGTCGGTGCGCGGATCGGAGACGCCGATGCGCGCCGTCTCGGGGGCCATGTATTCGGGCGTCCCGAACACCACGCCCTGCTGCGTGACCCGCCCTTCGCTCACGTTGGGGTCGCGCACCTTGGCCACGCCGAAGTCGAGGATCTTGACGAAGTCGAACGCCTTCTCGCGCTCGGTGACGGTGTGCAGCCCCGACTCGTCGGTGATCTGCCGGATCAACTCGCGGCGCCCCTCGCGCTTGGTGAGCATCACGTTCTCCGGCTTGAGGTCGCGGTGGACGATCCCCTTGGTGTGCGCCGCGCCGAGCGCGCCGGCGATCTGGTTGACGATGGTGATGGCGCGAATGAGCTCGAGGCGCCGCTCGCGCTGCATGAGCGCGTCCAGCGGCTCGCCGTGCAGGAACTCCATCACGAAGAAGACCGTCCCGTCGTTCGACTTCCCGAAGTCGGTGATGTCGACGATGTTCGGATGATTGATGAGGCTGGCGGCGCGGGCCTCGCGCAGGAAGCGCTTGATCGATTCTTCGCGGCCGCCATAGCCGTCGTGGAGGATCTTCACCGCCACTTCCTTGCCGATGTAGACGTGCTCGGCGCGGTAGACGACGCCCATTCCGCCGCGCCCGACGATCTCGTGCAGCTTGTACTTGCCCACCGTGGTACCGGCTCGGGCGTCGGCAGGAATGACTCTGTTCAAATTCGGCTCGCGCGTCGGATCGGAGCGGATCGGCTTCGCGGGAAGATTCTTCAAGGTAGAGCATGCCTTCGCAGATGGCGTATTCCTAGTGTTTTCCGGGCGTCGTGGCGCGTCCTCGCGCGTACAGGAGGCGTGAGATGACCACATGTACGTCAAGGCGTCTTGACGTAGAGTACGCGGCCGATGCGACCCGACGGACGACGAACGGACGAGCTGCGCCCCATCACCATCACCCCGGACTTCAACCGCTACGCGGAAGGATCGGCGCTCATCGCTTTTGGCGAGACGCACGTCATCTGCACCGCGTCGGTCGAGGAGAAGGTTCCAGGGTTCCTGGAAGGGCAGGGGAAGGGCTGGGTGACCGCCGAGTACGCGATGCTTCCGCGCGCGACGCACACCCGCTCCGGGCGGGCCGGCGGCGGACGCGGGCAGGAGATCCAGCGCCTCATCGGCCGCTCGCTGCGGGCGGCCATCGATCCGCGCGCGCTCGGCCCACGCCAGATCACCATCGACTGTGACGTCATCCAGGCCGACGGCGGCACCCGGACGGCGGCCATCACCGGCGGTTACGTGGCGCTGGCCCTGGCGCTGCGGCGGCTGCAGAAGGCCGGCAAGATCGGCAAGGAGCCGATTCGCCAGCCGGTGGCGGCAATCTCCGCGGGGATCATCGACGGCGAGGCCCGCGTCGATCTCCCTTACGTCGAGGATTCGCAGGCCGAGGTCGACTGCAACTTCGTGATGACCGGAGACGGCCGCTTCGTCGAGATCCAGGCGACCGCCGAGAAAGGGGCGTTTTCGGCGGAGCAGTACGGGTCGCTGGTGGTCCTGGCGGCCGAGGCGATGAAGACGCTGTTCGCGCGCCAGCGCGAGGCGATCGAACGCGCGCGGCCGTGAAGGTCGTCGTCGCCACCCGCAACCGGGGCAAGCTGAGGGAGATCATTCCCTTGCTCGCCGGGGTCAGGCTCGACCTCTGCACGATCGACGAGCTGGCGCCCGACGCCGAGCTGCGAGAGGACGGCGTGACGTTCGAGGAGAACGCACTCGCCAAGGCCCGCCAGGCCGCGCGTGCCACCGGCCTTCCGGCGATCGCCGACGATTCGGGGCTGGAGGTCGACGCGCTCGACGGCGCGCCGGGGGTCTATTCGGCCCGCTATGCCGGGCCGGGCGCCGACGACGCTCAGAACAACGCCCAGCTGCTGGCGGCGCTGCGCGAGGTGGCGCCGGCGCGCCGCGGGGCCAGGTTTCGTTGCGTGGCGGTGTTCGTCGATCCGGCGCGCGGGATCGAGATCGTGCGCGACGGCGCCTGCGCCGGCGAGATCCTCGAGGCGCCGCGCGGGGAGGGGGGCTTTGGCTACGACCCGCTTTTTCTCGTCCCCTTGGTCGGGCGGACGATGGCCGAGCTGCCGCTCGAGGAAAAAAATCGGCTCTCCCACCGGGCCGCGGCGTTCCACGCCCTGGCGACCGCGCTCAGCGGGTGAGGACGACCGCGCTCAGCGGAGGACGAGATAAAAGACGAGCGTGAGGCCACCGACGAGAGCCGCCGAGATCGCCAGGCCGAGCCGCTCGCGAATCCGCCGCCGCCGCTTCTCTTCCCGCAGCTGCCGTCCGCCGCCGCCCATCGCGCGCCGCCGACGGGAGGCCTGCTTGTAGTAATTGTCCCAGGCGTCCCAGGAATTGGAGAGCGCCGTGGCCTGTGCGGCGTTCGTGCTCGAATCGGGCGCCTGGTCCATGGCGTCCGTAGATTAGCGCCCCGCGGGCGCTTTGCCAACGGGGGTTCGGATGAGGTCTGCCGCAGCGCGTAGCTTGCGAGGGCCGCTGGGTTACCCGCCGGCGTCGGGGTGGCCGGCGCGTCGGCCGAGGACGACCGAGGTGATGAAGGGGATCGCCAGGAGCAGCACGGCGATGAGGGCTCGGGTCATGAGATCAGCATCGACGGGCGCGCGGGGGACTTGAGGGACCAGGCGTCGCTTGACAGCGGAGCCGCGGCGGCGGGAGATCGCACCATGAGTCTGAAAGACCAACTCCCGGACCGATTGCCGTTGCTCGCCGATTTACTCATGGACGCCGCCTACGCGGACGATCATCTGGAGGGCGAGGAGAAGATGGCGGTCAGGCGCCTCCTGCGCGAGATCCTGGACGTCCAGACGCTGCCGATGGACCTGGACTTCCGCATCGACGAGTTCGATCCGAAGAAGTTCGACCGCCCGAAGACCCTGGCCTCGTTCGCCAAGGACCCCAAGGATCTGAAGAAGCGGCTCGTCGAGCTCTGCGCCGCCGTGCACGCCTCCGACGGGGAGATCGACTTCGCCGAGGACGCCCAGCTGCGCGCGGTCGGCGAGGGTCTGGGGCTCCCGCCGGAAGACTTTCAAGAGTTGGTGGTCGACATCGTCGAGGAGGTCGACCTCGGCGACGATCTCGATCGGCTCAGATACGGCGGGTAGCCGCGACGCTGCTCTTCACCATTTGGCGTTGCGGGCCATCTCCAGCGCCTTCTGGGGCCACCAGTTGCCGGCCGCCGGGCCATGGTTGCAACGGCCGTCCGACTCCCCGGGCGGCTTGAGCCAATAGAACGCGTCGCACAGCGGGTCGCCGGTGTTGGTGGTGGGCGGCGTGCCGAGGGCGCGGCCGTCGGGGTTGCACCAGGCGCGCTCGTCATCGCCCGAGACCCCCTGCGGAGCGCCGTTGCCGTTGCGGCTGGTGTCGATGATGAAGTGCTTGCCTCCGAGCAACGCCGAAAGCGCGTGCCCATACCTCAGCAGATCGGGCGTCGCCTGGTAGTTCGAGACGTTGAGCGAGAACCCGTCGGCCAGATCGATCCCGGCCGCCTTGAGGCGCGGCGCCATCTCGGCGGCCGGCACCCAGGCCGAATGGCCGGCGTCGAGGTAGACGGCGGCGCCGGGCAGCGACATCAGCTTCTCGACGGCATAGTGGATCATCTCCACGCGCTCCTGCTGCTTGTCGGGCTTCAGGCACTTGGTCATGAGCGGCAGGCCGTCCGGCTCGAGGATGAAGACGGCGCGCCGCGAGCCGACGCCGGCCGCGACGCCGTCGATCCACTTGCGGTAGCCGGCCGCCGAGCCGGCGCCTCCGGCCGAATAGCCGCCGCAGTCGCGGTAGGGGAGGTTGTAGAGGATCATCACCGGCAGGCCGCCGCCGCGCGTGCGGCTCCAGACGTAGGTCTTGACGGCGTTTTCGATCTGCGGGAACCAGTTTCCCATCCAGGCCGCAGCGGGCTGGCCGGCGATCTTCTCCATCGCAACGGCGTCGTCGGGACGGGTGGCGCGCCATTGATCGGCGGTGCGGCGGGCGTTCGACTCGGGATCGAGCACCCAGTAGACGTTCTTGAACGGGTTCTCGCCCTTGTCGCGCGGGGAGGTCATGCTGGCCCGCGGTTGCCCGGCGACGCCGGAGCTGGGGATGGTGGTCGGTCCCGGCGGGATCACGCAGGCGACGAATGACAGGCTCAGAACGAAGAGGAGGACGGAGAGGGAAGCAAGGCTGCGCATGCGGTGGATATTACGTCGGAGGCGGCAGCAGACGCCTGAAGGTCAACCCCTGCACGACGATCGAGAAGAGGACCACCACGTAGGTCATCGCCAGGAGAATCGGCGCGGCCGGGATCTCCGGGCCGATCGAGAGCGCGAGCGCGATCGCCAGGCCGCCGCGCAACCCCCCCCAGGTGAGGATGGCGATCGAGCGGGGCGGCAAGCTCAAGCGCTGGGCGAAGGGAGCCAGCGTTCCCCCGACGACGGCCAGGCGCGCGAGGAGCACAACCGGGATGGCCAGCAGGCCGGCGAGGAGCACGCGCATCGTGAACGGGATCACCAGCACCTGGAACCCGACCATGGTGAAGAGGACGACGTTGAGGACATCGCCGAGGAGGTCCCAGAACTGGCGGAGGCGTGAGGTGGTCCGGAAACCGCCCAGCATGAGTCCCGCGATGATGACCGCCAAATAGCCGGAGGCGTGGAGACGCTCAGCGAGTGGGCCGAGCCCGACGGCGATCGCGAGGGTCATCAAAATGGCGAGGAGAGAGCGGTCGCGCGAAAAGAGAATCTTCCTGGCAATCCATCCTGCGCCGAGGCCAAAGGCCGCGCCGCCGGCGACCTCTTCGACGAAAGAGAGCGAAACCGCGCCGACGCCGACGGTGCGGCCGGCGGCGATCGCGAGGAGGGTGAAGCAGACCACCACGCCGACCGCGTCGTTGAACAGCGACTCGCCGGCCATCTGAACCTCGAGCCGCTTCGGCGCGCGTGCGGTCCGCAGCATGCCGATGACGGCGATCGGATCGGTCGGCGAGACGATCGCCCCGAACAGCAGGCTCTCTTGAAAACTGATAGGGAGGCGGCAGACCCGCGCCATCAAGAACGTCAGCGCCCCGACGATCGCCGTCGAGATCGCTACCCCGACCGTCGCCAGCACGCCGACCAGCGCTTTTTCGCCGAGGAGGGCGTCGAGATCGACCTCCAGCGCCCCGGCGAACAACAGCAGGGTCAGCATCCCGTCGAGCAGCATCTTGCGGAAATTCAGGCGTGACACGAGCTGGCGCGCGAAGTCGTGGACGGGCGAGCCGAGGGCCCCGGCCGCCACCAGCGCCAGCGACGCCACCAGCGCCCAGACCGTCACGCCGATGGTGGCCGGCAGGCCCCCCAGCTTGCGGTTGACGGCGTAGAGAGCCGCCGCCGCGAGCACCACCGTCAGCAGCGGGAGAAGCTGCACGATCGTCTACTCGTCGCGGAGGCGATCGAGGGCGCGCTGGTGCCGCCGGTCCTCGCGGCGCTCGTCGCGCAGCGCGCGCCGCTGCTGGCGCGATTCGATCTTTCGCCGGCGGTGGGCCTGGCGCTCGCTCTCTCCCGGCAGGCGCATGGTGATCTCGACGCCGCCCATGACGGCCAGGCCCCTCACGCGCAAGAGCGGCGCGTCCGGATCGGGGTGGGCCGGCGCGCGGTTCACGTTCTGGAAGCCGCCCATGATCGCGGTGCCGTGCACCTCGACCGCCAGCCCGGGCGGCACCACGATCTGCACGCCGCCGCAAAGCGCCTTCACCTCCAGATCGATGACGCCGGTCGGAAACCGCGCCTCGCGCAGATCGAGCGCGGCGCCGCCGAAGGCGGCCAGGACCCGCCAGCGGCGCGGCACGGTCCAGGTCCCCCGCCGCTCCACGCCGCCGAAGATGGCGTAGACCGTTTCCGGCGGGGCGCCGTCGTCGGCTGTCGGGGGCGCCAGGGCGACCGACGACGGCGCCGAGGCGAGCGCCGTCGTCGAGGCCGGCAGATCGGCGGTCAGCGCGGCGATCTCCTGGGGCGACTCCAAGGTGTGCGCCAGCGTCACTCGCCGCTCGAACTCGTCGACGTCGAGCGCGTCGTTGGCAAACCCGTCGGAGAGCACGGCGATCGCCCGCTCGCGCGCATCATGCACCCGCGCCAGCGCAGCGCGGTCGGGCCGGGCGAGCCCGGTCGGATGATCGTCGTCGGACGGCATGCGCGTGAGTCTAACCTCTATCGCGCGCCTGAGAGACCAAGAGAGGGCGGCCTCATTCGCCGGCGGTCGGCAGCTCGACGGTGAACTGGCTCCCCTGGCCGGCCTCGCTGGTGAGGGTGAGGCGCGCGCCGTGCGCCAGGGCGATCTCCTTGGCGATGTAGAGGCCGAGGCCGGCGCCGCCCGAGCCGCTGCCCGGCATGCGGAAGAACTTGTCGAACACGGCGGTCTGGTACTGCTTGGGAATGCCGGGGCCGGTGTCCTGAACGTCGATGAAAATGGTGGCGCCGTTCGAATCGCCACGCCGCCCGCGAACGACGACGGACCCGCCGGTCGGCGTGTAGCGGATGGCGTTGCTGATCAGGTTGGCCAGCACCAGCTGCATCCGTTCGGTGTCGACGTCGATCTCGCCGAGGCCCGGGAAAAGCTCGGTCTTGAGGGTGACGTTCTTGTCGCGCGCGGCGCTGCCGAAAGGCAGCACCGCCTCGCGCACCAGCGACTCGGCGCTGACCCGGCGGCGGTGCAGCTCCATTCGACCCGATTGGATGCGGGAGAGATCGAGCAGATCGTCCACGATCTGCTGGAGCCGCTCGGTGTCTTGCCGCGCCGCCTGCATCAGATCGAGCTGCTTGTCGTTGAGCGGGCCGACGCTCTCCTCGGCGCAGAGGTGGACCGCCATGCGCAGCGAGGTGAGCGGCGTGCGGAACTCGTGCGCCACGGTGGCGACCAGGTTGTTCTTGAGCTCGTCGAACCGGAGCACGCGCGTGACGTCCTGCAAGATGATGGTGACGCCGACCAGACCGCCCTGCTCGGTGGTGACGCGCGAGGCGCGCGGCAGCAAAAAGAGGTCGTTTCCGTCGCTGCCGGACATCGAGACCCGAACCGCCTCGTCGAAGCCGGCCGGAACGTAACCGGCCTCGTCGGCCAGCGCCTTCTGACGCACCCGATCGACGAGCGCTCTGATTTGGGGCTCGGCACGGGCCAGCGGCGCGCCGGTCGCCTCCTCCACGGTGACGTGTAGGATCCGCTCGGCGGCGCGGTTGCCGCTCAGGAGCCGCCCCTCGAGGTCGAAGATCAGCACCGGATCGGGGAGGCTGTCGATCGCGGCCTGGGCCTGCTGCTGCGCCTGCAGGAGCTCGCCCAGCGAGCTGTGGCGGTACTGGGCCAGGCGGTCGGCCATCAGGTTGAAGTCGCGGGCCAGCGTGCCGATCTCGTCCTGGCGGCTCACCTTGGCCCGCACCTCCATGTCCCCCTCGCCGAGCCGACGGGCGGTCTGCCCGAGGATGGAGAGTGGGCTCAGGATCCGGCGCGTCAGCACCGTCGACGCCACCAGGCCGAAGAGCGAGGCCAGCAGCGCGGTGGCGATCATGACCGCGTTGGAGCGTTCGGAGGCGCGGCGCGCCTGGTCGCGCTTGCGCACCATGGCGTCCTGATTGAGGTCGAGGATCCGGTCGGCCGCGTCCTTGGTGTTGACGAAAAGCGGGTTCAACGTCCGGAAGTAGTCGGCCTCCAGCGCCGCCTGCTCGGTCCCGGCGGTGAAGCGGACGTAGGCAGCGCGGTAGTCGGTCCAGTCGCGCCGGAGCACCGCGGTCGCTTCCGGCTCGCCGCGCTCGGTGATGTTGCTCTGCTGGGTCTCGAGCGCCAGCTCGAACCGGACGATGTTCTGCTCGGCCTGCGCGAGCCCGCGCTTGCGCTCGCCGGCGACGATGAACATCGCGGCGCTGTCGATCCGTTCCAGCGCCTCCTTCATCCGCTCGGCGGCCAGCACGCTGCGGTAGTTGTCCTGCAGGATCGAGGCGGCGTTGCGCCCCAGCGCCGCGCTGGTGAACGCCGAGAGAAGCGCGATCAGGACCAGCGCGCCGGCGAGCGGCGTCTGCGCCAGGAGGATCTTCGCGCGCAACGTCACTTGGGCTGCTCCTCGTCGATGGAGGCGATGAGGACGTCGAAGCCTTCCGCCTCCTGAACCAGTCGGATGGCGACCGTCCGGCCGAGGAGCTGCCGCCACCAGGCAGCGCGGGAGCGGCCGACGATGATCTGGCCGACGCCGTGGGAGCGGGCGAAGTCGAGCAGCGCCGAGACCGGATCGTCGGCCTTGATGTGCACCACCTCGGCGCCGAGCTCGCGCGCGCTCTCCGCGTTGGCCAGCAGATGGCGTTGCGCCTCGGCGTCGATCAGGTGCGGCGCCTCCCGCGGCGTCTCCACGTAGACCACGAACCAGTCGGTGTTGAGCCGGCCGGCGAAGCGCGAGCCGCGTCGGAGGAGAGCGCCGGCGCGGGTGGGGAACGAAGACATGCAGACCATCACCCGGCCGCTGACGGCGTTGCCACGCGTTGACTCGCCCTCGCTCTGCTCGGCCTCGCTGTTTCGCCGGCGATCGCCGCGATCGAGGCTCTCCGCCACCTCGCGCAGCGCGAGCTCGCGCAGCGTCGCCAGGTGCCGGTCCTTGAAGAAGTGCTCCAGCGCCCAAGGGACCTTGTCAGCGGCGTAGATCTTCCCCGCCTGCAGCCGCTCCAGCAGATCCTCGACCGCCAGATCCAGGTTGACCACCTGGTCGGCGCGCTTGAGGAAGCTGTCGGGGACCGTCTCCCGGATCGCCACCCCGGTGACCCGCTGGACGACGTCGTTGAGGCTCTCGAGGTGCTGGATGTTGAAGGCGCCGATCACGTTGATCCCGGCGTCGAGCAAGGCCAGCACGTCCTGGTAGCGGCGGCGGTTGCGGCTGCCGGGGACGTTGGTGTGCGCGATCTCGTCGACGATGGTGATCTCCGGGCGGCGCTCCAGCAGCCCCTCGAGATCCATCTCTTCGATCGCCACGCCGCGGTACTGGAACGTCTTGCGCGGCACCTCGGGCAGCCCCTCGATGAGCGCGGCGGTCTCGGCGCGGCCGTGCGTCTCGACGTAGCCCAGCACCACGTCGACGCCGCGGCGCTCGAGCGCGTGCGCCTCCTCCAGCATCCGGTAGGTCTTCCCCACCCCGGCCGCGAACCCGATGTAGAGCTTGAGCCGGCCGCGCTTGGCGCGCCGGAGCATCTCCAGGAAGTCTTCGGGGCGTGTCCCGGCCGATCGATTGAGGCGATCGGCGTCGCCCGGCCGTGTCACGGGCGCTACGTCCCTTCGTACTTCTTGCGTTTGCGCCAGAGCGTCGAGGCGTCGATCCCCAGCAGCGCCGACGCGTCCTCGACCTTGGGGACCCGCTCCAGCACCGACAGGATGTGCTCGCGCTCGACGTCGTCGACGGTGAAGTCGCCGCCGACGGTCGGCCGGCGCTGCGCCGCGCGCGGCACCCGGGTCGGAAGCGCCTCCGGCTCGATCACCGAGGTCGGCCAGAGGATGGCGATCCGTTCGATGGTGTTGCGGAGCTCGCGGACGTTCCCCGGCCAGTCGTGCTGCTCGAGCGCCAGCGCGGCCGCCGCCGAGATCTCGGGCGCCATCGGCCGGGTCGCGCGGGTGAACATGCTCAGGAAGGCGCGGGCCAACGGCAAGATGTCTTCACGGCGCTCGCGCAAAGGCGGCATTCGCACCTCCACCACGTTCAAACGATAGAAGAGATCCTCCCTGAAACGCCCGGCCTTGACGTCGGCCTCCAGGTCCCGGTTGGTGGCCGCGATGATGCGCACGTTGCCGTGCCGGGTGCGGGTCTCGCCGACGCGCTCGAAATCCTTCTCCTGGAGAAAACGCAGCAGCTTGCTCTGCAGGGCCGGCGGAATCTCGCCGATCTCGTCGAGAAACAGGGTTCCGCCTTCGGCGACCTCGACCCGGCCGGCCTGATCGCGGACGGCGCCGGTGAAGGCCCCCCTCACGTGGCCGAACAGCTCGCTGGCCAGCAGCTCCTCGGACAGCGTGGGGCAGTTGGTGACCACGAACGGGTTCGCCGCCCGCGGGCTCTGATTGTGGACGGCCCGCGCCAGGATGCTCTTGCCGGTCCCGTTCTCGCCGGTGATCAGCACCGGGGCGTCGGTGGCCGCCACGCGCGCCGCGGTGTCGAGCACCGCGTGCATCGCGGCCGAGCGGCTGCTGATCTCGACGTCGGGGACCTCGTCGGCGAGGCGCCGCTCGAGCTCCGCGACCCGGGCCGTGAGGTGGCGCTGGGTCTTGAATTTCTCGATCACGTGGCGAATCTGCGCCGGCGTGAACGGCTTCGGCAGGTAGTCCCAGGCTCCCCGCCGCATCGCCTCGACGGCCGTCTCGATCGTGCCGTAGGCGGTGATGAGGATGATCGCCAGGCTGGCCTCCTCGCCGAGCAGCTTGGGGAGCAGATCGAGCCCGCTCTCGGTCCCCAGCGCCAGATCGACGAAGGCGAGGTCGTAGGGCTGCCGCGAGATCGCCGCCAGCGCGGCGTCGCCGGTGCCGACGGCCAGCGCCTCTGCCCCGAGACCCTCCAGGCAGAGCGCCAGCGTCGAACGAATGTTCTTCTCGTCGTCGACGATCAGGACGCGCAGCCCGCCGGCGACAGAGGACGAATCAGCTCCCTTCATGAAGGCGGAGGAATCCTACCGCGTTCCGGCGACGGTGGTGGAAGTGGGGAGCGAAGGGGGGCGGCCGAACTGCTGATCGAGCGCCAGATTGAGCTCGAGGACGTTGACGCGCGGCTCGCCCAGGAAGCCGAGGTCACGCGCCTCGACGTGGTTCTCGATGACGGCGCGGACGCGATCCTCGGCCACGTTGCGGGCGTGGGCCACGCGCGGCGCCTGCCAGAGGGCGGCCTCGGGCGGCAGCTCGGGGTCGAGGCCACTGGCCGAGGCGGTGACCAGCGCGTCGGGGATCGGCAGCGGCGCTTGTGGGTTCTCTTTCTGGAGACGCGCCAGGTCGGCGACCGCGCGGTCACGCAGCTTCTTGGAGGTGGTGCCGAAGTTCGACCCCGAGGAGGCGGTCGGGTCGTAGCCGTTGCCGGCCGCCGAAGGCCGCCCCTGCAGGTAGGCCGGCGAGGCGAAGGTCTGGCCCAGCAGCAACGAGCCGACGACCTGGCCGGTTTCGTTGTGGGCGAGGCTGCCGTTGGCCCGCTCGCCGAACAGCGCCTCGGCGGCGCCGGTGGTGGCCAGCGGGTAGAGGATGCCCGTCAGGATCAGGGTGACGAGGGTGGCGCGGAGAGCGATCATGATTTCTTTTCGCATGGTGAGCCTCAGACCAGGTGGAGCGCTTCGAGCGCCAGATCGATGAGCTTGATGCCGGCGAACGGCGCGATGACGCCGCCCACGCCGTAGATGAGGAGCGAGCGGCGCAGGATGGTCGCCGCGCCGAGCGGCCGGTAGCGCACCCCGCGCAGCGCCAGCGGGATGAGCAGGATGATGATGAGCGCGTTGAAGACGACGGCCGACAGGATGGCGGAGTAGGGCGACGCCAGGTGCATCACGTTGAGCGGCGCGATCTCCGGGAAGACGACCATGAACAGTGCCGGTAGGATCGCGAAGTACTTGGCCACGTCGTTGGCGATCGAGAAGGTGGTCAGCGTCCCGCGGGTCATGAGGAGCTGCTTGCCGACCTCGACGATCTCCAGGAGCTTGGTCGGATTCGAGTCGAGGTCGACCATGTTGCCGGCCTCCTTGGCGGCCTGGGTGCCGCTGTTCATCGCCACGCCGACGTCGGCCTGAGCCAGCGCCGGCGCATCGTTGGTGCCGTCGCCGGTCATGGCCACCAGCTTCCCCTTGGCCTGCTCTTCCTTGATGAGGCGCATCTTGGCCTCGGGGGTCGCCTCGGCCAGGAAGTCGTCGACGCCGGCCTCACGGGCGATGGCCGCCGCCGTGCGCGGGTTGTCGCCGGTGATCATGACGGTGCGGATCCCCATGGCGCGGAAGCGCAGGAACCGCTCGCGGATGCCGGCCTTCACCACGTCCTTGAGGTGAATGACGCCCAGGATCGCGTCGCCGTCGGCGACCGCCAGCGGCGTGCCGCCCCCGTCCCCGATGCGGGCGGAGATCTCGGCGAGCTCGGCCGGCGCCTTGCCGCCCGCGGCGGTCACGTACTTGCCGATCGAATCGACGGCCCCTTTGCGGATCTGCCGGCCGGCCAGATCGAGGCCGCTCATGCGGGTCTGGGCGGTGAACGGGACGAAGGTCCCCTTTTCGGCGGCGCTGGCGGCCACCGCCGCCGAGGCGTACTTGTCTTGCGCCAGCGTCACGATCGAGCGCCCCTCCGGCGTCTCGTCGGCCAGGCTGGCCAAGAGCGCCGCCTCGGCGAGGTCTTCGACGCGCACGCCCGGCATCGGCAGGAGCTCGGTCGCCATCCGGTTGCCGTGGGTGATGGTGCCGGTCTTGTCGAGCAGCAACGTGTCGACGTCGCCGGCCGCCTCGACCGCGCGGCCGCTAGTGGCGATGACGTTTTTCTTGAGGAGGCGATCCATCCCGGCGATCCCGATGGCCGACAGCAGGCCGCCGATGGTGGTGGGGATGAGGCAGACCAGCAGGGCGACGATCGCCGTTGCCGAGAGCGCCAGGCTGGAGTACTTGGCCAGCGGCACCAGCGTCACGCAGGCGAGCAGGAAGACGATAGTGAGCCCGACCAGCAGGATGTGGAGCGCGATCTCGTTGGGTGTCTTCTGGCGCGCGGCCCCTTCGACCAGCGAGATCATCCGGTCGAGGAAGGACTCGCCCGGATCGCTGACGATGCGGACGACGATGCGATCGGAGAGCACCTTGGTGCCGCCGGTGACCGCCGAGCGATCGCCGCCGCTCTCGCGGATGACCGGCGCCGACTCGCCGGTGATGGCCGACTCGTCGACCGAGGCGATCCCCTCGACGATCTCGCCGTCGCCGGGGACGAGCTGATTCGCCTCGACGACCACCAGGTCGCCTTTGCGCAGCGACGACGAGGCCACCGCCTCCTCGATCGTGTTCGGGGACCCTGGGAGGGTCCCCGCGCCCCCCCGCGAAGGACTTCGCTCGGCAGAGCCGAGCTCCGTCCACGCGATCGCCTCCCCCTTCTTGTTCACGAGCCGTCGGGCCATCGTCTCCTTGCGCATCTTGCGGAGCGTGTCGGCCTGGGCGCGGCCGCGACCCTCGGCGATCGCCTCGGCGAAGTTGGCGAAGAGAACCGTGAACCAGAGCCAGATCGAGACCGCGCCGGTGAACCAGAGAGGCGGCTGATCGGCGCCGTGGACGATGAGGTCGCGGATCACCAGCAGCGTGGTCAGCGCGCTGCCGACCTCGACCACGAACATGACCGGGTTCTTGGCCACCATCCGCGGCGACAGCTTGCGGAAGCTCTCGCCCACGGCCTGGCGCAGAATTGCGCGATCGAAGAGGCCAACAGATTGTGCTTTGGACGACATGACTAGAAGACCTTTCCGTGCAGCGACTGAAAATGCTCGACGATCGGCCCCAGCGAGAGCGCCGGGAAGAAGGTGAGCGCTCCGACGATCACCACCACCATCACCAGGAGGACGGTGAAAAGAGGGCCGTTGGTGGGGAACGTGCCCAGCGACGGCGGGACCACCTTCTTGTCGACCATCAGCCCGGCGATGCCGAGCGCGGGAATGATCATCAGGAAGCGGCCCGCCAGCATGGTGAGGCCGAGCGTGATGTTCCAGAACGGGGTGTTGGCGTTGAGGCCGGCGAAGGCCGAGCCGTTGTTCCCCGCGCCGCTCGAGTAGGCGTAGAGGATCTCCGAGAGGCCATGCGTCCCGTTGTTGTTCAACGACGACGTGCCGAGCGGCGAGACCGCCGCCCAGGCCGAGAAGCCGAGGATGATGATCGGGAAGACCAGCACGTAGAACATCCCCAGCTGGATCTCACGCGCCTCGATCTTCTTGCCGAGATACTCGGGGGTGCGGCCCACCATCAGGCCGGCGATGAAGACGGCGAGCACGACGAAGACCAAGATCCCGTAGAGGCCGGCGCCGACGCCGCCGAAGATCACCTCGCCGAGCTGGATGTTCACGAGTGGCACCAGGCCACCGAGCGGCGTGAAGCTGTCGTGCATGGCGTTCACCGCACCGCAGGAGGCGTCGGTGGTGACCGTCGCGTAGAGCGTGGAGGCGGCGACGCCGAACCGCGCCTCCTTCCCCTCCATGTTGCCGAGCGCCTGGTGAATGGGCAGGCCGGCGAACGCGCTGTTGCCGGCGGTTTCGGCGTGATAGCAGGCGGCCACGCCGGCGAAGAAGAGCACGCTCATCGCCGCCAGCAGCGCCCACCCCTGCCTGGCGTCCTTGGCCATGCGGCCGTAGGTGTAGGTCAGCCCCGCCGGGATCATGAAGATTAGAAACAGCGAGATGAGGTTGGTGAAGGGGGTCGGGTTCTCGAACGGATGGGCCGCGTTGGCGTTGAAGAAGCCGCCCCCGTTGGTGCCGAGCTGCTTGATCGCCTCCTGCGACGCGACCGGCCCGAGCGCCAGCGTCTGCTTGCCGCCTTCCAGCGTGGTGACGTCGAGGTACGGTTTGAGATTCTGGATCACCCCCTGCGAGACCAGCACCAGCGCGAAGATGAAGCTGAGCGGCAAGAGGACGTAGAGGATCCCGCGGTTGAGATCGACCCAGAAGTTCCCCAGTTGCTTGCCGTTGCCGGGGCCGCCGCGACGGGTGAAGCCGCGCGCGACCGCCAGGGCTACGCAGATCCCTGCCCCCGCCGAGGTGAAGTTGTGCCAGGCCAGACCCGTCATCTGGGTCAGGTAGCTCATCGTCGACTCGCCGCTGTAGGCCTGCCAGTTGGTGTTGGTGCTGAAGCTGGCGGCGGTGTTGAAAGCGAGCTCCTGGCCGACCCCCGCGAAGTGCTGTGGATTGAGGGGGAGATGTCCCTGCAGCCGCTCGATCGCGTAGGTGACGATCACGCCGAAGGTGCTGAACGCCAGCAGCGCGAAGGCGTACCCTTTCCAATCCTGCTCCTTCCGCGGATCGACGCCGCAGAGGCGGTAGAGGGCGTTTTCGATGCGGCCGAGCCCGCGGCCGAGCGGCGCCTCGCCCCCTTCGAAGACGCGGTACATGTAAAGCCCGATCGGCTTCGTCACCGCCAGGATGAGGGCGAAGAAGACGAGAACTTGAACCCAGCCAACGAACGTCATGTCGAGATCCCTTTCGCGGCGGTCAGAACCGCTCGGGACGCACGAGCGCGTAGAAGAGGTAGCCAGTCAGCACCAGCGCCAGCAGCGCGCCCAATCCATAGTCGAGTGACATCGCGAGCCTCCTAGAGCCGCTCGGCGGCCCTGACGTAGAGCCAAGAGATCGCGAAGAACCCCACGGTGATCGCGACGAAAAGAAGATCTTTCATGGCGGGGAGCTAACGCATGATTCGTGCCTGCTCGGGGAGGGCGTCGGTCCGCGGTCGAGCCGACGCCCAGATTGCATCTCGCACGCTCCCCGCCGACCGGCTGCCGCGAAACGCAAAGCCGGCGGCGCGAGCGTCGTCTCCAGCTGGGCCGGGACCGCTCATGCTAAGGTGCGCCGATGCCGATCGACGGCGCGGGCGCGCTCCCTGCGGCGCGCGTCTGCGCTGAGCTGGGGCCGCTGCTCCTCGACGAGCGGCGCGCGCGCATCGACGCGGCGGCCGCCAGCCGGCTCGGGGGCCTGCGGGTGGTGATCGAGAATCTGCACGACCCTCACAACGGCGCCGCCGTCCTGCGCAGCGCCGAGGCGTTCGGCGTTCAGCGCGTCGAGGTGATCGAGAGCGTCGAGCCCTTCCGCTACTCGAGCACGGTCACCCAGGGGTGCGAGAAATGGCTGGACGTCGTCCGTCACAAGACGCTGGCAGCGGCCGTCGCCGGCTTGCGCGCCCAGGGGTTCGCCCTCTATGCCGCCGTCCCCGGCGCGGCGGTCGCGCTCGACGATCTCGATTTTTCCCGACCGGCCGCGGTGATGGTCGGCAACGAGCACGACGGGCTGACGGCCGAGGCGGTCGCGGCCGCCGACGTGCGGTTCGGGATCCCGATGCACGGCCTCACCCAGAGCCTCAACCTCTCGGTGGCCACCGCGCTCATCGCCGCAAGGGCGACGACGCTGCGCCGCCGCGCGCTCGGCGGCCCCACCGATCTCTCGGCGGAGGCCGTGTTGGCGCTGCGAGCCCGGTTCTATGCCGCGTCGGTCCGCGGCGCCGATGTCATTTTGGCGCGGGCGGCCGACGAAGACGGGGTTTGAAGGCGGGGTTTCTTGAACCGCCCCCGGCGGGCGATAGACTGACCGGGATGGCGGCCGGTCCCTCGCTCGACGATCGCGATCCGCGCCGCCCCGCGAGCAAACGCGGAGCGCCGAAGCCCAAGGCGCGCGCGCTTGGCCGCGGCGCGCGCGACGAAGCCCCGGCCTGGAAGCGGGTGCTGCGGATCGTGGGGACGATCGCCACCTTGGGGCTGTTCGCCGCCATCGCCGCGGTGGTCGGCCTCTTCAGCTACTACGGCAGCGATCCCACGCTCCCCAACCTCTCGCGTCTCGACGCCTACCGTCCCAAGCAGGTCACGCGCATCCTCGATCGCAACGGCGCGCCGATCGGCGAGCTCGGCAGCGAGAAGCGCACGGTCGTCCCCTATGAGGCGATCCCCAAGCTGCTGGTCAACGCCGTCGTCTCGGCGGAGGACGCCGACTACTTCCAGCACGGCGGCCTCAACTACCGCGGGATGGTGCGCGCCTTTCTGGAGGACGTCGTGCGCGGCCGGCGCGCGCAGGGGGGCTCGTCGATCACGCAACAGGTGGTGAAGAATCTGGTCCTCTCGCCGGAGCGAACGCTGCGCCGCAAGGTGCAGGAGATCATCCTGGCGCGGCAGCTGTCGGAGAAGCTGTCGAAGGAAGAGGTCCTCGCCCTCTATCTGAACCAGATCTACTACGGCCATGGCCGCTACGGCTGCGAGGAGGCGGCGCGCTACTTCTTCGGCAAGTCGGTGCGCGACGTCAACCTGGCCGAGGCGGCGCTCTTGGCCGGGCTGCCGCAGAGCCCGGAGCGCCTCTCGCCGCGCAGGCACCCCGACGCCGCCAAGACCCGACAGCGCTACGTCCTCGGGCAGATGGCGGAGCACGGCTACATCGATCGCGCCACCGCGGACCGCGTCGCCGCCGAGCCGATCCGGCTGGCGCGCGAGCCGGCCTCGGCGCGCGGCACCGCGGCCGAGGCGGTCGACGTGGTCGGTGGGGTGCTCGCCGAGCGTCTGGGTGAGCACGCGGCGACCGAGAGCGGCACCACCGTCACCACCACGCTCGACGGGCACCTCCAGGAGCTGGCGCGCGCGTCGCTCGAGCGCGGCCTCGAGGATCTCGACGCCCGCCAGGGGTTTCGCGGGCCGTCGGGGCACCTCACCGGCAAACCGCTCGACCTCCGCCGCTACGATCTGGTCAAGGCCCACGCCGGTGGCCTCGGCGAATCGGAGATCTTCGAGGGGATCGTGACCCGCGTCGAGCCCGATCCAAAGAACGTCAAGCTCGGCCACCTCTACGTCGACGCCGGCGTGCGCGAAAAGGGGCACGAGGCGCTGAAACCGCCGCCGCGGTCGGCCCAGCCGAGCGCCAGGCCGCATCAGCCGGGCAAGCCCGTCGGCCGTCCGCCGACCTGGCCGTCCGACGACGCGCTGGCGGCTGCGAGGGAGGGCGTCAAAGAGGGGGTGGTCGACCTCGCGCTCGAGCCTCGCTACAGCAAAGGGACCAAGGGGCTGGCCGAGCGGTTCAAGCCGGGAGATCTGATCCGCGTCCGCTACGCGGCCGATCGCCCGCACACCGACGGGCATCCGTTCCCGCTGGCGCTGGAGCTGGGACCGCAGGCGGCGATGGTGGTGCTCGACCCGACGACGCACGCGATCCTGGCGCTGGTCGGCGGCTACGACTTTCACTCCGGGGGGTACGACCGCAGCTTGCGCGCGATGCGCCAGCCGGGGTCGGCCTTCAAGCCGATCGTCTACGCGGCGGCGATCGAGGCCAAGAAGATCACCCCAGCATCGATTATCAACGATGCGCCGGAGGTCTACGATCTCTGGAAGCCGCAGAACTACGAAAAGGAAGAGTTCCGGGGGCCGGTCCGCGTTCGCACCGCCCTCGCCGAATCGATCAACACGGTGGCGATCAAGGTGCTCTCCGACGTGGGGATCGATCAGGTGCGTGCTGTCGCTGCGCGCGTCGGCATCACTTCGACGATAGCGCCGGACGTGGGGCTGTCGCTGGCGCTCGGCTCGCTGACGGTGACGCCGCTGGAGCTGGCCAACGCCTACGCCACGTTCGCTGATGCCGGGCAGGCGGCCAAGGTCGACAAGACCTCGCTGGTGAGCGCGGTCGGCGATCAGAAGATCGCGCCGCCGCAGCTCGTCCCTGGGCTGCCGCCGGAGGTCGCCTATGTGATGGTGTCGCTCATGCGCAGCGTGATCGACGAGGGGACGGCGCGCGCGGCGGTCGGCGGCAAGCTGCACCGACCGGCGGCCGGCAAGACCGGCACCTCGAACGGCCAGCGCGACGCCTGGTTCGTCGGCTTCACCCCCGATCTGTTGGCCGCCGTCTGGGTCGGCTTCGACGACATGAAGAAGCTCGGGCGCGGCGAGGCGGGCGGCAAGACGGCGGCGCCGATTTGGGCCGACTTCATGCTGAAGGCGACCGCCGGTAAGCCGACCAAGGACTTCGCGCAGCCTCCCGGCGTCGTGGTCCAGCGGATCGACAAGGCGACCGGCCTCTTGGCGGCACCCGGTCAGGAGGGCGGCACGCTCGACGAGGTCTTCCTCGACGGCACCGCACCGACGCAGCAGGCGCCGGCCGCCGGCGAAGAGCAGAGCCCCGACAAGCTCCTCCTGCAGTAACGCCCGCGGCGCTATTCGCGGATCGGCGTCGCCCGGAGCGCCGCCTTGCCGTCTTTCACGTAGACGGAAAAACGAACGGTGCGGCAGCCGTGCTTGGCGACCAAGGTCGACTTGTTGTCACGCAGCTTCTGTAGAAATTTCGCCTGGGTGAGGCCGGCGGTCGGCTCGCCGCAGGAACGCTTGGTATCGACGAAGTCGTCGAAGACATGGCGGAAGTGGGCGTCCTCTTCTTCATGCTGATCGTAAGGGACGACGCGGGTCGCTTCGCCGTCGGGCATCTGGCGGTCGGCGGCGCCGTCGTCGAGGGCGTCGGTCGGAAGCTGCTGCGGCTCCGACCAGGGGGCCGGCTTGATCGCGGGAGGGAGCGAGATGCTGGCCCCGAGGCCGCTCGCCGAGAAGGGCTGAGGCAGCGACGGCGGCGCGAAGGCCGGGGCGGGCGGCGGATTGAACGATGGAAGCGGCGGCGGCGCGAAGCCACCGGGCGGGGGCGGCGGAAACGCCGGCGCAGCCGGTGAGAACGCGGGCGCCACCGGCGGCGCGAAGGCCGGGGCCGGCGTCGAACCCGAGAAGGCCGAGCCGGCCGGCGGCAGATCGAACGTGCTGCCGCCCGACGGTCCGAGGATGGCGTTGAGATCTTTGCCGGCCATCTCCGAGCGCGCGCCCGGCGCGTGGGTGTAGCGCTCGACCGCGGCGTTCACGTCGCGCGCCAGTCCGCCGTACTTGCCGCCGTATTTGCCGTCGTCGATCTTCTGGAGATCGCCCGCCGCCACCTTCTGGAGCTCGCGTCGCAATCTGCCGAGCGGCGCCTCGACCTCCACCCGCTGCAGAATGAGGCCGATGGCGATCATGGCGAAGGTCACCGCGGTGAGCGGCACCCAGGGGAAGTTCCCCCACTTGAGATCGTTCGAGCTGACGTTGGAGAGCAGCGCCCCGAGGTCGCTCTTGGCCGGCTGCATGCCGAGCAGCGCATAGTAGGCCTGCTGTTCGCCGGCCTGCCCGGGGAACGGCGCCGCCACCACCAGGAGCTTGTCCTGCCCGACGGTCAACGGCAGCGCCGGCGTGCGCTTGAGCTCGGCGATGTCGGCGGTGTGCTGGGCGACGATCTCGGGGAGCGCGTCCAGCTCGCCGGCCGGGCGAGAGCTGGCGATCACCTTGCCGCGCAGGAGCAGCGCGACGTCGACGTCGAGGTTCTTCTTGAGCCGCTCGACCAGGCCCGGCCCGGTCTCCGCGCCGACGTAGATCGCCCCCACGATCCGATCCTTGCCCTTCGAGAGCACCGGCGCCCCGGCGACACGCTCGAGCTTGCCCCCGACGCCCCAGACGTCGTCCGAGAGATAGCCGCGGAGCGCGTCGGCCACCACCTCGATGCCGCCGACGTAGTCGCCGTACTCCTTCTCGTTGTCGCCCACTCGCGCGATGACCCGTCCCTTGCTGTCGAGGGCGACGATCACGTCGATGCCGCCGGTGGCGAGATCGGGGATGAGGGTCCGGAAGCGATCCTGAATCGTCCGGTGAATGACGGTGTATTCGCCCGAACCGCGCGAGGCGGCGTCCAGCGACTCCGACAGGATGGCGTCGCGCCCCAGCTTCGACACGCGATCGATCCACTTGTGGGCGTCGACCTTGAACATCTGTTCGGCCGCGTACTGCGCGCGATCGAGGCGCTGACCCTCCAGCGCCGCCAGCTTCTGCACGGCGGGGCGGGGGGCGACCAGCGCGAACGTTCCGGCCACCGCGGAGACGAGCGCGATCAGGATGAACCAGATCTTGGATAGGAACATGCGGGGGGACCTCTATCTGGCGCGACCGCTTGCTACTCGGCCGTTTCTTTTTCTTCTTTTTCTTTTTGCCCCGGCGCCGCGACTTTCACGATCAGCTCTTCCTTCGAGCTGGTGTCGACCTCTTCTTCCGCGGCCCATTTCCCTCGGGTCCAGACCTTGAGGTGGGCCTTCCCGTCGGGGACGCCGGCGATCGCGAAGCTCCCCTTCTCGTCGATGGTGGCGAAGAAGGGAGAGTCGACGATGATCACCGAGATCATGATGTGCGGGTACTCGGAGTCGTGGATGGCGTAGCCGCCGACGGCGTCGAACTTCGCGCGGCGGGTGGCGCCCGGCGGCAGCTGCTCGAGCGGCATCACCGACGGCGTCTCGGGCGTCGACAGGTCGAGCCGCACCTTGCCGGTGTTCTTGATCTCGACGACCGAGCCGGGGCCGGTGATCACCAGGCGCGGGTGCGCGTCGAGGCCGCCCATTTCCACGGTGACGGTCCGCGCCGGCGGCGGGTGCGCGCCGTTGACGTTCTCGAGAACGACCACCGTCTCCAGCTTGGCGCCGCCGGTGTTGGACACGGGGACGTTCCCGTTTTCGAGGCGCCAGTAGCCCTGGTAGAGGCGGGTAGACCGGGCCGAGTCGGGCAGCTTGACGGTCCCCTTGAGCGCACCGGCCTCTGCGGGCACGCCGAGGCCAAGCGCTAACGACAGTGCGAGCGCGGCGGAGACAGCGGGGAAAGAGACGCGGGAGAAGGTCCGCAGGGTCATCATCCAACAGCTGAAAAGACGAAACGAGGCAGCAGGTTAGCTTGGCGCTTTCCCTGCTGTCAACGAGTCAAATCCCCTTTGTCGTCGGCGTCGGGGGTCGGACCCAGGCCGGCTGCTTGCTGGGTTCGGACGACCCGCGCCGGGACGCCGAGCGCGATTCCTTCTCGACGGAGGCGCCCGAGGAGCCGCTTGCGCAGCTCGTGCCCGGCGAGGCCTTGCGACTCCATGTCGGAGACCTGGACGCCGCAGCTCCAGACCTGCCCGGCGTCGGTGAGGTCGGTGAGACGCGCGACCGGGCTGCCCCCGATGAGCTTTGGCAGCTCTCTGGCCGCGCGCGCGAGCTCGTCGTTCAGGCAGGCTTCGACGGCAGCGGGCTCCGCGGCCGTCACGACGACGACGTTGACCGCCATTCCGACCGGCGCGACCGGCAGGTTGAAGTTGATGAGGATCGCCTGCGACAGCTTCTGGTTGGGGACGATGACGGTGTTGTTCTTCAGCGTGCGCAACCTCGATGAGCGCCAACCGATCGACTCGACGTAGCCCTCTTCGCCCTGCGCATCGTCGATCTTGATGTAGTCGCCGGTGCGGACCGGTCGGTCGGCCAGGAGATAGAGGCCGGCGAAGAAGTTGGCCAGCGTCTCTTGCAGCGCCAGCGCAACCGCCAGCGAGCCGACGCCGAGCGTGGTGACCAGCGGCGCCACCGGCACGCCCAGCGTCTCGAGCGCGGTGATGATCGCCAGCGCGCCGACCAGCAGCCGGACCGAGACACGGGCGACGCCGACCGCGGGGCTCATCGACGGATTGCGGGTCACGTAGCCGCTGACCGCCGCGACCGCGACGCGCGAAACCACCAGCGCGCAGGCCAGCACGAACCCGATGTCGAGCGCCCCCTCCAGCCAGCGCCCGAGCCGTCCCGGGAGCCGGATGTCGGGGATCCAGAGGAGGCCGCCGATCAGGACCGCGCAGGCGACCGGGACCGAGAGCGCGGGCTCGGTCGCCTGCAGCCAGCGCGCCGCCGCCCAGCGAGCCAGACGCGCCGCCAGCGCGGCCAGCAGCACCAGCGCCACCAGCAGGATCGGCAGAACGATCTCGGGCGGCGCGTCGAGGTCGATTCCCGCGAGCCGCATGGTTGCCTTTCTCGTATATCCTTTTTCGAGCGATGACCACCAGGCCCGGCAAGACCCTCGAGACCTTCCCCAACCCCAAGCCGGAGCGCGACTACGAGATCCGCTTCGAATGCCCGGAGTTCACCTGCCTCTGCCCGAAGACCGGTCAGCCGGACTTTGCGGTCATCCGCGTCGAGTACGTCCCCGAGGCACTTTGCGTGGAGCTCAAATCCTGGAAGCTCTACCTCTGGTCATACCGGAACGAGGGCGCCTTTCACGAGGCAGTGACGAACCAGATTCTGGACGATCTGGTCGCTGCCACGCGGCCGCGTCGGGCGCAGGTCTCGGGGGTTTTCAACGTCCGGGGCGGGATCGCGACCACCGTCGTGGCCACCTACCCCAACCGCTGATCCGTCGAGCGCGCGGAGCGGCCCGGGGCCACTCCGGCCCCGGCTAGTGGTGCTTCTTCTTGCCGGCCTTGCCTGCCTTGGCGGGCTTACCCGCCTTGGCGACCTTCTTGCCGCCACCCTTGACCTTGCCCGTCGGCATCGCCGAATCGCCGGTCGCGTCCGCGACCGTGGCCGCCGGCGCCAGATCGCCGGCCCCCTGGTTCTGGATGATCGCCTCGGTCACGCGCGTCTCGCCGAGCAGGTCGCGCGCGCCCGGGAGGCGGACCGCGGTCTCGTCGTGCGCGATCTGCTTGTCGAGCTTGTCGATGCACTCCTTGCACTCGCGCGTGCCGAGCCGCGCCAGGCCGAACAGGATCGCCTGGTGCACGGGATAGCGATCCTGGGCCATCATCGTGATCGGCTTCATCGCCGCCAGCAAGAGCGGCAGCCCCTGCTTGGCGTTGCCGGAGAAGGCGATGGCGAAGGCGGCCTTCTCGGCCCGGGTCCAGGAGGGATCGTTCAGCGTCTTGCCGTAGCAGGCGAGATCGTCGCCGCACTCCTTGGCCACCTGCATGCGGTCGAGCGCCATGCCGAAGACGCCCTGGGCCGCCGTCTCGTTGTCGACCAGGGCCTTGAATGCGTCGTAGCTCTCCTTGCCGGCGATGCGCGCGAGCGCGATGGCGGCGCTGGCGCGCAGGTCGGCCGCGGTCTCGCCGTCGCCGTTCTTGACGTTGCCGTTCTTGGCCACGTCCATCAGCACCGGCACCGCGCGCCGATCGCCCGAGAGGTAGAGCGCGTCGGCGGCCGAGGCGCGCTCGGCCGGGTCGGCCTTGGCGTCCTTGAGGTCGGCCAGGATGGCGTCCACCGCGGTCGGCGTCGCGATGTAGCCGAGCGCGATGAGCGCCGAGCGGTGCTCGTCCCCGTGCGCCTTCTGATGCAGGCGCGCGGTCAGCGCCGGGACCGCTTTCTTGGCGCGCAGGTCGCCGAGCAGGATTGCCGCCTTGTGCGGCACCACGCCCGGCGTGACCTCGTCGAACTTCAGCTGCGAGGCCATCTGCTGGATGTCGGGGTTCTTCTCCTGCAGGAGCTGAATCATCGGATCGACCGCCGGCCCGCCGATGCGGACCAGCGCCAGCCGGCACTCCTGGAAAATACCGGTCCCGCGCCCGGTCATGAACATGCCCTTGATGAGCGCCGGGATCGCCTGCGGATCGCGGAACTCGGCCAGCCCCAGGGCGGCGCGCTGGTTGAGCAGGAAGTCCTGCTCGTCGGCCGAGGTGGTCAGGATCTTCATCAGCGTCGGGACCGCGCGCTTGTCGCCGATCTTCACCAGCGCCCGCATGGCGGCGATGCGCGTGCTGTTGGCGCGCGACTTGATCGGCAGCGGCTTTTCGACGGCGGCGATGAGCGGCGCGACCGAGTCGGGGTCCTTCATCTCGCCCAGCACTCCGGCGGCGATGGTGGCGCGATCGAAGTCGTCGTCGTTGTAGTCGAGCGCCTCGATCATGATCTGCTTGGTGCGCGGATCCTGATAACGGGCCAGCGCCTCCAGGAACTCGGGCCGCTTGGCGTCGTTGTAGAGATCGATGAGCGCCGGTACGGCCGGGCGCGCCTTCTCGACGTCCATGTCGGCCAGGTGATCGAGCGCTTCCTTTTGAACGCGCAGATCCTTGAGCTGCTTGGCCCACGTCATCGGGTCATTGGGATCTCCCTGGCAAGCGAGGCCTCCGAAAACCAAAGTCACGGCGAGGGCTGCGGTGAGCTGGGTGCGCATGGCGTCTCCTTAGAGCAGAGAACTACAGAGCAGAGAACTACGAGGGCAGCGGACTGCGGAACTGAGAGCAGGGAGCGTAACTCACCGCGCGTTTGTACGAAAGCGCGAGCACAAACACAAACGGCCGGCTCTCGCGAGAGAGCCGGCCGGCTGTGTGTCCTTTGTCCTTGTTCGGTGGGACGAGCGGAGAAGGCTAGGGCGCGGGCGCCGGAGCGCCGCCCTTGGCCTTGGGGGTAATGGCGAAGTTCACGTTCTGGTAACCGGCCACGGCGCACGTGTACATGATCTTTTTGAGCATCTTGAACTCGACGTTCTTGTCCGATTGGATGATGGCGATCCCGTTGAAGTCCTCCGAGGGGTGGAGGAGCTTGTAGTTGTTCTTCAGGGTCACCAGCTTGTCGTGCAGATCGGCGATCTTGAAGTCGCCGGTCGACGAGTCCTTCATGAGCTCGTCGGCGGTGGCGACCTGGGAACCGTCGAGCGTCACGACGTCCTTGCTGACGCCGATGACCGGCGCGCGCTCCAGGTCCGTCCAGTTCTGGGCGTCCGGGAGCACGATGTTCTTCTGCACGAACAGGATCTCGCCCGTCGCGGAGAAGGACATCAGCAGGAAGATGACGAGCATCGTCATCATGTCGATGTACGCCACCAGGTTGAGCGGCGCGTACAGGCTCTTCCGCCCGGCGTGCCCGAGCTTGGCTTTCGCCACCTCGAGGTTGACCGAGCTGTAGAGGTGCGCGTGTGGAGGATGGATAGGCATTTTTTTCGCGCTCCGTTAGATCCCGGCGCCGCCGGAATCAATGAGTGAGATGTCGGGGAAGCGCGCCGTCAGGGCCGCATCCATCGTCTTGACCAACACCTCGAACTTGATCGAGTCGTCGGAGGCGACCTGGATGTCGGTCTTGTCGGCGTGCGTGTCCTTGATCTTCTTCAGCTCGTCGCCGAGCTTCTCGATGTCGTAGGAGCCGTCCCCCTTCTTGGGGATCGGCTGCTGATCTTGATCGGCGACCAGGTTGTAGCCGCTGTCGTTGACCAGCACGACGAGCTTGAAGACCTTCTCCGGTGGCGTGTCCTCACCCGCTTGGCCCTGCCCCTTCTGGTGCGCTTCGAGACGCGCCAGCTGGGACCAGACCGCCGTGATGAGGAGGAACGCCACCATGCAGGTCAGAAGATCGATGTACGGAACCAGGTTGAGGTCCGCATTGACCGATTTCTTTCCGCTTTTATTGCCGGATTCGACTGAGACGCTCATGTGATGATCCTGAGCGGGCGCCTAGTACTGTTGATGCTGCTGTTCGCCACCACCACCGCGGCCAGCGACCACCAGGTTCAACGTCTCGACCGTCGCCTGGTTGATGCCGTCCATCACGTGCTGGGTCATGCCGTTGAGCCAGGCGTAGGTCGCCAGGCCCAAGATACCGGTGAAGAGTCCGAAGGCGGTGCAGTTCATCGCCTCCGAGATACCCTTCGAGAGCATCGTCGCCTTCATCGAGGGGTCGACGCCGGCGACGCCGGCGAACGCCTTGATGAGACCGGTGATGGTCCCGAGGAGGCCGGCGAGGGTGGCCAGGTTCCCCAGCATCGCCAGGTAGCCGGTCTTCTGCTCCAGCTTGGGCAGCTCACGGAGCGCCTCTTCGTCCATTCCCTGCTGCACGTCCAGGTCCGAGCCGCCCGCGCGCCGGAGGCCGGCGGCGATGATCTTGGTGACCGGGGCCGGGCTCGCCTGGCAGGTGTTGATGGCGCCCTGGATGTTCCCCGAGACGATCTGCGACTTCAGCAGCGACATCAGCTTGTCGACGTCGACCTTGGACTTGGAGATGTACATCTGGCGATCGATCCAGATGTAGACGGTCATCACGAACAGCACGACGATCGGCCACATGCCCCAGCCGCCTTCTTGAAAGTGCTCCATCAAAAACATTTTCTAGTTCTCCTTGAAGTGGGTCGTTTGGATAAAAGGTTTCGCGACGGGGTTACCCGTGCAGGGCGGCCTTCGCTTGGTAAAGCAGGTTCGAGATGTTCTTCTTGACCTCGGCGATGTCGTCGAGCGCGTTCTGCGTGCGGCCGTTCAGCCAGGCGAACGACGCCAGGCCGATGATGCCGGTGGTGAGGCCAAAGGCGGTGCAGTTCATCGCCTCCGAGATCCCCTTCGACAGCAGCGTCGCCTTCTGCGAGGGATCGACGCCGGCGACGCCGGCGAACGCCTTGATGAGGCCGGTGATGGTCCCCAGCAAGCCGGCGAGGGTCGCCAGGTTGCCGAGCATCGCCAGGTAGCCGGTCCGCTTCTCGAGCTGCGGCAGCTCGCGCAGGCCGGCCTCCTCCATCGCCGAGTTGATCTCCTCATCGGAACGATTCGCGCGCATCAGGCCCGACTGGACGATCCGGGTGAGCGGCGTCGAGTTGCCCGAGCAGACCTTGATCGCGCCCTGGATGTTCCCGGCGGAGATCTGCGAACGGAGAAGAGCCACCAGCTTCTCCTTGTCGATGACGGCGCGGCGCAGGAACACCGCGCGCTCGATGACGATCGAAATCGTGATCATCAACAGGAACAAAATCGGCCACATCCCCCATCCGCCTTCGTGGAATGCGTCGGCCAACATCTTGAGAACGATCATCCGGCTCCTCCTTCAATCCTTCTGAGTTCGACAGCGTTCGGTTTGGCGGGCGTCGCTTGCGGGGGTCAACGTGGTGAGTCGTAGAAATAAAAAAACTGCACGTCGCGGCTCTTGCCGCTGTTGCAAACCGCCCCAGCCCTGAGAAAACCGAGAGGGGCTGTAGCACTTGTGGTGCCATTCGGTTTCATCAACGTTTCATGGCCGTTTCGAACATCCGGACCGTGGCTTTTTTCCCCAGTCGTGGTTTTTGTCCCCGCCAGGCGGCTGGCGCGGGCGCGCGCGGCGGCCCTCGCTTTCGCCACCCTCGCTTTCGTCAACCTCGCTTTCGTCGTGCGCGCGCGCTACATATGAGGACCGCGCCATGGGCGTCACTCGCATCCTCGATCTGATCGTCATCATCCTGCTGGCGACGGTTGTGCTCATGCCGCGGCCCGACGCCACCGTGAAGCCGGCGTTGAACGTCGATGGCGAGCGGCGTGAACGGGTGGCTGAGCTGCAGTCGATCCTCATCGGCCATCCGGACGACGTCGCCGCCAGCCTGGAGGCGGCGAACATCTATCTCGACGGCCATCGTCCCGACTGGGCGCTCGCGGCCGCCAGCAGCGCGGTGGCCTTTCACCCCGACGACTACCGCCTGCAGCACGTGCGCGCCATCGCCTACGCTGACCGGTTCGAAGGCGCCCCGGCCTACGCGGCCGCTCAACAGGCGATGGCGCTCTGCGATCGGCCGGCGCAACCGCCGGGCGTCCCCCCTTGCGACGACGCCGTTCGCGGCAGGATCTCGCTGCTCGAGACGACGCTGGAAGCGATCGCGCGCGTCGACATGAAGAACCAGCCGTATCTGGCGAAGGAAAAGATCTTCCACGAGCTGCACCCGGCGTTTCTCCCCCGGCCGAAGCACAAGCAGAAGACGGTCCCGCCCGCGCCGGCAACGCCGCGCCCTTGACGGACGGCAGTCGCGTCGGCAACATCCGCCCTCTATCTCTGCGCCCGTAGCTCAACTGGATAGAGCATCGGCCTTCGAAGCCGAGGGTTAGGTGTTCGACTCACCTCGGGCGCACTGAGCAGACTCGGTCGCGGCGCGGCTCAGTCAGAAATCGACGGCACGCACGCGCCGGCGCTGGCGCTCAGCACCCCGGCGTCGACGTTGGGGACACAGCTTGCCCTCTGCGTCGGCGGATCGCACTTGACCAGCAAAATGGCCCCCCCCGTGAGGCACTGGGCGGACCATCTCTGCAGAGCGGCGTCTAGGTTGGTGGGGTCGTTCACCACCGTTATTGGCTGGCAGTTCGAAGGGTCAGGGCTGTTGGCGACCGTGCTCGTCACGTAAGACTGGCACTGGTTCGGGGCGCCCGGCGTGCAGGCCAGTGCCGCCGTCACCGCTGCCGCGTAGTCGGTGGCCAGCTGATCGCAGCTCTCCCCGCCGTCGGGCGCGATGCCGGTGCCGGCGTCGGATGCGTACGGCACGCAGGTCCCGGTCGTCGCGTCCGGGCCGTCGGCAACGCAAGTGGCCGGTGGCGCGGACGGGCTGCACGCGATGGCGGGGCAAGAATGGGGGGGACCGCCGCATCCCATGTCGAGCCAGTACACCCGCTCCGTCTCGACCGACGTACCGTCATTCACATAGGACTGGCTGCCGCAGGCGAGGTCGGGGCAGGAGGTCGGGATGCTGGCCACCAGCGCTTGACACTGATTCGGCGCGCCAGGCGTGCAGGCGAGCGCAGCGGCGACGGCCGCGTTGTAGTCCAAGTCCAGCTGATTGCAGAGCCCGCTGTCGCCCGCATCGGCGCCGCCGCTCGCGCCCGTTCCGGTGTCACCGCCACCGCTACTTCCGCCGGTGCCGATCCCGCACCCCGTGTACGTGGTGGTGCACGGAGACACGTCGCCGCCGGCCCCCTTGTTCCCTCCGGTCCCGCCACCGAGCGGCATGCCGCTGCAGCCTGCGGCCGCCAAGGCGACGACCGCCATCATTGACCGGGCTTTCACCATCGCGCGCATCGTCTCGAAATCAGAGGTCGAGCAAGCGATATACCAGCGCCGCGATGCCCACTTCTGCGCTCTTTCGAGAACGCGGCCTCGAAAAACTGACTGTATCATGGTGGCTGCGTCAGTGATCGGGGGCCTGCGCCGCGGCTCTCGCCGGTGCCGGCACCTCGGCGCGATGGGGGTTGACGAAGCTGCGCGGGATGACGTAAGTACCGGAACCATTTCTGTTTCGGGCGCATAGCTCAACTGGCAGAGCAGCGGACTCTTAATCCGTTTGTTGAAAGTTCGATTCTTTCTGCGCCCACTCGACATTCTGGATGGAGGGACGGCTCGCTGCCGCTCGCGTCCCTCCGAACCTCCCTCGCTCCGCGCGGCGGAGCCGCGCTGAGCTCGCCTGCTCGAAGAAGGTGATCCTCTCGAAGGCGGGGTGCCAAAGAAGGTGATCCTCTCGAACGCGGGGTGCGTGTAGGGTTGGCTGGAACTGGGGCACGGTTTCCGGGATGCGGTTCCCTCGAAGTCACGACGACTCAATGAGGAGCGGACGGATGGCCAAAGACGATCTGAGCAGGCGGCAGATGTTGGGGATCTCGGCGGGCGGCGTGGCGCTGGCGAGCGCGGCGCACGCGGCGAGCAAGGCGGGCGCAGCGCACGCGGGCAGCGGGGGACTATTCCCCAAGGACTTTGTCTGGGGCGTGGCGACGGCGAGCTATCAGGTCGAGGGGGCCGCCAGCGAGGACGGCAAGGGGCCCTCGGTGTGGGACGTCTTCTGCAAGAAGAAGGGGACGATCTTCGACGGGAACACCGGCGACGTCGCCTGCGATCACTACCACCGCTTCAAAGAGGACGTCGCGCTCATGAAGTCGCTGGGGGCGAAGTCGTATCGCTTCAGCGTCTCCTGGCCGCGCGTGTTGCCGAACGGCATCGGCGCTTCGAACCCCAAGGGGCTCGACTTTTACAGCCGCCTCGTCGACGAGCTGGGAGCGCACGGCATCGAGCCGCTCTGCACGATCTTCCACTGGGACTACCCACAGGCCCTCTACAAGAAGGGCGGCTGGCTGAACCGCGACTCGGCCGATTGGTTCGCCGAGTACACCAGCCTCCTGGCCGACAAGTTCTCCGACCGGATCAAGGTCTGGGCGACGCAGAACGAACCGCAGTGCTTCATCGGGCTCGGCCTCCTCGACGGGGTTCATGCGCCGGGCGACAAGCTGAAGACGTCCGAATACCTGACCGCGGCGCACAACGCCATGCGGGCCCACGCCAAGGCGGTGCAAGTGCTGCGCGCCCGCGCCAAGGACGGCAAGTCGACCAAGGTCGGCTACGTGCTCTCGGGGCAGATCACGCAGCCGGCGACCGACAAGCCGGAGGACATCGAGGCGGCGCGCAGCGCGATCTTCGCGGTCTCCAACCGCAGCGAATGGAACAACGCCTGGTGGATGGATCCCGTGCTGCTCGGCAAGTACCCTGAGGACGGCGTGAAGGTGTTCGGGGCGGACATGCCGAAGTTCAAACCGTCTGACCTCGACGAGATGAAGCAGCCGCTCGACTACCTCGGCCTCAACATCTACAAAGCCGACACCTACAAGCGCGGCGTCGACGGCGCGCCGGAGCAGGTCCCGCTCGCCCCCGGTTACCCGCGCTCCGGGGCCGACTGGCAGTCGATCACGCCGGCCTGCATGTACTGGGGGCCGCGCTTCATGTACGACCGCTACAAGTTGCCGTTGGCGATCACCGAGAACGGCCTGGCCACGCGCGATCAGCTCTTCCTCGACGGCAAGGTGCACGATCCCCAGCGAATCGACTTCATGCACCGCTACCTGGCCGAGCTCGCCCGCGCGATCAAGGACGGCGTTCCGGTGACCGGCTACTACGCCTGGTCGCTGCTCGACAACTTCGAGTGGGCCGACGGCTACAAGCAGCGCTTCGGTCTGGTCTACGTCGACTTCGAGAACCAGAAGCGGGTCCCCAAGGATTCCTTCGACTGGTTCAAGAAGGTGATCGCCGGCAACGGGCGGACGCTCGCCGAGAAGTCGGCGCTGCCGCTCACGCAGGTGACGACCGCGTCGCCGTAGCGAAGTGGCCGCTCAGTGCGCCGCTTGCGCCGGAGAGGGCGCCGGGGGGGCGGCGGCTGACGGGGCCGGGGCGGCCGCCGTCGCTGCCGCCGGTGGCGGGGCGTGTCCGATCCAGTCGGTCATCGCCTCGGCCTGGGCCGACTGAGGCAGCTTGATGCCGTAAGTGACGAACCAGTCGGCGGCCAGATCGGGCTCGCCGCGTATGAGGCGCGCGCGGTAGACCCAGATGCCGAGGGCGGGATCGGCGGCCGCCGACCGCAGCGTCGCCTCGTCGGCGACCACCAGCGCTCGCCCGCGCATCGGCACCGCGGCGGCGGGATCGAGGTAGACCTTGAGGACGCCGTAGCTGTCGCGGGCGCCGCGCCGGAACAGGATGTCGGTGGCCAACTTGGCGACCTCCAGCTGGGGGCGACGAACGAGCCGCGCGACCAGCTTGGTCGACTCGTCGGTGTGCAGGCGCTCGAGCTCGCGCAGCGCCGCCAGCGCCGGTCGCGGATCGCTGTCCTTGAACAGCACGTAGAGGTCGGCCAGGTTGGCGTCGCCCCCGGCGCGCACCACGCCGGCCGCGGCCGCCGCCCGCAGATCGGGAGCCGGATCGCGCAGGTAGACCTCCATGGCGATCACCGAGCGGCGCCCGGCGCCCGGACGGATCTGCGCCAGCATCGCGGTGCCGTGGACCAGAGGGTTCGTGTCCTTGGCCGCGTCGGCCAGCGCCTTCTTGGCCGCGGGATCGTCGACGTTGCCGAGCGCGACGGCCGCCGCGGCGCGCGCGTCCGGATGCGCCTTGGTGTTGGCGAGCAGATTTGCCAGGCCGGGGACGCAGGCCGTCTCGCCGGCGGTCGCCAGCGCCAGCGCCGCCGGCTGATGGTCGGCCCAGGTTTGACTGTCGAAGGCCTCCTTCACCAGCGGACAGACGGGGACCTTGAGCGCGGTCAGCGCCGCGCCGGCCTCGGCCGCCAGCTCGGGCCGGCGAACCGCCAGCTTGAGCCATTTGATCGCGTCGGCGTCGCCGCGGGCGCCGAGGATGCGCGCCATCGCCACGCTGGCGTACGGTTGATGAAGCGCCGCCTTGATCCAGTCGAGGGCCAGCAGCGTGAGCTGCGGCTCGACGTGGACCCCGCTGCCGCGTGCCAGCGCGACGCGCTTGAGCGCCTCGTCCCGACGCCCTTGATGCAAGAGCTTCGGGAGCGACGTCTCGACCGGATCGTAGGTGTGGGTCACGATCAGTCCCGAGCAGCGGCGCTGATCGCGTGCGAAGGTCCAGTGCAGGTGGAGGTTGTCGTCGTCCGAGCGGACGTCGACCGGCGCCTTGGGGTAGGGGACCGCGTCGCGCAGGATCTCGATGATCGCGTCGTCGAAGCCGGGGAAGCCGGAAGAGCGGCTGATCTTCGACGACAGCAGCTGTCCGTCGCCCGAGATCACGATGTCGACCTCAGCCGTGCGGTCGGGGACGTTGAGCGGATTGTTGAGCTCGAGCTTCTCACCGATGAGGCGCAGGAAGTTGTCGGTCCAGCGACGGTGGATGTGGGCGTGCAGCGCCGTCAGATAGTTGGCTTCGGGCCCGGGTGGCGGCAGCGCCAGCGGCAGCTCGGGCAGCTTGTCCGCCGGCAGCGACGCCGCGAGGGCGGGAGAGCCCACCGCGGCCGCAAAGACCAGCGCGCTCAAAAAGACGGTCGATCGGGTCATGGCTCCTGGCTTCGTTGGGCGCGGGTCATAGTTCCGAGAATTGTGGCGATCATCTCGTCGGCAGTGCGCCAGGGAAGCTTAATTCCTTTTCTGATTTCGTGGTATGCGGGGCGAATGCGTACGGTTCAAGCTCGGCTGATCTTTTTATGTGGGCTCGCCGCCGTTGCCGCTGCCGGTTGTGGCCTCAAGCTGCAGATGGTCGACGCCTCGGTGCGAAAACCCTCCAACGTCGCCGTCTACTTTACGGTCGACACGCACAGCGGCCAGCCGGTCGCCAACCTGACGCCTCAGGATTTCCTCATCTACGAGGACAAGCAGCCGGTCTCGATCCTGGAAAGCAAGCAGACGATCCTCCAGCCAGAGGTTGCCGCGATTCACTACACGCTGCTCCTCGTCGACATGAGCGGTAGCGTGGTCGACTCCGGCGACATGGCGACCCTCATCGAGGCGGCCTCGTCGTTCGGGGAGCGCGTCGGCCCCTACCAGAAGGTCGCCGTCTACAGCTTCGACGGCAGCCCGCACCTGACCCAGGTGGTGGGGTTCGGCGGCAACGTGCGCGGCGGCGTCACCTCCCTGGCGATGCGACGCCCGCGCGATCCCTCGACCAACTTGAACGGGGCCGTCATCGAGGGGACGCGCCTGCTGACCCAGCAGATGGAGCGGGCGCCGGTGCCGCTGCGCTTCGGCACGCTGGTGGTGTTCACCGACGGCACCGACCGCGCCCACCGGGCCAGCCCGGAGGACGTCGACCACGCGCTCGACAACGCCGGGTTCGAGACCTACGTGATCGGCGCCGGCCAGGAGGTCGATCGCAGCCAGCTCTCGCGCATCGGCCGCTCGGGGACCTTCGCCTCGCAGAACCCAGGGGACGTGAAGAAGGGGTTCGACGAGATCGGCGCGCGCATCGAGGCGGCGTCGCGTCGCTTCTACCTGCTGTCTTACTGTTCTCCGTCGCGGGCGGGGGAGCACGAGGTCGAGGTCGAGGCCAACGCCGCCGGCGCCAGCGGGCGGATCGCCTATCGGTTCAACGCCAACGGCTTCGGGCCCAACTGCGATCCCAAGCAGAAGCCGGCCTTCGACGTCCACCATCCGCATTCGGCGCCTCCGCCCAAGGTCGTCGAGCGGGCCGAGGCGTCTCCGCCGCCGGCCAAGAATCAGCCCGCCAGTGGCTCGCCCATCGCCGGCTGGACCCCGAAGCGCTGACCGCGGCCTACCGCGGGAGCCTAACGCGCCAGCGTGTCGACGAGGGTGGCGACGAAGAACGCCACCGAGACGTAGCCGTTGAGGTTGAAGAAGGCGACGTCGAGGCGCGACAGATCGTTCGGGCGCACGATGGCGTGCTCGTAGACGAGCAGCGCGATCACCACCACCACCCCGGTGAGGTAGGGGGCGCCGAGGTGCGCGACCGACCCGAGGGCCACCAGCGCGCCGGCGGTTACCAGATGGCAGAGCGCGGAGATCGCCAGCGCGCCGCCGACCCCGAAGCGGGCGGGGATCGAGTGCAGGCCGGCGGTGCGATCGAAGTCGCGATCGGCCAGGGCGTAGAGGATGTCGAAGCCGGCGATCCAGGCGCCAACCGCGATCATCAGGAGCCCGGGGGCCCAGCCGAAGTCGCCGCGCACCGCGATCCAGGCCCCGGCCGGTCCCGAGGCGATGGCCAGGCCCAGGAAGAGGTGGCAGAGCGCCGTAAATCGTTTGGTGAACGAATAACCGTAGAGGAAGAAGAGCGCGACCGGCGAAAGCGCCAGGCAGAGCGGCCCCAGCGCCGCCGCCGCACCGATGAAGACGACGCTCGCCACCAGGGTCATGGTCCAGGCGGCGCGCACCGAGATCGCGCCGGCGGGGATCTCCCGCTCGGCGGTCCGGGGGTTCTTGGCGTCGATGTGGCGGTCGACGATCCGGTTGAACCCCATGGCCGCGGTGCGGGCACCGGCCATGGCCACGATGATTCCGGCCAGGCGCCCGACGGAGAGGCCGTGGCCGCGCGCCGCGATGGCGGCGGCGGCCAAGGCGAACGGCAGCGCGAACAGCGTGTGCTCGAACTTGACCATCCGCCCAAATTTCACGACGTGGCCGAGCGCGCCAGCGCGCGCGTCGTCGGGGGGAGCGGCGGTGGTCATGCGTGGGCCACCCAGCGCAGGGTCGGGCTCGGATCGCGGACCAGCGACTCGACCGGCGCCGCCAGATCGTCGATGAGGACGTCGAGGACCCCGGGGCGCTTGCCCGGCGCCAGCGTTCCGTGGGCGGGCAGGCCGATCGCCTCGGCGCCCCCGCGGGTCGCCGCCTCGAGCCAGCGCGCGGCCGGCACCGACGGGAAATGCACCGCCAGGGTCGCCATCTCACCCCACAGCGACAGGTCGGGCGTCGAGGCGAGGCTGTCGGTGCCGAGCGCGATCGGGACGCCGTCGTCGAGCAGCGCCGGGACGTCGGCCAAACGCCCGCCGATGTGGAGGTTGGAGCGGGGGCAGAGCACGACCGTCGCGCCGGCCTCGCGCGCGATCCGGCGATCCGCTGCCCCGGCGCAGACCATGTGAACCAGCAGCGCTGGCGCGGGACCGTCGAACGCGCCGAGCGACGCCAGATACTCGACCGGCGATTTTCCGGGCGCGCGCGTCGAGGCGTCGATGCCCATCGCGGCCAACATGGCCGGCCAGGCGCCGGTGCCGTCGCGGAGCAGCGCGAGCTCTTGCTCGTCCTCGGCGACGTGAATGGAGGTGGCGCGCTTCTCGGCCGACGCGGCGGCGAAGATCCGGCGCATCAGGTCGGGACCGACGGAGTAGGGGGCGTGCGGCGCGCGCACGTAGCCGAGGTCGGTCGGCCAGGTCGACGCGGCTTCGGCGCGCTCACGGGCGGCGTCGGCGAGCGCGTCGCCCGTCTTCGCCTCGCGCGAGCCGAGCAGCTCATGGAACAGCACGCCGGAGAGGCCGGCGGCGCCGATCGCCGGCGCAGCGTCGAGGGTGTTGCCGACGTCGCCGATGGCCGCCGTGCCGAAACGCGCGGCCCCGGCCGCCGCCGCCTCGGCCGCCGCGCGTCGCAGCTCGCGGGGCGTCTCGCCGACCTTCTTCAGGAACCGCTGCGCCCAGGCGATGAACCCGCCGCCGCCCGGGACGGCGTCGGCCAGCGCCGACAGCTCCAGGTGGCAGTGGGCGTTCACCAGCCCCGGAAGCAGGACGCCGTCGGCGCGTTCCTCGGGCGCGCCGGAAAACTCGGCGCGCAGCGCGGCACGCGCGCCGACCATGCGCACCTGGTCGTCGTCGTCGAGCGCGATCGCCCCCTCGGAGACCGGCGGGCGATCGATCGGGACGACCCAGCGTGCGCTGACGATCCGCATCGCCTGGTGCTCAGGCGGCGGCCAGCCGCTCGTAGCGCATGTTGCGGCGGCGCGGCTCGAAGCCGGCCGTGCGAATGTACCGTTCGATGTCGTCGGCCGACAGCTTGAAGACGGCGCCGGCCTGCGAGACGACGTTCTCCTCGATCATCGCCGAGCCGAAGTCGTTGCCGCCGAAGCGCAGCCCGACCTGGCCGACCTCGGGCCCCATCGTCGGCCAGGAGACCTGCAGCCCGGGGAAGTTGTCGAGGTAGAGGCGCGACAGCGCGAAGATGCGGAGATAGCGCATCGCAGTGGTGTCGTCGTGCAGCTTGAGGCGCGTCCCCTCGGCCTGGAACGGCCAGCAGATGAAGGCGGTGAAGCCAGCCGTCTTGTCCTGAAGCTCGCGCAGCCGCTCGAGGTGGCCGACCAGGTGGCGCGGCTCTTCGCCGAAGCCGAACACCATGGTGGCGGTGGTGCGCAGGCCGAGCGCGTGCGCCTGGCGCATCACCTCCATCCAGGTGTCGGTGGTGCACTTGAGCGGCGAGATGGCGTGGCGGATCTCGTCGTCGAGGATCTCGGCGCCTCCGCCGGGGATCGAATCGAGGCCGGCCGCGATCAGCCGTTCGATCACGTTGCGGATCGACATCCCCTCGAGCTCGGCGATGTAGCGGATCTCCTCGGGCGACAGGCCATGGATGGCCAGCGGGAAGTTGGCCTTCATCCAGCGGAAGAGCTCCTCGTACCAGCCGATCGGCAGGTTGGGGTTGAGGCCCCCCTGCAGCAGGATCTGCACGCCACCGAGGTCGACCGTCTCCTGGAATTTCTTGGCCAGCTCTTCGCGCGACAGCACGTAGCCCTCGGTCTTATTGGTGGGCGGCCGGTAGAAGTTGCAGAACTTGCAGCGGGTGACGCAGACGTTCGTGTAGTTGACGTTGCGATCGATGATGTAGGTGACGACGTCGTCGGGGTGGAGCATCCGGCGGCGGGCGTCGGCGGCGGCGCCGAGCTCGAGCACCGGCGCCTCGGCGTAGACGCGCATCGCCTCTTCCGGCGTCAAGCGCCCGCCTGCGGCGGCGTCGCTCAGGAGAGCGTCGACCGAGCGGGGGCGCGCACCATTCGCGGCGCGCGCGGTCGCGGCGCCGCCCTCGTAGAGGCGCGCCCGCGGCGTTCCGTCGACCAGCCCGGCGGCCCGGGCGCGCGAGAAGAAAGCCGCCATTCCCGACAGCTCCTCGGCCCCCAAGCGGTAACGAATGTTCTGTGAGAGGTACGATTCGTAGATCGCCGGGGCGCCACCGTGGGCTTCAGCGTGCGCGCGCGCGATGAGCGGGCGGGCGGCGAGGCCGTCGCCGAGGCTCTTCTGGAGCATCGCAACCGCTTCGGCGTCGACGGCGCCGGGCCGGCCGGCCCACACGGCGTAGACGAACGGCAGCCCGGTCAGGTCGTGCCAGGCCGTGCCGAGATCTTGCACCTGCGGAAAGCGCCCCGCGGCCTCGAACCCCGCGTCCCCGATCACCAGCGCGCCGGTCGTCCCGTGCACGGCGGCCAGCACCTCGTCGTGCGCCACCTCGCGGAACTGCGGCGTGAGGCCCTGCTCGTGGCAGAGCAGCTTGAGCAGCATCGCCGAGCTGCGCGAGGCGCCGTCGAGCGCGATCTCCTTCATCTCGCTCCACGGCACCTCGCCGACCAGCAGCACGGTGCGCACGGCGCCGTGGCTGGCGATGGCGATGCCGGGAACGATCCGCAGCTCCTCGGTGCTGGCCGCATAGGCGCCGACCGGAATCAAACCGAGGTCGGCATCCCCTTCGGCCAGGCGCTCCGCGCAGCGCGACGGCAGATCGAACGAGAGGTCGATCTGGTCGTTGCTGGCTCCGAGCGCGCGCTCGAGGCCGTAGGTGATGGGCCGTGCATTGAGGAACGAGACCGCGGAAATGCGGAGCTTGGCACCGATCTTTGTCAGGGCGCTCACGAGACGACCTCCAGGCTGCGACGGACGTCGCGGCGGAACGGCTTGTCGGGGATGAGCGCCGCCCCCTCGGCCACGACGTTGTAGAGCGTGTCGCGCTCGACCGGGGTGCGGCCGGCGTTCTGGATCAGACGGATGATCTCGGTCGGGTGCATCACCTGGGGCGTCGCGGCGCCGGCCATGTGGTAGATGCGCTCTTCCTGCACGGTGCCGTCGAGATCGTCGGCGCCGAACCAGAGCGCGGTCTGGGCGGTCTTGATCCCCAGCATGATCCAGTAGGCCTTGAGGTGCGGAATGTTGTCGAGCAGGAGCCGCGCGACGGCGTAGGTGCGCAGGTCCTCGACGCCGGTTGGTCCCGGCAGCTTCATGAGCGCGTTGTTGTCGGGATGGAACGCCAGCGGGATGAAGGTCTGGAACCCGCCGGTCTCGCCCTGCAGCGCGCGCAGGCGCAGCATGTGGTCGACCCGCTCCTCGGCCGTCTCGATGTGGCCGTAGAGCATGGTGCAGTTCGAGCGCAGCCCCATTTTGTGGGCGACCCGGTGAACCTCCAGCCATTCGTCGGCGTCGCTCTTGTCGTCGCAGATCTTCTTGCGCACCCGCGGTGCGAAGATCTCGGCGCCGCCGCCGGGGAGCGAATCGAGCCCCGCCGCCCGCAGCGCCTGCAGCACCGCCTCGATCGACATCCCGAACTTCTTGGCGAAGTAGAAGATCTCCACCGCGGTGAAGGCCTTGAGGTGGATGTTCGGCTGGATCCGCTTCAGGCCGGCGAGAAGCTCCGTGTAGTAGTCGAACGCCAGCCCGGGGTGCAGGCCGTTGACGATGTGGATCTCGGTGATCGGATCGTTCGCCGCCACCCGCGCCCGCAGCTTTCCCCAAGCCTCCTCCAGCGTCATCGTGTAGGCCGCCGGATCGCCCGGCTGCAGGCGGGCGAAGGAGCAGAACCGGCAGCTCGCCTCGCAGACGTTGGTGGCGTTGATGTGCAGGTTGCGGTTGAAGTAGGTGCGGTCGCCGTGCAGCCGCTCGCGGACCTCGTTGGCCAGCGCCCCCAGCTCCATGAGGTTCGGGTGCTGGTAGAGCGCGACGCCGTCCTCGAAGGACAGCGTCTCCGCGGCCCGAACCTTGTCGCGGATCTGAGCGAAAATATTTGTCACGCTTGCACCTCCTCGATCGCGCCGTCGGCGAACCGTTCGCAAGGCGCCAGGCCGGCGCCGCGGATGAGGGTGGCGGCCTCCTTGCGGGTCAGCGACGGATTGTGCGCATTGGCGCCGAGGCGGAGCGCGCGTTCGGCGACGATCGGCGCGTGGAGCTCGTCAGCGCCGAAGCCAAACGCCATCTGCGCGAGGCGCGGCCCGAGCGCGCCGACGTCGGCCAGCAGATGCGCGACCCGCGGCAGCGCCAGCCGGCAGAGCGCGAAGAATCGCAGCGTGTCGAGGCCGTACGGCTCACCGAGCGGCGCCGGCATGACTCCCCAGACCCCGAACGCCGCCCGCTCGATGGCAGCCAACCGATCGAGGCGTTCGCGATCGCCCTCGCCGACACGGTAGGGGACGCGGAGCAGCAGGCGCAAGCCGGCTTCGGCTGCCGAACGCGCGTGGGGCGAATCGGCCGCCGCGACGAGGAGATCGATCCCCGCGGCGCGCAGGGCCGGGAGGCCGCCGACGGCGACGACGTCCGCATCGTCGACGGTGGACTCGGCGGCGTCACGTGGCCCGCGCCAGCCGCCGCTCGCCAGCAGCTGGCGTCCGCGGACGAACGTCCCGCGCCGTCCGAGCCCTCCGTCGCGCGCCGCCGAGGCCTGGCGGCCGAGCGCGAAGAGGTCGAGCGCGCCGAGCGACGCCGGCTCCGGCTCCGGCGTGGGCGTGGGAAGGCATCGCGCGTCGGCGCTCATCGCGACTCTCCTTTGGATTCGTCGGCGCCCCAGCGGGGCATCAGCTTGTTGGGGAGCCCCAGCTGGTCGAGCACCCGGCCGACCACCGTGTCGAGCACCGCCTCGATCGTCGCCGGCTTCGAGTAGAAGGAGGGCGCGGCCGGGAGCACCACGGCGCCGGCGCGGGTGACCGCCAGCATGTTCTCGAGGTGGATCGTCGAGAGCGGCGTCTCGCGCACCACCAGCACCAGCTTGCGGCGCTCCTTCATCATGACGTCGGCGGCGCGCCCGACCAGGTCGTCGGAGATTCCATGGGCGATCCGCGCCAGCCCACCGGTCGAGCAGGGGATGACGACCATCGCCTCCCAGCCGGCCGAGCCCGAGGCGAACGGCGCGCGGAAATCGCGCAGGCCGTAGCGCTTGAAAGGATAGGCCGGAATCTCCCCGATCTCGTGGTTCCAGACCTCGTTTCCCGACTGCGTGAAAACCAGACCGACCTCGACGGTCGACGCGAGCGGCACCAGGGCGTCGAGCAGGCGCCGCGCATAGACCGAGCCGGACGCACCCCCCACGGCCACGACCAGCTTCACGAAGCCACCACCATGGTCGCGACGCCCGAGGGAAACAGCGCCTTGGTCTCGACGGCGGCGAATCCGACCTCTGTCATGACCGCCGCCAGCTCCGCGGTCGAACGAAACGCCGCGATCGAATCGGGCAGGTAGCGATAGGCCTCGCGATCGCCGGTCACCGCTCTTCCGATGAGCGGCAACACGTGGGGGTTCCAGATCCGATCGAAGAAGAAGCGCGGCTTGTCCGGCCGCAGGAACTCAAGAATGACGACGCGGCCACCCGGCCGCACCACGCGCCGCAGCTCACGCAACCCGCGCGGCAGGTCGCGCAGGTTGCGCACGCAGAAGGCAGAGAACGCCCCGTCGAAGGCGGCGTCTCGATAGGGCAGGTCGTGCCCGTCGGCGGCGTGGGTGGCGATCCGCTGGCCGCCTCCGTCGACGCTGCTCAGCTTTTGTCGTCCGGCGCGCAGCATCTCGCGCGCGAAGTCGGCCGCCGTGACGCGCGCCCCCGGCGACCGCCGCGCGATCTCCAGCGCCCCGTCGAGCGTACCTGCGCCTAGGTCCAGAATCCGCGGCGTCTCGCCGAGCCCGTCGAGCAGACGCCCGATCGCCTTCTTGCGCCAGACCACGTCGATCCCGCCCGACATGATCCGGTTGGCGGCGTCGTAGCGGCGCGCCACGCGGTTGAACATCCCTTGAACGTCCGCGCCCCCTTCGGCCAGGCTGGCCGATGCGCTCACAGCCCCAGCTCCTTCATGAGCGCGGCCATCCGCGCGTCAACGGCAGGGTCCATCTTGAGGACCTCGGGCCACTCGCGGGTGAACCCCTCGTCCTTCCACTTGCGGGTGGCGTCGACCCCCAGCTTGCCGCCGAACCCGAACGCCTGCGAGGCGTGGTCGAGCACGTCGATCGGCCCCTCGGCGAAGAA
>DATAVR010000128.1:0-5020 GCA_036267635.1 Polyangia bacterium | reverse complement strand
ACCGAGGGCCCGCAACCGAGGGCCCGCGACCGAGGGCCCGCGACCGAGGGCCCGAGGATCTTCAGTCGCCGACCGCGATGCCGTTCTTCTGGCAGACGGCGTGGACCAGCGTCCGGTTCTTGTCGTCGAGCCGTGAATAGGCGCGCTCGGCGGCCTCGGCGTCCTTGAGCGAGCAGGAGCAGACCGCCAGGATCTGATAGGCGTCGGTCCAGCCGGGCTTGGCCCGCAGCGCCCGCCGCGACAGGTCCATCGCCGCCCCACACTGCTGCCGGAGCCAGGCTTCTCGTGCCTGCTTCATGAGCGCCTCGGCGTCCTCGGGCTCGGCCGCCGCCTCGGCGTGTGTCGGCTCGGTCCGGGCGGGCTCGCTGTGCTTCGCCGGTTCCGAGCGCTCCGGGCGCTCCACCGCCGCGGGCGCCGCGGCGGCGACCGTGCGTGTGCGCGCGGAGCGTGCCGTGGCCACCGACTCGGGGCGCGCGCGACAGAGGCGCGACAGGTCGCGGATGAGCTGGTTCTTGGGCTCGAGGCGAATCACCTCGGCCGCCTCCACCCGAACCTCGGCGCAACGCCCCTCGGCCCGATCCTTCTCGGCGGCGGTCATGTGCTCGGCGACGAGCAAGGTGCGCGCCTCTTCGTAACGGGGCTGCGCGCGCCGCTTGTAGACGCTCTCGGCCGGGATCTGAGCGTAGCCGGAGAGCGCCGCCGCGTAGTTCTTGGTGTTGGCCGCCTCGTCGAACTTGGCGAACATCGAGGCGGCCAGCCGCTCGTTCTCCACGCGGTGGCCGAGCGCCGTCACTTCGCGCTTGATCGCCGGATCGTCGACGCCGTTGATCCGACCGAGGTCGGTCTCGGCGGTCTCCCAATCCTCCGCCACCATCGCCTTCTTCGCGGCGGCCAGGATGGCGATCGGCGTCTCGGGCGGGGGCGGCGCGGCCGGAGGCGCGGGCGCCGGTGCGACGGGCGGGGCTACCACCGCGGCGGCCGGAGGCGCGGGCTGCGCGGGCGCCTCGGCCATCGCCGGGGTGCTCTCGTGCGAGCCGCGGCGCAGGAAGAGCACCGCCAGGAGGACGACGGCGATCGCGCCCCCTCCGACGGCGATCATCTTCATCGGAAGCTGCCGCGGCTGGTGCGCGTCCGGATCGAAGATGAAGTCCTCGCCCGGGCTGACGAAGCGAAGCTTGACGTGGCCGAGCTCGACCACGTCCCCGGCGTTCAGCTCGATCCGTTCGTAGTCCTCGCCGTTGACCCGAACCCCGTTGGCGCTCTGAAGGTCGACGATGGTGTAGTGCTCGGCGTCGCGCACGATCTTCGCGTGGTGGCGGGAGATCGACCGGTGGTTGAGCAGCACGTCGTTCTCGTCGGTCCGCCCGATCACCAAGGAGGCCTTGTCGAGCGCGATCTCCATCCCCGCCAGATCGGTGGTCAGCACCACCAGCCGCGCCGCCGGCCCCACCGCCCCTTGGCCCCCGGCCCCCGATTTGTCGGTCAGCGCGCGCAACGGGATCGTCGGCTGCCCCTCGACAGGCTCGACCACCGCGCCGCTCTCGGGGACCGCCGTCATCGGCTTGGGGGGGGAGGTCTTGGTGCGCGAGCGGGGCGGCGTGGCGGCGGCCGGGGCGCCGGCCGCAACCGGTGCGACCGCCTGGGGCGCTGGCTGCGCGGCCATGGCGGCGACCGACGCGCGCGTCGGAATGGCCACCGCGCCTCCGAGCGTCGCCAGCGGCGCGGTGGTGACCGCCGGGATGTTGGGCATGGTCTGCCGATCGCCGATCGGCGGGCGATCCCCGCGCAACACCAGCTTGTAATCGCCGAGCTGGACCTCGTCCCCCTCGCGCAAAGGCGTGGGCGAGGCGATCTTCGTCCCGTTGACGCGAACGCCGTTGAAGCTGGTGAGATCCTCGATGAAGAGCGCGCCGTTCTGACGCGTCAGGCGGGCATGCTTGCGGGAGATGTTTCGTTCGGTCAGCCGGATGGTGTTCCCTTCCAGCCGACCAACGGTCATCTCGTCCCGCGCGAGCGGAACGACCGTGGTCTTACCCTCATCGTCTTCGATGCTCAGCTTGAACACGGCGAGACCCTCGAAATCACCGGGCCTTTTGACTGTATCCGCCGGGCTCGGCCGGAGTCAATGGCGGAGCGGCTCGGTGTCAGCGCGCCGAGACCAGGGCGGCGGCGATGACGATGCCCATTCCGATGACGAAAGCCGCCGCCACGATGGCCACCGCCACGTTCTTGTTCTCGTGGATCTCGCGCCGCAGGTTGTACGGCGTGATCATCTCCCACAGGTAGTAACCGACGATCAGCAGCACGATCCCAGACAGGCCGAACAGCGCGAAGTCGAGCAGCAGGCGTCCGAGCGGCGCCGCGGCAGCCGAGGGCATTCGCTAGAGGCTCCGCAATTCCGGGTAGGTGGTCATCACGTCGGTCTCGGTCATCGAATCATTGGGATCGGCCGGTGTCCAGACCACCTCCAGCCCCAAGATGGCGTCGGGCGACACGCCGCCCAGCTCGGAGAGCAGCGCGCTCAGATCCTCCGGTGAGCCCGTGGCGTCGAACCTCTCGAGCGGGGTCCGCGTCGCCGCCACCAGCGTGACCACCACCAGCTCGAGCGCCTCTTTTCCCTCTTCGGCCGGCAGGTCGGAGCGCGAAACGTGGCCGCCGGCGGCGCGAACCCGCTCGACCTGGAACCGCGCCCGTTCGGCGAGCGCCATGGCGTTCATCGACGTCTCGGCGTTGGTCAGGCTCATCGGCCCCCGCGCGGTGGCGCCGAGGTAGCGGACAGCGTCCTTTTCTCGCAGCAGCTCGACCGCAGTCTGCTGGAGCAACGCGGCCAGCCCCGCCTCCGTCTCGGTGTCGCCGCGGGCGGCAAACTCGGCCAGCCGATCCTGAATCCCACGCGCCGACCGGCCGAGGGCCAGCTGAAGCCGGTAGAGGTAAGCGCGCCCGGGCATCGGCACCACCTCGCCGTCGCCATAGCCTTCGCCGCCGTAGTAGCTGCCGGGATTCGATCTGCCGCGGCTGGCGCGCACCGCGCGGGCCACCGACGCGACCACCATCCCGACTACCAGGATGGCGGCCAGCGATCCGAACAGCCCGAAACCACCGCCGTACCCATACCCGCCGAAACCCGGGAAAAACAGGAAGTGCGAGCCGCCCCCGTAGCCGTAGCCGCCCGAATAGGGGCTGCCGTACCCGCCGCCCGAGTAGCCAGGAGAAGGGGTGCCGAACCCGCCGCCCGATCGGAAGCCCGGCCGCCCGCTGAAGCTCCCACCCGAGCGCGGGCCGGCGAACGCCGCCGGCGAAGCGACTGTCGACAACCAGGTGAAGGTCGACAGGGCCACGAGCAGCACGGCCAGCCAGCGGGGGGCGCGGCGCATGATCTTCATCGCCAATCGAGTCTATGCCGCCGATCGTGCAGCCGCAAACGAGGGCCGGCGGCGCCCTAGACGTTGGCGGCGCTTCGGCTGCGCGACAGGTCCTCGAAATACTTTCGGAGCACGGGGAGCGCCGCGACCAGGCGCCGGAAGTAGTCGCGCCCCAAAAACAGAATGCTGGTCGGCCCGACCGTGCGAACGGCCGCCGTGGTCGGGCTGTCCCCCAGCAGCGCCATCTCCCCAAAGAGCTCGCCGGCCCGCAGCCGAGCCACCGGCGCCCCGTGGCGGAGCACCTCGACCTCGCCGAGCAGGATGACGAACAGCCCCTGGCCGATCTCGTTCTCGCGGATGATCGTCGTGCCAGGCTCCACGTCGATCCCCTCGAAACGGCGAACCAGCTCCATCTGCTGCTGGTTGTCGAACGGCTTGAAGAGCGGCGAGGTCGCCAGCAGGTTCTTGAGCAACCGCTCGCGCGCGAAGCGGTCGAGCCGCTCGGCCAGCACCGGGACCGCCGCCGTCAGCTCGGCCACCGCGGCGCGGCTGACCTCCAGCAGCTCGGCCTCGCCCACCACCTGGATCGAGGCGGTGCGTGGCTGATCGGTCATCAGCGCCATCTCGCCGAACAGCGCCCCCTCGAGGAGGCGGGTCAGCTCCACGGAGCGCGTCGGACGACCCGCCACCGGCTGCCCGCCGGCGACGACCCGCACCTCGCCCGCGGCGACGAAGTAGAAGGCGGAGCCGGGATCGCCCTCTCGAAACACCACCTCGGCCTCGCCGAGCCGCAGCAGGCGGACCATCCGGACCGCAGCCGGGAACAGCTCGGGGGGCAGCTCGGAGAAGAAGGCGACCGGCAGGAACTGCTCCGGGTACTGGACGAAGGCCGACAGATCGAGCGCCCGCGCGCGGGCCCGCGGCACGAGCTTCGCCAGATCGGCGGCCGCCTGGGGGGGCTCGATCGGCGCGTCGAGATCGACGGGGGCCTGCCGGGCCGCGAACTTCGCCAGCGCCGGCGCGCCGTGCGCGAAGAAATGCGCCATCGCCGCCACGATCTGCTCGAAGCTCTGCCCCAACGACTCGAGCACCTTGCACCCCACCAGCGCGGGCAGGAGGTGCCCCGAGCGCACGTCGTGCATCGCCACCGTGCGGAAGACCTCGACCGCCCCGGCCTGATCGCCCAGCTGGAACAGCAGGTCCCCGATCTTCCGGCGGCTGTCGCCGTCGAGCGGGTTGACCGCCAGCATCTGCTCGTGCGCGGCGAGCGCGGCGGCGAATTGACCTGCCCGCGCCAGGTTGCGTGCCTCGGTTTTGAGATCGCGAAGCGGAAGCGCCATTGCGCAGACGTTATCCGGAGCGTGAAATGGGGTCAAAGTGGCGGCGGTGACGGACGATGCGACCTCCCGGCTGGCGGCGATCGCCGCGCTCGGATTCCCCGAGATCGGGCGCTCGACCCTGGGCAGGCCGATCTTCGCGCGCCGCTTCGGCCGCGCCGGTGCGCCGCTGCTGGTCATGGGCGGAATCCACGGCGACGAGCCCGCCAGCACCGACGCGGTCGTCGCGCTCGCAGCCCAGCTCGAGGCGGCCGACGGCCTTCCGGTCTGGCTGCTGCCGGCGGCCAACCCGGACGGGCTGGCCCAGAACCGCAAGAACTC
>DATAVR010000127.1:0-1622 GCA_036267635.1 Polyangia bacterium | reverse complement strand
CCTGAACGCGGGCCTCTGGGTCCACAACCTGCGCCGCTACGCGCAGCTGCTCCCGGAACGGCGCTTCACGCTCGCCAGCGCGTTCAACCGCGCCGGGTGGAGGACCGTCGACGAGGACGTTTCGAACGACCGCCCCTGGCCAGAAGGGAAGGCGTTCTACCACTGGGACAAGATCTACAACCGCAATCAGGTCGGCTACAAAGGCCCCACCTTCTCCTACGCGTCGATGCCCGACCAGTACATCTACTCGGCGCTTCAGCGTCTCGAGCTCGGGAAAACGCACCGCCGGCCGCTGTTCGCGGAGATCGACACCGTCTCCAGCCACCAGCCTTGGAACCGCATCCCGGAGGAGATCCCCTGGGACAAGGTCGGCAACGGCTCGATCTACAACCACCTCCCGAACCACTACGAAGGCGGATCGTTCCTCTCGTTCTGGGCCAACGCGGCGCGGGTCCAGTCGGGGTACTCCAGGTCGATCGTCTACACGATCAAATCCCTCACCAACTACATCCAGCACTACGGCAAGAAGAACCTGGTGGTGATCGAGCTCGGCGACCATCAGCCGCGGAACCCCGTCACCGGCGAACAGGCGGGCCACCAGGTGCCGATCTCGATCATCTCCCACGACCCGAAGATGTTGAAGGCGATCGATGGCTGGGGCTGGAACCCCGGCCTGCGGCCCCGCAAGGACGCCCCGGCGTGGCCGATGAGCGGCTTCCGCAACCGATTCTTCCGGGCCTTCGACTCGAACCCGACGGCCCCCTAGCCCGTAGAGCACTGCATGGAGCCGTCCGCCACTCCCGCGCCACCGCCGGGTCGGCGGCTGGCCGGGCTCGACGGCCTGCGCGGCCTGGCGGCGCTCTACGTCGTCGTCAACCACCTCTTCCTGCGCGCCTTCCCCGGCTACCCGGTCGACAACGCGCCGTTCTGGGCCGGCCCCTTCATCTACGGACGCTTCGCGGTCCTCGTTTTCATCGTGCTGTCCGGCTTCTCGCTCGCCCTCTCCCCCGCCCGCCACGGCTGGCGACTCGGCGAGCTCTCCGCCTACGCGGGCCGGCGGGCGCGGCGCATCCTGCCCCCGTACTGGGCCGCCCTCGCCTTCAGCCTCGCGGTGGCGTGGCTGATCGTCCCGCAGCCGTTCCGCGGCGTGCCGGACCCCTCGTCGGTCCTCGCCAACGGCCTCCTGGTGCAGAACATCGCCAGCGGTCCGCCGAGCCCCAACACGGCGTTCTGGTCGATCGCGGTCGAGGTCCAGCTCTACGTCCTGCTGCCGGTGCTGCTGCTGATGGTGAGGAAGCGAGGCGCGCTCGCCATGCTCGGTGGTGGGGCTCGTCGTCGCGGCGGTCGGGATCGTCGGTCCCCACGTCGCGCGCCTGGACACCTTCGTGATCCAGTCCGCGCCCGACCTCCTCGCGCTATTCGCGCTCGGCATCGTCAGCGCGGGCATCGTCACCGCGGGCACGGCGCGACGGTCCTGGCCGTGGCCGTGGTTGGCGCTCGCCGCCGCGGCGCCGGTCCTGGCGACGATCGCCTGGCAGGGCTCGGCGTGGACGCTCGACCGCCTCTATTGGATCGACCTGGCGCTCGCGCCGGCGATCGCCTGCCTGCTCATCGGCCTGGCC
>DATAVR010000126.1:0-14024 GCA_036267635.1 Polyangia bacterium | reverse complement strand
GTTGGGGTCGATCGACACATGCCGGACAGTAACTTTCAAGCGAAAGGTAGTCTCCTGAGCCATGACAGCACGAGTGCCGACGAGGCTGAAGAGCCCAATTCCGACCGCGACCGCCGTACGACAGGGACCCATGAGTTCCGGGAGGATCTCGAAAGCGGTCTTGATCTGTCAAGAGAGCGTGTCCCAGGTGCGCTTCCCCGGCAGGCTTAGGGCCTAACAGTTTGGGGGACTACGAATTGACGGATCGGACGATTCTCGGCCGAAGCGACGTCCGTCGTCGCCCACTCAGACAATAATCGCCTGTATTTCCAGCCACATGGAAGGTCTATGATAGGAAGCATAGCGGGCCCCCGCTACAACAAAACCGCGGACCTCCGGCAAGGGGGTCCGCGGCTTTTGCGTTCGCTGTCGGATTAGGGCCGGTGAGGCCGCGAGCGCTATTCCAACTCGAGGGTCTTTCCGTATCCGCGCTCGGCGGGGCTGTTGGGCGGGTTCACGAACAGATGTCGATGGACATCCTAGGCGCTCTTCAGGCTCGACACCGTGTCGTAGGTGACGCCGCCCTGGGACGTGTTCTCGTAGCCGGCCCAGATGTTCCAAAGCAACCAGGGAGCTGTCGTTGGAAACATGACGCTGGTACGTGGTCCGATCGCTGATTGACCTCGGACGGCGAGACGCGGCGCGGGCCGAGGCGCGGATGCTCATCGACAAGTACCCGACGTCTGACTGGAGCGAGTGATCGCCGGCCGTCGGACGGTATCGAGTGGTTCAACGACGACTCCTACCCGCCGGCTGTCGCGGGCGATCTGAGGATCTTCCCGCTGTTCGACGCGCAGAGCACCAGCGACCCGAGCGATCCCTTTCAGACCCGCTTGACCTTCATCCTGATGATCCATGGCGTCTCGGCGTCCGGTCCCGCGGAGATCGATCTCGACGACACGCGTGCCACGTTGACGGTCGGCTTCGCGGGCGACACGACGGAGTCGCTGGTGGACGGAGGCGTCCCCCACCACGGCATCGCCGGCCACGTCAGCCTCACGCAGTTCTCGACGGGGTCTTGCCCGGCCGGTTCTTTCTCCTGCGACCTCAACTTGCGCGGAACGTTCTCGTTCACCGCCACCGGTGAAGATGGCGAGCTGGTCGCGGTGACGTCAGGCACCCTGGCCGGGACCACTGAGCTCTACGAGGGGACCCAGATGTGCCCCCAGGGCGACTCCTAGCTCGAGCGGCGCTGTTTCCTCATCTTTCGCCTGGGATCGCCGCAGCTCGAAGTTTCGCGAAAGCCGCCGCGTCGGGCCAGCGCCCCGTGCGCCAGCGTGGCGGGTCGAGCCCCGGCTCGCGGCGGAGGCCGTCGCCGACCACGGTGAGGGCGGTGGTCCAGGGGACGCGGAAGTGGTCGCCACCCGACGGCACGATGGCGATCTCCGCGGCTTCGGGGAGCAGCGAGGGCACGTCTTCGGACCAGGTCGTGAAGCTCGACACGAGCTCGCCCTTCCGAAATCCGCGGTACGTCGCCACGAAGGTCTCCTCTCCGAGCTTCGCCTGCAGGACGTCCTGCTGGGTCTTGTACTCGGTCGCGGCGAGCGAGACGTGCCCGAGGGCGACCTCGCCGGCGAGCGGGTGGCCCGGCGGCAGCAGCAGCGGCACGACCGCTCCGCCTTCGCCGATCGTGTAGAGCGCCGGCGTGATGCTGCGCGGTGACGCCAGGTACTCGCGGTTGGCGGCCTCGATGAGGAAGCGCAGGCAGGCTTCGTTGCCGTCCCCGCCGACGATCACCCGGGAACGCGCGGGAACGATGGCGACAGGCCGCCCGGAGACGCGGCTGGCGAACCCGGCGAGCCACCCCGGGACGAGCAGGCGCGACGACTCGTAGGAATCGTCCTTGGCGACGTGCCAGAGGGCGAACCCCCGCTCGCTTCCGTAGGGTCGGATGTCCCCGGGCGCGAAAGCGGCGGCCGCGGTTTCACGAGCCGCCCGGAACGCCGCCTCCGCGCTGACGTTCCATTTTTCGAGCTGTGATTCGGTCAGGTAACCGATCGAGTCCTCGGCGTCGACGCCGACGCACTCGATGAGAAACGGCGCGAAGGGACGCTGGATGGCGACGCGCAGCTTGCCGCCGTCGATCCGGTGGAACACCGTCGCGTGGCGCAGGAGAGGGACCAGGCGGCCGCGCGCGGCCTCGAAGGAGAGCTCATCCTCGGGCGGGCTGCGCACGACGGAGATGAATCGCTGGACGCGGGCGGCGCGCTCCGCCGGTGCCATGTCGCGGGTTTCGGCGAAGACGTTGCGCAGGAACAGCGTGTGCGTCCCCTGGTCACGACCGACGAGGAGCGAGAAGTCGCCGCCGCGGGTCACCGAGCCCACGATCGGGTTTTCGCGCAGGGCCGTCTCGACCTCTGCGGTGAACAGCTCCTCGGACGACGGCAGGTTCGGCTCGTCGGTCCCCACCCGGCGACCACCGTCCCAAAGCCGCTTCAACCTGCCGAGGAATGACATGAGGGATGATGAGACGGGCCCAGGCGGCGTAACCGACGTGACTTACCGGTCGTAGTGGGGCAAGAGGTATGAAGACCATGAATAAAAGCACTGACGAGACCGCGATTCGAACACTGATCGAAGAATGGGCGGCCGCCGTTCGGCGGCGGGACATGGAGGCGATCCTTCGAGATCACGCGGAGGACATTGTGATGTTCGACGTGCCCCCGCCGCTGGAATCGCGGGGCGCCGACGCCTACAAGACGACCTGGGGGGTGTTCTTTCGGTGGACGCGCGACCCGGTGGCCTTCGACATCCAGCGACTGGAGATCTTCGCGGGAGAGGAGATCGCGTTCGCCGTGGCCCTCATGCGCTGTGCCGGCAAGGAGCCCGACGGCACCGACCTCGATCTCGACTTTCGCCTGACGGTCGGCCTGCGCAAGATCGGCGGCCGCTGGACTGTCGTGCACGAGCATCACTCGATTCCCGCGGAGTCCTAGCTGGTGCACGCGTGAGCCCCGGAGCGTCGCCGGTGCGCGCTTGTCTGATATCGCTGCTGGCGCTCGGCTGCGCGTCCCATTTCGCTTCGCCACGCGACAGGGCGTCGCAGGCTGGCGCGGCGCCGACCTGCACGCCGGGAACGTTGTTGTTTTCGGCCAGTCAGGCGCCCCGCGCGGTGGCGCTGTCGCGTGACGGGACCGTCGTGGCCGTCGCGGATCGCGGCGCGCTGGTGCTGCGGAACGCCGCGACGCTGGCGCCGATCCGGTATCTCCTGCCGACGCTCGACCACTGGCAGGAGGTGGCGTTCTCGCGCGACGGCCGCACCCTGCGGGCGGGCACCGTCGACGGGCTGAAGTTCCGCATCGACCTGGCGAGCGGCAAGGTCGAGCGGCTGCTCGACAACCAGCGGCAATCGCCACACGAAGCGCTGATCGTCGACGAGGTCGGTTTCTCGAGGCAGTTTCTGGGCCGGGGGCAGGAGATGCAGGAAAACCAACGGGAGTACTGGCGAAATCCGCCGCCCCCGCTACGGCTCCCTCCGCTGCCCGCCGGGGTCGAGGCGACCGCCGTCGGGCTCGGTGTGCTGGCCCCCGCGCCGGGAGGCCGGCGCCTGGAGGCGATGACGGAGATCGAGGCACCCGACGACAGCGACAATGCGCGGTTCTACATCGCCGGCAGCGACGGGCGGATACGCGCGTTCGACCTGGCGGACAAACGGCTCGCCGAAGGAGTGCTTCCGGCGGGCGCGCAGGTGGTGCAGATCGGCATCGGCGGCGACCACGTGCTGGCGGCGCTGAACGACGGCGGCGTCGCGATCTACGATCGGGCGCTGGTGCTGGAGCGGCGGGTGCGGGTGCTCGAACAACCGAACGCCCCTGCGCCGCTCGATCCCGCCGGGATGACGGATCTGATCGCCCGGAGCCGGAAGGCCTGGCCGGCGCACGCGCTCGCCAGCCTCGACTACGATCCGGCGCGCGGGCGGCTCGTCTGGGTCTCGACCGGGCACGAGATCGGCGTGTTCGACGTCGCCAGCGGGCGATCGATCGCGACGCTGCCGGGGACGGCGAGCATCGGCGGCGTCGACCAGATGGCGTTCCTCGGCGCGCGAACCATCGCCGCGGTGGCGGCCGGACGGCTCTGGATCTGGGATCCATACGACGGACGGCGGGTCGACCGCGCTGGGTCGTACCGGGCGTTCACGCCGCTCGGCGCCAAGCGGATCCTTGCCGTCCAGCTCAGCGGCAGCGCCGAGGTGATCGATCTGGACGACCAACGCTTTCGCCTCGAGCCGCGCCGGACCCTCTGCCTGCTCGCCGACGGTGACTGCAGCGGGCGACTGCGCGAGGAGCGGAGCCAAGGACGGCTGAACCGGCCGCCGCTGCTGGAGCTGGCGACGTCACCCGACGGACGCGAGGTCGCCGTCCTCGAATGGCCGGAGCTGGACCTGACCAGCAACGGCGGCCGCCAGGGCCGGCTGGCGGTGCTGTCGGCCGACACGTTCTCGCTGCTCCGCGCCTTGGCGATCGACGAGTGCAAGGACGATTCGCCGCTGCGCTTCGGCGCGCACGACATCGCCGCCTGCGGCGCGCGCCACGATCGCGCGACGCTCGCGGTTCTGCCCGACGAGACAGGCCGCGCCGGCGGTGCCTGGCCGAAACCGGGCACCGATCGACTGTTCGACTTTCTCGGCCCGGAGGGGCAGCGCACGGCGGTGGGCGCGGCCACGATCGGAATCGGTAAGATGCCCGGAGGCTACGAATCGATCGCCGTGGAGAATGCTCACGGCGAGCTGACTGCCTTTCTCGCCAGCCCAGCCACGCGCGACACCTCGGGGACGCACCTCTCCGATCGCGCGCAGCTCCGTACCGACTCGATGGTCGAGCCCTCGCCCGACGGCTCGCGGTTCCTGATCGCCAGCCGCACCGCAAACGGTGCGCTTCAACTGTGGTGCACGCCCACGACGGAGGGGATCGACGGGTACCCGGCGGAGCCGGCGCGGCCCGACGTGCTGGAGATGGACGGCATCACCGAGATCGCCGTGGCGGGATTTCCCGGCTGGGTCAACGACGCGATCGAGATACCCGGAGGCGTCCTGATCCTGGGTGGCGAGGTGGCAACCGCCGACGCTTTCGGACCGGCGAAGCCGGGCCTCTGGACCTACGATCCCGCCACGCGCAAGGTCGCGCGCCTGGAGTTGCCGACCGCGCCGTCGGGCGAGGCCGAAACCTGGGAGCGCTTCGACACCGATCCGGGCGGAACGTCGATCTGGCTCTTCGGCAAACGCCACCTCGCGCGGCGCGAACCGGACGGCGGTTGGTCGGTGTTCGCCCTGCCGCCTGGGACGACCAACCAGGTGGCGGCGATCGGCGACAAGCTGGCTGTGCAGATCGGGACGCGGCTCTGCAACGGCGCCAAGCCGTGCCAGCCAGGCAGCGTGCCGTTCTGCTTCGACGTCACCCTGCTCGGCGCGGTGCCGGCATCGGCAGCGGCCACGCGCACGTTCGACGCCTGTGTGGGGACGGTGGCGCCGTTCCCCGGTGGGTTCGTCGCGCTCGGGGGCGCGGAGGTCGGCTTCCGCGACGGAGCCTGGGTCGGGGCGCGCGATCCGCTGGTCGCGGCAGCCGCGCACGCTCACGCGAGCGATGGGTTCGGCCGCGGCGACGAGCTGGTGCTCGACGTCGATCGCACGCGCCTCGACGTGCTGGGAATCGTCGATGGGCGGCTGCGGCGGACGATCGCTCTGCCTTTCAAGGGACGGCCCTCGCCGGTCGCGGCCTCGCCCGGACACGCCGCCTCGACCTGGATCGCGCCCGATGCGGGCGAGGGCGCGCTGGTCGACGTCGACGCGAGCGGCAAGGCCAACGTCTACGGCGGCGGCACCTCGCCGGCCTGGTCGCTCGCCTTGAACATGCGGCCCCGCGGTGGGACACGCGCGCTCTGGTGGTACGGGGGCACGGCGCTCATCAGCTTCGATACCAAGCATTGGACCGCCGTCTTCAACCCGCTCGAGCGCGCCAGGCTGCTGGTGTCCCGCCGGGTAGGCTACTGAGCCCGGCGCAAGTCCGCCGCCCGCGCGCTAGCGTTGGTGGAGAAGATCGCGCGCCTGCCGCAGCCAGGTGGCGATCGGCGGTTCGTCCCGGAGCAGCCAGCCGGCGCCGCCCAGGATCGCCAGCGCGACGGCGAGCGCGAGCCAGGTTCCACCACGGCGCCCGCGCTTCCGGCTCTGAGGTTCCGCGCGCCGGGCGTCAGCGGCGGGACGCTCGGGCGCCATCGCACGAGACGGCGCGGGCGTGTGACGAGGCGGTTCGGCGTCGCGATCGATCCCTGACGTCGCGGCCTCGAACGCACGCGCGAAGGCGCGGATGGTGGGAAACCGCTCCGCCCGGTCTTTGGAAAGCGCCCGCCGCAGCACCTTGTCGACCTCGGCGGGGATTCGCGGTGCGCCTGGTCCCACCGGCGTGGGAACCGCGGAGATCACCTGATTGAGGACGGCGTTCACGTCCGGGCCGGCGAACGGCAGGCAGGCCGTCGACGCAAACCAGGCCAGGCAGGCCAGCGACCACTGGTCACTGCGGTGATCGATGGCGTCCTGGCGCCCCTCGGCCTGCTCGGGCGCCATGAACTCGGGGGTGCCGAACACGGCCCGCGCGACGGTGAGCTTGGTGGCCGACGTCTTCAAGACCTTCGACAGGCCGAAGTCGACCACCTTCGCGAACACGGCGCCGTCGGGCGCGCGCACCAGGAACACGTTGTCGGGCTTCAGGTCCCGGTGAACGACGCCCGCCGCATGGGCCTCTGCCAGGGCCGAGGCCACCTGATTGACGATGGGGACGACGGTCTCCGGCGGAAGAGCTCCCACCCGCTCGAGGCGGGTCTGCAGATCCTCGCCGTCGAGGAACTCCATCACGATGTAGGGCTGACCGGCGGGCGTGGCGCCGAAGCCGAAGACGTTGACGATGTGCGGGTGAGCCAGCTCGCTGGTCACCTTCGCCTCGCGCCGAAACCGCGCCGCCAGCTCCGGATAGGCCAAGAGCTCGCGGTGCATGATCTTCACCGCCACGCGCTTGCCGGCACCGGTGTGGTGACCTTCGTAAACCGCCCCCATCCCCCCTTGGCCGAGGAGGCGCGTGAGCCGGTAGGTGCCGTCGAGGACGGTACCGGCGGGCAGGACATCGGGGCTTTCGGTCATGGGGTCGGGCTCGTGACAGCGGGCCCCAGACGCTACCACTGGCGGGTCGGATACAGACAGACGCCAGTCGGGGTCGCCGCGCCGAATCGAAATTCTGAGCCTGAGGCGATGGGGCGAAAGCTGACCGGGTACCGGCGCGACTACAGCTGCCAGGAGAGCGGCTGCCAGGCGGGCCTCTACGCGGATCCCGCGCCGGCCAAGACCGCCCACCCCGAGCGCGTCGACCTGGCCAGCCCGTTGCACCCGAGTGCGACTACACCAGCCTCAACCTCCCGCACCGCGACCCCGCCAGGTCGACAAGACGATCGGGCCGGGGCGGTCGGGCTGGAGCGACTGGAATCGCGCCCCGAGGGCTCACGCCTCTTCGGCGGATCCGCTCGCGCTCGCCAACCTGAGGTGGACGATGAACGTCGCTCCCTGCCCGAGCCCCGACTGGACCGAGATCGCTCCGCCGCTCGCCTGAACGATCCGGCTGACGATCGAGAGCCCAAGGCCGGTTCCCGGCAGGTTCATCACCCGCGGTGAACGGTAGAGCGGCTCGAACACCCGTTCCGCTTCGTCGGTCGACATTCCGGTGCCGTTGTCGGAGACGCGCAGCTCGTATTCACCGCCGATCTTGGTCCCGGAGATCTCGACCTCGGGCGGGACCTCCGGGCGGCGGTACTTGATCGCGTTTTCGACCAGATTCGTCAGCGCCTGGCGGAGCAGGCCCTCGCTGCAGGCGATCTCCGCTTCCGCGACCGATGATCGGAGAGCTCCTTTTTCGGCCGCGAACCGCGCCCCGAAGTCTTCCCGGACCTGCGCCACCACCGTCGCCGGGTCACAGCGGCCGCGCACCTGCGACTCGACCCGCGCCAGCGTGAGCAGATCGTCGACGAGCGTCTCCATCCGATTCGTGCTTCGCCTCAGGACGTCCGTCGTCCGCTGCGTCTCGGGAGCGGTGGCCGCGAGGTAATCGGTGGCCAGGGTGATGGTGGTCAGCGGGCCGCGAATGTCATGCGCGACTCGTCCGGCGAACGCGTCGAGCTCCCGATTGCGCGCTTCGAGGATCCGCGCGTTGAGCGTCAGCGCTTCTTCACGGCGCGCCACCTGGCGCGAGGCCCAGCCGCCCGCGACCGCGGTGCCCGCCAGCGCGGCCAGCCCGATGCTGAGCAGGACGAGCATCAATTGGAACCGCGCCGCCGAGAAACGCGACAGGCTGGCGGTGGCGCCCTCGTCGTTGATGGAGATCAGACGGTCGAAGTCCTTGCCGACCACCGCGAACTGCACCGAGGCCAGCTTCATCACCTGCTTGGCCTCTTCGTTTCGATTTTCGCGAGAGAGCGCCAGGGCGCGGGCGATGGGCGCCTTGAGCGCCAACAGATCGGCGCGCGTCCGATCGGAGGTCGCGCGCTCGCCCGGCTGGTTGACCCAAGGTTCGTAGGCCAGCAGCGTGGCGGCGATTCGTCCCTCGACGGTCGCCAGCCTGGCCTCGAGCCTGGTCATCTCGGCAGGCAGGGTGGCGAGGATGTGATCGTCGACGAGCACGTGCTGCTCCTCGACGTAGTCATCCAGCTGTCCAATCAGGCGGATGCTGGTCAGCATGTCGTCGACGATGTCCCGCGCCCGCGCCTCGAGCACGCGGGTCTGCGCAACCCCAAACAGGGTCACGGTCATCACGCTCGCGCCTATGAAGGTGAGGGCGGCAATGACGAAACGACGGCTCGGGCTCGTCTCGACTCTTGGCTCACGGTCCGCGTTTTGTCTCATCCCTCGCCTCCGTCCCGTTGCGCCTCACCCGAGGCTGCCCTCGCTGCGCTCTTTAAGGGATGTGGCAATCCGACGGGATCGCGACCGAGGAGTCATCCTGGTGGTTCCAGGGCCCGGTCTTCAGCCAGCGGGTCTGAAAATCGTGCAGGTGATCGAGCAGCTTGAGGCGGCAGCTGGCCGCGAACCGCGGGCGCTGATCGCGGGGGAGCTTGTGCGGCTCCTCCTCCGCGTAGCGCGCGGCCAGCGCCGGCTGCTCGAAGAGGCCCGGAATCACGTACAGGTGCTGATCGACCGTGTAATAGCCAGCCAGGCGATCGGCCGGCGCCGGGGGATCGGGCCAGGGGACGCCGGGCGCGCGGAATTCGCAGCGATAGCGGCCGAAGGTCTGCTCGCTCGCACAGGCCAGATCGTCGCGATCGGTCGTGACCAGGTTGATCGAGGCGTCGACGCCGGGGCCGTGGCCAGACGATTTTCCGCGCCAGGTCCAGAGCGCGAGGGCCACCAAGGCCACAGCGGCCAACAAGATCCACCTCGGCCGGCGCGAGACGGGCGGGCTGACGCCAGGAGAAGGAGAAGATTCGGGCATGGGGGCACCCTCCAAGGTGGGCGGCATTTCACCCCAAAGCGGGCCGCAAGACAACGAGACTTCCTCGTTACGCGCCGAGCCGAAGCTGGCCGCGCGGTACCGTTCGTCGGTCCGCGACGGAGCGCGCCGCCCGATCGGTTGAACCCGAAAAGTGACGGCCATGGTCTGATTGCGTGACAAGACCAGGTTGGTCGCGACAAGCCTGGGTGTAAATCTCAGACCTCCTACAGAAGGGAAGCCCCCATGCTTCGTTCGTCCCTCACCTTCAGTCGCTTCCGGACCGTTGCCTTCGCCTTCTCGGCGCTCTGCTTGGTGGCCTGCGCGAACAGCGGCACCAGCGGCAGCGAGGGAACAGGCGGCAACAACGGGAGCACGGGCGGCACAGGCGGCTCGACCGGCAGTGGAGGATCGGCGAGCGGCGGCGCGACCGGCACCGGTGGCGCGACCGGCACCGGGGGCACCGGAAACGGGGGCACCGTCGGAACCGGGGGAAACGGCTCGGGTGGCGTATCGGGGAGTGGTGGACGCGGCGGCACGACCGGCAGCGGCGGGACGACCGGCAGCGGCGGCACGACCGGCAGCGGCGGCGCGACCGGGACCGGCGGCGCCGGGACCGGCGGTACGACCGGGACCGGCGGCGCGACGGGATCTGGCGGCACGACGGGCACCGGTGGGTCGGGGACGACGTGCGCCTTGCCGAAGACCTTCAAATGGACCTCGCCGGGCCCGATCGCGGCGCCGAAAGCCCCCGCGGGCAAAACCTGGGTCGCGTTGAAGGACTTTACCGACGTCGTCTACAACAACATGCACATCGTCTACATGTCGACGCACGACACGGGAACCAGCTACGGCTCGGGCATGTTCACGTTCAGCGACTGGCCCAACGCAGCCTCGGCCACGCAGTCGGTCACGCCCCACGGCGTTGCGCCGACGCTCTTCTACTTCACGCCGAAGAGCACCTGGGTGCTCGCCTACCAGTGGGGCTCGACGGCCTTCAGCTACGTCACCTCGTCGGATCCCACCAACCCCACCGGCTGGTCGTCGGAGAAATCGCTCTTCGGCGGAACCATCTCCGGGTCGAGCACCGGGCCGATCGATCAGACGGTCATCTGCAGCAGCACGACCTGTTATCTGTTTTTCGCCGGAGACAACGGAAGCATCTACCGGTCGTCGATGGCGATCGGGAGCTTCCCCGGCACCTTCGGCGCGCAGACGACGGTCATGTCCGACTCCACCTCCAACCTGTTCGAGGCGGTGGAGGTCTACGCGATCAAGGGCGCGACCGAGTACCTGATGATCGTCGAGGCCGAAGGGGCGAACGGGCGCTACTTCCGCTCCTTCACCGCCACCGATCTGGGAGGTTCTTGGACCGCGCTGGCGGCGACCGAGAGCAATCCTTTCGCCGGCAAGGCCAACGTGACCTTCACCGCGACGGCCTGGACCAACGACATCAGCCACGGCGACATGGTTCGCAACAACCCCGACGAAACCATGACCGTCGACCCGTGCAACATGCAGTTCCTCTACCAGGGGCGCAGCCCCAGCTCGAACGGCACCAGCTACGATCTGCTCCCCTACCAGCCCGGCCTGCTCACGCTCACCCAGTAGCGGACGAAGCCCGGGGCGCTCACGTCAGATCTGCAAACCGAGCAGAAATCCCGGGTACAGGCGGACCGTGGCGCTGCCGTCGTGATAGGTCGAACCCCAGCCGGCGCCCAGCCCGTCGAAGTCGCGGCCGTCGGTCCCCACCATCACGTTGGCGCCGGCCCCGACCAGCCGAAGCCGCCGCCGTACCCCCAGCGCCGGTCACCACCCGCCAGGCGGACCGGCCCGCTCGCGGTGGCATCGCCGGGCTGGTACGAAAACGAGAACGAAGTGAAGAGGTGGCGACCGCCCAGCTCCATCCCCACGTTGGAGAGCAGGGCGTCCGTTCTGTAGACCGCGACGTCATGAATGCCGTTGCCGATCAGGTTGAGGATGGCGAACGATTTGCCGTCGTCGTGCTCCGCCACGTTGACCACCCCCAGGCGAAAACCGTCGCTGACGCCCGCGGCGTTGAGGACACCGATTTGCGCGCTCGTGCCCCGGGCTCGTCCTTCGGGCTCGTCCTTCGGGCTCGTCCCTCGGGCTCGTCCTTCGGGCTCATCCTTCAGCTTGGCAATCAATCTTCCGGTCGGATTCCAGGCAACCCGGAATATCTGCGGTTGGCCGTAGGTATACCGAGAGATGTCGCACCTGACTCACCTGAAGCAGAAAACCAGACTTGTTTCATCACTGACGGCTCTCGCGCTGGCGGTGGCCTTTTCGTCGGTGGGATTCGGTGCGCTGCCCGTCCGTCCCTCAGCTGATGCGCGCGCCACGGACGCCAACATCACGCGCCTCACCACCGGCCTGCTCGAGCATTCCCAGCTCGCCCATCATCCGTTCGACGGTCAGCTGGCGGCCAACGTGCTCGACCGTTACCTGGACGCCCTGGATGGGTCGCGTTCGCTGTTCTTGCAGTCGGACGTCGGTGAATTCGCCGGCTACCGGGCCACCCTGGCCCAGGAGACCCGCGGCGCGGGCGACACCCGGGCGGCGAAGGCCATCTTTGCCCGGTACCTCGAACGACTGTCCCAGCAGACGGCGTACGACCGCTACGTCTTGCGGACCGCGAAGTTCGACTTCACCGGCCATGACAGCTATTCCTTCGATCGCGAGCAGGCGCAGCGGCCGGCGACCGCGGCGGAGGCCCGCGCGCTCTGGTGGGAGCAGCTGAGAGCCGAGTATCTGGACGAAAAGCTGAGCGACAAGCGGCCGGATCAGATCGTGACCTCGCTCGAGAGCAGGCACACACAGCTGCTGCGGACCATGACGGCGCTTCGCAGCGACGAGGTTCTGGGCGTTTATCTGGACACGCTGGCTCACGTCTACGATCCGCACTCGGACTATCTCGGGCGCGAACAGATGGAGAGCCTCTCCATCGCCATGAACCTCTCCCTGTTCGGAATTGGCGCCGCGCTGGAGAGCGGGGACGGCAACTGCACGATTCGTGAGCTGGTGCCCGGTGGGCCGGCGGCGCGAAGCGGCCTGCTGAAGCCCGGCGATCGCATCGTCGCCGTGGCTCAGGCCGGGCAGGAGCCGGTCGACGTCGTCAACATGCCGCTCACCCACACCGTGGAGTTGATTCGCGGGCCCAAGGGATCGACCGTCCGGTTGACGGTCATTCCGACCGGTCCCGCCGCAACACCGACGAAGACCGTCTCCCTGGTGCGCGACGAGATCACCCTCGAAGATCAGCAAGCCAAGGCGCGTATCCTGGACCTGCCGACGGGCAAGGGGGGGACGCTGCGCCTGGGCGTCATCGATCTGCCCTCGTTCTATGCCGACATGGGTGGAGGGGCCCGGCGCAGCGCGACCGCGGATGTCTCGCGGCTGCTGGGCAAGCTGAACGCCGAGCACGTGCGCGGCGTCGTGCTCGACCTGCGGCGCAACGGCGGCGGTTCGCTGGAAGAGGCGATCAACTTGACCGGCCTCTTCATTCGAAAAGGACCGGTCGTGCAGACGCGGGGAGCCGACGGGAAGATCGTGGTCGATGAAGACACCGATCCGAACGTGCTCTATGACGGGCCGCTGGTGTTGCTGACCAGCCGCTTCAGCGCCTCGGCCTCCGAGATCCTGGCGGGCGCGCTGCAGGACTACGGGCGGGCGGTCGTGGTCGGCGATTCCTCGACCTTCGGCAAGGGCACCGTGCAGAGCATCGTCCCGCTGGCGCCCTACATGGACGAGGCCGGTCTCGGACACGCCTACGATCCGGGGGCGCTCAAGATCACGACCAGCAAGTTCTACCGACCAAGCGGCGCCTCGACCCAGCTGCGCGGCGTGACCGCCGACGTGGTTCTGCCGTCGACCAGCGACTTCAGCGACGTCAGCGAAGCGGCCCTCAAGGACCCGTTGCCTTGGGACGTGGTGCCGGCTGCCCCGTACGAGAGACTGAATCGCGTGCGGCCTTATGTGGCCACCTTGCGGGAGAGATCGGACCGACGGCTGGCGACCGAGAAGCCCTTCGCCGATCTGGCGGGCGAGATCGGCAGGTTCAAAAAGAGCCTGGTCTCGAAATCGGTTTCGCTGAACGAGGCGCAGCGCCGACAAGAGATGGCAGAGTCCAAGGCGCGCGACGCCGAGCTCACCCGCGACGTCGCCGCGCTGGAGGCGAGCAGGCCCACCAGCTACGAGATCACGCTGAAGAATGCCTCGTCGCCGGGCCTTCCGTCGCCCCAGACGTTCACGAAGAAGGCGGACAGCCGAGGCGGGGAGGACTCGACGTCCGACCGTTCGACGTCCGACCGTGCGACCACGGAAGACCTCATCTTGGATGAGAGCGTTCGAATCTTGGCCGACTACGTCAAGCTGCCAAAGCTTCCCGCGCAGGCCGCCGCGTTCCAACGGGGGGCGGCTCCCTGAGGTAGACGCGCTCGTCGCCCAGGGCGTTCTAGAAATACAAGCTTCTCACGGCGCTCCAGACGGCTAGCCTCCGGGTGGCAT
>DATAVR010000125.1:0-40179 GCA_036267635.1 Polyangia bacterium | reverse complement strand
CGCCGGCGGCGCGTCGGTCGGAAGCGGTGGCTCCAAGGGGCCCGGGGGCACGGGCGGCATGGTGGCCAGCGGTACAGGGGGAGCCGGCGGCGCGATCGGCGGTGCCGCGGGCGCGCACGCGCCGGGTGGAAGCGGCGGCGCGCGGGACGGGGGGACGAGCCAGGATGGTGGCGGACTCTCAGCCAATGGCACCCCCTGCACGGCCGGGACTAGCTGCACGTCGGGGATGTGCATCGATGGGGTCTGCTGCAACGACACCTGCATGGGCCAGTGCCAGAGCTGTAGCGAGTCGAGCAACATGGGCAGGTGCGTCGCCGTCAGCGGGACGCCACGAAATAAACGGGCGCCTTGCGGCGGGACCTCGCCTTGTCAAAGTTCCTGCGACGGAACCAACGGGGCGGCCTGCACGTTTCCGGGCAACTCCACGCAGTGCACCGCGGCCAGTTGCGCGAGCGGCGGTGCCACCACCGCCACGACCTGCAATGGCGCCGGGGCCTGTACCCAGGCGACGACGATGGCCTGTTCGTCGAATCAATGTGCAGACGCGACCAAGTGCTCGGGCGGCTGCAGCGGCGCGAGCCCCTGCTCGACCGGCCAGTACTGCGACACGACGGGCGTCTGCCTGCCGCTCAAGACCGCGGGGACTCAGTGCCAGAACAACAACGAGTGCAGCAGCACCTACTGTGTCGACAACGTCTGCTGCGGCAGCGCCTGCGGAGGTCAGTGCCAAGGCTGCAACGAAACAGGGACCCCGGGCATGTGCGTCACCGTGAAGGGTGCGCCGCGCGGCTCCCGCAAGCCCTGCGCCGGGACCGTGGCGGCCTGCGCGGGCAGCTGCGACGGCACCTCGGCTACCCAATGCGGCTATCCGGGCACCGCCGCCGTCTGCTCGCAGCCCAGCTGCAGCGGAAGCACGGCCATCTCGGCCTCGCTGTGCGACGGGCAGGGCGACTGCACGACGCCCACGACCACCGGTTGTGGCGCCGGCACTTACTGCAACGCGAGCGCCGGCTCGTGCGCCAACCAGCTCGCCAACGGTGTCGCCTGCCAGAGCGACGCCCAGTGTACGAGCGGGTCTTGCTGCGGGGTTTGCACCAACAAGACGACGGACAACTCGAACTGCGGGGCGTGCGGGACCGTCTGCCCGGCCGGACAGCAGATGTGCGTCTCAGGACACTGCCTGGCCGATGACGGCCAGAAATGCAGCTCTGCTGGACAGTGTGTCTCGGGCGTCTGCAACAACTTCTACGCCGATGCCGACGCCGACGGCTACGGGACTGGCGCAGCCGTCGGTTTCTGTAAAATCACGGTGGCACCGACCGGCTACGCGACAGCCAACGGAGACTGCTGCGATAGTAATGCTGCCATTCATCCTGGGGCTGGCTTCCAAACGATGGAAGGTGCCTGCAATGGCGTCGTAACCTGGGACTACAATTGCGACGGAATCGTGGAAACCCAGGCTCAGGGCGTCACCTGCGGCCCCCCTCCGGCATGTGCTTTGATGGGTACGAATCTTGATCCCAGCAACTGTGGTGCGAACATCGAGACCTGTATATGCGAATACATAAGCGGTAATAATGACTGCGCCTACTTCTGCCCTACTGCTGGTCCCGGCTACATGATGGGCTGCAACTGAGCCCTCAGAGGGGCACCGGTGCGAAATCGCACAACTCGCCCATGCGCATCCGAAGTTTGCTGCTGGCAATCCTGGGCCTCTTCAGCCTTTCGTCCCTTAGTAACAAGGCACACGCGACCCTCCGGGTTCAGTGGACGACGCTCGTGCCTGGGATTGAATACGCCACCGCCGAGGTACCGAGGCCGAACGCACTGCCAATCGACGGCCGTCTCCACGTCGTCCGTATCGATCCCACCAAGCACCGTCTGGAAGCGGTGATGTCGGGCGGCGACGACGCCAAGCTGCGCACAGCCGCAGCCTGGTGCCGCGAGCGTCACCTGGCGGTCGCCATCAACATGGGGATGTATGAGCAGGACCGGCAGACCAACACCGGGTACGCGCGCAAGGGCGGCTACGTGAACAACGGCCACTGGGGGGCAAAGTACAAGGCGGCGCTCGGCTTCGCCCCCACCAAGGCCGGGGTCGCGCCGGTCCTGATGGCGGATCTCGACGACCCGGCCGACCAGGCGCGGCTGGCGGACTACGGAACCGTCGTCCAGAACCTCCGCCTCATCCGGGCCGGCCATAACATGTGGCAGAAGCAGGATCGCCGCTGGAGCGAAGCCGCCGTCGGCGTCGACAAGCAGGGGCGCGTCCTCTTCATCTTCAGCCGCTACCCGTACACGATGAAGGAGCTCAACGACATTCTGCTGTCGCTCCCCCTGGCCCTCGACGGCGCCATGCACGTCGAGGGCGGCCCCGAAGCCAGCCTGTCGATTCACGCGGGCGGCGTGAACGTCGACCTGAACGGCAGCTACGAGACCGGTTTCGTCGAGAACGACGGGGAAGCGCGGCAGTGGCCGATCCCCAACATTTTGGGCGTTCGGGCCGAGGCAAGGTGAAGACCTTCGCGATGATCGCGGCCCTCTGCCTGTTCGCGCCGCCTGCGGACACCCGGGCGTCCGATGCGCCTGGTCTCGAGCGGCGGTGTGGTTGGATCTCGAATCCAACGCCGGGGAACTGGGACTTCATCGACAAGGACGGAGACTGGACTATCTCCGACCAGGGCGGCGACGACAGTGTGCTGGATGGATTGCCGGAGGATCGTCCTGACGGCAAACGCTGGTGGGTGAAGACTCAGGACAGCGGATATGGCTATGGCTGTATGTGCCTGAACGTTCAGGTCGACGAGCAGGACAAGACGTTCGTGAAGATCGACGGCGGGAAGTCGCTGCCTATCGTCAAGTGCCGGCAGGACCCGGCGATCAAGAAGCTCGAGCCGCGCATTCGCTGATCCGGCGCCTCCCCGGACCGCGCTGATCCGCGGTTGGCGTGCCCTGCCAGCGCTCTCCCTAGGGGACAGTATGTCGTATATTTGCTACAATACGTGAATGCGGCCGTTTGGCGAGACAGTGCTGGTCTGGAGGCTGACGCGCGGAATGACGCAAGCCCAGCTGGCGCACGCGGCCCGTATCCCGCGGCCCAACCTGTCGGCTATCGAGCGTGGCGATCGCGAGGTGACTCTCCGGACGCTGCGATCGCTGGCCCTGGCTCTCGACGTCAGCCCGGGTGCTCTCGTCGACGGCGAGATGCCGGCTGCGGGCGCCCCGCCGCTGACGCGCACCCAGATGGAGCGGATCGCGCAGGCGACGGTGCATGGCAGGCCGCTCGCCGATCCCCGCGAATCGGCGCTGGCGCGATGGCTGGCGGTGACCTTGTCGGAGCAGCTCGGCTCGCGCGGAGATACCCCTTCTCGGCGCCGCCCGGGTGAAAGGGAGAGCGGGCGGGCCTACTTTCTCTTGCGGGCCGCCGAAGAGCCGGCGGTCCTGGCTAGTCTCGTCAATCGGGTTGTCGAGAAGCTTCCTCTTCCTCGGTCATGACCCCCCGCCAGATCGAGCAGTTCATGTCCACGTTGGCGGCGGAGATCGGCGTCCCGGCGCGCGCCTACCTGACCGGCGCGGCGGCCGCCGCGCTGTGGGGCCGTGTTCGCCCCTCCTTCGATGTTGACCTGGGGCTGGAGTTGAAACGCAAATCGGGCACGAGCTGGGAGGTCATCGAACGGGCGGTCGAAAGGACGACCCGTCTCACGGGGATTGCGGTAAGTGTCGCGGAGGACATCGATCGCTGGGGCATGATCACCCTGCTCGACTACAAACGAACGTCCCGCCGGTACCGCCTGTTCGGACAGCTCGAGCTCAGGCTGCTTCATCCAGCCAACTGGTCGATTGGCAAGCTGACGCGTAGCCTCGAATCCGACCTGCGGGACGTTGTGGAGGTGTTCCGCCGCCAGAGCGTCTCCTCGACAAAGGTCGTTTCCACCTGGGGCCGAGCGCTCCGGGCCAGCCCCGCCTCGACGGCGCAATTTCAATTTCGTCGCAACGTTGAGCGGTTTTTGCGCCAGCGAGGACGGCGTGTCTGGGGCGAATCATTCGACGTCCAGGCAGCCGTCGGCGCATTCTGGCGGGCCGCCCGGATTGCCCGGGCCGAGGTACGCTCTACTTGAGCCCGACGGCCCCGGCCCACTCGACGAAGGTGCCGGGGAAGATGCCCAGGAGGACGACGACCAGCGCGGTCAGCAGGAGGCCGGCCCGCATCGAGGTGCCGTCGGTGGGGCTGAGCGGGCGGGCGGCGTCGCGGAAGTACATCGCCACGATGATGCGCAGGTAATAAAACACGCTCACCAGGCTGTTGAGGACGCCGATGACGACCAGCTTGTAGAGCTGCGGCGTCTGCATGGCAGCGCGGAAGAGGTAGAACTTGGCGAAGAAGCCGCCCAAAGGTGGGACGCCGCCCAGCGACAAGAGGAAGAGCGTCATCGCCAGCGCCACCGCCGGGCGGGCGGCGCCGAGGCCGGCCCAGTCGTCGATGTAGAGCCGCTCGTCGCTGCGGTTGCCGATCCAGGCGACCACACCGAAGGCGCCCAGCGTGGTGAAGGTGTAGGCGACCAGATAAAAGAGCACGGCCGGCTTGGCGTCGGCGACGCCCAGGCCCGAGGCGACCACGCCGAGCAGCAGATAGCCGGCGTGCGCGATCGACGAGTAGGCCAGCATCCGCTTGATGTTCTCCTGCCGGATCGCCGCCAGGTTGCCGAGCGTCATCGTCAACACGGCCAGCACCGACAGCGCCGAGGCCCAGCCGGTGACGTCGAAGACCATGAGCGGGCTGGAGAAGGCGGTGTCGAGCAGCCGGACAATCGCGCCGAAGGCGGCCGTCTTCACCCCGGCGGCCATGAAGCCGGTGACCGGCGTAGGCGCCCCCTCGTAGGCGTCGGGGGCCCACATGTGAAAGGGGACGGCGGCGACCTTGAACATCAACGCCACCAAGATGAAGTACTCGCCGAGGTAAAAAAGCGGCACCTTGCTGGCCTTCCCCGTCGCGGCCGCGATCCCCGCGTAGTCGAGCGCGCCGCCGGTGGTGCCGTAGACGAGCGCGATGCCGTAGACGAGGAAGCCGGTGGCGAAGGCCCCCATCAGGAAGTACTTCATCGCCCCCTCGGCGCTGCGCAGGCTGCGACGCCCGCAGCCGGTGAGGACGTAGGCGGCGAGCGACATCGTCTCGATGCCGATGAGCAGCGACACCAGGCTGGTGGCGTGCACCACCATCACCATGCCGGCGGTGGCGAACAGCACCAGCGCGTAGAACTCGCCGAACTCGAACCCCTGCTCGCGCAGGTAGGGCGGCGCGAACAGCAGCGTCAGCAGCGCGGCGACCACGAACGCGCCGTCGAGGTAGAGCGCCATACGGTCGACGGTCAGCATTCCGCCGAAGTGGGAGGTGGGCGTCGCGGCGTCGCTCCAGCCGACGGCGATCGCCACCAGCGCCGCCACGCAGCCGGCGACCCCCAGCCAGGCCAGCCCGGCGCGCGCCTTGCCCTGCACGAACGTCTCGGCCAACAGGACCACGCACCCCATGCCGATCAGGATCAGCATCGGCGCGTAGGCGAGCAGCTGGCTGCTGTCGAAGGTCATGGCGCGATTCCTTCGGGAACGGGGGCGGGCGTGGGCACGGGTACGGCCGGTGGGGCAGGCGGCGGCGCGGCGGCCGCGAGCGCCGGATAGACGTGCGGCGGGGCGTCCGGATCGCGCTTCGACTCCTGCAGCCGGTCGCGGTAGCCGGCCACGAAGGCCTCCACGGACTTCTCCGAGCGGCTGAGAATGGGTTGCGGCGCCAGCCCCATCACCAGAGCGGCGGCGACCACGATGGCGAACACCCAGGTCTCACGGCCGTGGATGTCGCGCACCGCCTTGTTCTCCGGCTTGTCGAGCGGCCCGAACATCAGCTTCTGATACATGGTGAGCAGGTACATCGCCGCCAGGATCACGGCGCTGGCGGAGATCGCGCCCATCAGCTTGGGGGCCGGGAAGAAGCCCGACATGTGCTCGACCGCCCAGGTCTTGTTCGCGGTGAAGGTGCCGATCAGGACCAGGAACTCGCCGACGAACCCGCACAGGCCGGGGAGCCCGACCGAGGCCAGGATGATCACCAAGAACAGTGCCGCGAAGACCGGCGTCTTCGCCCAGAGGCCGCCGAAGTCACCGAGCCGCCGGGTGTGGCGACGGTCGTAGAGCAGGCCGACCGCGAAGAAGAGGCCGCCGGTCGAGATCCCGTGCGACAGCATCTGGTAGATCGCCCCCTGAACGCCGGTCGGGTTGAGCGTCAGGATGCCGAGCACCACGAACCCCAGGTGCGAAACCGACGAATAGGCGACCAGCTTCTTGGCGTCGTCCTGGACGTAGGCCATGAGCGCGCCGTAGACGATGCCGATGACCGCCAGGACGGCGATGAGCGGCGCGGCCGTGGCGGCGGCCAGCGGAAACATCGGCAGCGCGTAGCGCAGAAAGCCGTAGGTCCCGAACTTCAGCAGCACGGCGGCCAGGATCACCGAGCCGCCGGTCGGCGCCTCGACGTGCGCGTCGGGCAGCCAGGTGTGCAGCGGGAAGATCGGCACCTTGATGGCGAAGGCCAGCGCGAAGGCGGCGAAGCAGAGCATCTGCGGCCCCTCCGGCAGCGTCAGGTGCGAAAGCTGCGCGTAGTCGAGGCTGTAGCTCCCCGTCGCCGCGTGCCACTGGGCGTAGAGGTAGAGGATCGCCACCAGCATCAGGAGCGACCCGACCAGCGTGTAGATGACGAACTTGATCGAGGCGTAGAGCCGCCGCTCGCCCCCCCAGACCCCGATGATGAAATACATCGGGATCAGCATCAGCTCCCAGAAGACGTAGAAGACGAACAGGTCGAGGGCCAGAAAGGCGCCCACCATCCCGGTCTCCAGGATCAGCATGAGGGCGGTGAACTCGCGGACGCGGATGTTGCGGATGCCGATCGCCTGCGGCGAGAGGAGCGTGAGCGGCACCATGAAGGTGGTCAGCATGACCAGCCACAGGGAAATGCCGTCGACGCCGAGGTGGAAATGAATCCCCAGCGGCGCGATCCACGACTGGTTGACCTCCATCTGGAAGCCGGCCTGACCGGCGTCGAAGCCGGTGACGATCATCAGCGAAACGCAGAAAGTAACGATCGAGGTCAAGAGACCGAGGCCGCGGTGGATCGCCTCCTCCTCGCGCGGGACCAGCATGACCAGGATGGCGCCGAAGAGCGGCAGCAACGTGACCCAACCGAGGACGCCCACTACGGAACCTCGACCTTCTGCTCGAGAGAGTTGCTGGTTCCCCAGCGCGGGTCTTTGATCCGGACGTGGACGGTGTAGCTGCCCGGGCTGGCGTAGTCGTGCCGCGCGGTCGACGAAGCGCCCTCGACCTCGGGCTTGCCGTCGCCATCGAAGTCGAAGCTGTATTCGAGCGCGCGCCCGCCCGGCTTGCCGCCGCGGCGCGCATCGACCTCGACGGTCCGTCCGGTCACCGACACCTTGAGCGAACCGAAGAGATCGGGCTGAGTGCCGAGGAAGACCATCACCGCGGCCCCCAGCGCGAAGATCGCCATGTAGCGTTGCCCGTCACCGCTCCCTTGCACCAAGCGGGAGAGCCGGCCGAAGAGGTCGACCAGCGCCACCGGCACGCCGACCATGATCTTGTCGATCAAGATTCGGTCGACGAAGAAGTAGATGAAGTTCCCGATCCTCTTGATCGGACGAACGAAGAGGAACTGGTAGAGCTCGTCGATGCGGAACTTGTCCTGTACCAGCTTGACCAGCTTGGGGACCGCCGCCGCGAACTTGCGGGAGGGCTCGCGGTAGCCGCCGCCATAGAAGACCCAGGCGACGCCGATCCCCAGCAGCGCGAACAGAGTGGCGCCGACCATGACGCCAACCTCCGTCAGGCGGGAGACCTCCATCTCCGGACCGAGCACCGGCGAGAGCTCGTCATTGAGGAGGTTCCAGGTGGGGTGCTCGAAGAGGCCCCCGGGCAGCCCGGTGAAGCCGGCCAGCGCCGCGCCGATGGCCAGCACCACCAAGGGGCCGACCATGCTGCCAGGCGACTCGTGGATGTGGTGCTTGATCTCGTCGGAGGCACGCGTCTCACCGGTGAAGACCAGAAAGTAGAGCCGCGACATGTAGAACGCGGTCCCCAGCGCCGCGAGGCTGAGCACGTAGCCGGCGGCCTGGCCGACCCAGGCCCAGTCTCCGAGGTGCTCCGTCGACATGGCGCCGGCGATGATCGAGTCCTTGGAGAGGAACCCGGAGAAGACGATGCCGCAGATGGCCAGCCAGCAGACGAAGAACACGGCGTGCGTCCAGGGGAGCTTCTTGCGCAGCCCCCCCATGATCCGGATGTCGCCCGAACCGCTCATGGCGTGCATGACCGAGCCGGCGCAGAGGAAGAGGCCCGCCTTGAAGAAGGCGTGCGTGTAGAGGTGGAAGATGCCGCCCTCGAAGTTGCCGGTGCCGACGCCGACGAACATGAAGCCGAGCTGGCTGACCGTCGAGTAGGCCAGGACCTTCTTGAAGTCGTTCTGGGCGAAGCCGATCACCGCCGCGAACAGCGCGGTCAGCGCGCCGATCGCCGTCACGATGGCCAGCGCGGCCGGCGCCAGCAGATAGACGGCGTGCATGCGGGCGACCATGTAAACGCCGGCGGTCACCATGGTGGCGGCGTGGATCAGCGCCGAGACCGGCGTCGGACCTGCCATCGCGTCGGGCAGCCAGATGTAGAGCGGGATCTGCGCCGACTTGCCGGTGGCGCCGACGAACAGGAACAGCGCCGCCCAGAAGGCCACCGTCGAGCCCCACAGCGGCTGCATCAGCGCGCTGCCGGTGCTCGCCACCGTCGTGATCTCCGAGATGTTGAGCGATCCGGCGAACTGATAGAGGAGGAACATCCCGATCAGGAACCCGAGGTCGCCGATCCGGTTGACGATGAACGCCTTCTTGCCGGCGTCGGCGTTCGCCGTCTCCGTGTACCAAAAACCGATCAAGAGGTAGCTGCAGAGACCGACCCCCTCCCAACCGATGAACATGACCGGGAGGCTGTCGCCGAGGACCAGCACCAGCATCGAGCCGCAGAAGAGGTTCAGGTAGGCGAAGAAGCGCGGGTAGTCGGGATCATGCTCCATGTACCCCGACGAGTAGATGTGAATCAGGAACCCGATGAAGGTGATGATCAGGCAGAGCAGCCCCGACAGGCCGTCCAGCCGGAACGCCAGATCGATCTTGAGCGGGCCGGCCGAGATCCAGGTCCCGACGGTGTCGTGGAGGCCGTTCGGCTCCGCCAGCGGCAGCGCGGTGAAGAAGGCGTCGAACGCCACCAGGCAGGAGCCGGCGATGGCGCCGGCGGCCACCGCGACGACTGTGTCGCGCGACCACTTGCGGCCGAACAACATCAGGATCGCCGCGCCGAGGAACGGCAGGAGCGGGATGAGGCGAAGGTTGAAGGTCACGGCGGCGTCGTCTCAGCGCTTCATCAGGGTGATTTCGTCGAGATTGACGGTCTGCCGCCCACGGAAGAGGCCAACCAAGATGGCCAGGCCGACCGCCGCCTCGGCGGCGGCCAGGGCGATGATCAGGAAGGCGAGCACGTGCCCCTTGAGGTCGCCGAGCTCCCGCGCGAAAGCAATCAGCGCCAGGTTCCCCCCGTTGAGCTGCAGCTCGATCCCCATCAGCACGATGAGGGCGTTGCGGCGCAGGAGCACGCCCGCCGTCCCGATCAAGAACAGGAAGAACGAGAGGATCAGATAGTAGGTGGTCGGCATGGCGGCTAGTGGTGCCCTTCCGGCGCCGGCGCCTCGGGCGCGCCCGGGTAGTCGTGGCTGGACAGCTCGTGGATCTGCTTGCGGTAGTCCGCGGCGCGGTTGGCGGCGACCTCTTTCTGGTGCGAGCGCGAGATCACCACGCCACCGACGATGGCGACCAGCAGCAGGATGGAGATCGCCTCGAACGGGTAGAGGAAGTCGCGGAACAGCAGATCGCCGATGGCGCTGACGGTGCCGAAGCTCTCCGACGGGACGGCCGGCGGACCGATCGCCATGTCGACCCACACGACTCTGAAGAACTTGATGAAGAGGTAGAAGCCCGCCAGCACGCCGATCACGCGCATCGGCCGGAACGACAGGGGCGTCACCTCCTCGCGGTTCAGGATCATGACCACGAAGATGAAGAGCACGGTGATGGCGCCCGCGTAGACGAGCACCTGCAAGACCGCCAGGAAGTGCGCCGACAGCGTGGCGTACATCGCGGCCAGCCCGAAGAAAGTGCCGACCAGCGACATGACGGCGGTGACCGGGTTCTTGCGGGTGATGGTGAAGATCGCGAAGAAGACCACCATCGCGGCGAGGATCCAGAAAACGACCGCGTCGCCGCCCGACACGCCCTCCGGCATCAACGCCGCGATCACGCCGCCGCCCCCTTCACCGCGCCGGGCGGAATGCCGATGGTCTTCGGCTTGATGCGCGCCTCGAAGTCGGCGCGAAACTTGGTGAGGAAGCCGAGCATCGGCCAGGCCGCCGCGTCGCCCAGCGCGCAGATGGTGTTGCCGCCGATCCCGTTGGCGATGTTGGCCAGGAGCTCGACGTCGCCGGCCTCGCCCTCGCCGCGCGCGAGGCGCTTGCAGACGCGCGACAGCCAGCCCGAGCCCTCGCGGCAGGGGGTGCACTGGCCGCACGATTCGTGGGCGTAGAACTGCATGATGCGCGCGCAGAGCGCGACCACGTCGGTGCTGTCGTCGAACACCACGATGCCGCCCGAGCCGGCCATCGACTTGAGCTTGCGTCCGCCGCCCAGATCGAAAGGCACGCCGGGGCGCACCTCGACGTCCTTGATGCGCGGGTCGTTCATGAGCGCGTCGAACTCGCAGGGAACGTCCAGCTCCGAGGCGTCGAGCGGCGGCATCGAGCTGCCGCCCGGAATGACCCCCTTCAGCTGGCGCCCGTTGGGGATGCCGCCGCAGACGTCGTAGATGAGGTCGCGGAAGGGGATCCCCATCGGCAGCTCGAACACGCCCGGCTTGTTGACGTGGCCCGAGACGCAGACGATGCGCGTGCCGCCCGACTTGCCCGTCCCGAGGCCGGCGAACCACTCGCCCCCCTTGGTGACGATCTCGGGGATGTTCATGATCGTCTCGACGTTGTTGACCACCGTCGGCGCGTTGAAAAGGCCCTTGATGGCGGGGAACGGCGGCTTGAGCCGGGGCCAGCCACGCTTGCCCTCCAGCGAATTCAAGAGGCCCGTCTCCTCGCCGCAGATGTAGGCGCCGGCGCCGCGGTGGAGGGTGATGTCCAGCTTGAAGGCGCCGCCGCCGGCGACCGCCGGGTGATCCTTCCCCAGCCAGCCCGCCGCGTAGGCCTCGTCGATCGCTCCCTGGACGATCTTCGCCTCGCGCATCATCTCGCCGCGGATGTAGATGTACGCGTGCTTGCAGCCGAGCGCGTAGGAGGCGATCAGCATCCCCTCGAGCAGCAGGTGCGGGTCGAAGGCGAGCAGCTCCCGGTCCTTGCAGGTCCCCGGCTCCGACTCGTCGGCGTTGACCACCAGATAGACGACCTTGGCGTCCTTGGGGATGAACGACCACTTCATCCCGGTCGGGAAACCGGCGCCGCCGCGGCCGCGCAGATTCGACTTCTTCACCTCGTCGACCAGGGCGGCCGGCTGCAAGGTCAGCGCGCGGCGCAGAGCCTCGTAGCCGCCACGCTGCTGGTAAACGCCGAGCTTGTGGCTGTCGGCCACGCCGAAGTTCTTGGTGACGATCTTGACGTTCGCCCCCTTCAGTTCTTGCCAGGTCGCCGCCATGTCAGACCTTTTCTCCGCCCGGGCCCATGCCGAACATCGTCCGATTGAGGGGAGCCGGCTTCTCCGTTTTCTGACCTTCGCGGAACCGCTTGCGCAGCTCGTCGAGCACGACGTCGACCTTCTCCGGCGTCAGATCGAGAAAGTAGTCGTCGCCGCAGATCATCATCGGCGCATTCGCGCAGGCCGCCAGGCACTCCTCTTCGACGATGGAGAAGGCGCCGTCGGGCGTGGTCTCGCCGGCCTTGATCCCCAGCCGACCCTCGATGTGCTGGAGGATGCCGTAGCCGCCCTTCAGCATGCACGAGATGTTGGTGCAGACCATCAGCTCGTGGCGTCCCTTCTTCTCGCGATGAAACATCGTGTAGAAGGTGACGACCCCGTAAATGTGGGCCGGCGCCAGGTCGAGGGTGCGCGAAACCAGCTCGATCACGTCGTCGGGCAGGTGCCCGAACTCCTCCTGGGCGACGTGAAGCACCGGCAATAACGCCGCCTGCTTGGTCGGATACCGCGAAAGCAGCCTCTCGACCCGCTGCTTCGATTGCGCTGAAAACTCGAGCGGCATGGGTGGCTAAGCCGCCGCGAAACTAAGAGAAACTGGCCAGCCTGTCAACAGCGCCGGAAGGCACCCGCCAGTCAGATTTTGTCCACGTAAAAACGTGCGACGGCGGCCACCGTCGCGTCGGGCGGTCCGAGATCGATGATCGCCTTCTTCAAGAGCATCGCGGCGACCCCCTGGTCCCCCTCCTGGTAGGCGAGATAACCGAGCCAGGCGAACGGCAGCGCGTAGCGCGGGTGCAGGACGGTGGCCCGCTCGAGCGCCACCCGCGCCGCCGCCCGGTCGTCGAGCAGAGCCCGCGCCGCGCCGAGCCGGGTGTAGGTGATGGCCGCTCGAAACCGATCGCTGTCGTCGCTGCAGAGCCGCAGGGCCAGCTCCTCGCGGGCGGCGGAGGCACGCAGCAGCTCGGGATCGCCCGAGGCCATCCCCCGCGACAACAGGCTGCCGCCGACCGCGCTCTGGGCGCCGCAGGAGCGGGGGTTGACGGCCACGGTGGCCAGCCAGAGCCGCCGGTCGTCGTGCCAGTCGGCGTGGCGTCTGTTCAAGATGACGACCAGGGCCGCCAGGAAGCCGAGCCCACCGACGACCGCGCGCCGGCGATCGGCGGAGGCCGGATATCGCTCCATCAGCCGGGCCCACCCGGCCGCGGCGGCGAGCGCGATCCCGCAGAGCGGCAGGTAGAGGAACCGCTCGGCGGCCGGAATGGGCATCGGCAGCAGGTTCGAGACCGGGAGCAGGGTCAGCAGAAACCAGCCGAGGCCGAGCGCGATCACCCGCGCGCCCCGCCGGAGGGCGAACGCGACGAGGGTGAGATAGGCCAGCACCCCCGCTGCGGCCAGCAGCACCGGCCCCCAGGGCTGCGCGCCGAAGCGGAAATAGCCGGTGTAGTCGGCGCAGAGCGGCCAGGGCCAAACGACGAGCCGCAGGTCGTGCGCCCAGATCGCCGGCAACCCGATCAGCGTGGCGCCGAAGGTGCCGCCCGGGTAGCGGGCGTAGGCGACCGGGGTGTTCATCGGCCCGAAGCGCAAGCCGAGGTAGACCAGGGTGACCAGCCCGAACGGGACGAGCTCGAGCGCCAGCCGCCGCACCGTCGCCGAGAAGGGCTGAGGCGTCGCCGGCTCCCGCGGGCCCCAGGTCCGGGGCGTCTCACGGTCGAAGCGCCCGAGCCGCAGGATCGCCAGCAGCACCGGCGCCATCACCGCCGATTCCTTGGACAGCAGGCCCAGCGCGTAACAGACGAGCGCCAGCGCCGGCCGCCGATCGAGGGCCAGGATCAGCGTCGCCAGGGTGAAGACGGTGACCAGCGAGTCCTCGCGGAACGAAGCGTTATCGACGGTCTCGGCCGTGATCGGGTGCAACGCGAACAGCAGGCCGGCCACGATCACCCACCGCCGCCGCCCCTCGGGAAGCAGCCGCCGGCAGAGCGCCATCAGCAGCCAAGCCGCGGCGATGTGCCACACCAGGCTGTCCAGCTTGAACACCGCCGGGTGGAACGAGACCATCGCGTCGAGCATGTAGGTGAGCGTGCAGAACGGACGCCAGGTCCCCTCCAGGCTGGCGGGAAAATATCCCTTCGACAGCAGCGTCCCGAACGATCCCGACTGCAGGAACCGCTGCGCGCCGACCAGCACCAACCCCTCGTCGTAAGTGAATCCGTTGCCGAGCGCGCGGGCGAAGGCGGCGGCGGCCGCCAGCGCGACGATGATCGCCGCCCCTCGCGGCGTCGCCCACCAGGGGAGAGCCGCGGACGCCGGCGCCACGGGTGGACGACCGCGCATGGGTACGCCGATTGTACATGTCCCGTTCACGCCCGCAGCTCGCGCGCGCACGGCAAGCGCATTTTGCCCGCGCCGCGGCAAGGCGCATCATGCCCGGTATGCGCTCATCTCAATTTGGGTTGGTCCTGGTTGGTCTGATGGTCGGGGCCCTGTCGCTGATGGGGTGCAAGGGGTCGAGCCCGACGCTCTCGGGGACCGGCGGCGCCGGAGCGACGACCGGCGGTGCCGGCGGCAGTTCACCCACCGGCGGCGCCGCGGGCCACCTCGGCGACGGCGGCTCGACCGGCGCCGGCGGCTCGACCAGCGACGGCGGCTCGACCAGCACCGGTGGCTCGACCGGCACCGGCGGCGGCTCGGGCGCGGGCGGCGGCACCCTGCGCGACTGTTTTCCGGCCTGCATCGCCAACCTGCGCAAGGCCTGCGAGCGCCCGAGCCTCGACGGCGGCACCTGCATCAGCGCCGCCGGGATGAACTGCTACTCGAACGGCGTCCACGAAACTGCGGAGTCTGTGGACGGCGGCGAGTTGGTCACCTTCACCGAGCCCGACGGCCAGACCCCCTGCTATCGGGTGGCCGTCAGCCTCAGCGAAGAACGGTATGAAACCACCGGCGGGGCGCTGGTCGCGGTGGTGACGTTCGATGGAAGCCTCTACACGGTGACCTGCGACGGCGCGACGACCACCGTCGACGCCACCAACCCCGCCTGCGCGATGATCACCGAAGCCTCGTGCGCGTCGGCCACCAGCTGCCCGCCGTGATTCCCGCGGCGAGGCCGTCGGGCAGGGGTAATTGGTGGATGCCGCTCGAATGGCCGCAGTAGAATCGATCCATGTGCGAGCTCCTGGGGATGGAGTGCAACGTCCCCACCGACATCACCTTCTCGTTCACCGGATTCGCGCTCCGTGGCGGGAAAACCGGGCCCCACGCCGACGGCTGGGGGGTCGCCCTTTATGAAGGCAAGTTCGCCAGCAGCTTCCTCGAGCCACGCCCGGCCTGCGAGAGCGCGATGGCCAATTTCATCCGCGACAACCCCATCAAGACCCTGCTGGCCGTGGCGCACGTACGCAAAAAGACACGCGGCAAGGCGAGCCTGGAAAACACGCACCCCTTCAAACGCGTGCTCTGGGGCCGGCACTGGGTGTTCGCCCATAACGGAACGTTGCCGCATGTGAAGAAGCACAAGCTGCGCGTCGAGGAACCGCTCGGCGAGACCGACAGCGAGCACGCCTTCTGCTGGATGATTGAGCGGATCCGCGAGGCCTTCCCCGGCGGTTATCCCAGGGATCGGCGACGTCTGTGGCAGCTGGTGGCGAAGCTCGGCGGGGAGCTCGGCGCCGAGGGGAAGTTCAATTTCCTGCTCGCCGACGGGCGGCAGCTGTACGCGCGCTGCGGGACCAAGCTCTGCTACATCATCCGCAAGGCGCCCTTCGGCCGCGCCACCCTGTGCGACGCCGAGATGGCGATCGATTTCTCCGCGGTCACCAGCGAGCGGGACCGCGTGGCCGTCGTCTCGACCGAGCCGCTCACGCGCGATGAAATCTGGCATCAGGGGACGCCGGGGTCGCTCTGGGTGTTCGGCCGCGGTGCCCTGCGGGCGACGCTCCCCAGCGGCACCGCCGACCGCGATCCGGTGCGGCGGCGGCCACGCCCTCCCGAAAGCGCCGCCCTCACCTCGCGCGCCGCGTAACCGCCCGCGCCAGGCGATCCCAGGGTTTTTCGGGGAGAGCTCTCTTTGTGTCAGGGGAGCTTCATTTGTCGGCGAAAGTTAACTTGCACTGGTCCCGCTCCTTTGTTTTCGTCTCGTTGGATTGGGTTCGGTGGCGACGCAAACAGGAGAGACGACGATGAAAACGACGTTAATGGCGATGGTGACGATGGGTGCGCTGGTGATGGTCTCGGCGCCGACGGCCCGCGCACAAGACATGTCAGCTCCCGCACCGACCTCGCCGCCGCCCACGGTCGCCAGCCCAGGGATCACCTCGGCGCCCGCGGCGCCCGGGATGAAGGGGCTCAGCTTGTGGGGGATCGTTCCTTGGGGCGGCTACGGCGCCGGCGCCCGCTTCATGTTGCCGCTGCCGATCCCGTCGCTGCTCGCCAACAGCGGCACCGCCCTGCATGACACCTGGGATCTCGAGTTCGGCGCCGACATCCTGCACTGGTCGTACGACTTCAGCGTGCCGGGCGAATCGTTCAGCTACAGCTGGACCGAGGTGCTGCCGGTCGCGGGCGTCATGTGGAACGTCTGGTTCAACCGGCGCTTTGCGCTCTATCCGAAGCTCGAGCTCGGCTATGCCTTCGGCTGGTTCTCCGACTGGAACACCGGATTCGGCGCCAGCCAGCCGACCTACGGGGGCTTCTTCGTGGCCGGCGACGCCGGCGCGCTCTACAAGCTCGACAACGGCCTCACCTTACGGGCCGAGCTCGGGTCCGACGGGGTCAAGCTGGGCGCCGGCTGGCTGTTTTAGTCCCCCCACGCGATAGTCGACCACATCGGGACCTGACGGGCCGGCGCTGATGCTAGGCTCCGCGCGTGCCAGGTTCCGATGACCGCGCGGGCTTTGATCGCCGCCGGTTCTTAAAGCGCGGCCTGTTCGGGGGAACACTGCTGGTCTTGGGCGGGGCGCTGCCGTTCGTGTTTCGAACCACCCGGCGGGGGAGCCGGCCCCGTCGACCGTTGCGGCTGCTCTCCCCCGACGAGTATGCCGTCTTCGCGGCGGTGGCGGCGCGGATCGTTCCCGGCGACGGCGCCGACGCGCGCTGGCCACGCGCCGAGGCGCTCGACTGCGCCGGCAAGGTCGACGCCCTCATGGCCACCACCCATCCCGACGTCGGCCACGACTTTCGTCGACTGCTCCGCCTCGTCGAGAGCGGCTTCCTCGGCACCTTCACGGCGGGGTCGCCGCGTCCGTTCACGCGCGCGACGGCCGCCGAGCAGGACGCGCGGCTCGGGGCCTGGCGGCGATCGCGGCTGGCGATCCTGCGCAGCGGGTACCAGGCGCTCAAGCGTCTGGCGGATGCCGCCTACTACTCCTCGCCGGAGATCTACGCGCTTTGCGGCTATCCCGGGCCGCCGGTGGTGCCCGAGCTGCCGGCGGGGACGCCATGAGCGCCGCCGGTCGCATCGTCACCGGTGCAGAGATCCCCGATCTGTCGTCGGTGGAGGTCGACTTCGTCGTCGTCGGCAGCGGTGCCGGCGGGAGCACGGCCGCCGCGGTCCTGGCCGCCGCCGGCGCGCGGGTGGTGGTGCTCGAAGAGGGGGGGCATTACACCCGGCGCGACTTCAACATGCAGGAGTCGTGGGCCTACCCGGCGCTCTATCAGGAGCACGGCAACCGGGCCACCGACGATCTGGCGATCCTGATCCTGCAGGGGCGCTCGGTGGGCGGCGGGACGACGGTCAACTGGACGTCGTCGTTTCGGACGCCCGAGCGGACGCTGGCGCTCTGGGCGGCGCGACACGGCGTGCGCGGCCTCGACGCGGCGACGCTGGCGCCGCACTTCGCCGCGGCGGAGCAGCGGCTCGACGTCGGCGTCGGCGACCCCGACGACGTCAACAACAACAACCGCAAGCTGCAGGAGGGCGCCGCCAAGCTGGGGTGGCGGCCGGAGCTGATCCACCGCAGCGTCAAAGGATGCGCACGGCTCGGGTACTGCGGCATGGGCTGCCCGCTCGACGCCAAGCGCACCTCGCGCACGACCTACCTGGCCGACGCGATCGCCGCCGGCGCCGACGTCTACTCCGACTGCCGCGCCAAGCTGGTCGAGACCGATCGGGGCCGCGCGCGCGCCGTCGTCGCCGACGTGCTCGATCGGGCGAGCGACCGCCCGCGCGGTCGCTTCGTCGCCTACGCGCGCCGCGGGATCGTCCTGGCGGGCGGCGCCATCAACACCCCGGCGCTGCTCCTGCGCTCGAAGGCCGGCACCGACAGCGGCCAGGTCGGCCGCCGCACCTTCCTTCACCCCACGGTCCCGATCGTCGCCTTCTACGACCAGCCGATCGAGGCGTTCTACGGGCCGCCCCAGTCGGTGTCGGTCCACCACTTCGCCGATCGCGGCGAGCGCGTCGGCTACTTTCTCGAGACCGCGCCGGTTCACCCGATGCTGGCCGCGCTGGCGTTCCCCGGCTTCGGCGACACGCACCGCAAGATCGTCGAGCGGCTCGCCTTCGCGCAGTCGACCATCGCGCTTCTCATCGACGGCCACCACGACGACGAAGGGGGTGTCGTCGAGGTCAACGGCGACGGCCGAATCAAGCTCGGATACCCGCTGCACGCCTCGTTGCGCGAGGCGGCCGTCGCCGCGATCGCCGACATGGCGCGGCTGCAGCTCGCCGCCGGCGCGCGCGAGGTGATGACCCTGCACGAGACGCCGCTCGTCATCCGCAGCGAGGCCGACCTCGGCGCCATCGCGGCGGCGCCGTTCGGCCCCAACCTCCACACCATGTTCTCGGCCCACCAGATGGGGGGCGCCGCGATGGGCGAGGATCCGGCCCGGTCGGTGGTCGACTCCCGCGGACGCCACCACCAGCTCGAAAACCTCTGGATCGCCGACGGCTCGGTCTTCCCGACCAGCCTGGGCGTCAACCCCCAGCTCTCCATCTACGCCCTCGCCCGCCTGTTCGCGACCGAGATCGCGAAACCGGGCTAATACTCTACGGCGACGCCGACGTTGATGTCGAAGTTGAGCGTGAAGTTCGTGAAGCCGGCGGCCATGTCGGCCTCGCTGGTCAGCGCGAACGCGGGTGACAGGTTGTAGAAGATCCCGCCGCCGACACCGACGAAGACGGGCCCGGCGGTGATGGTGTCGACGCAGGTGGTGTGCATGTCGAGGCCGCAGCGGGGGAGCGCGTTGAACGTGGCGACGTGCCGGATCGTCCCGCCGCCCACCATGCCGGCGACGAACGGGTGCAGATCGCTGTCGTCGAGGTGCAAGAAATAGTGGGCCCGCGCGAACCCGGCAACGGCCAGCGACGGCGCCGCGCAGAGCATGCTCGCCCCGCAGGTGGTGGTGTCGGTCGACACTGCGTAGAAGGGGGTCGCGCCGGTCACGAACTGAAGCCGGAGCTGCACCGACACCATCAGATCGGGGCTGAGGAAGTAGCCGACCTCGGGCGCGATCTGGCCCAGGCGGGCCCAGGCGAACCCGCCCGGGCTGACCTTGTCGCCGGGGGGGAGGTCATTGGGGAGCCCAGTTTTCCCCACCGACATGGTGTTCCCCTTGTTGATCTCCCCTTGCCCGGTCGTCCAGCCGAAGCCGCTGCCGAGGCCGAACGCGAAGTACCAGGTCGGGCCTTCGGACTCCTTCTCCTTGGGCGGCGGCGGCGGCGCCTTCGGTTTGAGGCCGACCGCGCCGCGCAGCACCACGACCAGCGGCGCGGCCGCAGAGCCCTTGGTCGCCAGCACCTGGTCGCCTTCGCCGTCGACCTCGATGTAGTACGAGACCTTGGCCCCCTCGGTCGCCGAGGCGGGGATCTCGCCCATCCAGTTGCCGGGCGACGCTTCCTTCATCTCCCGCTCACCGAAGTCCTCGGAGCCGTCGGCGCTGAAGGAGAGAACGACCTTCTTGGGCTTCAGCGCCGAGTCGAGCGTGGCGCTGATCTGGATCGGCGTGCCCTGCGCGGCGCGCGTCACCGGCTCATGCGTGATGGCGTCGCCCGAGGGCGGGGGGCTCTCTTTCTCGGTGCCCGCGCCTTTCTGCTCCGAGACCGCCTGATCGAAGACCTCCTGGATCTCCGGCGTCGCCAGCAGCTTGTCGAGCTTGACCTCGGGGGCGATCTCCAGCGCCTTCTTGAACTCCGCCAGCGCGTCGTCCTTCTGCTTGAAGCCGGCGAACAAGACCACGCCCAGGTGGACGTGCGTGCGCGCGGCGACCTGGCTGTTGTCGAGCCCCGCCCGCGAGCAGGCATCGAGGGCGTCCTTGAGGATCTTACGCGCCTGGTCGAAGTTCAGGTTCTCGAACTCGTCGACCGCCTTCTTGTTGAGCTTGGTGATCTTCTCGACCACGGCTGAGTCGTCCTGGGCACGCGCGGGGGCGGCGGCCGCCAGCAGCGCCAGGCCGGCGAGCGAGGCGACGATGCGGAGCGTGAGGACCGATTTTCCCAAGGCGGTTTCGGCAGTTTTCGCGAGGCGGCGGAACCCGGAAGGTCCCAGCCAAAGACAGCCGGCAATGTATCACGCCCCGGGACCTCCTATTTAAGTGACCGACTTAAGTGACCGACGGGGCCTGCGAAGTTCCCGACCCGGCCGTATAATTCCACTATGCGCAAGTCGAGCCTGCTGTCTCCGTCTGCCTGGGCGTCTGCCTCGTTGCCTTGGGTCGGTTTCGTGGCGGCGGTGGGGGGTGCCGGCCTGCTCTGGCACGGAGCCTCGCCGCATCGGCCGGCCGCGAAACCGGCAGTGACGGAGGAGGCGCTGGCCGAAGAGGCCGGGCTGCGCCCCACCCGGCTGCTGGTCGACTTCCGCGACGGCGTCTCCCAGGAGGCGTTGGCCGCCACCGGCTACCAGGAGGTGCCGTTCAGCGACTACTCGAAGGTCGACGGGCTTTATACGATCGACTTCGCCGACGCCGACGCGGCGACGGCGGCGCGCGCCAGGTTGGCCCGCGATCCGGAGGTGGAGAGCGTCGACTACGATTCGCTGGCCACGATTCCGCCGGACGAGGAGATGCAGGAAGAGACCGCCGAGACCACGGGGTCGCTCGAGACCGAGTGCGGCGCCAAGGCCGACGATGCTGGCAGCTTTCCCAACGACGCCTGCTTCAAGTACCAATGGCACCTGCGCCAGATCGGAATGCCCGCCGCCTGGAGGCAGGGGAACGGCAAGGGGGCGGTGGTCGCCGTCATCGACACCGGCGTCACCAAGGTCGGAGATCTGGCCGACACCAAGTTCGTTCCCGGCTACAACTTCATCGCCAACAACGCCAACGCCGCCGACGACCACGGCCACGGGACCCACGTCGCCGGGACGATCGCCGAGTCGACCAACAACAAGATCGGCGTGGCCGGCGTCGCCTATGGCGCGACCATCATGCCGCTCAAGGTGCTGTCGGCGCGTGGCTCGGGGTCGATGGGCGGCATCGCGCAGGCCATCCGCTGGGCCGCCGACCACGGCGCCAACGTCATCAACATGAGCCTGGGCGGTCCGTTCCCGGTCAGCACCATCGCCAGCGCGGTGACGTACGCGCACAAGAAGGGGGTGGTGATCGTCGCGGCGGCCGGGAACGACGGTCGGGGCAAGGTCGGGTATCCGGCGCGCTACCCGGGGGTCATCGCCGTCGGGGCCACCCAGCAGGATGAGGCCACGACCTTCTATTCTAACTGGGGTCCGGAGGTCGATCTGGCGGCGCCGGGCGGAAACACGCGCGGCAACCCGCAGGGCGGCGTCCTGCAACACACGATCGTCCCGGGCAACATCAGCCACACCGACTACCTCTACTTCATGGGGACGTCGATGGCCTCGCCACACGTGGCGGGCGTCGCGGCGCTGGTGGTCGGCGCCGGCGTGCGGAAACCGGACGCGGTCGAGGAGATTCTGCTGGCCACGGCGCGCAAGCCCCAGGGGCGCGACGCCACGGCGGGCACGCGGATCGACGACCACTACGGCGCCGGCATCGTCGACGCGTCGGCGGCGCTCCGCAAGGCGCGCGACGGGCGCGGCGCCGAGGAGCTGGGCCTCGGCCTGGCCGCCGGCCTGCTCGGCCTCGCGCTCACGCGCCGCCGCGGGATCGCCGTCGGCAGGCTCGGCTGGGGCGCGCTGGCGGCCTTCGTGGTCGGTGCCTCCGGGATCGATCTGACCTGGGCCATTCCACTGTCGTGGCCGCACGCGCACGCAGTGGCCGGCGCGCTCTCGGGCGGGTTCACCGACCTCGCTTGCGGATCGACGAGCGCCACCTTGATCTACAGCGCGGCGCTGCCGGTGCTGCTGACGCTGCTCCTCTACGGTGTGCGCCGCCTGCGCCCGGCGCTGGCGGGGTTCGGCTTCGGCGTGGCGGGCGCGCTGCTCTTCGCGGCGATCGCCCACACCGTCGACCTCCGCTTCGTCCCGGACGCGCTCGAGCCCTATTGGCTCGGCGGCCAGGCAGCCCTGGCCGGCCTGTTCGCGACCTTCTGCCTCCGCAAGGCCTGAGAGAGCTAGCTCGGGCGATGACTCAGTAGGATGCGGAACCGGGCCTGCAGAAAACCGGCATCGGCCGTGGCAGCCCGCTCCAGCCGCCTCGACCGCATGAGCTCCATGCCGATGCAGTCAGTCGGTCAGGCTCCAGCTCTTGTCCTCGTGGGCCAGATAGCGCCGCTCCGCTGCGGAAAGCAGTCGGCGGTCGCCAACCCGGCCCGAGCTACTGCCCGCGGCGGAGCTCGGTCAGGACCGACTTGGCGACGGCCTTGAGCGTGTCGAATACGCCGGCGCCGCTGGTCGCGCAGGCCTCGAACTCGGGCGCCTTCGTCGGGTTCAACACCTCGCGCAGCTGCTCGAGCGGCGCCGCGTTCGGCAGGTCGCGCTTGTTGTACTGGACGACGTAGGGGAGCTTGTCGAGGTTGTAGCCCTGCTCGGTCAGGTTGAGACGCAGGTTCTCCAGCGACTCGATGTTCGCCTCCATGCGCTCGATCTGCGAGTCGGCCACGAAGACCACGCCGTCGACGCCCTTCAAGATCAGCTTACGGCTGGCGTCGTAGAAGACCTGGCCGGGGACGGTATAGAGGTGGAACCGCGTCTTGAACCCGCGAATCTCCCCCAGCGAGAGCGGCAGGAAGTCGAAGAACAGCGTCCGCTCGGTCTCGGTGGCGAGCGAGATCATCTTCCCCTTCGCGTCGGGGCTGGTCTTCGCGTAGATGTAGTGCAGGTTGGTGGTCTTCCCGCACAGGCCCGGTCCGTAATAGACCAACTTGCAGTTGATCTCGCGCGACGAGTAGTTGATGAAGCTCATGGCGCGAACCGCCCACGGAGGTCAGCGCGCGCGTGACTGAAGGCGGCTTCGCCGCCGGAGCTCGTCGCGGGAGGTTTGGAACCCTCCCAGGGGTCCAAGTCAATCATTGAAGAGGTTGTCGATGTCGCTGTCGGTGATCTCCGTCAGGATCGACGGCTGGCTCTTGGAGGCGGCTTTCTTCGCAACCTGATCGAAGAGCCGCACCATCTCGTCGGAAGACTTCCGAACGCGCAGCCGGACCAGGCCCAGCGACGACCGCTCGTCGAAGAGAACGAGCAAGATCGCGCGGCCCCCCACCAGCGTGATGTGGATGTTGGTCTTCTCCCCCTCGTGGAACTGACTGGAGAAGTCCTTCTCGCGGAGGATCTTGGAGATGCCGCCGGTGGCGGCGACGTTGCCGGCCGTCAGCGACGACAGCGACGTCACGTCCAGCTCGTCGACGTCGCCGGCGTCGGCGATCGGCTGGCCGTCGCGGCCGATGAGCAACACTGCTTTCGCGTTGGCGTCCCGAGCGAGTCGCGCGCAGACGAGGGTCATCTGCTGCTGCTCTTCGGGAAACATCACATCGGGGCCACTCATCGCGCTCCTCACCAGTCCGGAATGCTCACGAATATCATTCGCGAAACCGGGTTTCAAGCATTGTACCCCAGCTGCGTCGTCGGTGAAACGAACGTCCACTCCCTAGGTCCACTCCCTAACGTCGGCCGCCGGCGTGGAATCCTGAAGGCGCGCCACCCGAAGGCGCGCCACCCCGGTGGCTGCCGCGGGCCTATATCTCGCGCCGGCCGTCGATGGCCCGGGCGAGCGTCGCCTGATCGGCGTACTCGAGCTCGCCGCCCATCGGGACACCGGTGGCGATCCGCGTGGTCCGCACGCCGAGCGGGCGGAGCAGCTTGGCCAGGTAGACCGCCGTCGCCTCCCCTTCGACGCTGGGGCTGGTCGCCAGGATCGCCTCCTGGATGACGCCGTCGCCGCAGCGCCGGACCAGCTCCGTCACCCGCAGGTCGTCCGGCCCGATGCCGTCGAGCGGGGAGAGCAGCCCGTGCAGCACGTGGTAGCGGCCGCGGTAGCCCCCCGCCCGTTCGACGGCGATCAGGTCCTGCGGTTGCGCCACCACGCAGACGAGCGCCCCGTCGCGCCGTTGATCGCGACAGATCCCGCAGGGGTCGGCCTCGGTCAGATCGCAGCAGATCGAGCAGAAGTGGATCTTCTGGCGCACCTCGCCGATGGCAGCCGCCAGCGCCGCGGCGTCTTCGGGCGAGGCGCGCAGGATGTGAAAAGCGAGCCGCGCGGCCGTCTTCTCCCCGACGCCGGGCAGCTTGGCCAGCTGCTGGACGAGGCGCGCGATCGGCGAGGCGAACATCGCCTACCCCCCGAACATCCCGGGCGGCACGGGGAGCCCGCCGGTCACCTGCGCCAGCTCCGCCTCGGCCATCTCGCGCGCCCGCTGGAGCGCGATGTTCACCGCACCGGCCGCCAGGTCCTCGATCATCTTCTTGTCGCCCACGATGGCGGCGTCGATGGTGAGCGAGAGAATCTCCCCCTTGCCGTTGGCGGTGCAGCGACAAAGGCCGCCGCCCGTTTCGCCGACCACGGTCTTGCGCCCGAGCTCCTCGCGCACCCGCGTCACCTCGGTCTGAATCCGTTGGGCCGTTTCGAGCAGCCCCTTGAGATCGGGGATCGACATCAGGTCTTGATCTCCTTGAGCGAGGCGCCGAAGACGTCCTGGGCGCTGCGGATGAGCGGATGCTGGCGCGCCTCGGCCTCGCGCGCCTTGCGGTCTGCGGACGCCGCCTCGTGCTGCTGGCCGATCTCGGAGCGCACCGCCGTGCCGTTGGCGGCGGAGGCGCCCACCACCACCGTCAGCTTGATCGGCTTGCCGAGCACCGACGAAACCACGGCCTCGATCTCCGCCGCGTCGCGCTCGGCCCGGTCGGCGTCGCGTTTCTGGGCGAACGAAAGCGTCAAGCCGCCTGCCGTCAGCGCCACCACATCGGCGTGCGCCAGCATCGCGCCCAGCGACATGCTCTTCTTTTCGAAGGTCGCCAGCACGCGCCGCCAGGCCTCGTCAGAGCTGGCGGCTGGCGCGGTCCGAACCTCCGGCGCTGCCGGAGTGGCCGCCGCGGCAGCAGGAGCGGAGGGCGGCGAGGCCGGCGCAGCCGTGGCCGGGGTCGACGCAAGCGCCGGAGTGGGAGGCGTCGGAGTGGCGGCCGCCGTCGTGGCAGCCGGGGCGCCCCAGGCTCGCGGCCCGCTGGCGGCAGGCTTGGCCTTCGGGGCCGTCGGACCAGGGGCCGGTCCCGCGCCGCCGCCTGTGCCGCTGACAGCCGCTGGGCGCATGCCCCGCAGGCGCCCCTCGAGATCGTCGAGGCGCTGCAACAGATCGCCGAGCGGCACCATCGGCTCCGCCGCGCACAGATCGATGGCCGCCATCTCGTACAGGAGCCGAGGCGTCGGCAGTTGCGACGCCTCGTCGACCGCGCGCGCCCAGCGGTCGAACAGCACCGTCCCCAGGCCCGCCCCCGCGCGCTCGGCCAGCCCGCGCGCCTCGTCGATCTCCTCCGGCGTCGCGTCGATCAGATCGGCCAGCTCGACGCCCGGCGCCGGCTTCACCGAGGCGATCACCTCGAGGTCGCGCAGGAACCCCAGGAACGCGCGCCCGAGCTGCCCGAGGTCGACGCCCCGGTCGGCGGCGCGCGCGATGAGGCGCAGCGCGTTCCCGGGATCGCGATCGAGCACCGCCGTGGCCAGGCCGACGAGCAGCTGCCGGTCGGCGATGCCGAGCACGTCGGCAGTCACCTCGGCGGTCAACCGCTCGGTCCCGACGTAGGCGATCGTCTGGTCGAGCAGCGAGAGGCCGTCGCGCACCGACCCGGCCGCCTGCCGGGCCACCAGCCGGACCGCCTCGGGCGCGGCGTCGATCTTTTCGGCGCGCAAGATCTCCGTCAGGTGGGTGGTCAGCCGTGCGGTCGAGATCAGCTTGAAGTCGAAGCGCTGGCAGCGCGACAGGATCGTGGCCGGGATCTTGTGCACCTCGGTGGTGGCGAACACGAACACCACGTGGGGCGGCGGCTCCTCCAGCGTCTTGAGCAGCGCGTTCCAGGAGTGCGCCGACAGCATGTGCACTTCGTCGATGATGTAGACCTTGCGCCGCGCCCGCGCCGGCAGGTAGCGGACCCCCTCCAGGACCGACTTGGTCTCCTCGACCTTGGTGTTCGAAGCGGCGTCGATCTCGATGACGTCGACCGAACGCCCACCCGCGATCTCCTGACAGATGTCGCAGACGCCGCACGGCTCGGCCGTCGGGCCCTTTTCGCACGAAAGCGCCTTGGCCAGGATGCGCGCCGCGCTGGTTTTGCCGACGCCGCGCGCCCCGGTGAAGAGAAAAGCATGGTGGACGCGATCCTGGGCGATGGCATTCGTCAGCGTGCGGGCGACGTGCTCCTGCCCGATCAGCTCCGAGAACCGCTGCGGCCGGTACTTCCGGGCCAGGACCAGGTATGACACCTATCGGAATCTACTCGGAACCGTTCGCTTGTCGATAGCCGGGGTGGTCGAACCGTCACGCGCCGCAGCTTGTCGGGTCCGTCGTGGTGCTTACCTGTTTAGCCGTCTCATGAGGCTCGAGAAACTGACCATCAAGGCCCGGGAGGCGATCCAGGCAGCGCATGAGCTGGCCGGGAGCCGGGGCCACCAGGAACTGACGCCGGAGCACCTCCTGCTGGCGCTGCTCGATCAACAGGATGGCGTGACCGGCGCGCTCTTGCGCAAGGTCGGCGTCGACCCGGCCCAGGTCCGGCAGGCGGCGCAGGCGGCGCTCGAGGCGCAGCCGCAGGTTCGCGGCTCGACCGCCGACATCTATGTTGGCCGCCGGCTGGAGAGCCTGCTCGAGGACGCCGGCAAGCAGTCCAAGGAGTTCAAGGACGAGTACATCTCCAGCGAGCACCTCTTGCTGGCGCTGGTCGCCAAGGATCACGGCGCCGCCAGCCGCGCGCTCAAGGACGCCGGGGTGCGCAGGGACGTGCTCATGAAGGCGCTGGCCGAGGTGCGCGGCACGCAGCGGGTGACCGATCCGGAGGCCGAGGGGAAATACCAGTCGCTGGCCAAGTACACCCGTGACCTGACCGAGCTGGCCCGCAACGGCAAGCTCGACCCGGTGATCGGCCGCGACGAGGAGATCCGGCGCGCCATGCAGGTCCTCTCGCGCCGCACCAAGAACAACCCGGTGCTGATCGGCGATCCCGGCGTCGGCAAGACGGCCATCGTCGAGGGCATCGCGCTCCGCATCGCGACCGGCGACGTCCCCGAGTCGCTCAAGGACAAGAAGATTCTGGCGCTCGACCTCGGCGCGCTCATCGCCGGGACCAAGTTCCGGGGCGAGTTCGAGGAGCGCCTCAAGGCGGTCCTCAAGGAGATCGAGGCGGCCGCCGGCGGCGTCATCCTGTTCATCGACGAGCTGCACACGCTGGTCGGCGCGGGGGGGGCCGAGGGGGCGGTCGACGCGGCCAACATGCTCAAGCCGGCGCTGGCGCGCGGCGATCTGCGCTGCATCGGCGCCACCACGCTCGACGAGTACCGGAAGTACATCGAGAAGGACAAGGCGCTCGAGCGACGCTTCCAGCCGGTCTACGTCGGAGAGCCGACGCTCGAGGACACGGTGGCGATACTCCGCGGTTTGAAGGAGCGATACGAGGTCCACCACGGCATCCGGATCCGCGACGCGGCGCTGGTCGCCGCCGCGCGGCTCTCGCACCGCTACATCCAGGGGCGACAGCTCCCCGACAAGGCGATCGATCTCGTCGACGAGGCGGCCAGCCGGCTCAAGATGCAGATCGATTCACGCCCCGATCCGATCGACCAGATCGAGCGGCGACTGACGTCGCTGGCCATCGAGGAACAGGCGCTCGGCAAGGAGAAGGACGAGGCGTCGGCCAAGCGGCTGACCGCGGTCGCCACCGAGATCGCCGAGCTGCGCGAGCGCGCCGACCAGATGAAGACCGTCTGGCAGCACGAAAAAAGCCTCATCGGCTCTCTGCGCAAGCTGAAGGAAGAGGGCGAGGCTGCCAAGACGGAGGCCGAGCTGGCCCAGCGCAAAGGCGATCTGAACCGGGCCGCCGAGCTGCGCTTCGGGCGCATCCCCGAGATCGACAAGCAGCTCCTGGCCAAGAGCGACGAGCTGAAGGAGGCCCAGAAGCACGGGTCCTTCTTGCGCGAGGAGGTCACCGAAGAGGACGTGGCCGCCGTCGTCTCCAAGTGGACCGGCATCCCGGTCGACAAGATGTTGGAGGGGGAGCAGGAGCGCCTGCTGAACCTCGAAGAGCGTCTGCACGCCCGGGTGATCGGCCAGGACGAGGCGGTCGCCGCGGTGTCGAACGCGGTCCGCCGCGCCCGCGCCGGGCTGCAAGATCCCAACCGCCCGATCGGCTCGTTCATCTTTCTGGGACCGACCGGGGTGGGGAAGACCGAGCTGGCCCGCGCGCTGGCCGAGTTCTTGTTCGACGACGAGACGCACATGGTGCGGATCGACATGTCCGAATACATGGAGAAGCACGCCGTCTCGCGCCTCATCGGCGCCCCTCCGGGCTACGTCGGCTACGACCAGGGCGGCCAGCTCACCGAGGCGGTCCGCCGGCGTCCCTACTCCGTCATCCTGTTCGACGAGATCGAAAAGGCGCACCCCGACGTCTTCAACACGCTGCTGCAGCTGCTCGACGACGGGCGGCTGACCGACGGCCAGGGGCGCACCGTCGATTTCCGCAATACGGTCATCATCATGACCTCCAACGTCGGCAGCCAGTACCTGCATGACTGGACCAACCTCGAGGCGAAGGACCGGGTGATGGAGGAGCTGCGGCGGTCGTTCCGCCCGGAGTTTCTCAACCGGATCGACGACATCGTCATCTTCCACCCGCTCGGCCGGAACGAGATCGACACCATCGTCGACATCCAGCTGGGGCGGCTGCGCAAGCTGCTGCGAGACCGCGATCTCGACCTCGAGCTGTCGCCCGAGGCGCGCAGCTTCCTCGGCGACCAGGGCTACGACCCGCAATACGGGGCGCGGCCGCTCAAGCGGGCGCTGGTTCGCTTCGTCCAAGATCCGCTGGCCCGCAAGCTTTTGGCCGGTGACCTGCATCCGGGCGACACCGTGCTGGTCGAGCGCCGGCGAGGTTCCGAACCGGGGGAGCTCACCTTCGTGCGCAAACCGCAGCAGCGCATGGCGGTCGTGTCATGATGGAGTGACCAACCGCGCATGAAAGATCTCTACAAGACGCTGGGGGTCGGCGAGGACGCGGAGGAAGCGGCGATCAAGAAAGCTTATCGCAAGCTGGCCAAAGAGTTCCACCCCGACATCACCGGAGACGACAAGCGGAAGACCGAACGCTTCAAGGAGATCAACGAGGCCTACGACGTCCTCGGTGACTCCAAGAAGCGCAAGGAGTACGACCGCCTCAAGCACGCGCCCGTCCGCCCCGACGGGATGCCGGAGGGATTCGACGCGGACGCCTTCGCGCAGACGTTCGGGCGCTCGCGCGCCGGCGCGGGCGGCAGCAGCGGCGGCGGTGGAATGTCCGGGGAGTTCGACATGAACGACCTCTTCGCCACGCTGTTCGGCGGCGGTGGCGCGGGAGGGGCCGGGTTCGATCCACGGCGGCCGCGGGCACGCTCCTCGCGCGGGAGCGACGTGGCGGGACGGGTAGAGGTGACCTTCGTCGAGTCGGCGCTCGGGGGCAAGCGGACCATCCGCACCGGCAGCGGCGGCTCTGTCGAGGTCAACATTCCACCCGGCGTCGAGAACGGCGGTCGGCTGCGCCTCCCCGGCCAGGGGGCGCCCGCCCCGACGCGCAACGGAACGCCCGGCGATCTCTACCTCGACATCGAGGTCCGCCCGGATGCGCACCTCCAGCGTCATGGCTCGGACATCGAGCTCGACCTGCCGGTGACCTTCGCCGAGGCGGCGCTGGGGGCGAAGATCGAGGTCCCCACCGTCGAAGGGCGCGTCACCGTCACCGTCCCGGCCGGCACGTCGAGCGGCGCGCGGCTGCGCCTGCGCGGCCGCGGCGTCAAGAACGGCGACGGCTCGCGCGGGGATCAGCTCTGCCGCGTCGAGATCGTGGCGCCCAAGATCAAGCCTGACGACACCGAGACGCGGAAGCTGCTCGAAGAGCTCGCCCGCCGCACCGCCACCTCGGGAGAGATCCGGCGATTTTGATCGCGTTTCTGCACCAGGCCCCCCGGTTCATGGAAACAAATCTGATATATCTTTTTAACCCCCGCGGCATCCTAAAGCAGAGGTCAACCCACCCATGAGCGCTGACAACACCAAGACCCTCCCGCTCCTGTCCCTCCGCAACCTGGTGCTCTTCCCCGGCGCAGTGATGCCGGTCGAGATCGGTCGCGCCAGCTCCCTGCGCCTCATCGAGGCGCTGGGCGGCAAAGGCGCGCGCGTCCTGGTCGGCACCCAGAAGGACGCCGACATCGAAGAGCCAGCCGGCGCGGATCTCTACACCATCTGCGTCGAAGGCGAGGTCGTTCGCATCGTCAAAGCGGCGGAGAACCGCGTGACGGCGGTTCTTCGCGGCACCGAGCGACGCCGCGTGACCGGCTTCGTCCAGGAGAAACCCTACTTGCTGGCGTCGTACGAGCCGCTGGTCGAGATCCGCAAGGACCCGATCGAGATCGACGGCCTCGGCATGGCCGTGTACGACGTGGCCAAGCAGCTGATCGCCATCTCGCCGGACATTCCGGACGAGACGGCGCAGGTGCTCGACCAGCACAAGGACCCTGGCCGCCTGGGCGACATCGTCGCCGCGACGGTCGACCTCTCCCCCGAGGAGCGGGCGTCGCTGCTGGTGGAGATCGACATCGCCGAGCGGCTGCGCCGGCTTTTGGTCCTGCTCCAGCGCAAGGTGGAGCTCATCAAGGTCAAGCAGAAGATCGACTCGCAGGTGCGGGAGGAGTTCTCCAAGCACCAGCGCGAGGCGGTGCTGCGCCAAAAACTGAAAGCGATTCAAGACGAGCTCGGCGAAGGCGAGGACGCCAGCGACCTCGACGCCTTCGAGGAGAAGATCAAGGTGGCCGAGATGCCTGCGGAGGTGGAGAAGACCGCCCGCAAGCAGCTCGATCGTCTCAAACAGATGGCGCAGTCCTCGGCGGAGTACACGGTCCAGCGGACCTATCTCGAGTGGCTCGTGGAGCTCCCCTGGTCGAAGCGGACGCAAGACCGCCTCGACCTCGATCAGGCCCGCGAGATCCTCGACACCGATCACTACGACCTCAAGAAGGTGAAGAAGCGCATCCTCGAGTACCTGGCCGTGCGCAAGCTCGCGCCCGGGAAAAAGGGGCCCATCCTCTGCCTGGCCGGACCTCCCGGCGTCGGCAAGACCTCGCTCGGCAAGTCGATCGCCCGCTCGCTCGGACGCGAGTTCATCCGCGTCTCGCTCGGTGGCGTGCGCGACGAGGCCGAGGTGCGTGGCCATCGGCGGACCTACATCGGCGCGCTCCCGGGACGGATCATCCAGGGAATGAGGCGAGTGGGGACGCGCAACCCGGTCTTCATGCTCGACGAGATCGACAAGCTGGGCGCCGATTTTCGGGGCGACCCGTCGGCCGCCCTCCTCGAGGTGCTGGATCCCGAGCAGAACTCGACCTTCTCCGATCACTACCTGGAGGTGAACTTCGACCTCAGCGACGTCATCTTCATCGCCACGGCGAACATGCTCGATCCCATCCCGCCTGCGCTGCTCGACCGCATGGAGGTGCTGGAGATCCCCGGCTACACCCGAGAGGAGAAGCTGGAGATCGCCAAGCGCCACCTGGTGCCGAAGCAGGTCGCCGAGCACGGGCTCGACGAGGAGCGGATCAAGCTCTCCGACGAGGCGCTCAACACCGTCATCGAGCAGTACACGCGCGAGGCCGGGGTGCGCAACCTGGAGCGCGAAATCGCCAGCGTCATCCGCAACATCGCGGTGAAGGTGGCGGAGAATCAGCCCTACGATCCCAACCTGGTGCCGGCGACCATCTCCGACATCCTGGGGCCGCAGCAGTACTACTCGGAGGCGGCGGAGCGCACGGAGATCCCGGGCGTCTCGACGGGGCTCGCCTGGACACCGACCGGCGGCGACATCCTCTTCATCGAGGTTTCTGCAATGCCCGGCAAGGGGACCCTGATCCTCACCGGACAGCTCGGCGACGTGATGAAGGAGTCGGCGCGCGCCGGTCTCTCCTGGGTCCGCACGCACGTCGAGGATCTCGGCATCACCACCGACTTCGAGCGGACGGACATCCACCTGCACGTCCCGCAGGGCGCCGTCTCCAAGGACGGCCCGTCGGCGGGTGTCGCCATCACCGTGGCGTTGGTGTCGCTCCTGACCGGGCGGCGCGTGCGCGGCGACGTGGCGATGACCGGTGAGATCACCCTGCGCGGCACCGTGCTGCCGGTCGGCGGCATCAAGGAGAAGGTGCTGGCGGCCCACCGCTCGGGCATCAAGCGGGTGGTGCTCCCCGACCGCAACCGCAAGGACGTCATCGACATCCCCGAGACGGTCCGCTCCGAGATGGAGATCGTCTTCGTCAAGAAGATCGACGAGGCGCTGGAGCTGACGCTGGAAGTGGTCCCGGTCGTCGTGGCGGGCCCGGAAGGCTCGGCGACGACGGGCGCTGAAGTCACGGCGCGCGCCTGACCGCCAAGGATTGAGCCACCGACTCGCGCGCCGGTCGCGCGGGTCGGTGCGCGCGGGCGGGGGGTCGCCCGGCCAGGCCCTCTGCGAGGCACCTATCGCGCGCGAATTCGCGGTTCCTCGCGGGCGCAGTAACGGAGAGCACTGCGCGTTCGTGATATTTTAGAGAGGCGTGAGGGATGCGACGCCACGGGCACGCCTGACCAACGAGGCCGTCGCTTCGGCGCCGGCGGGGTTGGAGGCGTCGGCTTCGTTCAACCTCGCCTGGTCGGTCTACGCGACCGCGGAGCGCCTCCCCGACGCCGTCGCGTTGCACGTGGACGGCCAGGCGCTCACCTACAGCGAGCTTCGTGCGCGCGTGCAGCCGGTCGCCGCCTGGCTGGCCAGCGCCTCGCACAGGCCCGTCGAGCGCGTCGCCATCTTCGCGCGCCGGAGCCTCGAGACCTACCTCGGCGTCCTCGGCGCCTGCTGGGCGGGCGGGACCTATGTCCCGCTCAACCCCGCCCTCCCGGCGGAGCGCCTGGCACAGATGCTCGACGCGATCCAACCAGAGGCGATCATCGTCGACCGCGCGCACCTGCCGCTGCTGACGCCCAGGCTGCGCGGAAAGGCGCGTCTCCTCAGCCCCTGCACCGAGGAAGCATCCCCCCCGGGATCGCCCTCCCCCGAAGGCAGCGGCGCGCTGCGCCCCTACGATCACGCGGACACGCCGCGGCCGATCCTCCCCGCGCACGCGGCTTACATTGCGTTCACGTCGGGCACCACCGGGGTTCCCAAGGGCGTGATGGTGCCCGCCCGCGCGGTGGAACAGTTCCTGGCCGTGACCCGCGGCTTCTTCGAGCTGGGTCCGACCGATCGCACGGCGGCGCTCTCCGAGATCACCTTCGATCTCTCGGTGTTCGACATGTTCGCCACCTGGGATCGGGGCGCGGCGCTCTACGTGGTGCCTGCCTCGCAGCTCTTGGCCCCGCTCGGTTACCTGCAGCAGCAGGCGATCACCGTGGCCTTCTTCGTCCCCTCGATGGTTCGCCTTCTCGACCGCATGAAGCTATTGCGCCCCAATGGGCTGCCGAGCATGCGTCTCTCGCTCATCGCCGGTGAGCCGTTGCCGCTCACGCTGGCGGAGAGCTGGAGCGCGGCCGCGCCGGCGAGCGTGGTGCAGAACTTCTACGGCCCGACGGAAGCGACCGTGGCTTGTTCCGGTCAGCCGTTCGAGGGAAGCGCCCGCACGCCCTCCGTCCGCGGCATCGTCTCGATCGGACGCCCCTTTCCCGGGACGCGGCTGGCGGTGCTCGACGAAGAGCGCAGGCCGGCGCCGCCCGGAACCGCCGGACAGCTGGCGATCGCCGGGGCGCAGCTCGCGCTCGGCTATTACGGCGCTCCCGAGCAGACGGCGCAAAGGTTCGTCAGCCTCGCTGACGGCGACCGTTGGTACCTGACGGGCGATCAGGCGGTGGCCGACGCCGAGGGGCGTTTTTTTTACCTCGGCCGGCTGGACAATCAGGTCAAGGTGCGAGGTCACCGCGTCGAGCTGGAGGAGGTCGAGGCCCACCTCCGCGCGGTCGCCGCCGTCGACGCCGTGGCCGTCGTCGCCTGGCCTCTGCGCGACGGTTCGGCCGACGGCCTGGTGGCGTTCGTGGCCGCCGAGCTGCCGCCGGCCCGCGCCGCGGAGCTTCGCAAGTCCCTGCGCGCCCGGCTGCCGCCGCACATGGTCCCGACCGCGCTGCATTTCCTGCCGGCGCTCCCGCTCAGCCCGAACGGCAAGATCGATCGCCAAGCGCTGGTCGCGCGGCTGGACGCTCGCCAGCCATGACCTGGCGCGACTTCCGTCTCGTCCCGCCGATCGAGACCTACCCGCGCGTGGTCGCGCTCGCCCAAACAAAGACGGGTAAGCTCGTCGTCCTGGCGGCCTTCGTGACCATGCTGTCGCGGATCTCCCCGGCCTGGCTGCCCATCGGATCGTTCTTGGTGCTCACCACCTTGCTCCCCGGGCGTCGCCGGGCGGTGGTGGCGGTGGGAACGGTGTTCTGGGCCTTCATCTGGCCGGCGCGGGCCGGGATGAGCGCCAATCTTCTGGTCGGCGAGGCGCTGGTGTTCCTGTTCGGCGGCGGCCTCTACGCCGCTTCGCGGAGCTTCGCCAAGTCCCCGCTGTTCGCGCGGCCGGTGGTCCTGTTGTTGACGTTGACCACCACCTACCTGGCGATCGTCGGCGCGCGGCCCGGGCTTTTCCGCGCGGACGGGCTGGCCTGGGCGGTGGCGCACGCGCTCTGCAACACCCAGTGGTTCATCGCCTACGCGCTGATCGACCGCTCCGGCAACCCCGCCGAGCCGGCCTGGAAGCAGGTGGGGACCTTCGCGCCGTTCTGGGGCAGCACCGCGACCCCCTTTCCCAAAGGGGCGGCCAACTGGCGGAAGATCGAGGCCGGCACGCCGGAGGCGCTCGCGGTCAGCCAGCTCAAGGGGCTCAAGCTCCTGCTCTGGTGCGCGCTCATCGAGGCGGCCCACCTCGGCTTCAACTGGGTGGCTTATCGCGCCTGGGGCATCCCCTCCATCACCGAGGCCCGGCGCGCCATCGCGCAAAATACGCCGTTCGCGGTGGGAATGAGCTGGGCCAGCATCTTCTGCAATTTTGCCGAGCGGCTCTTCAGCTTGACGGTCTTCGGCCACATCATCATCGCCTGCTGCCGCATGGCCGGCTTCGCGGCGCTGCGCAACACCTACCGGCCGCTCGAATCGCGCAGCGTGGCCGACTTCTGGAACCGCTACTATTACTATTACAAGGAGCTGCTCGTTCAGTTCTTCTACTACCCGGCCTTTCTTCGCTACTTCAAAAGGCGCCCGCGGTTGCGACGGATCTTCGCGGTCTTCTCGACCGCCGGCTTCGGGAACGTCTACTACCACCTGTTCCGCGACGACCATTGGATCCAGCAGAATGGGATCGTCTCCGCAGTCCGGCAGATGAACGTCTACGCCATTCAATGTCTCTTGTTGAGCGTCGCGATCTGTATCTCCCAGGCGGGCCGCGCCGCGCCCCCGGCGAGAGGCTGGCTGCGGGGGCGCCTCTTGCCGCTCGGGGGCGTGGTCGTCTCTTACTGTCTGATGTTCGTGTTCGTGGACGACGAGTTCCAGTTCCCCCTGCGCGTCCACGCACGATTTTTTGCCAGTCTGTTCGGCATCGATGTCTAACTGGTAGGCAGATGGCCGACACCGAGCTCATCCGAGGAATGTTTGGCGATCTGCTGGTGCGCAACGGAGATCTCGATCCCTTCACCGACGACGAGCGGCTGTTCTCCAGCGGCCGGCTGCACTCGATCGACGGCGTCGAGATGGTGATGTTTCTGGAAGAGAAGTTCGGGCTCGACTTCGCCGAGCTCGGCTTCGACCCCGAGTCAATCGACGGCGTCGCCAGCGTGGCGGCGCTGATCGACGCCAATCGACGGTAGACTTTCCGAGCGGTGCCCAAGGACGACAAAAAATTCGAGACGCCGTCGGGGATTCCCCTCGCCGCGTCGTACGGACCAACGGATCTCGGGGCCGGCTGGAGCTACCAGGAGAAGCTGGGGGAGCCCGGCCAGTATCCCTTCACGCGCGGACCGCACGCCAGCATGTACCGGGGGAAGCTCTGGACGATGCGGATGTTCGCCGGATTCGGAACGCCCGAGGACACCAACCGGCGGTTCGCTTTTCTTCTCGCGCACGGGCAGACGGGGCTGTCGACGGCGTTCGACATGCCGACGCTGATGGGGCTCGACCCGGACGACCCGCGCTCGGTCGGTGAGGTGGGGCGCGAAGGGGTCTCGGTGGCCTCCGCTGCCGACATGGAGCGCCTCTTCGCCGACATCCCCTTCGCCGAGGTGACGACCTCGATGACCATCAACGCGCCGGCGGTGGCGCTGCTGGCGTTCTACGTGGTGGCGGCCGAGCGGCGGGGGATCCCGCCCGAACGCCTGGCCGGCACGATCCAGAACGACATGCTCAAGGAGTTCATCGCCCAGAAAGAGTGGATCTGCGGCGTGCGTCCGCACCTGCGCATCGTGCGCGACATGCTCGTCTACTGCACGCGCCGCATGCCGCGCTGGAATACCATCAGCGTGAGCGGCTACCACATCCGCGAGGCCGGCGCGACGGCCGTGCAAGAGCTGGCGTTCACGCTGGCCGACGGCATCGGCTACGTCGAGCTGGGGCGCGACGCGGGGCTCGACGTCGACGAGTTCGCACCGCGGCTCTCTTTCTTCTGGGACGTCCACAGCGACTTCTTCGAGGAGATCGCCAAGCTGCGGGCGGCGAGGCGCATGTGGGCGCGGATCATGCGCCAGCGCTTCGGCGCCAAGAACCCGCGCTCCTGGCTCTTGCGGGCGCACGCGCAGACGGCCGGCGTGTCGCTGGTGGCGCAGCAACCGCTCAACAACGTCGCCCGCACCGCCTTCCAGGCGCTGGCGGCCGTGCTGGGCGGGGCCCAGTCGCTGCACACCAACTCGTACGACGAAACATACGCCTTGCCGACCGAGGAGTCGGCCACGCTGGCGCTGCGCACGCAGCAGATCCTGGCTGAAGAAACCGGCGTGGCGGCGGTGGCCGATCCGCTCGGCGGCAGCTACTACGTCGAGGCGCTCACCGATCGGGTGGAGGCCGAAGCGGAGGCGATCCTCCGCACCATCGACGACCTGGGGGGGATCGTCCGCGCGGTCGAGGCTGGCTGGCCGCAACGGGAGATCGCCAAGTCCGCCTATCGAACGCAGCGCCAGATCGACAGCGGCGCGCGCGGGGTGGTCGGCCTCAACCGGCACGCCGGCCGAGGCGGGGCGGCCGCGATCCCGACCTTGAAGATCGACGACGGTCCCGAGCGCGCGCAGCGCGCAGCCGTGGCCGAGCTGCGGGCGCGGCGTGACGGCGCGGCGACGCGCGCGGCGCTCGACGGGGTGCGCGAGGCCGCCAAAGCCGACGGCAACCACGAAGGCGACGGCAATCTCATGGAGGCGGTGCTCGAGGCGTCCCGGCGCGACGCCACGCTGGGGGAGATCTGCGGGATCTTTCGCGAGATCTTCGGCGAATATCACGACCCCGCCGAGGTCTAAGCGCGCTAAGTTAGCGGCCATGTCGACGCCTGGAGTAGGACAGGACATCGAGGCGCTGTGCGGACGGTGCGGGCAGGTGTGGCACGTGGTGATGGCCAAGATGGGCGACAAGATCGCCAAGGTGGTCTGCAAGCGGTGCGGCGGCCACCACCGCTATCGAAACGAAAACGAAGCCGAGGCAGAGGCGCCGCGCGGCGCCCGGGGAGCCCGCACCTTTTCATCGGGGCGCTCGCGCTCCTCCAAGACCCCCACGCCGCTCCCCGCCCCCACGTTCGATCCCTCGAAGCCCTCTCGGCCGTACGCCCCCAGCGCCGAGTACGCGGCGGGCGAGCGGATCACGCACCGGCAGTTCGGCGTCGGGGTGGTCGCCGGCTCGCCGGGCTCCGGCAAGATCGACGTCGTGTTTCCGACCGGGCCGCGCGTGCTGGCCGCGGCCAAGATCGCCTCGAGCCTGGCCCGCCCGATCGCCGTCGCGGTCCCCGTCGCCGACCGACCGCCTTCCGCGAAATGAAGTCACTGCCGCGGGTCGTCCTGCGGAAGCGGCTGGGGCGGGCGATTCGAGGGGGGCATCCGTGGATCTACCGGGACGCGCTGGCCGCGTCGCCACGCCTCGCCGACGGGACGGTGGTGCTGGTGGCGGGCGCCGACGGGCGGCCGCTGGCGCGCGGGTTCTGGGACGCGAGCTCGCCGATCGCAGTCCGGATCCTCGGCGGCGACGGCGAGCTCGACGTGGCCGCCGAGATCGACCGCCGGCTGACGGAGGCGCTCGCGCGGCGGCTGCAGGCGATCGATCGGCGGCAGACCGATGCCTTCCGCTGGGTCCATGGCGAGGCCGATGCGCTGCCGGGCGTTCACGCCGACGTCTACGGCGCGGCGCTCAGCCTTCGCTTCGACGGCGGGGGGGCGCGCGCTTTCTACCGGGAGCTGCCGGCGCGGCTGCGCCAGGTGGCGCGCCGGAGCGGGCTTCCGGTCGAGGCGATCCTCGAGCGGCGGCCGCGCGGCCGCGGGGGTGACGAGGGCGAGCGCATGCTGCCGGTCTACGGCACGCTCCCCGACGGGGAGCTCGAGATCCGCGAGAACGGGCTGCTGTTCGGCGCCGACCTGCGCCGCGGCCAGAAGGGGGGCCTGTTTCTCGACCAGCGTGACAACCGCGCGCTGGTCGGCTCGCTGGCGGGCGGGCGGCGCGTGTTGAACCTGTTTGGCTACACCGGCGGATTTTCCGTCTACGCGGCGGCGGGGGGCGCGCGGAGGACGACCACCGTCGACGTGGCAGCGCCGGCCATCGCGGCGGCGCGACGCAACTTCGCGCGCAACCGGCTGCCCGTCGACGACGCGCGCTTCGCCGCCGAGGACGCCTTCGCCTTTCTCACCCGCGCCGCCGCGGCGGGCGAGCGGTTCGAGCTGGTGATCTCCGATCCGCCGAGCTTCGCCCACAACCGCCGCGCGCTCGAAACGGGCCTCCGCGCTTATCGCCGGCTGCACCGCCTCTGCGCCGCGGTCACGGCGCCAGGCGGGATCCTCTGCGCCGCCTCCTGCTCGAGTCACGTCGGACGCGACGCTTTCGTCGCCACCGTCCGCGACGGCGCCCGCGACGCTGGCCGCCGCGCCGAGCTTGGCGAGATCCGCGGCGCCGCCCTCGACCATCCCGTGGTGCCGCAGTTTCCGGAGGGCGACTACCTCAAATTCGCGGTAATACACCTGTGATGTCGTCAGCGCCGATGGCCCTCTCGGGCGAGCGATCTTCGGCGACGCTCCCCTCCGACCCCGACGGACCGCTCGCCTCGCCCGCCTACCGTTGGTCGTTGGGGCTCGGCCTCGCGCTGCTCCAGTCGGCCGTCTACTTCGGCATCGGCCACGCGCACCTCACGCGCTCGACGGAGATTCTCCGCACCCGGCTCGACGACGCCATTCCGTTTTGGCCCTGGACCGCCTGGTGCTACCTGCCGTTTTACGCGGGGACCTTCCTGATCGCGATCGGCGGCTTCCGCCACCGGCGCCTCTTCGACCGCACGGCGATGGCGGTGTTGCTGGTCATGGGCCTGGGCGCGCTCGGACACCTGTTCGTCGGCGCCGAGTACCCGCGCCCGGTGCTCTATCCCCCCTACCCCAACCTGTCGTACGCCTTCATGGCCTGGGTCCAGCACGTCGATCCGCCCGGCAACGTCTTCCCCTCGCTGCACGTGGCGCATACGACCATGCTGGCGCTGCTGCTGCTGCGCGATCGCCCGCGGCTCGGCCGGGTGGCGCTGGTGATGGCGACCGCGCTGGCGCTCTCGACGCTGACCACCAAGCAGCACTTCATCGCCGACGTACTCGCCGGCTACGCGCTGGCCGCGCTCGGCCGCGCCTTCGCCCTATCGTCTATCAAGTCAAAGGACCCTCAAAGGG
>DATAVR010000124.1:0-37653 GCA_036267635.1 Polyangia bacterium | reverse complement strand
CCGTTCCGGTGGTGCCGCCCGTTCCGGTGGTGCCGCCCGTTCCGGTCGCGCCACCTTTGCCGCCGGTGCCGGTCGCACCGCCAGTGCCGGTGGCGCCGCCTGTTCCTGTCGCGCCGCCCTTGCCGCCGGTGCCTGTCGCGCCGCCGGTGCCCGTGGTGCCGCCGGTGCCTGTCGCGCCGCCCTTGCCGCCCGTTCCGGTCGCGCCGCCGGTGCCTGTCGCACCGCCTGTTCCTGTCGCGCCACCTTTGCCGGTCGCACCGCCGGTTCCGGTCGCACCGCCGGTGCCTGTCGCGCCGCCTTTGCCGCCAATGCCTGTGGTGCCGCCGGTGCCTGTCGCGCCACCTGTTCCCGTCGCGCCGCCCTTACCGCCCGATCCGGTGGCTCCGCCGGTGCCGGTCACGCTGCCGCCCGATCCGGTCACGCCGCCGGATCCGACGGCCCCGCCCGATCCGGTGGCTCCGCCCTCGCCGGATCCGCCATTGCCGGTTCCCGATCCGCCGCCGCCCGACACGTCCTCGCTCCGCAAGAACTCCTCTGGTCCCTGACATGCGAAGAGAAGAACACCGAACAGAAGCCCGACCCCGATTCCGCGCGCCAAGACGGGCTTAAGCGTGACCATAGTTCCGGAATTTTATCGCGCCTAGGCTCCGGACACCACCCATCGAGAATCGCAACCTGCAGACGACGCCGCAGTGCTCCGCGACGCCTGGTCGGGCGAACGTTGAGGTGATCGAGGCAACCAACTATGGTCCGGGTCGATAAGGCGGCCACGATGAACCTGACCAGACTCGTTCCGGCTCTATTGGCTCTTCCTTTGGCGCTCGTCTCGCTCGGCTGTCCGACGCGGGTCGGCCCCTACGTCGACGCCGGAATCGACTCAGCGTCGAATGGGGGTCACGGCGATGGCGGCAGCAATTCTGGCGGCACGGGCGCAGCCGCTGGGACCGCCGGGACCGGCAGTGGACCGGCGGGAACTGGGGGTGGCGTCGGTGGAGCCGGTGGTGGGATCGCTGGAGCAGGGGGTGGCGTCGCTGGAGCAGGCGGTGGGATTGGCGGAGCCGGCGGTGGCGGCGCTGGTACCGGCGGCAGTGGCATCAAGGATGGTCAGTCGTGCTCGCTGGCGGTGGATTGTACCTCCGGCGTTTGCACGCCGTTCTATGTCGACGTCGACGGCGACGGCTACGGCACGGGACAGGCGATGGGATTTTGCGGGACGACCCCTCCCGTTGGTTACGCCGCGCAGAGCGGCGACTGCTGCGACAGCGCCTCCAATCTCGCCATCGCCAAGCTCATCCACCCCGGCGCCGACTTCCAGACCACCAGCGCCGGCGGCGTCTGCAACATCACCTGGGACTACGACTGCAGCGGGATAGTTGAGAGCAGTCCTCAGACGGTGACTTGCGGCCAGAACTATCCCGCATGCGCTGCAACGACTGTAAATTTTCCCGAGAGCAGTTGCGGCACCGGAGACGACGAAGGGTGTGGCTGCGTCGGGGCGGGAAATGGGACCACCGGTGCATGCTCTCCCGTCTGTGTCGGCCACCAACCAGTTGCCATCACTTGCAAATAGTTACAGGGTCTCAATCGAGTCGCCTCGCGACCGAAGCAGATCCGAGGCATCACGGGTCGTGTAAGGCTACCCGTCGAACGAATTAGTCAGCGGCGAGCCTCTCGGGGGGTAACCTTGCGCGTTTCAGTACTCTGAAAGCCCGGTCAGCGCGATGGTGTAACTGCCAGCCGCCGCGCCTCCCGCAACTTGCAGCTGAAAGGCACTGATCGGGGTCTTCGCATACGCGGTGCCGTCGATAGGCGTGTCGTAGCACTTCGTGTTGAACGAAGCGTACGGGATCATGACGGGGCTCGCTCCCGTGATCGAATAACACCACATCCCCCCCGAAGTATCGGTGAGCTGTGCCCGCAGAGACAAGGTGGTAGTGCTCGTAAACGAGACCGTCAGGCCCGAGCCCGTTGGCGCGATCGTCGGTGTCGCCGTGCCACCAGATTGGTCTTGGTCGAGGTTGACGCCGATCCCGGCGTACGTCGCGTAGCTGTTCGCTGCGTTCGCTATGACCACCATGCCCATGGCCGTGAGGGAGCAGGTCGTGCCGCACGTTCCGTACGTATTCGTGGTCGGCGGGGTAATCGTGGTCCCGAGGGCGTCGGCGAAGTTGTAGGCGTAGCCGTGGAAGCAGGTTCCGCCCGCGGCGGGCGCGGTCACCCACCCGCCGGTGGTCGGGTCGAAGCTGGCGCTGCAGCTCACGCCGGCCGAGCCGCCGGTGCCGGTCGTGCTTGAGCCACCCGTGCCGGTCGTGCTTGAGCCGCCCGTGCCGGAGGTGCTTGAGCCGCCGGTGCCGGTGGTGCTGGAGCCGCCGGTGCCGGTGTTGCCGCCCTTCGAGGTCGAGCCGCCGCTGCCGGTAATGGCACCCGTGCCGCCGGTGCCCGTGTTGCCGCCCTTCGAGGTCGAGCCGCCCGAGCCTGAGCTGGTGTTGCCTCCGCTGCCGGTCGAGCCGCCGTTGCCGCTGCCGGAGCCGCCGCTGCCTCCGCCAGAGGCGGTGTCGCCGTTGGCGCAAGAGTAGCTGCTGAGCCCGAGGGCGAGGAGACCGGCAAAAATTAATCCAGAGCGAAGCTTCATGGCGGAGGCCTTTCAGTAGGGGTGACGCGTCTCCGACAAAACAAATAGGCAGCCCACGGAGACGCTGCCGGCCCTATTTTTAGCGCGGACTTCGCGTCAATACAACATGGCGCGCGCCGGCCAGCCACCTCACGGGCAGGTGGCGGGCTGATTGCGATCTTGACGGCACGCGCCGCAGACCGAGATTCAATTGGGGCGCGGTCGAGGCGGCTGAGGAGGTTTGAATGCGGCGGGACGCGGCGATAGCGGGGCTGGGGTTTTGGCTCTTGGTGGCGGCCTTCCTGGCGCTGATGGGGGGGCGGGCGCGCGCCGAAGACCCGACGCGGGCGGTGGCCTCGGGGCAGTTTCAAGGCGAGGTGGTTTTCAGCGACGTCCTGATCGCTCCGGCGGCCCAGTTCCCTACGCCAGCCGCTATGACGGACGCGTTGCGCCGGCTGAAGCGGACGACGGTCGAAGGGGCCGACGGATTCTGGCGCCTGCACATGGTCGCGTTTCTCGATCGCGTGCCACCGACGGGATCTTTCCAGCTGCGGGCGACCGACGTGACCGATCCGAAGGACCGGCATGAAGTGAAGACCTTCGACGTCGAAGGGTTGCCGGGTGACAACGAGCTGCCGATCAACGATCTGGTGGTGACGCAGGTGATGGGGTTCGAGCCCGGGCACCGCTACGAAATCGCGGTCATCCCTCGGGGAGATGACCAGGCTGCCGGAAAAGCAGACGTTTGCGCCAAAGGGGTGATAACCCTGATGTGAGTGGTTCGCTCCCGCGTCTTCGTTCGGATCGTCGCCGTCGCCGTCACGGTGGTCCTCGGCGGCTCTGCAGCGCGCGCGCGATCGCGGCACGCCAACGAGCGGACAGGCAGGCTCGCGCCGGCGTTCGCCGAGCTGGTGAAGGCGCGCAAGCGCGGCGACACGAGCGCGCTCAGTCGTTTGGGCGATCGCATTGGCCCCGCGCGGCTGGCGCAGGCCATCGCCGGCGCTGACGAGCGGGTCGCCGAGGCGGCGCTGGCGGCGGTGCCGCTCGCGCGTGGGGGCATCGTGCTGGTGGGCGCCATTGCGGACCAGCTGGCGGCGTCCGATGCGGCACGGGCGGCCGCAGCGGCGACGGCGCTGGGATCGCTGCTCGATGGGGCGGTGCCGACGGCGATCGAGGACTGGGACGTTCCCTCGGATCTCGTCGCGCGCGCGTGCGGTGGCCTGCGGACGTTGGCGGCCCGCAAGGAGGCCGCCCTCCCGGCGCGGCTGGCGGCGTTGGATGCCCTGCTGGCCACGGCGCCGAGCTGCGGCGCCGATGTCGACCTGGGCGCGCTGGCGCACGATCCGGCGGCGGAGATCCGACGCGCCGCCGTTCTGGTCGCGGCGGCGGGGCCGGGACGGGCGGCCATCCTGCGCGACGCGATCGGCGACGGGGAGCGCGCGGTCAGCGCCGCGGCGGCCGCCGCCGACTGCCGCGTCGAAGGGCGCGTCGGCGCGGGAGGCAAGGAGGTCCCGCCGGTGGCGCCCGCCGTCGCAACAGCGCGCGCGCTGGTGGGGGCGCCGTCGACGCCGGTGGCCGACGCGGTCGAGATGCTCGACTGTCTGGCCGCCGCCGCCACGCCCGCCGATCGCACGCTGCTGGACGAGCTGCGCCGGGGGGCTGCCTCGCCGCTGCGCGATCGCGCGGTCGAGCTCGGCGCGCTGGCCGCGCCGCGCCCGAAGGAACGAGTGAAGAGAAGCGAGTAGTGGGCGCCGACGTCGCCGCCGTGGGGAGGCCCGAGGCCGCGCCGGCGGCCGAGCGCGGGAGCGAGCGGTCTTCCTGGCGATCGTCGCCGGCGTCTTCGTCTACTTCGGCGCCGCGCGCGCCTTCGGCGTCGAAGAGGCCCGCGTTCTCGGCTCCCGCTTTCGTCGCTGAGCTATCGCGGTTGAGCTACCGCGGCTGAGCTACCGCGGTTGAGCTACCGCGGCTCGGCTACCGCTCGTGCGGCATGCGGTCGCGTGGGCCGCGGAAGTACTGCATCGGTGAGTAGAGGCGGAAGTTGGAGACGCGGCTCGTGTAGACGCAAGCGTAGGCCTCGACCTGCTCGCCGAATTTGCTGATCTCGTACCCCTCGCGGAACATCGGCCCCCAGTAGGGGTTGAAGCCGTCGTCGATGGTCTCCTCGAGCACGCGGTGCTGGGTGGCGGTCTCGCGCAGCTCGCGCCGCAGCCGCTCGATCGCGTCCTTGATGGCGCGCTTGCCGGCCGCCGCCGCCGCGTCGGGGACCTCGCCGGCGCTCTTCTGCAGCGCGCGCAGCGCCGCCTGTCGTTCGTTCAGCTCCGAGTCGAGGTGGTTCAGCTCGCCGTCGAGCCGGTCGAGACGGGCGAGGTCGGGGCGCAGGCGATTGTGGGTCGTCACCTCGTGCTCGAGCTCCTGGAGGATCATCGCCGTGCGCCAGTTGGACGACTTGCGCGAGCGCAACATGTCGCCGTAGATGTGGTCGCCGACGAACAGCACCTTGTCGCCGCTGGCCCGCGCGCGATCCTGAAACTCCTTGATGTTGCCGCCCGAGTAGACGCGGCCGCGCTGGAAGGGCCCGGCCGGGCTCTTGGCGAGCGGGTTCCCCTGGACGTCGAGCTCGACGAAGGGGCGGTTGTCGGTGAAGAACTCCGGCTTGCCGGCGCTGACCACGATCACGTCGAAGTAGTGTCGCCAAGACGGATACGAAGACGGATACGAAGCTGGATAAGAGTGATCGGTGCCCTGCACCTCATCGAGGAGGTAGTGCATGACGGCGGACGTGTAGTCCCAGGCCGAGTTGGTGAGGAGAAACAGCCGCTTCCCCGACGAGCGGAACTTGTGCAGCGTCTCCGCCAGCGACTCGTCGCGCTCGACGTAGCTGGCGAAGTCGGCGCTGACGATGGTCTTGATCGAGCCGTCGCGGTGAGCGAGGTCGATGCACTCCCGGATGTGCTCCCAGATGGCGCTGTAGTCGGGCCTGTTGGGCGGGTCGTAGCGATCGAAATAGTCGACCAACACCGCGTAGAGCACCGCCTCGGGCAGCGCGAAGAGCGAGTCGATCCAGGCGTAGCGCTGACTCGAGAGGCGCGTCCTCTCGCGCTGGTAAAGCTCCCCCACCAGCGCCCGATCGATGTTTCGCAGGCCGTGGCGGGCCCGCCCGGGGAAGCCATAGCGGTCGGGCTTGAAGATGTTGCCGTTCATGTGGTCGACCACCAGGCCGCGCACCGCCAGCATCGGGTCGTAACCGAGGCTGCGGATCGCTTCCGGATACCCTTTGGCGGTCACCAGCTTGTCGAGCGTCGCTCGCATCGACAGCTCCTCGATCCGCGCCTGGTTGTAGAGAGCCAGCGTGTAGTCCATGTCGAAGCCGACCATCTCGATCTTGTCGAGCCGCAGGTTGCGGTTGACGAAGATCCGGCTCTCCTGGGGGATGTCGAGGGGGCGCGTCGCCGGAGCGGTCGGGTCGGAGCTGCTGGGGGGGCGCGCGATCACCTCACTCGCGGTGGTCACGGAGTTATTTTATCACGCCTCTCCCCGAGCCGCCGCGTCTCGGTAGAATCAACGCCAACGTGAAGATCGCGCTCGCCCAGATCAACCCGACCGTCGGCGACTTCGAGGGGAACCGACGCCTGGTGCTCGAGGCGGTGGCGGCGGCCGAGGCGCGGGGCGCCGCGCTGGCGATCTTCCCCGAGCTCGCGCTCAGCGGCTATCCGCCCAAGGATCTGCTGGAGCGTCCCGCGTTCATCGAGGCGGCGCGCGCCTCGCTCGACGCCCTGGCGGCGGCGCTGGCCGGCCGGACGACCGCGGCGCTGGTCGGTTTTCCCGAGCGCGGCGAGCGCGCCGAGGGGCACGGGCTCTTCAACAGCGCCGCGCTCATCGACGGCGGGCGCATCGCCCACATCGCGCGCAAGTCGCTCTTGCCGACCTACGACGTGTTCGACGAGCGCCGCTACTTCGATCCGGCCACCTCGGTGGCGCCGGTCGCCTTTCGCGGGCGGATGCTGGGGATCTCGATCTGCGAGGACATCTGGAACGACGCCGACTTCTGGCCGGCCCGCCTCTACCGTGCCGATCCGATCGAGGCGCTGGTGCGCGCCGGCGCGGAGATCATCCTCAACCTCTCGGCCTCACCGTTCACCATCGAAAAACGCCACCTGCGCCCGCGGATGCTGGCGGCGACGGCGCGGCGCTGGCGGCGGCCGCTGCTGTTCGTCAATCAAGTCGGCGGGCAGGACGACCTGGTGTTCGACGGAGCCAGCCTGGTGCTGAACGCCGCCGGTGAGGTGGTGGCCCGCGGCGCCGAGCATGAGACCGATCTGATCGTCGCTGAGGTCGTCGCCGGTGTCGTGGCCGATGTCGTCGTCGGCGTGGGGACCGATTCGGCGGCCGGCGAGCCGCGGCCGTTCGATCCGTCGGACGAGCAGGCGGCGCTGGGGGCGCTGACGCTCGGCACGCGGGACTACGCGCGCCGATGCGGATTTTCGCGGGCGCTGCTCGGTCTTTCGGGGGGCATCGATTCGGCGCTGGTCGCCTGTGTCGCCGCGCGCGCGCTCGGACCGGCCAACGTCCTCGGCGTCGCGATGCCGTCGCGTTACTCGTCGCCCGGATCGCTGTCCGACGCCCGCGCGCTGGCCGAGAACCTGGGGCTCGACTTCACCGTCGTCTCGATCGAACCGATGTTCGCCGCTTACCTCGAGACGCTGGCGCCGGCGCTGGAGGCGTTCGCTCCCCAAAGGCCGGCGACGGCCGCCGCCGCGGCGGCCGACCTGACCGCCCAAAACCTGCAGGCCCGGGTGCGCGGCGCGATGTTGATGGCGCTCTCCAATCGGCAGGATCGCCTGCTGCTCAGCACCGGCAACAAGAGCGAGATCGCCACCGGCTACTGCACGCTCTACGGCGACATGGCGGGCGGGCTGGCGGTCATCAGCGACGTTCCGAAGACGCTGGTCTATCGCCTCGCCCACGCCGTGAATGCGGAGCGCGAGATCATCCCCGGAGCGACGCTGACCAAAGCGCCGTCGGCCGAGCTGCGCCCGAACCAGACCGACCAGGAGAGCCTGCCGCCCTACGACCTGCTCGACGCCATTCTCGACGCGCACCTGGTCCGTGGCCTCGACCTCCCCGCGCTGGTGGGGCAGGGATTCGACGCCGCGATCGCCGGCGACGTGGTCCGCCGCGTGCAGCAGAGCGAGTACAAGCGCCGGCAGATGGCTCCCGGCCTCAAGATCACCGGCAAGTCGTTCGGCCCCGGCCGCCGCTATCCGATCGCGCGGGCGTGACCGCCGTTTCCAGCTTGCGGTCCGCCGGCCATCTTGTATCGTGCGCCGGCTCGAAACCGGAGGAGTCGTAACAAATGCGTGCTGTGATTGCAGTTTTGCCCGGTGACGGGATCGGTCCCGAGGTGGTCGATCAGGCGCGGCGCGTGCTGGCGACGGTCGGCGAGAAGTGGGGACACACCTTCACGCTCAACGACGCGCTCATCGGCGGCATCGCCATCGACGAGACCGGCTCCGCGCTGCCGCCCGAGACGCTGGAGATCGCGCGCGCCGCGGACGCCGTGCTGCTGGGCGCGGTCGGCGGGCCCAAGTGGGACGACCCGCGGGCCAAGGTGCGCCCCGAGCAGGGCCTCCTGGCCATTCGCAAGGCGCTGGGGCTGTTCGCCAACCTCCGCCCGGTCTCCGTCAACCCCAAGCTGGTGCACGCTTCGCCGCTGCGCCCCGATCTGCTGGTCGGCGTCGACATGATCGTCGTGCGCGAGCTGACCGGCGGGATCTACTTCGGCGACAAGCTGCGCGACGGCGATCGTGCTTCGGATCTTTGCGTCTACACCGTGGCCGAGGTCGAGCGGATCGTGCGCACCGCCGCCCGCATCGCGCGCGGGCGCCGCAAGAAGCTCACCTCGGTCGACAAGGCGAACGTGCTCGAGACCTCGCGTCTCTGGCGCGAGGTGACCGTGCGGGTGATGGCGCAGGAATTCCCCGACGTGGCGCTGTCGCACATGCTGGTCGACGCCTGCGCGATGCACCTCATCCGGCGTCCCGCGGACTTCGACGTGATCGTCACCGAGAACATGTTCGGCGACATTCTCACCGACGAGGCGTCGATGCTGGCCGGTTCGATGGGGATGCTCCCCTCGGCCTCGCTGGGCGAAGGAAAGCGCGGCCTCTACGAGCCGATCCACGGCTCCGCGCCCGACATCGCCGGGAAAGGCGTCGCCAATCCCTACGCGACGATCCTGAGCGTGGCGCTGCTCTTCCGCCATTCATTGGGACTGGAAACCGAAGCGCGCGCGATCGAAGCCGCAGTGGTGGCGGCGATCGACCGTGGCGTCCTCACGGGAGATCTCGCGCCGGCCGGGACGACGCCGGTGGCGACGGCGGCGGCGGGCGACGCGGTGCTCGAAGCGCTTCGCCGCGGCTAAAAACGCCTCCGGCGGCCTCTCGACAGCCTGAGGTCGAGCTGTTAGGATTAAGGCGTTCAGCCGAGTTTTTTCCGGTGCTACGTCAGCCGCTCCCTGTTCCCACTCTAGGCCCGGCCGGTGCAGATCGCGACCGCGGGTCGCCGGCCTCGTTCGAGGCCTCGCCGTCGATCTCCGGATCCGGCGCGGCGCGACGGCGATCGCCCGTTCAGATTTCTCCCTAGTTGGTGCTCGAGACGCGCCGAACCGCCGAATCCGTGTAACGAAGGAGAAGAGAGATGGGAAACAGGCTTTATGTGGGAAATCTGTCGTACAACGTGACGGAGCCAGAGCTGCGCGACGCCTTCGCCGAAGAGGGCCGCAACGTGGTGGAGGTGAAGGTCGTGATGGATCGCGACACCGGGCGTCCACGCGGATTCGCGTTCGTGGAGATGGGGAGCGCTGAGGAGGCATCGGCCGCGATCTCCTCCCTCACCGGCCGCGAGATTCAAGGGCGCGCGATCAACGTCAGCGAGGCCCGCGAGCGCGCGCCGCGTGGTGGCGGTGGCGGCGGCGGTGGATACGGCGGTGGCGGCGGTGGCGGCGGATACGGCGGTGGAGGCGGAGGTCGCGGCCGCGGCGGTGGTGGCGGTGGCGGCGACTCCGGCGAGGGTCGCGGCCGCTCGCGCCGCGGCGGCTGGTAAAAGCCGACGCAGACCCGCTTTGGCGAGCGCAGCCTCGTCGGCGTGACTCCTACGCCAGCGCGCGCAGGCCTTCCTGATCCGCCAGAATGACCCGGCGTCCTTCGGTCTGAATCAGGCCCTTGCGCTTGAACTGCGAAAGCGTCAACGAGACCGTCTCGCGAGTCGATCCGATCAGGTTCGCCATCTCCTGGTGGGTGATCTTCAGGCCGACGATCAGGCCGCGCTCGTCCAATACGCCATGTTCTTGACCGAGGCTGAGCAGCAGCTCGGCGAGCTTCGCCCCCACGTCCTTGAAGATGAGCTGTTCGACCCGCGTCTCGAGATCCTTGCGGCGCGTGATGAGCGCGCGCGCGAACTTGTAGGCTGCCCCGCCGTCGTTCCGGAGCAGGTCGTCGAGCGCCTCGCGGGGGATCTCGACCGTGGTCGAGGCATCCATCGCCTCCGCCATCTCCTCGCGCGGACCCCCGTCGAGCAGGCAGGGCTCGCCGAAGAAATCACCTTCGTTGCGATAGGCCAGCGTCAGCTCCTTGCCGTCGCGGGTGACCTTGGAAATCTTGATTCTCCCGCTGGTCAGAAAGTGGACGCCATGCGCCCGATCGCCCGGCAGATAGATGACCTGACGCGGGCGGTAACTCCCCGTCGTCAGCCCGGGCAAGAGGGCTTGCAGGGCGTCGATGGGGGTCTCGGCCAGCACCTCGCACTTGCGCAATAACCCCACCAGTTCCTTGTCGTCCGCCGCCATTTGAAGGCGTTTGTAGCATGAGAAGAGATTCGGATAGTGAAAAGTTAGTGAAGTAGGCTACATACCGCGTCGCGTCCTGCGCGCCCGAGAGACCAGCCCGATCCCGGACGCGAGCACCAAAGCACCGAGCGTGCCGAGGAGCAGCTTCGTGCTCGGAGCGAGCGTGTCGGTGTCGTCGGCGTGCAGCCAGGCGAGGACGATGAGGCAGGCGTTGTTCACGAAGTGAGCCGCCATGGCCGGGATGATCGAGTCGCTGGCGAGGGCGATTCCGGAGAGCGCCATGCCGAGCAACGCGGTGGGGATGAGCCGCCAGGCGTCGACATGGTAGATGCCGAACAGGAGCCCGGTCAGGATCGCGGTGACGGTCGGTGAGAACCGCGTGCGGAGCCCGCGCAGGATGGGGCCGCGAAACAGCGCCTCCTCGCAGATCGCCGGCGTCAGGGCCATGAGGAGGATGGTGACCCACGGACCGCGCGCGCCGTCGGTCGGCACGATGGCGTGGCGCAAGCTGTCGACGACCGCTTTCGGCGCCGGGAGAATCCACTCGGCCACCAGGCCGACGACCAACCAGGCCGAAAGGCCGATCAAGACCGCGCCGGCCATCGCGGTCGGCGCGGGCGCGCGCAGGCGAAGAACGCGCGCCAGCGGCTGGCCACGGCCGCGCGCGTAGAGCCAGGTGAGCCCGCCGAGGCCGCCCCACTCGGAGAGCGCCAGCCCCGGCCCGAGCCGCCAGGTCTGCAAGGGGACGAAGACGAAGAACAGGAGCACGCAGGCGATCGCGTAGAGCGCGAGCGCGTGGCCGGCGGTCGGTGGCTCGTCGGCCGCCGAAGCGGCCGTGTCGTCGTCGGCGCGGCCGCGCACCACGTGGCGGAGCCAAGCGCCGAGCCCGAGGCCCGCCTCGTCGGTGAAGAACAGCCGCTCGGAGTCGTAGAGACGGGCGGCCAGCGCGAGCGCGGCCGCGCCGTAGAGCGCGGTGCTGGCGAGCACGGCCAAGCTGACGGCGAACGACGCCCGGCCGAGGATGAGGTCGCGGGCCAGCAGCGTCACCCCCACGCCCGGAATCCAGGCGGTCGTGCCGTCGAGCTGGAAGTCGCCCAGCCCCGCGGTGAGCGCCGGCGCCATGCAGAGGAAGTAGACCGGCGTCAGCAGGGTCTGCGCCTCCTTGAAGCTGCGGGCGAGCGCGCCGATCGCCACCATCACCGAGGCGAACAGAAAAGCGGTGGGCGGGATGACCGCGAACGCCGCCGCCGCGTGCAGCCAGGGGATGGCCATTTTCGCGCTGCTCGCCACCAGGCGCGTCCCTTCGAGGACGGTGAGCGACATGGAGGCGAGGTTGAGCGCACCGGTCAGCGACGCCAGCGTGGCCACGGCCAGCACCTTGCCGGTCATGAGCGCCGCGCGATCGATCGGCGCCGACAGTGTGGTCTCCAGCGTGCTGCGCTCGCGCTCGCCGGCGGTGATGTCGATCGCCGGATGAAACGCACCCAGCATCACCATCACCACCACCACCAGCGGCAGGATCTTCGACAGCATGTAGCCGCTCACCTGCGCGCGCGGCGCGATGCCGGCCGCCACGACCGCGAAGGCCGGCGCACAGCTCGCTCCGCCGACGGGCGCCTCGAGCGCGCGCTCGACCCGATCGCGCGCGGTGGTCGACTCCTCGCGCGTCTCGTCGTAGAGCAGGCGCACCGACGGAGGATGCCCGGGCGCGACCTCGGCGACCGCGTCGACGCGGTTGGCGGCCAGGTCGGCGGCGAGGCCGGCCGACGCGGCCGCCGGCAGGAGAGTGACGTCGGGAGAGGCGAGGCGGCGCCGCAGCTCGGCGGCGAGCGCGGGCGGGCCGCTCACCGCGACGCGCGCCACGTGCGCCTCGACGCGCGCCACCCGCGCGGCCAGCACCTGGGCCGTGACCAGCGAGACCAGCGGGTAGACCACCAGCGGAAACAGGACCATCACCGCCAGCGTCCGCCGATCGCGCAACGTCTCGCGCAGCTCCTTTCCGGCGACCAGCGTCACCTCGCGGAGCTTCACGGCGCCCGCTCCGCACCACCGGTCGCCATGTCGCCGCCGGTGACCAGGCGCAGGAACGCCTCTTCCAAGCTGGGGGCGTCGCCGGCCGCCACGCGGAGCGCCGCCGGCGTCCCCTCGGCCAGCAGGCGCCCCTGGTGGAGGAGGCCGATTCGATCGCAGAGCAGCTCCGCCTCCGCGAGGTAGTGGGTCGAGAAGATCACTGCCTTACCGCGATCGCGCTCGGCGCGGACGAAGGCGCGCAGGAAGCGCGACGCCAGAACGTCGAGGCCGGCGGTCGGTTCGTCAAGGATCATCACCGCCGGATCGTGCAGCATGGCGCGCGCGATCGAGAGCCGCTGGCGCTCGCCGGTCGAGAGCGCCTCGCAGCGGCGTCCGAAGAACGGCTCGAGATCGAGCGCCCGCGCCAGCGCCGCCACGCGGTCGTCGGCCTGAGCGCGCGGCAGGCCGTGGAGGCGCGCGAAATAGTCGAGCAGCTCGCGCCCGGTCAGCCGCGCGTAGAGCCCGGTCGTGTTGGTCAAGAAGCCGAGGCGGCGGCGCACCTCGAGCGGGTTGACGGCCACGTCGATCCCCGCGACGAGCGCTCGTCCCTCGGTGGGGGTCAGAATCCCGGCCAAGACGCGCAGGGTGGTGGTCTTGCCGGCACCATTTGGTCCGAGCAGCCCGTAGATTTCACCCTCGGCGACCGAGAAGGTGAGCCCGTCGACCGCGGTCTTGCTGGCGAAGCGCTTGACCAGCGAATCGACGACGACGGCCGGTTCGCTCATGGGTCGCCGAGGATAGCGCGTCGGCCGTCGGCGCGGCCGCTAACAGCCGCCGGGCGGGCAGTAGAGCTCCCCGCTGGGGAACTTCAGCGTCTGGCAGGCGCCGACCGCGGCGGTCTTGCTGACCGGATCGTAGGTGCCGGTGCAGGCGGGGGGCGGCCCAGCACCGGCCGGGGGCGTGGCGCAGAAGCCGCCGTTTTCGTCGTATTTGACGTAGACGCGCATCGGTCGCGACACGCCCTTGTTTCCGATCAGGTCGGCAGAGCCGGCTGCGATGCAGATCCACTGACCATCGGGGACATTGTTGGCGCGCGTGTCGAACTGGTTTCCGAAGCAGCGCGCCGGATTGATCGGTTCCACGGTCCAGATGTTCGGCAAGCCGCCGGCGTAGCTGATGGCGAGCGTCGGCTGTTCGAAGCCGTCGATGGTGCAGAGGACATTGGGCGGTGGCGTGTCCGTTCCTGGGCCGCAATCCGCGAGCGGAACCGTCGGATCCGGCCTGAAGTCGGCCGCCCCCGCCGGCGCCACGCCGGCCAGCCGGATCTTCAGGACCTGATCGCTTTGGGTCAACGGTCCGATCGTGGGGACCAAGAGCGGATTGATGGTGTCGCAGTTGCCGTCGCCGTCGCTGTCGACGACCAGCGGCTGTTCCGTGTCGGCCAGGACGTACATGCTGGTGTTGTCCGGATCGATTCCCGCGATGGGGGTGATTTTCAAACCGCTGGCTCGATTCCCCTGGTCTTCGATGCGGGCGCGCAGGTCGAACACCTGCGGCACCATGCAGCCGTCGTTGGGCATGTCGCCGACGTCCTGGTTGACGCTGAGGGGATCGAATAGAAACGAGCATTGAAGTCCGGTCGCGGCCAGGCGCAGCTCGCGCACCTGAGGCGGATCGAGATCGGACAGAGGCGGCACGTTGTCGACCGAGAAGTCGTAGCCGATCGAGGATTCGTTCCCGATCGAGTCGGAGGCGCGGAAGGAGAGCGTCGGGAACACGATGCAGGGGGTCGTGGCGGGTGGCGGCGTGCACTGCGTGAGGTTGAGGGTATCGAACAGGATGCCGTAGACGCCGCTCCCCTCCGGCTGGAGCTGCAGGTTGAACACAGGGGTGCCCACGTCGTCGCCGATGATCGCGACGACGGAAGAATCGAGCACACCCGACTCGTCGGTGATGAGGGCGGAGATCTGCACCAGGCCGCCGACCACCTGGCCCGGGAAGGGCGTGGTCATCGTGATGCTCGGTCCGCTCGTATCGATGATGAAGGTGCGCTGGACCTCGGAGGTCGAGGTCCCGTTGCTCTCCTTCACGTCGAGGAGCTGGGGCCCGGAAAGCGTCGGAAAGGCCTGCGAACCCACCGGCGTCGGGGGCGGACCGAACCAGACGGTGGCGCGATACACGTCGTACGTCGGGATGGACATCGGCGACGTCGACGACCAGACGACGACGACTCCCCCCAGCGTGGCGGCGGGTGGGCTGGCGCCGGGGTCGACCAGGATTTCGATGGTCAGGCTGTCGCTGTACGATTGGCCCTGCGCGGGCGAGTTGACGATCAGGGTCGGTCCGCCCTGGACCATGAGCGTGGTGGTCGCCTGTCCGGCCACGCCGGTCGAGCTCTTCGCGGTGACCGTCAGCGTGTAGCTCCCCGACGGCAGATTGCCGATGCTGATGGTCCCCGAATAGGCGTCGCTGCCGCCCGAGACCAGCTGCCCACTCGAGAGCGCGGCCGCGGTTCCCGTGGCCGCCAACGTCATCTTCACGCTGCTCGTGTCGATGAAGTCGGTGCCGCTGTCGTCCACCGTCACCATTACATTGACGTCGGTCGAGCTCGACTCGGTCATTCCGGCGGTCGGCGAGACGATGGTGACGGTCACGATGCCGTTCGGTGGCGGCATCGTCGTCCCGGCGCCACCGGCGCCCGTCGGGGGGAGGTAGGGATAGTTGCTGGCGTTGGTGGTGCAGGCGGCGAGCGGCAGAAGGAGCGCGAGCGCGGAGAGACCGCGGGGTGCGCTCACTGAACGGCCACCGTCGGGGGGCAGATGAGCGTGCCGTTGTCGGTGCAGCAGTCGACGGGAAGGTCCTGTGCTGCGTTGCAACTGTTCCCGGTGTTGACGGGCGCGGCGGCGTAAGGGCAGGGCGCGACGTTCGCCACCAGGCAGCCGCTGCAGACCGCGACCGGGAAATGAAAGGGGTCCGACTGCATGCTCGTTCCGTTGTTGGTGATGCCGAGCGCCTGGATCGTGAGGTCGACCGTCAGCGATGGATCGACGCCGATCCCCCCCGCGGCGGAGAGCTGCTGCGCCAGCCCGACCGGGAATGCCCTCACCGTGGCGGAGAGTTGGCCGCCGCCCGACGAGATGCCGCCCGCCCAGGAGACCTGGTAGTGAACCAGCGGTCCGGCTCCGTCGAACACCGCCTGGATCGACGCCGGCGGCGGGGCGCCGATCGGCGCGATGTCGATCTGGAAGCCGCTCAGCTGGATCTCGTTGGGGTCGATGCTGCTGTTCGACGACGACCTGGGAAGATTGTTCTCGATCAACGGGAAGATGTCGTAGGCGCTCTGGAAGTCACCGCGCACGATGCTGATGTCCAGCGTTCCCATCCCCTGGTAGATGGTGGGGTTGACGGGAATGGTGCAGCCTCCTCCCGCCGCGGCTGTCGGAACCTGGTCGTTGAGGATCTCGAACTGGCCGGGGACGCGCCCGCAGGCGGCGAGCGTCAGGGGAACGGTCACTGCGACCAGCGCGAGCGGCCAGCGAAGCGGCGGACGACGATTCATTTCGTGGCTCCGGAGGCGCGCGCACGTCGCGAGCCTGTGCGTGGGGGACGGCATTTGACTTGCGAATGAGTTGCGCGCTCAATGCAAAACATGGCGACGCTACGGCAGCTCTTCCGGCTCGCCAACGATTCTTCGGGAGCCACCGCCGTCGAGTATGCGCTCATCGCGAGTGCGATCGCCGGCTTCATCGCGGTCGTAGTTTACTTTCTCGGCGCGAAGACCCACAACCTTTACAACAACGCGGCCACCGGCTGGTAGCGCGCGCCCGAGAGGCGCGCCGCTCTCTGCTCCTCTCCCGGTCTTCTCTTCTCGAGCGCCCTTCGAGACGCGTCTGTAGGTGGATCGCCGACCCGCGGCCTCTTGCTCCCACCACGGCCGATTGGGGCAAGATATTTCTAAAGGTCGGTTCGGCCCTAGTCGATACCAGTGTCATGGCACTCACGCGAATTTCGTGTGTAGAGCCAGAAAAGGCGCCCGATGACGGTCGGTCTGATTCGGGCACGAAGCGACCTGACCGAACGACCTGACCAACCCCCGAAGGAGAGACCCAATGTTGAAGAACGCGATCAAGCTGTTGAAGGATGAAGAGGGCGCGACCGCCGTCGAGTACGGACTGATCGTGGCCGCGATCGCAGGCCTCATCATCGCCGTGGTGTTCATCCTCGGTAACAAGATGAATAAGACGTTCAACAACGTTCAGTCGCAGATCCCGTAACGGCCACGATCGCGCTCGGTTCCGACACGCAGGATGGGCGGGGACGTCTGAAATCTGGATGACGCCTGCGATCCTCCATCTCGGTCCTCTGGGACTGGGCCTGGGCGCCGCGATCGTTTTCGATCTGCGGCGCCGTCGGATCCCGAATGTGATCTGCGCGTTCGTGTTGCTGTCCGCCATCGTGGTTCGTCTGATCGACCAGGGTGGAGGAGCTGTGCTTCAGGGGCTGGGCGCGGCGGCGCTGGTCGTCGCCGCGCTCTATCGCCCCTGGATCGCAGGAGGGATCGGCGGCGGAGACGTGAAGCTCGCCGCCGCGACCGCCGCCTGGATTCCGTTCGCCCGCCTCCCCTGGTTCGCGCTCTCCGCGGCCCTCGCAGGCGGCCTGGTGGCCTTGGTGAACTACCAGCTGGCGCAGGCCGAGGCCAAGGCTGAGATCCGGGCCAACCTGACGCTGATGGTGTTGCAGGGCGATCTGCCGACCGTCCCCTCGCATCGCTCCAAGCATCGCGGGGTTCCGTACGGGGTGGCGATCGCCTGCGGGGCGGTGCTGGCGCTTCTCTGCGATGCCTGGCCAAAAGTCTGAGTCTGGCCAAGAGTCTGAGCCTGGCCCCACGTCTGAAACCGCTTCCAAACTGGCTTTTAAAGAGGCGATTTTTGACTGCTCAGGCGCGACACAGTCTTGATGCTTCCCGCCAATCGTGCGACCTTGCACAGTGAGGCGTGCTCCGGTCTCTCTGCTGGTGGCATCTAAACTCTACGGCGCAGTCCGTCGATGAACCGTTCTATCCTCTGCCCGCGTCCAGGCGCGCGGACCCTGGAAGTTTTCTTTTCCTAGGAGATGCCCGTGGCGATCAATGAACCAATGGGATCCGGTCGGCTGCGCGCAGCGGCTGGTGCCTCGCGTCGTTCGGGCACGCGGGCGGCACTCTTCTGGGCATTCGCGCTGGTGGCCGGTTTGTCGACCGCGCTCTTCATCGCCCGCTACCTCGATCGCCGCCCCGCGGGCGGGGTCACGCCGATGGCCAAGATCGTCGTCGCCGCGGTCGACCTTCCGCTGGCCTCGAAGATCAAACCGGAGGACTTGAAGCTCTCCGAGTGGCCGGCAGATCACCTTCCGGCGGGGGCGGTGCGCGATCCCAAGGATGTCGCTGACCGCATCTTGCTTTCGCGCGTCCTCGCCGGGCAGCCGGTGCTGCCGGGGATGCTGGCGGCCAAGAACGCCGGAAACGGGCTGGCGGCGCTCATCCCGCCAAACATGCGCGCGATGGCGGTGCGGGTCGACGACATCGTCGGCGTGGCGGGGTTCATCCATCCGGACGATCGGGTCGACGTGCTCGTGACCTTGCACCCCAACCGTCCGGGCGCCGAGACCACCACCAAGGTCTTCATGCAGAACGTGAAGGTCCTGGCCGTGGGGCAGGAGGTCGAGGCGAACGATCAGGCGCGCATGCACGCCAGTCCGGCCACGGTGGCGACGCTGCTGGTCTCCCCGCGCGACTCCGAGCGGCTGGCGTTGGCCTCGGCCGAGGGGCGGCTGTTGTTGACCTTGCGGAGCTGGACCGATTCGCTCCCCGTCAACACGGAGGGGGCGGTCGCCGACGAGCTGGTGGGCGAGCCGGTGGCGATGCCAAGTCAGAAGCCGTCGGAGGTGGCGGGCCCTCGACCGGCCAGCGGCGGACGGCGAGGGCGCGGAAGGCAGATGGCGGCCGCGCAGCCGCCGCCGGTGCTGCCGAGCGAACAGCCGAAGAAGGACGTCGTCGAAATTCTGCGCGGCGATCGGTTCGAGCAGCGCAACTTCTCGAAGGGAGACGGCCGCTAGTGAAGACGAGCTCCGTGCTGCTGGCAGCGTCGTTGTCGTGGATGACGGCGGCATCGAGCGGCGCCGTCGCCGCCGAGTCGGGGCTGAGCGCGGTCCCGGCGATCCGGATCGAGCGTGAGGTCGGCGCGGTCAGAAACCTCGCGCTCGAGACCGGTCAGAACCGCCTGCTGATCCTCACCGAGCCGATCGGGCGGGTCTCCGTCGCCGACCCGCGGGTCGCCGATCTGAAGGTGATCACGCCGGTGCAGCTGCTGCTCACGTCGCGCGGGGTGGGGACGACCGATCTCACGCTCTGGAACAAGCGGGACGAGCCGCTGGTCCTCGCGCTGCAAGTCACGCGCAACCTCGATCGGCTCAAGAGCCAGCTGGCCGAGCTGTTCCCCGACGAGAAGATCACCGTCTCGGCGGCCGGCGATCTGGTGGTGCTCTCGGGCGAGGTCTCGGACGTGCGGGTGCCCGAGCGCGCCGCCGAGGTCGCCCAGCTCCACTCGGAGAAGGTGGCAAACCTCATCAAGGTGGTGGGCAACCAGCAGGTCCAGCTGGAGGTGAAGTTCGCCGAGGTCTCGCGCTCCGGGTTGCGCAACCTCGGCATCAACTTCTTCCACCAGGACCCGGGTGGCCGCTTTCTCGGCGGCGTGACCAATCCCGGTCAGGCCATCGATGCATTCACGGCGGTGCCGGGCACCGGCGGCGTCCAGACGCCCGGGATCCAGGGAGCGCCCGGAGCCGGATTTTCCGTGTTCTTCTCGGGGCTCCCCAGCTTTCCGTTCAGCGCCGTTCTGAACATCTTGGAGCAAAGCGGCCTGTCCAAAACGCTGGCTGAGCCGACGCTGGTGGCGCTGTCCGGGCAAGAGGCGAAGTTCCTGGTCGGCGGCGAGTTCCCGGTCCCCATGTCCAGCAGCCTGGGGGCCATCTCGGTGCTGTGGAAGAAGTTCGGCATCATCCTGAACTTCACGCCGACGGTCATCGCCGACGGCGCACTCCACCTGAAGCTCTCCGCCGAGGTCAGTGACGTCGACCCCACCCGCTCGGTCACCATCGGCGGGATCTCGATCCCCGGGCTCATTTCGCGGCAGAGCGAGACCACCGTCCGGCTGGCCGATGGTCAGTGCTTCGCGATCGCGGGTCTGCTCTCGGACAAGATTCAATCGACCGTCAGCAAGATCCCGCTGCTGGGCGACATTCCGATCCTCGGCGCGCTGTTCCGCTCGGTGAGCTACCAGCGCAACGAGACCGAGCTCCTGGTGGTGGTGACGGCGCACCTGGCCAAGCCGGTGGCGCCGCACGACGCCCCGCACCTGCCGACCGAGAACGAGCTCAATGACCCGAGCGACGTCCAGCTGTTCCTGTTTGGGAGCTACAGCGGCGGGCACCCGGACGACAGCAGCGGTACAATGCAGCAAGCGGCGCGCGAAGGGGCGCCGTTCCGGACGGCCTTGAAGGATCGGGGACCCTCCGGCGAGATCGGTTTCATTCGCTGAAACGACTGAGAAACGAAGGACGATGTCGAGACCAACCGTACTGTTGCTTGGAATGGACGACGCGCAGCAGGCCGATCTGCGCCTCGCTCTCAAGGACGTCGCCAACGTCGTGCGCTCGAAGACCCCCGCCGAGCTGATCGCCGACGAGTACCGGAGCCTCAATCCCGGCGCCGCCATCGTCTCCGTGAAGTCGGACACGCCGCAGCGGTTCGGCCTGATTCACAACATCGCGCAAGCAGGCGGCATCGTCATCGTCGTCTCCGAGAGCAAGGATCCCGAGCTGATCCTCCGTTCGATGCGCGCGGGCGCGCGCGAGTTCGTGCTGGAGAGCGATCACGAGGAGCTGCGGCTGGCTGTCCGCACCCACGCCAAGGTCACCTTCGGCACCGGCGAGCTCGGTCAGGTGATCACCATCTTCGGCGCCAAGGGGGGCGTCGGGGCGACCGCCATCGCCACCAACCTGGCCGGGGCCATGCAACGGCGCTCGCTGCGGGTCTGCCTGGTCGATCTCGATCTTTATCTCGGGGATGTGCTGGCCTTCCTCGACATCCCGGGCAGTTACTCGATCACCGACGTGCTCGCCAACATGAGCCGGCTCGATCGCGATCTCCTCGCCACCTCGGTGACCAAGCACCGCTCGGGCGTCAGCGTGCTCGCCCAGAGCAGCAAGGTCGAGGAGGCCGAGCAGATCAAGGGGCCCGACGTGACGGCGCTGCTCGAGTTCCTGCGTCGCAACTACGACTTCGTGATCGTCGACGGCGTGCGCGGGTTCGACGAGCTGTCGCTGGCGGCGCTCGACAGCAGTCAGAGCGTGTTCATGACCCTCACCCAGGATGTGCCGGCGGTGCGCAACGGCCAGCGCTGCCTGGAGCTGTTCGGGCGCCTGCAGTACGACCAGGGGCGCATCAAGCTCCTGCTCAACCGTTACGCCAAGGCGTCCAAGATCACCGTCGAGGTGGTGGGGGAGACGCTGGGGCAGCCGCTCACCCACACCATCAGCAACGACTTTCTCCTGCTGATCGACGCCATCAACCGAGGCGTGCTCCTGACCGAGGTGGCGCCGCGCGCGCGGATCACGCAGGACATCGAAGGGCTCATCCCGCATCTCCTGCCGGAGAAGGCGCCGCGCATGCGCCGCCAGAGCCTGCTCGGAACGCTGTTCGGAAAGAAGGTCGCCGATGGGACTACGTGATCGCCTGATGAAGACCGAGCCGTCGACCGGCTCCTTTTCGGCCACCGTGCCGCGCACGCCGAAGCCGGCCGCCCACGCGCGTCCCAACAACGTCCTCTCCGCTCCCGACGCCCACCACGAGCTCAAACACGAGCTGCACCAAAAGCTGATCGAGAAGCTGGATCTGCAGACGATCGAGCGGTTGCCGCGCGATCAACTTCGCGACGAGCTGCGCACGATCCTCAACCAGCTGCTGGCGGCCAGCGACCTGCCGCTCAACCGCGTCGAGCGCGAGCAGATGGTCGAGGAGCTGCTCGACGAGGTGACCGGCCTCGGGCCGCTCGAGCCGCTCTTGGCCGACACGACCATCTCCGACATCATGGTCAACGGCTTCAACACCGTCTACGTCGAGCGGTTCGGCAAGCTGGAGCTGACGCCGGTCCGCTTCCGCGACAACGCCCACCTGCAGCAGATCATCGTGCGCATCGTCTCGCGCGTCGGCCGCCGCATCGACGAGTCGTCGCCGATGGCCGACGCCCGTCTGCCCGACGGCGCGCGCGTCAACGCCATCATCCCGCCGCTGGCCATCGACGGGCCGGTGCTCTCGATCCGCCGCTTCGGCGGTTCGCCGCTGCGGATCAAGGACATGGTGGCCATCAACAGCGCCACGCCCGAGATGCTGGCCTTCCTGGCGGCCTGCGTGAAGGCCAAGCTCAACTGCCTCATCTCGGGCGGCACCGGCACCGGCAAGACCACCATGTTGAACGCGCTGTCGTCGTTCATCCCCGAGTCGGAACGCGTGGTCACCATCGAGGACGCCGCGGAGCTGCAGCTGCAGCAGCGGCACGTGGTGCGGCTCGAGACGCGCCCCCCCAACATCGAAGGACGCGGCGAGGTGCTGCCGCGCGATCTGGTCAAGAACGCGCTCCGTATGCGCCCCGATCGCATCGTCATCGGCGAGTGCCGCGGCGGCGAGGTGCTCGACATGTTGCAGGCGATGAACACCGGCCACGAGGGGTCGATGACCACCGTTCACGCCAACACCCCGCGCGACGCCCTCTCGCGCGTCGAGGCGATGGTCGGCATGGGCGGCGTCAACATGTCCGAGGCGCTGATCCGTCAGACCATCGCCCGGTCGCTCAACACCATCATCCAGCTGAGCCGCGGCACCGACGGCAAGCGCCGCATCACCAGCATCTCGGAGATCACCGACATCCAGGCGGGCGTCATCACGATGCAGGAGATCTTCAAGTTCGAGCAGACCGGGACCGACGCCGCCGGAAAGATCCTGGGCAACTTCCGCTTCACGGGCATCCGGCCGCGCGCGCTCGATCGGATCGAGCGCTACGGGATCGATCCCGCCGAGATCATCAAGCCCTACCTCTAGAAAGCCGCGAGACATGCAGATCATCCTCATCGGCATCCTGGCGTTCACGGTGGTGGCGGTGCTGGAGGCGCTGGTCCACACCTTGCGGTTCGTCACCGACAAGCGGAAGGACGAGCTCAAGCGCCGCCTCTCTTCGCTCGGAACGTCCGACGCCAAGGCGGTCACGGGCCTCCTGCGCAAGGGGAAGCTCTCCGCCATCCCGGCCATCGACGCCTTCCTGCGGTCGATCAAGCTGACCGCCCGGATCGAAAACATCCTCGAGCAGACCGAGCTCGAGATGACGGTGGCGCGGCTGTTCGCCTACTGCGGCGCGGGTGCCTTCGTCGGGTTGATCCTGGGGTTGATCAGCGACGGAGGTCCGCTGTCGCTGATCCTCGTGTTGCTGTTCGGGGCGTTCCCCTTCCTGTTCGTGCTGTTCATGCGCTCGCGCCGGAGCCGCAAGCTCTCCGAGCAGCTTCCGGAGGCGCTGGAGATGATGGCGCGCTCGCTGCGCGCCGGCCACGCGCTCTCCAGCGCGTTCAAGATGGTGGCCACCGAGATGCCGACGCCTGTCTCGATGGAGTTCGGTCGGGCGTTCGAGGCGCAAGAGCTGGGGATGCCGTTCGAGCGGGCGGTCGCCGACATGACCCGGCGCGCGCCCGACAACCAGGACCTGAAGATCTTCGCGCTCTCGGTCATCGTGCAGAAGGAAACCGGCGGCAACCTGGTCGAGATCATCGAGAAGATCGCCGACACGGTGCGCGCCCGCTACAAGTTCCAGGGGAAGCTGGCCGGGTTGACCGCCGAGGGACGGATGTCGAGCTACATCGTCGGGGCGCTCCCGTTCGTGACGCTTCTGTTTCTGCTTTTCGCCAATCGCCCCTACGTCCTGCCGCTCTTCACCACCGAGCCCGGGCATTACTTCCTGGTCGGCGCATTCGTCATGTGGTCGCTCGGTTTCCTCTGGATGAAGAGCATGGCCAAGGTGACGATCTGATGGGCGACCTGTTGGCAGGAATCAGCACCGAGCTCCTGCTCGCGGCGGTCGGCGGGCTGGTCTGCGTGGTGTTGATCGCCGTCGCCGCCCGCAACGCCTTCGGGGGGCGGCGCGACGAGGTGATGGAACGCCTGGAGCGGACCACGCACGGGATGGATCTGCTCCCCATCGAGCAGAAGACGCCCGAGAAGACGCTGGCCCGGATCGCCAGCATCCTCCGCCCGTTCGCCCGCCTGGCCACGCCGAGCCAGGGCGAGGAGCTCTCCCGAATCCATACGTCCCTCATTCAGGCCGGCTACCGCAACGACAACGCGGTGGAGGTCTTTCTGGGGATCAAGCTGCTGCTGACCCCGATCGCCATCTTGCTGCTCTGGCAGATCAACATTCATCTGGAAACGCCCTTCGTGTTCCCGATGAGCTTCTGCGTGGCGATGATCGCCTGCGCCGTGGCCTTCTTCCTGCCGAACATCTTCGTCGGCAACAAGAGGACCAATCGCCAGATGACCTTGGAGAATCCGCTGCCCGACGCGATCGACCTGCTGGTCACCTGCGTAGAGGCGGGCCTCTCGCTCGATGCGGCGATGGCGCGGGTGTCGCAGGAGATGGAGCTGGTCGCTCCCCTCCTGGCGCAAGAGCTGAAGCAGACGATGCTGGAGATTCAGGCCGGCGTGAAGCGCTCGGACGCCTTTCACCGACTGTCGGCCCGGACCGGCGTCGAGGATCTGAAGTCGCTGTCGGCGATGATCATCCAGACGGAGCTGTTTGGGACCAGCGTGTCGCGCGCGCTGCGCGTGCACTCCGAGGGGATGCGGACCAAGCGCATGCAGCGCGCCGAGGAGAAGGCAGCCATGGTCTCCGTCAAGATGACGGTCCCGCTCATTTTCTTCATTCTCCCGTCGCTGATGATCGTGGTCATGGGACCGGCGGCGTTGATGATCATGGGTTCGAAATGACGGCGGCCGACCACCGCCTGCGGGCGATCGCGCTCATTGCCGCGGCCGGTGCGCTGGCCGCCTGCGCCACCTCGGGTCAGGCGACCAAGCCGACGACGCAGACCGATGTGGCGCGCATGGAGATGGCGCGCCAGCTCGTCGAGCGGGCCGACTGGGGAGCCGCCTTCGCGCTCCTCAATGACCTCCACCGGCAGCGTCCCGAAGATCCCGAGGTGCTGACCCTGCGTGGCATCGTCTACCGCGAGCGGGGGCTCTACGCCGACGCGGAGGTCGACCTGCGCGCCGCGCTGAAGGTTGCGCCCGAGTCTCCGGACGCCCACGCCGCGCTGGGGATTCTGTTCGACGTCCAGATGCGCCCGGGGGCCGAGGCCGAGCACCGCGAGGCGGTCCGGCTGGCGCCGACCAACCCCGCCTACCTCAACAACCTGGGGTTTTCGCTGTTCCTGCGCGAGCACTTCAAGGAGGCGATCACCCAGTACGAGAAGGCCGCGCGTCTCGCGCCGCTGTCGCACCGGGTGCGAACCAACATGGGCTTCGCCTATGCCGCGCTCGGCGATCTCCCCAGCGCCGCCCGCGAGTTCCGCATGGGGGGCAGCGAGGCCGACGCCAGCAACAACCTCGGATACGCCTACGAGCGGCGCGGCGACATGGCCAACGCCTACGATCTCTACCTGCAGGCCGTGCACCTCGATCCGACCGCGGTTCGCGCCCGCTCGAACCTGATGCACGCGGCCGCGGTGCTGGGACGTCCGGTCCCGCCCGAGATCGCCGCCGCGGCTGCTCCTCCCGATCTCAGAAAACAACCCGTGGCGAACCCCTGACCAACACCCTCACCAGGACGACGACCAACATGACGACGACAGAGCTCGCGAAGAGGCATGGCCGCCGGTGGCTGGCGGTGCTGGCGCTGGCCGGTTTCCCGGCGTCCGTCGGCGCCTGCAGCCGCACGCACCTGGGCGGGGACTACGGCAAGTCCTACACCGCCTGGTTCGCCATGCAGCACGTGCGCACCGAGCCGGCCGACTCCGAGCCGACCAAGCGGGCTCTGACCAGCCTCGACTCGCAAGAGGCGTCCGCCATCTCCAAGAACTATCGCCGCACCGTCGGCGGCCAGGAGGGGCAGACCCCAGGGGGCGGCATGGTCATGATCAGTCAGGCTCACGGCGGCTCCGAAGGGTACGTGCCGCCTCCGTCAGTTCCGGGAGGCCAGTAGGAACCGAGCGAGCGAGAGACAGACGGCACGAAGGGAGAACACCATGCGCCTGATGCCTGGGCGAGACAGAGCGAGACGTTCCCGTCAACGTGGGACGGCGGTCGTCGAGTTCGCGCTGTGTCTGTTCATCCTGGTGCCGCTCATGCTCGGTCTGATCGACTATGCCCATTACTTTTACGTCGGGATGAACGTCGTCGAGGCCCAGCACGAGGGTCTGCTGGCAGCGGGTCGGACCACGGTGAGCGACTGCACGGTCGGCGCGAACGCCGCGGCCAAGACCGCAGCGATCGCGGCCGCCGAGACCGCGGAGACGGCGTACATGACCTCGGCCGGCCTCACCAACGTCACCTTGGTGACCAGCACCTGGGCGCCTGCTTGTCCCTGTACGGCGGCGACCTCCAACACCTGTTGGGACATGACGCTGTCGGCGGACTTCACGCCGATCATCGGATGGGTCGGATGGTGGATGAAAAGGTCACCCGCCACGCCCACCAAGGTCCGATTCACGGCGAAAAAGCAGGTGGTGGCCGGAAGGTAACCGTTACTGGTAGAGGTAGTACGCGCCGCCGCCGCCACCGCCGCCCGAGTCGACTGTTCCGCCGAAGGCGGTGTTGACCTCGTACCCGATAATGGATCCGTTGACGTTGAAGTTACTCCCGCCGCCACCGGCGCTGATGCAACCGTTCGGCGCGTAGAGGCTTCCGTTGAGGGTCCAGGTGGAGCTCCCCATCTGAATGGCGTTCGCCGGGGAGGTGCAGTTGTTGGTCGACCCCGAGTTCGACTCCGAGAACGCCACCAGGTTGTCGCCCCCTGGTGCCGCCGTCAGGCTGATATCGGTTCCGCTGACTTCAATCGTTCCGTAAGCGACCAGCGTGACCGTGCCGGTGATGCTGGCGCCGTTGAGCTGGATGTCGGAACCGGAGCAGATGATCCCGCTGTTGAGCGTGCCCGTCGCGGGACCCTGGCCCAATGGCCAGATTCCGGGGATGCTGTTGGCGTTCAACGGCGTCACGTTCGAAAAGTTCGTTCCGAAGCTGCACTTGCTGACCGGAAAGTCAGCGGCGATCGTGTATCCGAACGGATCGCCCGTCGTCGGGGGGGTACCGCCGGCCGGCGGCCCACCGTTGAAGGTGTCCACGCCGCCGATATAGTGGGGGACGCCCGCACAAGCGCTCGTCGCCGGGCCGTTAACGGTCGCGCCGGGACCGGTGTAAAAACCGAGCGTACCGGCGCTCTCCACCCCGCCTGTGACCGTCGTCGGACCGCCGTTGAATTTCAGGCCGAGATCAGCGCAGTTCGTGTCGAGCGCGTAGATTCCGGGCGCCGAGGCGGCCGTCTGTCCGGCCGCGCTCACCGTGAGCGACTTCGAGTGCACTCCAAAAATTCCGGCGAAGAAGGTCGGTTGCGGCGCCATGATCTGGACCGTCAGCGTCGAGGTCGTCGGCGAGCTCGTCGTACTCACGCTCACGGTCACGCCGCCCGCGCCATTGGTGTAGCCGTTCGCGGTGGCCATGGCTCTGGCGTTGCTCGAAGCGGTCGTTGGGCTCGTCGACAGTTGTGGCAGTCCAGCCATGACCGCTGCGTCGGCCGCCGCCTGAAGGCCGCGCTGACTCTGATAGAGGTAACCAATGTCGATGGCCAAGGCGGCCAGGCCGAACAATGTCGTCCACAAGATGCCGACGAGAACGACGACCGCTCCGCTTTCGGGATTTCTGACCGGGAGAAGCTTTCGCGGGTGGGACGTCATGGAATTGTCTGTGTGCTCGTGGCCGCGAGGCTCTTGGTCGTCAGTCGGGCGAAAGAGCCTGACGCCGGCGTGAAGGTGTAGCCGCTGTACGAGACGGTGACCGTGTCGCCCGTCGTCCGCGTGATCCAGGCAGCCGCCGAGGTCGTCACCACCACGCTGCCGGGCGTGAGGTGCAGCATCGGTGCCGCGGCAGCCGTCGCGGTCTGAACCGCCCCGACGGTGGCGTTGGTCTTGGCCAGACCCGCGCGTGCGCCGGCGATGACCGCGTACTGCAACATGGAGCGGCTGATCAGCATGCGTCCGGCGTCGATCGTCCCGACCAATATGAGGAAGAGGATCGGAACGACCAACCCGAATTCGACGGTGGTTGCTCCTCGCTGGCTGCACCGTGCTCGCCTATGAAGCAAAAACACAAACCGCACGCGTTCATTGTACCTCGGCCGATCCAACCGCCGAGCTGAATTTGGACCGCACCACAGCGGCGGGGTGGCTCGCGGCGTCAACCCTGGATGTAGGGAAACCCGCGCCGCAGCGACAGAGAACGACAAAACAGACCTCAAGATCTCGACATCTTCAGGGGATATCATGTCGTGATTCCGACCTCCGTTTCGACCGCGCCAGCCGTCACTGCCAGCGCCGGCGTCTCCCGAGAAACGGGGGCGCGCGCCGAAGCGGCGCCGTTGGCCACCGCCTCCGCGGCGCCGTTCGATCGCTTCCTGTTGGGACCGGTCGCCGATTCGTTCTTCTTCGGGCCGGGCGCGACCTTGTTGATCGGCGGGCTGCTCGTGCTGCTGCCGCGTTTGGGAGACGGGGCGGTCGGCGTGGCGGCGAACCTGACGCTGGCGTTGTCGTTCCTGCTGGTCGGGCCGCACTACGCGGCGACCTACCGGCGGGCCTATACCTCGCGCGACGTCATCCGCGAGCACCCCTGGGTGACGCTGGCGGCGCCGCCGATCCTGATCGTCGCCGCGCTGGCGGCCGTCCGCTACCCGACGCGGATCGGCCTGCTCTACTTCGGGCTCTACGTCGGCTGGTCGGGCTATCACTACTCGAGGCAGTCGCTGGGGATCGCGATGCTGTATCCGCTGCGACAGGGGGCGCGGCTCGACGCCCGGGAGAAGCGGCTCATCGCCCTGCCGCTCTACGTGTCGTGGATTCTTTCGCTCCTCGGGATGTTTCGGCTGGCCGGTCCGGCGCGCAATCCCGCCTATGAAGTCGTTCGGCGCGCCTACGCCGGTCCACCGCTTCCCGCCTGGGCGATGGCGCTCGGCCTGGGGGCGCTCGCGGCCAGCACGCTCGGTGTCTGGATCGTCGCGCGGGCGCGCCGCGCCCGGGGGGTGTCGCTGCCGTGGCCCACCTACGCGGTGCTGGCGGCGCAGATCATCTGGTTCACCATCGCGCTCTACCATCCGCTCTTCAATCTGACGTTGGTCCCGATGTTCCACGGCCTGCAGTACCTGGGGCTCACCAGCTGGCACGCCTCGCGCGAGCCCGGGGCCGGGAGCCGCGGGCGCTTCGCTGGATACGCCCTCACCGTTTTGGTGTTGGGATTCATGATCAAGCCCCTGCTGTTCATGACGGTGACCAGCCCGGACGCGGCGCGCGCGCTCCTGTCGACGGCCGCTCTGGCGAGCTTCGTGAACCTGCACCACTTCCTGCTCGACGGGCGCATCTGGCGCCTGCGCGAACGTCGCGTCGTCCAATCGATGATCGCGTGACGCGCGGGCTGACGTTCTCGCAACTGCTGGCCGCGCTCCTGTTCGGCGCCCTGGCGGTCTGCGCCTGTCTGATGCCCGCGCAATCGGACACCTACTGGCAGCTGCGCGCCGGTCAGGAGATCTGGCGGACGTTCCGAGTCCCGCTGGTCGACCATTACTCGTACACGGCGGCGGGGCGGGACTGGCCGAATCACGAGTGGCTCTGGCAGGCGCTCTCGTACGCGCTCTACCGATTGGGTGGAATGCGGCTCTACCTGTTGGGGGGCGCGGCGCTCGCGATGGGCGCGATGGCGATCGTCTATCGCCTGATGGTCGGCATGACGGCGACGCGGTTCTGGCTGATGTTGCTGGGCTTCCCGCTCACCTCGGCGATCTGGGTCCTTCGGCCGCAGATCGTCACGCTCTTCCTGCTGGTGGTGTTGGTCTGGTTGCTGGTTGCGGAGCGTATCTGGCCGCTGCCCGCGCTGTTCTTGGTGTGGGCCAACGCGCACGGCGGCGTCGCGGTGGGGGGGATGGTGTTGGCGTCGGTCACGGTGGCGGCGTTGATCCGCGCGCGTCGGGGCGATGCCGTCGACGTGCGTCGCGCCGTCCGCCTCTGCCTGGTGGCGCCGTTGTGTGGCGCCGCGACGGCGCTGACGCCGCTCGGATTTCAGGTGTGGCGCTTCGTGGGCGGGTCGCTGGCGCTGTCGCGAAGGAACGGGATCACCGAATGGCAGCTCACACTTCCGGTCGCGCCGTTCGAGATCGCTTTCTGGATTTTGGCCGCGGCGTTCGTCGCCCTCCTGATCCGGCGGCGCGCGCGCCTGCGCGACGCCTCGTGGGGGTGGGGCGACACCGTCGTTCTCACCGCGGCGGTGGTCACGCTGCCGCTCGGGTTCGTCATGGTCCGGAACACGGCGATGTTTCTCCTCCTTGCCATTCCCGCGGCGAGCCGCCTGCTCGGTCCCGATTTTCAGCTCGGTCGCAAGCGCAGCGACACCCCCTCGACGGATCATCCCCGGTTGAATCTGGGGCTCCTGGTGGGGATCTCGTTCGTCGAGCTCGGCCTGGTGGTGGTCCTCTGGAGCGCGCCGCCGCGGCGGCTCGACTGGCGACCGCTCAGCCCCGGCGCCGTCGAGGCCGTGCGCGCCTGCCCGGAGCACATCTACAACAGCTTCTACGACGGCGGTTACCTGATCTGGTTCGTCCCGGAGAAGAAGGTCTTCATCGACAACCGTCAGGATCCGTACCCCTCGTCGTTCATTCGCCAGACGACCGCGGTCGACAATGGGGCACCCTACCGGGCGATGTTCGACCGCTACGGAATCCGCTGCGCCTTTGTACCCACCGACTCCAAGATGATGCAGACGCTGAGCGCCGACAGATGGCAGACGCGCTTCCGCGACGAAAGGTGGGCGGTGCTGGCGGCGCCGGGAGCCAGTTGAGATGGCGGGATCTGCGATGAGGACAGCACCTGCCGGCCCGGGTCGGGTCGCGCGCGGGTTGTCGTTCGATCAGCTGGCCATAGGGTTGCTCTTCGTGGGGGTCGCGGTGCTGGCGCTGTTCACGCCCGCGCAGCCGGACACCTTTTGGCACCTGCGCGCCGGTGCCGACATCTGGCGCACCGGGCAGGTCCCACGCGTCGATCTCTACTCGCACACCGCGTACGGCACGCCCTGGCCAGATCACGAATGGCTCTCGCAGGTCTTGATGTTCGCTGCCTACAGGGCGGGCGGCGGCATGGCGGGGCTGGAGATCGGCGCCGCGCTGCTGATAGTCGGGGCGGCGCTCGCCAGCTACCGGCTGATGGTCGGGCCGCAGACGACGCGGTTCGCGATCATGCTCGCGGGGCTGGCGATCGCTTCCAGCGCCTGGTCTCTACGGCCGCAGCTGCTGACGCTGTTCATGCTCCCCGCGCTCGTCTGGCTGCTCGCGCGCGAGCGCTACCTGCTCGTGCCGCCTTTCTTTCTGCTGTGGGCCAACGCGCACGGCGGGGTGGCGCTGGGCGGGGTGGTCCTGGGCGTCTGCGTGGTGGCCGCCGCCCTGCGCTGGCTTCACACGCGCGCCCCGGCCGATCGCCGGCGCGCCATCGCCCTCGCGGTCGTCCTGCCGCTCGCGGGGCTGGCGGTCGCCGCGACGCCGCTCGGCTTTCACATCTACCGATTCGTGGTGGCCTCGGCGGCGCGCTCGTACGAGGTACAGATCGCCGAGTGGTTCGTGCTGCGCCCCGATTCCGCGATCGGCGTGCTGTTCTGGGCGGCGACGATCGCGTTCGCGGTCTTGGTCGTCGTTCGGCGACGGGCGATCGCCGCGGGCGACTGGACCGATTGGGTGGTGGTGGCCGCCGGGCTGGCCCTGCTGCCGCTCGGGATCCGCTCGGCCCGCAACATCGGCCCATTTCTGATCTTGGCGATGCCGGCAGCCAGCCGCGCGCTGGGGCCGACGCTCCGGCTTCGGTTGAGCCGCCGCCCACGGGCGCCCAGCCCGGATCACCCGCGCTTGAACCTGGCGCTCCTGCTCGGCCTCGGCGCGGCCGCGCTCCTGGTGGTGGCGGCGGGGTGGCGGGCCAGCCCGCCGCGGCTCTACTGGAATCCGTTCCCCGCCGCCGCGCTCAGCGCGCTCGATCGCTGCCCCGGGCCGCTCTACAACTTCTACAGTGAAGGCGGCTCCCTGGTCTGGTTCGCGCCCGGGCACAAGGATTTCGTCGACGGGCGACAGGATCCATTTCCGTTCTGGCTGCTTCGCCAGAGCTTCGCAGTCGAGCACGGCGCTCCCTATCGTCCATTGTTCGACCGGTTCGGTGTCCGTTGCGCGTTCGTGCCGGCGACGGCCAAGGTGACGGCGCAGCTCGGCGCCGACGGATGGCACGCGCTCTACACTGACGACAGCTGGGCCGTGCTGGCGGCCCCCGAAACGCGTGCGCCATGAGCAGGCTGCCGGAGGATGGCCCGGGCGGCGGCCTGTCGTTCGAGCGGATGGCGATCGGTCTGCTGTTCGTGGCGCTCGTCTTCCGCGCGCTCCTCATGCCGGCCCAGAGCGACACCTTCTGGTTGCTGCGAGAGGGGACGGCGATCTTGCAGAGCCACCAGATTCCGCACGCCGACAGCTATTCATTCACCGCCGCCGGCGCCCCCTACGTCGATCACGAGTGGCTGTCGGAGCTCTTGCTGGCGCTCGGTCACCGCCTGGGCGGGATGCCGGGGGTCGAGCTGGTGGCCGCCGCGGCGGTCGTCGGCGCGCTGGCGCTGATCTACCGGTTGATGGTGGGGCCGCTGCTCACGCGGTTCGCCATCCTGGTGGCGACGCTCTCGCTCTCCTCGTGCGTCTGGGCGCTGCGGCCGATGGTCTTCACGCTGTTCGCGCTGGCGCTGCTGGTCTGGCTCCTCGTGCGCCAGCGGCTGCGCTATCTGCCGCTGCTTTTTCTCGTCTGGGCCAACGCGCACGGCGGCGTGGTCGTCGGGTGGATGGTGCTGGTGGGGGCCTCGGCCGCCGCGCTGGTCCGCTGGCGGAAGCGCGGCGAGCCGGCCGACCGCCGGCGGGTCGTCGCCCTGGCGCTCGCGCTGCCGCTGGCAGGGCTGGCCACGCTGGTCACGCCGCTCGGGGCTCACATTTTCAGCTACGTGGCCGAGACGACCAGGCGCGGATACGCCATCGGGATCACCGAATGGGATCCGACGCTGCCGACCAGCGTGCTCGGGGTGCTGTTCTGGATCGTCGCGCTCGGATTCTGGACCGCCCTCGTCGTTCGTCGGCGCGCGCTCGCCGCCGGATCGTGGGACGACTGGGTGATCGTGGCGGCGGCGGTGGTCCTGTTTCCGATCGCGGTGCGCTCGCTGCGAAACATTCCACCGTTTCTGACCCTGGCCGGACCGGCGGCCAGCCGACTCCTGGGAGCCGACTTCCGCTTTCGGCTGCCGGGCCGGCGCGCCGAGCGGCCCGCGGAGCCGGATCATCGGGCGCTCAATTTGGGCCTCTTGGTCGGGGCGGCGCTGGCCGCCGCGGCGATCGTGATCGCCGGGTGGAGCAGGGGGGACGGGATCCTCGACTGGCGCCCGATCGCGCCGGGGGCCCTGCGCGCCGTGCGTGGCTGCCAGGGCCCGCTCTACAACGACTACGACAGCGGCGGTTTTCTCATCTGGTTTCTCCCCGAGCGGCGCGTGTTCGTCGACAACCGGCAGGATCCCTATCCGCTGCCGTTCCTGCTCGAGCACGTCGCGGTCGAGCGCGGCGAAAGGCCGTACCGACCCCTGTTCGACCGCTGGGGAATCCGCTGCGCCTTCCTACCTTCCGACGCGCAGACGACCGAGAAGCTGCTGGCCGACGGCTGGACGGCGCGTTTTCGCGATCGGCGCTGGGCGGTGCTGGCGGCGCCGCGCCAAGACTAAGGGTGTTTCCCGCCCAAGTCGGTGACGGCCGCGAGCACTTCCTTGGCATTGACGACCGGATCGACCTTCGGCCAGACGCGCGCCACCTTCCCGTCGGGGCCGACCAGGAAGGTCACCCGCGCGGCGATGTCGACTCCCGGCATCACCGAGGGGACGCCGTAGGCTTTCTGCACGGCGCCCGAGGTGTCGGCCACCATCGGGAAGGGGAGGTGGTAGTGCTCGCGGAATCCCTTGTGGCTGGCGTCGCTGTCGCGCGACACGGCGAAGATGGTGACGCCCGCCTTGACGAACTTGTCGGAGGCGTCGCGGAAGGCGCAGGCCTCCTTGGTACAGCCCGCGGTCTCGTCCTTCGGATAGAAGTAAACGACCGCGAAGTGTCCCTTCTGGGCCGAGAGCTTGAACGTCTTGCCGGCGGCGTCCATCCCGGTGACCTCGGGCGCCGTCGCGCCGACCGGCAGCAACGAATCGTTGGCGTGGCTGCGCGCCACCACGAACAGACCGGCAATCGCCAACACGCCCAGAGCGACGATTTTTTTCTTCATCTTCATTTGGCCGAGGTCATAGCACCTTGCGCAGGAACTGGCCCGTGTAGCTGGCGGCGACGCGCGCGACGTCGTCGGGCGTCCCCTGCGCGATGATCTGGCCGCCGCCCGGGCCCCCCTCCGGTCCGAGATCGATCACCCAGTCGGCGGTCTTGATGACGTCCAGATTGTGCTCGATGACGATCACCGTGTTGCCGGCTTCGACCAGGCGATTGAGCACCGACAGCAGCTGCGCGATGTCGGCGAAGTGCAGGCCGGTGGTCGGCTCGTCGAGGATGTAGACGGTGCGGCCGGTAGATTTCTTGGCCAGCTCCTTGGAGAGCTTGATCCGCTGCGCCTCGCCGCCCGAGAGCGTGGTGGCCGACTGGCCGAGCTTGAGGTAGCCGAGGCCGACCTCGCGCAGGGTCTCCAGCTTCTGGCGCACCTTGGGGATGTTCTCCAGGAACTCGCAGGCCTGGTTGACCGTCATGTCGAGCACGTCGGCGATGCTCGACTGCCGGTAGCGCACCTCCAGTGTCTCTCGGTTGTAGCGCCGCCCGCCGCAGGCCTCGCATTCGATGTAGACGTCGGGCAGGAAGTGCATCTCGATCCGCAGGATGCCGTCCCCCTGGCAGGCCTCGCAGCGGCCTCCCTTCACGTTGAACGAATAGCGGCCCGGCTTGTAGCCGCGCGCCTTCGACTCCGGCAGGTTGGCGAAGAGATCGCGAATGTGGGTGAAGACGCCCGTGTAGGTCGACGGGTTCGAGCGCGGGGTGCGGCCGATCGGCGCCTGGTCGATGTCGATCACCTTGTCGACGTGCTGGAGCCCGTCGAGGCCGTCGTGCGGCTCGGGCGGCGTCCGGGCGTGGTTGAGCCGCTGGGCGAGCGCGCGCAAGAGCGTGTCGATCACCAGCGTCGATTTGCCCGAGCCCGACACGCCGGTCACGCAGGTGAGGACGCCGATCGGAAACGGGACGGTCAGATCGCGGAGGTTGTGACCGCGCGCGTGCTTGAGGGTCAGCGAGCGGTTGCCCGACTGTCGCCGCTGGCGCGGGACTTCGATCCCCTTGCGCCCAGAGAGATAGGCGCCGGTCAGGGAGTGCGTGTTGCCGGCGATGTCCTCGGGCGAGCCGGCGGCGACGATGCGTCCGCCGTTCACGCCGGCGCGCGGTCCCATGTCGATCACGTGGTCGGCGGCGCGGATGGTCTCCTCGTCGTGCTCGACCACGATCACGCTGTTGCCGAGGTCGCGCAGCCGGGTGAGCGCCTCCAGGAGGCGGGCGTTGTCGCGCTGGTGCAGGCCGATCGACGGCTCGTCGAGGATGTAGAGGACGCCGACCAGCGAGCTGCCGATCTGGGTGGCCAGCCGGATCCGCTGCGACTCGCCGCCCGACAGCGTGGCGGCCGTGCGATCGAGCGAGAGGTAGTCGACGCCGACGTTGTTCAGGAACGACAGCCGGTCGCCCGACTCGCGCAGGATTCGTCCGGCGATCTCCTTTTGGCGCGCCGTCAGCGTCAACCCCTTGAGGAAATCGTGGGCCTCGCGGATCGTCAGCGCGGTCATCTCGGTGATGCTCTTGCCACCGACCTTGACGAAACGCGCCTCCTTGCGCAGGCGCGCGCCGCCGCACTCCTCGCAGATAGTCTGTGACATGTAGCGGTGGAACTCGTCGTAGATCGCCTCGAAGTCCTCTTCGCTGGTGCGCCCCTGCTCGCGCCGGCGCCGCTCGTGCTCCTCGAACCGGCGGCGCAAGTTCGCCAGCACCCCCTCGAACTCACGCTTGAAGCTGTGCTTGCGCCCGTTCTTCTCGAAGGTCAGCTCGACCTCTTCCCCTTCCTTGCCCTCGAGCAAGAGCTGGCGCGACTTCTCGGGCAGCTTGTTCCAGGGGGTGTACTGGTCGATCTCGAACTTGGTGCAGACGGCGTCGAGGATCTGGTGGAAGAAGACGTTGTTGCGCCGCTCCCACGGCTCGATGGCGCCCTCTTTGATGGAGACCTCCTCGTCGGGGATGATGAGGTCGGGGTCGAAGAACATCTTGGCGCCGATGCCGTCGCACGACGGGCAGGCGCCCTCGGGGTTGTTGAAGGAGAACAGCCGCGGCGTGATCTCCGGATAGCTGATCCCGCAGGTCGTGCAGGCGAACTTTTCGGAGAAGAGCAGATCGTCCCCCTCGAGCGGGGAGATCTTCACCACGCCGTCGGTCAGCTTGGCAGCCAGCTCGATCGAGTCGGTCAGACGCTGCCGGATGCCGTCCTTCTTCACCAGGCGATCGACGAACACCTCGATGGTGTGGACGGCGTTCTTGGCCAGCGCGGGCGGCTCGGCCAGCTCATGCAGGTCGCCGTCGATGTTGGCGCGCACGAAGCCGTCCTTCCGCAGCTTCCCGAGGACGTCGGCGAAGTCCCCCTTCTTGCCGCGCACGACCGGTGCCAGCACCGAGAACCGCTCCCCCTCGGGGAGCTCGAGCACGCGGTCGACCATCTGCTGGATGGTCTGCGAGGCGATCGCTTGGCCGCAGCTGTAACAGTGGACCGTCCCGACGCGCGCCCAGAGGAGGCGCAGATAATCGTAGATTTCCGTCGCCGTCCCCACGGTCGAGCGCGGGTTGCGCGATCCGGTCTTCTGCTCGATCGAGATGGCCGGCGACAGCCCCTCGATCGAGTCGACGTCGGGCTTGTGCATCTGGTCGAGGAACTGCCGCGCATAGGCCGAAAGCGACTCGACGTAGCGCCGCTGTCCTTCGGCGTAGAGGGTGTCGAACGCCAGCGACGACTTTCCCGAGCCCGACAGCCCTGTGATCACCACCAGCTTGTCGCGCGGGATCTCGACGTCGATGTTCTTGAGGTTGTGCTCGCGCGCACCCTTGATCTTGATGCCTTGGGTCTTCTTCATGCTGCCGGCGTAAACCCGAGGAGCGCGCCTCGTAGTCAGGACGCACAGCCAGAGCGGATTTCGACCGCCTATACCCTATCACGGGTGGCAAGCCTCAAACGCGTTAAGCTCGACGGCCGATGTCAGGTCACTGTTTTGACGCTCGCTTCGCTGTTGACGCTCGCTTCGCTGTTGACGCTCGCTTCGCTGTTGACGCTCGCTTCGCTGTTGACGCGCGCTTCGCTGTCGCGAAGATTGCAGTCGTGGTCGGCCTCCTGTTGGTGGGCCTCGCGGGGGGCTGCGCGGGAACGTCCGAGCGGATCGAGGGGTTCAAGACCGGCCGCCTGCAGACCCGCGCCACCGGTGACCTCAAGCGAGGGATGAACTTCGGCGACGCGATGGACGCGCCGAACGAAGGCGACTGGGGCTGGACGATCTCGTCGTCCGACTTCCAGGCGGTGCGCGCGGCCGGGTTCGATCACGTGCGGGTGCCGATGCGCATCTCGTCGCACGCCGGGGTCAAACCGCCCTACGCGATCGACAAGCACTTTCTGCGGCGGATGGACTGGGCCGTCGACCAGGCGCTCTCCAACGATCTGGGAATCATCGTCGACATGCACCACTACATCCCGATGATGAAGGCGCCGCAGGCGCACGCCGATCGCCTGGTCGGGCTCTGGCGGCAGATCGCCA